>CBDUIC010000065.1:0-43175 GCA_965367245.1 uncultured bacterium | reverse complement strand
AGTTCGGCGAGCACGGCGTCACCGTCCAGTCGCTGGAGGTGGCGCTGCGCGCGTCACGGATGGGGCTGTGGCGCTGGACGGCCGCGACCGGCGAGGTCACCTGGGACGCTCGCATGCACGAGATCACCGGAGAGCCGCGCCCGTTGACCCTCGAGGAGTGGGTCGACCACATGACCCACCCCGAAGACCGAGCGCGGGTGCGGGCAGGGGGCGTTCAGTTTCCTGAGCCCGGGCCGGTGAGCCCCTCGGTGTCGCGCATCGTGCGTCGCAGCGACGGCGCGACGCTGTGGGTGATGTCGATCTCCACCGTCTACGCCGGCCCTGACGGGCAGCCCGCCGAGTGGGTCGGTGGCGTGCTCGACGTGTCGGAGCAGTACCAACTGCAGGCCGAGCTCGGAGAGGCCCGCCGCCTCGAGTCCGTCGCCCACCTCACCACCGGGGTCGCCCACCACGTCAACAACATGCTCATGGTGGTCGACCCGTGCCTGCGGATGCTGGCCGAGGTCGCCGAGCACGACATGGCGGAGGTGGTGTCGGATGCCATCGAGTCGTGTGAGCGCGCGGCAGGGGTGGTCCGCCACCTGATGGCCTTTGGCCGCGGTGGCATGATGGAGAGCCATGCCGAGCACGCCGCGCGCGACCTGCTCGAGCGGGTGGCGCGGGCGCAGCGGGCGCGGCTGGCCGCCGATGTGGTGTTCGAGTCGTCGTGCGAGAGTCGTTCGACGGTGCTGGGGGCGGGCGGCGCGGTAGAGCACGTGCTGCTGAGCGTGCTGTCGAACGCGGTGCAGGCAGCCCGCGACGGCGACGCTTCGCCGTGGGTGCGCCTGGCGGCCTCCGACACCTCGCACCTGGGCCAGTCGGTGGTGGCCTTCGAGGTCGAAGACAGCGGGCCCGGGATCCCCGACGACCTGGCGGCCTCGATCTACGAGCCCTTCTTCACCACCAAGGGGGCGCGGGGCAGTGGTCTGGGGCTGGCCTCGTCGCGGGCCATCGTGCACGACCTGGGCGGCGCCATCCGCCACGAGCCCCGCGCCGAGGGAGGCACCCGCTTCCTGATCACCCTGCCCGCATCGGGAGCCGCCCCCGACCTGGCGCCCCCGGAAGAGGCGCCCTCGCAGCCAGCCTTGATGCGGGTGTTGTTGATCGACGACGAGCGGTCCATCCTGCGGGTGATCGCTCGTGGGCTGCCCCGGAAGGGCCGGTTCGAGGTGGTCACGGCGGCCACGGTCGAGGAGGTCGGCGAGGTCTTGGTGGATCGGCTGTTCGACGTGGTGTTGTTGGACCGCTCTCTCGGCGGATTCGACGGTCGCGACCTGGTGGCCACCCTGCGCGAGCACCTGCCGGAGGCGCGGATCCTGTTCTTCACGGGGCAGCCTCTCGGGCAGGAGGAGCAGGGCCTCGTCGATGGCGCCGTCTACAAGCCCTTGTCGATGGCCGAGCTGGCCCGGCGTCTGCGCGAGAACGCGTGAGCGGCGGGCACCGCCTCAACCCGCGGAGCCTGCGCTACCGGGTGCTGGTCGTGGTGGTGGCCATCGTGTTGGTGCCCCTGCTGGTCGTGTGGTGCTCTGGGGTGTCCGAGGGGTCGGAGGTCGCCAGGCTGCGGGAGCGCCTGCGCGCCGTGGCCCAGCTGGCCGCCCAGACAGCCCCTGCCGAGCTCGAGGCCCTGGCGCGGCAAGAGGGGGTGCGGCTGCGCGTGGTCGACGGCAAGGGGATGGTGTGGGTCGACCACGACTACGCCGAGGATCCCCGCTGGCTCGACGAGATCCGGGAGCCGTTCGTGTGGGGCCCCGAGGGCATGCCCAGGCTGGCTGCGGTCGACCCCTCCCTCGGCCCGCTGGCGACCCGCGCGGAGGTGCTGCAGGCGGGCACAGAGCCGCTGTCGGAGTGTCGGGTGGCCGCCTCCGCTCGGCTGCTGATGTGCTACGCGACCATCCGTCGCCCCGATGGGCAGGTGGTCCACGTGATGATCGGGAGCACCCGGGCCCTCCGCTCGCTGTACGAAGACCGGTTTCAGCTCGCTGCCCTCACCTCGATGGTGCTGTCGGCGGGCATCTTGCTGGCGCTGTGGGTGGGGTGGCGGATGGTGAGGCCCATCGAGTCGCTGCGCGACCAGGTCGTGGCGCGTGCAGGAGGCGACGCATCGACCGCCCCGGTCGTGCTGGAGCGCTCCGATGAGCTCGGCGACCTCGCCCGCGCGTTCAACGAGCTGCTGGCCTCCCTCGATCGTCGCAACCAGTCCAACGCGGCCTTCGCGGCCGACCTGGCCCACGAGCTCAAGAACCCCGTCGCTGCGGTGCGCGCGGCGGCCGAGGCTCTCGCGTCGGATCGCCCGGTGGAGGGGTCCCGCAAAGACCGCTTGGAGCGTGTGCTGACCGATGCCTCGGCGAGGATGACGGCCGTGGTCGACCGCTTCCTGGAGCTGGCGCGGGCCGAGGCGGGGCTGCAAGACGCTCCCCGTGAGTCGGTGGCGCTGCTGAGCCTGGTGCAGGCCCTGGTGGAGCCGCTGCGCTCCGACTCGCGCTTCGAGGGGGTGGCCTTCGCGGTGGAGGGCGAGGATGTGTCGGTGCAGGTGGTGCCCGAGCGGATGGAGACCGCGGTGCGCAACCTGCTGCACAACGCCGCGACCTTCGCGATGAAGGGCACGACCCATCGCGTCGATGTGTCGGTGCGCGCGCTGGGGGAGTGGGCTGTGCTGGTCGTGCACGACTCGGGCCCCGGCATCGCCGCCGACGACGTGGGGCGGGTGTTCGACCGCTACTTCACCACCCGCGACGGGGGCACCGGTCTCGGCCTCGCCCTCACTCGCGCCATCGTCGAGGCTCATGGTGGGCGGGTGGTGGCGCGCAGCCCGGGGGGGGCCGAGTTCACCGTGCGGTTGCCGATCGCGGGGCCGGCGGCGCGGTAGACTGACTCGGTCCGGGACGACTTGCACCAGGCTGCGGGTTGGCTCACCGGATCGGAGGACCCATGATCTGGATGATGCTGGCTTCTGCCTTTGCTGCCGACGTGCACCTGGTGATCGAGACCGATGACTGGCAGCAGACGATCGTGAAGCCCGCGCTGGAGCCCTACACCGAGACGTTCACCGGCATCGTCGATGGCAAGGTCGACGTGGCCTACACGATCACCTGGCCGCCGACGGCCCACAGCGCGATGGACAACGGCTTTCCGCTCAACCTCCAGATCTGCCGGATCTGGGCGAAGGGCAAGAAGAAAGACAAAGACTGCGTGACCGAGAAGGTAGTCGCCAAGCCCGAGAGCGAGCCGAAGTCGCGGGCCGAGGCGAAGGTGAAGCTGTCTGACACCTGGACGTACGCCGTGGAGGTCTGGGCGACGGGAGACGACATCCCCTCGACCGAGATGCCCATGGAAGAGCGTCCGATCCCCGGCCAGTGATCGTCGCGGCGCTGGTGGCTGCGGTCACCGCGCAGGCGGCCCCCGATGTGGAGGTTCGCCTCGATCGGCGGGTGATGGCCGTGACGATCGCTGCCTGGCTGAGCCGCGATGAAGCCGCCGACGGCCCCGACCCCATGGCGGGTCTGCCCGCCTACCGAGCGGCCCTCCGCGCGCACTTCGGGCCCTTTCGGGACCACCGGGCGGTGCAGCTGGCGGGTCAGCTGGGGCGGGCGGGGTTCACCTTCGATGCGCCGGTGGGATGGGTGCTGCACCTCGACGAGCGCAGCTTCCGCCCGCGGGTGGAGGTGCCCGACTACTACGCGGAGCGAGCGGGATCGCCCGAGCGTTTGGCGGCCTACCGCGAGGCGCTGGCCGACTTCGTGCGGCAGGCTCACCTCGACGACTTCCTCGATGCGATGGCCCCGCTGCACGAGGCCGAGCTGCAGCGCGTGGAGCGGCTGCTGTCGACCGAGGCCCTCGACGACCTCGAGTCGTTCTACGGCTCACGCGGAGGCGCTGGCTACACCTTGCTCGTGGTCCCCACCCTGGGGCCCCACCACTTCGGGCCTACGGTCGCCGGGCCCGACGGGGCCGAGCACTTCCAGGTGTCGAACACCCTGCGGCACGGCAGCGAGGCGGGGCTGCGACTGGCCCTCGACGACCTGCTGCTGCACGAGTTCGGGCATCCGCTGGCCAAGCCCGTAGTGGCGGCGGCGGGGGATCGGCTGGAGCGGCTGGGGCCGGTGATGCTGCCGCCGATCGAGCACGCCATGCGCGAGCAGGCCTACCCCACGTGGTCGCTCACCTTCGAGGAGCACCTGGTGCGCGCCGTGACCTGCCGCCTGCTGCGCCAGGCGCACGGGGAGGAGGTGGGGGAGGGGTGTCTGGCGCGGGAGGTGCACCGGGGCTTCTGGTACACCGTGCCGCTGTACGAGGCCCTCGCCGACTACGAGAGCCAGCGAGACCGCTACCCCACCCTGGTCGACTACCAGCGCCCCCTCGTGCGCGCGCTGGAGTCGGTCGCTCGGACGGGCCCGCGGTCATGGTGGGGGGCGCAAGACTGGAAGCTCCCTCGGCCGCTCAACGGCGTGGTGGTGCTCCCCACGGGCCCCGAGGCCACCCCCGAGCTGCAGCAGGCGGCCCGCACCCTCGCCACCGGTCGCTACGGCGGTCGGCTGATCACCGACAGTGAGGCCCTCCTCGCGCCGCACCATCCCTACGTGGTGGTGGGCGGGCCGGCTGAGAACCGGCTGAGCAGCGCGTTCGCTGCGCAGTGGCCGGTGCAGCGGGTGGAGGATGGGCTGGTGGTCGGGGGCTACCGGTTCGAGGGCACCGACCTCGCCATCGCCGCGCGGGTGGCAGGGTCCGAGGTGGGCTGGACGGTGATGTGGGGCACGAGCTCCGCTGGCTCGGTGCGTGCCACCCGGCTCGACGCCCACGGCCGCGGGTGGGTGGTCGCCCCGCAGGATGGGGCCTCGTGTGCCGAGGGGCATCTGCCTCCCGAGGCAACGGTCGCGGAGCGGCCTCGTCACCTGGTCTGTGACTCGGTGCCGAGTGCCCGCCCCTGGGTGCCGGCGTCGCTGGGGGAGCCGGTGCGCTGGACGGCCAAGGTGCCCATCGAGCTGGCCCCCGACCGCTTCCGCGCCTCCCTCGACGAGGCGGTGGCTTCCTGTGCGCCCGGGCTGGAGGTGGTCACCGTGGCCTGCGACGAGCCGCCCTGCCTGGCCGCCCTCAGATCGGCCCCCACCCTGCGCCCGGATCCCCAGATGGAACGACTCGTGGGGTGCGGCCCCTGGCGGGTTCCCCTGGGGCCCATGGTGCATCGCTTGCGTACTTCGGTCGACTGCGGAGACGGCCGAGCCGAGTGGGTCGAGCTGGTCGCTCCGACGCCGGCACCGCTGCGACGGGCCGTGGGCGAGCAGCGGTTGTCTGACCGGTTGTCGTACCGGTGGACCCGCCTGCTCGGCAGCTGGGCGTGTCGACCGCAGGGCGACGACGGTGAGGTCCCTCGCGCCAGCGCGGTGCGGTAGCATCGGCCTTCGCGAGGGAGACCGGACTGAGCGGCCTCACCGATCAGCCCCTGACGAGTCAGGACTGCACCTTTCAGCTGCACCGATGCATCGGTCGAGGCGGCTTCGGAGAGGTCTACCACGCGACCATGGTGCGCCTCGACGGGTCGAAGCGCGAGGTCGCGGTGAAGGTGCTGCATCCCGGCATCGACCCGTCCGCCCAGGCCATCCAGCGGCTCCGCGACGAGGGCCGGCTGCTCGGGGTGCTGCGGCACCCGAGCATCATCGGGGTGGTCGACATGCTGATGATCCAGAACCGCCTGGCGCTGGTCACCGAGTATGTCGACGGGGAAGACCTCTCCGCGTGCTTCCAGGCCCTCCCGCCCCCCTCTCCCCGGGCGATGATCGAGATCGTGGGCCGCGTCGCCAGCGCCCTCGACGCGGCGTGGCGAACGCCGAGTCCCGACGGAGGGCATGGGCAGCTGCGCCTGATCCACCGCGACATCAAGCCGCCGAACATCCGCATCAGCCGTGACGGCGAGGTGAAGCTGCTCGACTTCGGCCTCGCCCACGCCGACGGGGCCGAGCGCGAGGCGCACACCGCCGACCACTCGCTGCTCGGCAGCTTCCTGTACATGGCCCCCGAGCGCTACCTGCAGCACCCCGCGACCACCGCCACCGACGCCTTCGGCCTGGGCTGCTGCCTGTACGAGGGGCTCCGCGGCGAGAAGCTGTTCGAGGGCTTCAAGCCCGTCGACCTGTACGCAATGCTCATCGAGAAGGGGGAGTGGGACCGCACCATGACCGACCGGCTCGCTGAGATCCCGTCCACGGTCGATCCGCGTGCCCGCGACGTGTGCCGCTCGCTGCTGGGGCAGGCCCCCGAGGAGCGGATGACCGTCACCCAGCTGGCCGACAGCTGGGAAGACCTCGTGGCGAGTATGTCGGGCCCGACCCTCGAGAAGTGGGTCGCGACGCGCACGTGGGGTCCACCAGAGCAGGTGCGGACCGACCTGGAGGGCTCGGTGGTCGAGGCCAGCGCCGTGCTCGACTTCCCGATGCCGACCGGCGAGCGCTTCAGCGACCAGGTGCCCACGGTCGCGGCACAGGTCGACCACCTTCGGCTGTTGTCGGCCCAGGCCACCGAGCCTCGCGGGATGCCGGCCGCCATCGCCGACGCGATCACCGACATCGACCAGCTGCCTCCCCGGGTGCCCAAGCGCCACGAGACGGGTCGCTTCGATCAGCCGGCGCCCTCGGGGGGAGCGGCCATCGTGGGCGCCGGGCTGGTGGCCGGGGTGGCCTCGGCGAGCGTGCTCATCGCGGGGGTGCTGATCGGGCTGGTCACGTGGTCGGCGCTGCAGAAATCGGCGGGCCCTGAGCCGCCTCCCGCCACCGACGAGGTGGTCGAAGCCTCTCCCGCGCGGGGGGCGACGGTGCGGGTGACCGGCGTCGAGAACGCCCAGCTTCAGCGGGGCTCGCGCAGGCTCCCCGCTGGCGACGTGCCGCCGGGAACCTGGGCGCTGTGGGTCGACTTCGGCCAGGGCCTCACCCGGATGGGCTCGATCCGCGTCGGGCGCGACGAGCAGATGGTGGTGCCCTGCGACGGGTTCACCGGCACCTGTGAGCTGCCTCGGGTGGGGCGCGACTAGGGGGGGCGGGCAGGCCTACGGGCGCAGCTCCTCGGGCAAGCACGCCAGCGCCTCGTCGAGCCCACGCCGCTCGTCATCGAGCAGCGGCCACTCATCGTAGGGAGCGAGAGTGTCGACGGGGTAGCGGTAGTACGGAAAGTGCGACTGCACTTGGTCTACGACGATCTGAAGGTAGACCTCGAGGGTGGTGGGCCCCACCGGATGCCCCCGCTTCGCCAGCTCGATGCGGGCCCGCGTCAGCGCGCTCCGGGCCTGCTTCGCGCACCCCGTGGCCCCACGCTCGGCACGCACCGTCTCCACGATGTGGCGCACCTCACGGTCGACCACAGCACCCTCGTCGCTCGGATCGACGGGTTCGTTGAGCACGCGCACGGCCTTACCCACGCGCGCGGTCGAGATGCGTTGCTTCCAGTAGTAGTCCTGCGGGATGGCGTGCCACTCCGGAGCGCCTGCACTCACGGGCGCTGCGCGGGGTGGGACGGGCAGCGGAGGTGTAGCAGGCCGCTTGGGCGCAGCGTTGGAGGCGGCAATGTACGGACTCACTTTGCGGGCGGGGGGCTTCACCTCTGGCGCAGGCGGCTCGGCCGGCGGCGGAGGCCACAGGGCGATTCCGATGCCCACGAAGAGAACCAGCGTGCCAAGCGCTAGTAGCCACACTCGGGGTCGGGCACCCATCGAACCTCCGTGCGGACGTAGTTGTTGATGGCGACGTGTTCCGCCGGACGCCTACGATGCGGCTGAACTAGCGGTTCTCGCTGGTCTCCTCTCCTCTGTGGATCTGGGCACCCATCATGATGACAGGGTGCCTTGTCGAACAGCATCAGGGGCCCACCCGTCGACACGTCGACGCGTCGACATATTGGACCTACCGAGGGAGGCATTCGCTGGATTGCGCTACTCGGGCCATTTGGTCTGGTGTCGGTTGCCACTCTCGGAGCTGAATGCGGAGCTCATCGCGCCATGCGCCTGGCGGCCATACTGCCAGCTGCCGCTCCCGCACCGCCTGGAGCCTCATTTCCAACGATGACGCGGGGTGCAAGTTCCCTGTTGTCATCAGTTCACGCCGGACGGCAGTGAGCGCCAGCCTCACGTCTCGAGCGCATCCAGCGGCGCCATCTTCGGCCGCTGCTACGGCAACAACGTACCGCTTTCGCGCCGCGTGCCTTCGTTCCTCCACGCGAATCGCATTCTGGAAGTCCTCCACGGGGCCTGGTGGAAGAGAGAGCAGATAGGCCCTGTATGCATCCGAGTCAACCAGATTCATGGTACTTGGCGCGAGCGGCAATCCGCCCCTCGGGGCGTCTCGTCTGACGGCTGGCTTGGCACGTGCAGCAGCGGTGACCTTATGCTCATGGCCCTCCAACGGGGTGCGCGGGCTCGCCTTGCGCGGGCCAAGCGATGACGAGCTAAACCAGAAGAGCGCCAGAAGACCGAGCGCGAGCGACGCAGCGACTTTCAGTTCGCGGCGAAACAATCGGGAATCCACACGATGGGTGTCGTTACGACGTTGTTCCAAACCACGTCGCCTGTGCCGGTGTAGTCTATGGTGACCTCCAGCGGAAGCCAGTGCGCCTCTGGGTGCAGGCTCGGGTTGCGAGTCGGATCAATTGTGTACCAATAGTCCCCTTCGAAATCCAGATAGCTGCTTGCGTTGTCTGCCTGCGTCCAGTCAGAAATGGCCTCATTTTGGGCGTCCTCAGACGGACCCTGAAGGACGCCAAGGCCGTCTATGGTGACCCCGATGACCTTGACGGAGCTGGCAGACTGCCTAGGCGGGAAGAAGCCCGAGGTCAAGTCGCCCTGGAGCGTCAAATGCTCCTCCGTGGGTACCAGTGCAGGAAGACCGGCCTCCACGTCCAGTGGTAAGGTCAATCCGGCAGCACAGAAGCAAAGAAGCCAGTAGGTGCGAATATCTGTGCTGCTCATGGTTCCTGACTCTCCGCCAGCCAGGTGGCAAGGTCGTCAACGACCGTGGATTCCACTTGACCGGCGATGTCCGGCTCCTCCCGATTCGCCACGCCCGGAACGCCATCGAGCAATGTGGCATGGACGGTCCTGAAAGAGTCTAACGCCAAGGTCCAGGGCGAACTCGCATCGGTTCGGGTCCACAGGAACATGGGATGAGACACCGCACCTACGACGGTAGATGGTTCGTAGTCTTCGGGATGCGAGCCTGCATGTATGGGGCCGTAGGTCATTCCGCCGCGGTAGCCGGTCGCAGCGATTAGCACCTCCGTTCCGTTTGTTGGAGCGTAGTCATCACAGAGGACCCAGAACTCTTGCCAATTGGACGGCTCACCGTCAGAAGCGACCCAGAGCTGCTGTGCATTAGTGATCTCGAACGAGCAGTACTCGATCAGGGTGCCGCGTTCATCTTCAGCTAGCCATAGCCGCACATCGGAGTTGCTCACCATGCCGAGGATCACTGCGTTGGCGCTGGACTTGACTTCGGATAGAGCAAACCACTTGTCATGGGTGGATGCTCGCACGGAGGTATAGCATATCGCAATAGGGAGTAGTATGGCTAGCGTTACATACCGCGGCCAGCGGCTGGCGCGTGTGGAGAAGGTCACCGCTGACTCCCGCGGACGGTGGTGTGAACGAGCGATAATGACCTCGGCGGTGCTGTCAACTGGTCAAGTAGCCAAACGGCCCGGCGAGCCCGCCCGTTCTTCCTTCCAGCCACCGTGCCGCCTTCTACCCGCCGCACTGCGGGCAGTGGCGGTCGTCGCAGGACTTGTAGACCGGCTGGCGATGGCCACACCCGTCGCAGACGAGCACGTGCCCGCCGAGCGCACCGGTGCGGCACGCCAGCAGGCGCTTCAGGACGCGCGCGCGGTACGGATCGACGCCCTGGCGGGCCACGAACGCGTCGGCGTGACGCCGCAGCGCGTCCGACACGGTAGGGAAATGCCGAACAAAACGAGAGAGTCACTTCACTACCCCCTCAATCGACCCCGGAGGGGGGGCTTCCGGGTGCGACCCTCCTTCGAGGAACCATTGCTTGATGGTCTCGCTGCCCGCCACCATGTCGTCGTCGCGCCCGCACATCTCCATCCACTCCCCCTCGGGCCCGCCTGTCGTTCCCCCTTGTCGAGGGCACAGCGTACCGAGCGAGAACTGCTGCCAGAGCGCGCCCGCCTCCAGGGGGCGCACGAACATCGACATGGGTGACTGAAGGACGAGTGCGTCGGTCGCAGGGGGCAAACCGAAGAAAGGAGACTCTTCCGTCGTGGCGCCGAAGTTGATGCCGCCCACCATTCGAGTGGCGACGAAGAACGCTTCGTGGCCAACCACCCGGTCACCACCCCAACTCTCCTCGATATCGACCCATACGTTCACAACCCCCGACTCGATGTGGCCCTTGTGCTCCTTGGTGACCCGGACTCGGTACACACGGGTATCGACCGTGCTCGCCGACTCGTCGGGCCACAAAACGATCTCGCGATGTTCCGACTCCACGATGCCCTCGAGGATGAACTCGGACGCATAGTAGAGCCGCTCCCGTGCCAGCATGGGGATCGGACTGCCTGCGAACGCCGGCCCGCCTCCCAAGGTCATCCATACAGCAATCATCGGGACCTCCGCTGGTCTCCCATACCCGGTTCTCCCACACGGTAACGCCCCCCCCATTTTTTCGCAAATGGATGTACGCAAAGGATTCACTCTTGCCGCCAGAAGGGTCGAATGAACAGCAGTTCTTATGGGTACCTACTCTTGGCCAGCTGCGTACGGCCCGAGAGGTTCGACGACCGAGCGGGGCGCGTCGCCGGAGACGCGGTCCGTGACGACCGTTGTGGTCGTTCATCGGGCCACAGCACGATCTCCAAGGGTCTCTGACTCCACGATGCCCGCGAGGATGCACTCGGACGTATGGAGCCGCTCCGTGCCAGCATGGGCCCCGGTTGGCGGAGCGACTACGCTGTCATCCCGCGTCGCGCGATGTCATGAGCGACCGCCTGTCACGATGTGGGCGCTGCTGCGCGGGGGCGCGTGACGGTCTGTCGCGTCGTCGGCCCACGACGTCGTCGGGTGGCATGGCATGGGCCTTGCTGAAGCCCCACGGGCAACGACCGAGGTGCACGATGACGAGATGGCTCCCGACGACCCCCCTGGTAGCGATGGCAGCGGGTCTGGCTTGGCTCCCCGGGGTCGCTCCGGCCCCCTACGAGCCCCCCGCGGTCGCAGCGTGTGCCCCAGCTCACCCCACGGAGGACCGAGGGGTCGCCGTCGATGTGGGGGCTCGGTCGACGGGCCTGCGGCGGCTGGCCCGTCGGCACTAGGCCTCAAATCATCGAGCTCTCGCGAACGGTGCTAGGAGTCCGCCACGACCTGGGCGACGGCGTGGGGATCTTCGAGGACCACGTTGTGGCCTGCGTCGGCGACGATGTGCCGTCGCACGTGGGGCCAGGCCATGGCCTCCGACAGCGCGAGGAACTTGGCATCGAGCGCCCCGACGACCAGGTCGATGGGCACGTCGAGCTGCTCGATGGCCGGGCGAAGGTCGGGCATCCGCCCCAGGCCGAGCACCTCCAGGGTGCGGGCCAGCCCCTCGGCGGTGTGGCTCAGGCGCACCGCTCGCTGGCGGGCACGCACGGCGGGGGGCAGGCGCTCCTGTGAGGCCCACAGCGACAGCCCCTCCCAGTGGGCGACGAAGGCCTCCAGCCCGTCGGTGCGCAGCCGAGCGGCCAGGCCGTCTTCCCACGCGCAGCGCGCGGGGCGGGCGTCGTCGTCGATGCCCAGGTTGACCCCGACGAGCACGGCGCGGCGGAACAGCTGGGGGTGCGCAGCGAGCAGGCCGGCGCCGAGTCGCGCGCCGTTGGAGTAGCCCACGAGGGTGACTGGCTCGGTGGACCACGCCCGCACCAGCCCCGCCAGGCGCTCGACCTCCTCGCTCCAGCTCGACACCGCGGGGGTGTCGCCGTGACCCGACAGCTCCGGCGCCAAAGACGCTCCCTCCACGTGCCGCCGCACCTCGTCGAAGGAGGTACGGTTGCCCGTGAAGCCATGCAGGTAGATCGTGCCCATGTGCCCGCCCTTGGGGGGCTTCGGCTGTTTGCCGCACGGCCCCACGGTCCCACGATACGGCTCACGCTCGGAGGTGAGAAGTGAAGTATGGCTACCTTGGCAGCACCGGCCTGAAGATCTCCAAGCTGTCGTTCGGCTCCTGGGTGACCTTCGGCAACCAGCTCGATGTCGACGCCGCCGCAGAGGGCATGGCCGAGGCCTTCGACAAGGGCTGCATCTTCTTCGACAACGCCGAGGTCTACGCGGCTGGCAAGTCGGAAGAGCTGATGGGGCTCGCGCTCAAGAAGCTCGGCTGGGGCCGCGACGAGTTCCTCGTGTCGACCAAGATCTTCTGGGGTGGCGAGGGGCCCAACCAGCGCGGCCTGTCGCGCAAGCACATCGTGGAGGGCACGCACAACGCGCTGAAGCGCCTGCAGCTCGACCACGTCGACCTCGTCTACTGCCACCGCCCGGATCCGAACACGCCCATCGAGGAGACGGTTCGCGCGATGAACCACGTCATCGATCGGGGCTACGCCTTTTACTGGGGCACCAGCGAGTGGTCGGCCGATCAGCTGCGCGAGGCCTGGCGCGTGGCCGACCAGCTCGGTCTGATGGGGCCGGCGATGGAGCAGCCGCAGTACCACATGTTCCATCGCGAGCGCGTAGAGAAGGAGTACGCCGATCTGGTGCGCGACAAGGGCCTGGGCACCACCACGTGGAGCCCGCTGGCGAGTGGAGTCCTCACCGGCAAATACAACGACGGCATCCCCGAGGGCAGCCGGCTGGCCCTGGAGAACTTCTCCTGGCTCAAGGAAGCCATCCTGGCGGAAGACTTCGAGGCCAAGGTGGCCAAGGTGCGTCGCCTGAGCAGCATGGCCTCCGATCTGGGGGGCACCATGGCGCAGCTGGCCATCGCCTGGGCCGCGTCGCATCCCCATGTGAGCACGGTCATCACCGGCGCGTCGCGCACCTCGCAGATCACCGAGAACATGGCGGCCGTCGACCTCATCGACAAGCTGACCGACTCGGTCCGGGCCGAGATCGACGAGGTGCTGGGCAACGCGCCCACGAAGGAGCGCGACTTCCGCGACGGGTAGCTCCGAGGTGTAAGGTCGTCTCGATCGCGGCGTTCGGCGAGCGACAACGCACCCTCCGGAGTTCCTCATGGTCATCGTTCTGTCGCTGCTCGCCGCCTGCACGTCGCTGCCCGAACCCGCCGAGCTCGACGGGGAGGAGCTCGCCGTCCAGGCCGAGCCGGCGGTGGCTCCGGCGGGGCTCGCGATCGCCGTGCGTCCCGACCGGCAGCCGATTCAGGTGGCCCCGGTGCGGCCGTCGGGCCCGCTGGCGGGCGAGGTCATCGTTCGCAACTGCTATGGCTACGATCAGCGGCTGGCCAAGCAGCAACCCGACAAGACCAGAGACTGGGCCGACGGCACGACAGGTTCGGCCCCCGTGGGGGGAGGGGGTGCGGCGGCCGCTGCCAAGCCACGGCCCCAGGCAGCCCCCACGCCTTCGCCGCGCCCCACGCGTTCCCGCCGTGGGGCCGAGGCCGCCCCAGCGGATGCCCCCGCTGCCGACGCGGGGGAGGGCGCGTGGGGTGGGCTGCTCGATGTCGCCCCCGAACCCGAGCCGCCCCCGCCGCCTGCTTCGGCACCCGCGACGGGCTGGGAGGACGCGGCCTTGCAGAACGAGCTGCGTGAGTCGGGCGGCACCACGGCCGATGCCAGCGTGAAGAAGGAGAAGAAGGAGGAGAGCAAGGCGAAGGGAGCTGGCGATGTGGCCGCCAACGACCGCAACGACAACCGCAAAGACGACCTGCGCAGCGAGCTACAGCAGCTCGGCTATGTCGACGAAGACGGTGACGACGTCGCCGAGGCCGAACAGAGCGAGGCCGATGTGAATGCGGCCGAGCGGGCGCGGCGGGTGCTCGACTGGGGGGCGACGGTCTACCTGTCCAACGACGACAGCATGTCGCTGGCGTCCGCACAGCGCACCCTGTACGCGCTGAAGCACAAGCAGCGCCTCTCGGCGAGCGAGGTCCGCCCGCACGAGCTGCTCAACTACTTCAGCTTCGACGTGGCGCCGGTGCCCGAGGCGCAGCTGTTCAGCGTGCTGGGGGCCGCCCAGCAAGACGGGGACACCCTGTCGGTGTCGCTGGCGGTGCGCGGCGCCAACCCCGAGCGCCAGCCCCTCGACCTCACCCTCGCCCTCGATCGGTCCTGCTCGATGCGCCAGGAGGGCCGGATGGACTACACCAAGCGCGGTCTGTCGCAGCTGGCCGGCAACCTGCAAGACGGCGACCGGGTCGACGTGGTGCTGTTCGACTCCAGCGTGTGCACGCCCCTCGAGAACTTCGTCGTGGGGCGCGACGATCCATCGCTGCTCGACCTCACGATCTCGCAGCTGGCTCCCAAGGGATCCACCGACCTCGATGGCGGTCTTCGGGAGGCCTACCGCATCCAGGGCGGCCGCGACGCGCAGGAGGTCGCCAAGCGCAACAAGCGGGTGGTGCTGATCACCGACGCCGAGCTGAACACCGGCAACGTCGACGAAGACCTGGTGAGCGAGGTCGGCAAGCAGTTCGACGCCCACGACGTGCGGCTCACGGGCATCGGGGTGGGGCGCACCTTCAACGACGAGATGCTCGACAAGCTCACCGAGAAGGGCAAGGGCGCGTATGTCTACCTGGGGAGCGAGGCGGTGGTCGACCGGGTGTTCGGCCCGGGCTTCGACAGCCTCACCCGCACCATCGCCCACGACGTGCAGTTCTCGCTGGAGCTGCCCGACAGCCTCGCGATGGAGCGCTTCTACGGCGAGGAGGCCAGCACCGTCGCCTCCGATGTGCAGCCCATCCACTACTACGCCGGCACCACCCAGCTGTTCCTGCAAGACCTCGCCATCCGCGGGGGCTCGCTGCAGCTGTCCGACCCGCTCCGCATGCGGATCCGCTACACCGACGCCGCCACCGGCGAGCCCGGCGAGCAGGTGCTGCACACCACCCTGGGGGCGCTGGTCGACGGCGACACCCACAACCTGCGCAAGGGGCAGGCGCTGATGGCCTTCGCCGACGTGGCCACGGCCTGGGCCATGGGAGCCGGCCCCTGCGGGGCCCCGCTGGCCACCTACCGTCAGCGGGTGGCCAGCCTGCTCGACGACGCCGAGATCGGCTACACCAACGGCCTGGTGGGCGGGCTGTGCGGGGTCGACCTCGCCGAGGTGGTGCAGCCGGGGGTCGCCTACAAGGTGAAGGTCGACAGCGACATGCCCATCGCGGAGGTCTCGCTGTCGTGCGCGGGCCAGCAGCATCGGTCGCGGCTGTCGGGTGCCGACACCGTCGCTCGCTTCCCGGAGGTGATCCCCGGGCAGTGCACGGTGCAGCTGCAGGGCACGGTGCCGATGATGGCCGCGGTGGAGGTACCGGCCACGGGGGGCGATGTGCGCTGCATCGTGCGCGGTGGTCGCCTCAGCTGCGGGTGAGTCCCAGCCGATAGTCACGGTTGCATCGATGGTGCAAACAACCGAGAGACGCCCCTGTCGGGTCCCCACGACGCTATGGTCTGGGAGGACCATGGAGGCGGCATGCGCGAAATCGATGCCTTGCAATACCAACTTGGCCAGACGGCCGAGGCGGTGTCGGGCCGGATCCGCCAGCTGCAGGAGGCGCTGCACCACCTCGCGGGCGTGACCGTCACCCTGGTCGACGACGTGCCCGTGCACGACGGCGCGGTGGAGGCCTGGCTAGAGCAGTCCGACTTCGTGCGCGACCCCGACGGCTACTTCGAGCGTCGCGAGGTGCTGCAGCGAGCTCGAAGCGGCGACATCGACCCCGACGTGGCGCTGTACTACGCGCACCACCGCTACCAGGGCGACCCCGAGGCGCTCCGGCGGATGTTCGCGCTGCGCGACATGGGCCCCCGGCTTCGCGCGGTTCGCGAGCGCCTGGGCGACGTGGAGTGGCTGTACTACCAAGACGCCCGAGGGTGGGCGATGTCGTACCCGATGCACGACCCCACGCCGGTGATTCCAGCTGACTTCGACTGGCTCGGCTACCTCACCTACCAGTCCGTCGAGCCCGGCAACAACCCGCAGCGCGCCCTTCGATGGACACCACCCAATGTCGACTACGGCGGCACGGGCATCATGGTGGCGTGCTCGGTGCCGCTGTACTCCCGCGATGGCGGCTTCTTCGGCGTGTGGAGCGTCGACGTGCCCGTGCGGTCGCTGCTGCACGACGCGGTGGTCGACACCATCGTCGAGGGCCAGGTCAACTTCATCGTCGATGCCGACGGCTTCCTGGTGGCCCACGAGCTGCTGGAGAAGGTGATCTCGGGGGAGAAGGGGGCCTGGGTGCGCCAGCCGATGACCTCGCTGGGGCCCGGCTTCGAGGGCCTCGACCTGGCGGAGCTGCACGCAGCGGGCACGGCGCGCCTCGACCTGGAGGGCAGCGACGGGGAGCGTCGGGTGGTGCTGGTGCGGTCGCTGCCCGAGATGGGGTGGTTGTTGTTCGTGACCTTCCCGGCGGCCGGCGTGCTCGACGCGGTCGAGCGCTCCTTTCAGGAAGCCTTCTCGCGGCTGCGCCGTGGCGACGCGTCCTACCGCATCGAGGAGCACGTCGCCGACGAGGTGCAGGGGCTTGTCGACGGCTACAACCACATGGCTGCGGAGCTGCAGCAGACCCTCGCGCAGCAAGAGGCGTTGCGGGCCGAGGCGGAGCGCACCCGGCAGCTGCAGGTGGTCGGGCAGCTCGCGGGGGGTATCGCCCACGACTTCAACAACCTGCTGACGGTGATCATGAGCTCGGCCAGCCTGCTGAGGCAGAGCATCGACGAGGAGCAGGCAGATCTGGTGCAGGGCATCGCGACGGCCTCGGAGACAGCAGGGGCGCTCACGCGGCAGCTGCTGTCGTTGTCGCGAGGGGAGCTGGTGCAGCCGCGCCAGGTGCGGGTGGAGGGCGTGATGAGTCAGGCGGCCCGGTTGCTGCGCCACCTGTGCCCGTCGACCGTGACGGTGCGGTGGGTCGCTCCCGGAAGCCCGGCCACCGTCTTCGTCGACCCCACCCAGCTGCTGCAGGTGGTGCTCAACCTCGGGATCAATGCCCGCGACGCGGTGCAGGGCGCGGGCTGCATCGAGCTGCAGCTCCGCGAGACACCGGAGCATGTGGTGGTGGCCGTCGTCGATGATGGCATCGGGATGAGCGAGGCGACCCAGGCAAGGGTCTTCGAGGCCTTCTTCACGACCCGTGCCACCGGCACCGGGCTCGGCCTCGCGACGGTGCGCCGGATCGTCGACGAGGCGGGGGGGGAGGTCCACATCACGTCGCGACCAGGGGAGGGGAGCACCTTCGCGGTGGAGCTGCCACGGGGGGGGTCGAGGGTCGTGGCGGCGACGACGCCTCGGTCGCTGAGGGGGCTGTCGGTGTGGGTGGTCGACGACGAGCCGATGGTGCGGCGGTTCACTCGGCGGGTGCTGGAGTCGGTGGGCTGCCAGGTGCGCCGCTGCGCGAGCTCTGCCGAGGTGCTCGACCTGCTCGCTACAGAGGTCGACCTCGACGTGCTGCTGACCGATGTGGTGATGCCCGGGCTCGGAGGCCGCCAGCTCGCCGAGGAGGTGCTACGGCGTCGCCCGGGCACGCCCGTGCTGTACATGTCGGGGTACTCCGACGACGAGATGCTGCATCGCGGGGTGCGCAGTGCCGACGTGGCTTTGCTGCCGAAGCCGTTCACGGCGGAGCAGCTGGTTGCGGCGGTGCGGCAGGCCACGGCGGCCGAGGCCACCCGCGCGAGCGCCTGAGCTCAGCTCTGGTCTTGGTTGACGTTGATCCGGTTCGCCATGGTGCGGATCAGGCGCACGGCCAAGGCGGGATTGGCGGTGACCATGTTCTCGAGCTGGGCGGCGTTCATGACCCACACGGCGGCGTCGCCGTCGGCCACCAGGCTCGCGAACCGCGTGGCGCCGGTGAGCGCGGCGACCTCGCCCACGATCTGCCCCTCCCGCTCGACCTGACCGATGGGCCGGCCGTCGCGCACCACCGACACCGAGCCGTAGAGCATGGCGAAGGCGTAGTGGGAGGTCTCGCCCTGGGTGCACAGCACGTCGCCCTGCTTCAGCCGGCGGATCGACCGATGCTGGCCGGCGAACAGGCGGGAGACGAGGGGATCGACGATGCGATCGATGATCGCCTCGGCTTCTTGGCTGTCGACGGCACGGCCTGGGAGCTGTGCTGTGGCCGCCGGGGCCCCATCGAGGCGGGTGAGCACCTCGCGGGCGCTCCCCGGTCGCTGGTTGGGGGAACGGGCCAGCATCCACATCACCAGGCCCTCGAGCTTCGGATCGCAGGGCCGGCGGGTGCTCACGGGGGGCAGCGTGATGGGGCTGAGGGCG
Organism: uncultured bacterium; assembly: GCA_965367245.1. GTDB lineage: Bacteria > Myxococcota_A > UBA796 > UBA796 > CBDUIC01. The sequence continues at coordinate 24,727 of CBDUIC010000065.1, read as the reverse complement.
GCGCGGCCCCGCTGCGCCTGGCCGTGGGGGGTGCCGAGATCGACACCGGTCATCGCCGACCACATGGTGGCGCCGATGCCGAACAGGTCGGTGCGCCGGTCGAACCGGTCGGTCTCGCGGCGCTCCTGCTCGGGGGCGTGCCAGCCGGCGCTGCCCAGGCCTGCCATCGCCAGCGACACCCGCGGTGCCTGGGAGATGCCGAAGTCGGTGAGCACGAAGCCCCCGCGGCCGTCGAGGAGCACGTTGGCGGGCTTGATGTCGAGGTGCAGCACGTCGGCCTGGTGGGCGGCATCCGTGGCCTCGAGGAGGCTCATCATCACCGACAGCGCTTCCTCTTCGCTGATCGGCCCGTTCGTCTTGACGTGGTCTTCCAGGGTGCCGTGGGAGAAGTACTCCATCACCAGGAACGGCATCGGGGCGTTCAGGTCGGCGAAGTAGACGGTGGGGATGCGGTCGCAGTGGATGGCCCGCAGCGACGACAGCTCGCGCTTGAGCACGTGGCTGCGCTGGCGGTCGGGGAGCTCCCCATGGAGGACCTTGATGGCGACGCGCGCAGGGCTGTTGGTGGATCCGGGGTCGACCGTGGTCGCCTCGTAGACCGCACCGAAGCTCCCGCCGCCCAGGCACCGCTCGAGGCGGTAGGTCGGGCCGTCGCCGAGCAGCTTGCCCGGAGGCAGGCTGTGGGCGGCAGGGGCGTCGCGGAGCAGGGTCTTGCCGTCTTCGCTGAGGAGCGACGGCGCGTCGTCATGGCTGACGCTGCGGCCCGGCGGTAGCGACGCGTCACCTGCCATCAGGGGCAGCTTCGCGTGGGTGCGTCGTAGAGCGGGTCGTCGAAGGGGGCGAAGCTGGTCTCGGGCCAGTTCACCTGGCCGACATCCCACACCTCGTCGCGCGCCATCACCTTGCTGCCCGACCACAGCTGGGTGGCTTCGCTCCACACGCTCACCGTCGCGGTGACCAGATCGTCGTTGTTGTCTTCGAAGTAGTGCACCCTCACAGGGTACACCCCGTCGGCGGGCGACAGGATGTTGATGTTCTCCGGCCCGAATCCGCCGCGGTCGTCGATGTCGAGGCGGGGGTCGTCGTCGGAGCCGCTGCTGCCCCAGTCGGGGGAGGGGTTGCACCAGTTCGCCTCTTCCGCGTCGTACAGCTCGACGTCGTTGGCGTTGCCCACGTGCAGATCGAGGTCGGACGAGGAGCCATCCCAGATCAGCTCGACGCGGATCTCATCTTCGGGGATGGCCTGCATCACGCACTTGGTCGGCACCGACGGCGTGTCGTTGGTGTTGGTGACGGTGAGCTGGACCTCGTAGGTGCCGGCCAGGTCGATGAGCACGTCGATGTTGTCGCGCTCGGTGGCCCCCAGCAGCAGCTCGGACCCGCTGCCCAGGGGGGTGCGCACCAGCTCCCAGCTGTAGAGCAGATCGAGGCCCTCGGGGTCGGTGCTGTCGCTGCCGTCGAGGTTGACGTACTCGGGGCCGGTGATCAGCACCTGCGGCGGGCAGTCGATGACCGCCACCGGGTACTCGAAGTCGCCCCCGCCGTTGCCGATCAGGGTGACCACGACCTCGGGCTCGTCGGGGTCGTCGCTGGGGATGGTGAAGGTGCCGTTGTCGCCCGTCTCGACGACCGGACTGTACTGCAGGATCATCGTGGCGGAGCTGCCGGGGGCCACCGTGTCGCCCGACGGGTCGTCGTTGGACAGCAGGAACGCCGGGCTGCCGCTCTGGGTGATGGTGCCCAGGGTGAGGTTGGCCTGCCCCACGTTCTTGATCTCGAAGAACTGCAGGCCGGGGGGCGACGACACGGGCTGGTCGCCGAAGTCGATGGTGAGGGGGCTGACCTCGATGTCGGGCATGGGCGCGTCGACGCCGACCCCGGTGAGGGGCACGGTGATCTCCGGCAGCTCCTCGTCGTTGGAGACGATGAGGACCTCGGCGTCGAAGGGCAGGAAGTTGTCGGGGGTGAAGGTGACCACGAAGACCTGGCTCTCGTCGGGCTCCACGGAGGCCTCGAGCAGGTCGAGGCTGAAGGCGGGGCTACCCGACAGCGACACGGTGACATCGAGGTCGGCTTGCCCAGCGTTGGACACGTAGAGCTCGGCGGTGCCCTGCTGGGAGACGATGACCTCGCCCAGGTCGATGCTGGGGGGCGTGACGCTGATCTCCGGCGTGAGGTTGCGGATGTTGATTTCGGGGCCGCCACAGGCCACGAGCAGCAAGACCGACATCGGGACGAAACGCATGAGAGACTCCATCTGGCGCACTGTATGCGCCCTACAGAAGGCTTGCACGGCAGACCCTGTTCCCCGCGGGTTGCGGGGGAAGCGGATCGGGGCTGTAAGCTCCGACGACCACCCCTCGTTGGCCCGGCACGAACCCCACGGAGGCTCCCATGCGTCGCTCTCTCCTCGCTGTCCTGGCCTTGCTCCCGGCGGCGGCCGCCACCCTCACCGCCCAGCAAGCGACGGCCCGCGACGTGTTCCCGGAGGGGGAGGTCATCGTGCGGCCGAGCTGCTTCGGTGCCGAGGAGGAAGAGGAGCTGAGCCGCTACGGCGGGGGGGCTCCAACGCCGGCGGCGCCGATGAGCACCGGAGCGTCGAGGCCCTCCAAGAAGAGTCCCAAGGGGAAGCCGAAGTCGGCAGCCGCCCCGACGGCCGCTCCTCCGCCTCCTCCCTCGCCCGCCGCAGGTGCGGTGTTGACCGAGGACTTCCTGAACCAGATCCCTGCCGGGCGCACCTACGAGAGCGCGGTGCAGATGGCCCCCGGGGTGTCCGGGGCCGACGATGGCTTCGATGCCCCTGAGATGCCCATGGAGGAGGCCGCGGAGCCCGAGCCCGAGCCGGAGTTGGATCGCGAGGCACGTGACGCCGACAAGGAGATGAGGGTGGCGCAGCCCACCGGGCCCTCCCTCGACTGGGGCGCGACCATCTACCTGTCGAACGACGACAGCATGTCTCTCGCCAGCGCCCAGCGCCTGCTGTACGCGGTGAAGAACAAGGTCGGCTTCTCGGTGTCGCAGATCCGGCCCCACGAGCTGCTCAACTACTTCAGCTTCGACACGGTCACGCCCGATGGGGATCAGGTGTTCGACGTGCTCGCCTCTGCCGAGGCCCAGGGCGACACCCTCGAGGTGGCCTTCGCCGTGAAGGGCGCCACTCCCTCCGCCGAGCCCCTCGACCTGACCTTGGTGGTCGACCGCTCGTGCTCCATGGAGGCCGACGGCCGGATGGACTACACCAAGCGCGGGCTGCGGCAGATGACCGACCAGCTGCAGCGGGGCGACCGCGTCGACGTGGTGCTGTTCGACGACAGCAAGTGTGTGCCGCTGGAGAACTACGTGGTGGGCCGCGACGACCCCGAGCTGCTCGCCCACACCATCGCGCAGATGCGACCCGAGGGCGGCACCGACCTCGATCTGGGCCTCCGTGAGGGCTACCGGGTAGCGAAGTCCCATCGCGACACGCGGCACCGCAACCGGCGGATGATGCTGCTCACCGACGCGATGCTCAACACCGGCGACATCAACGAGAACACGGTGACCGAGATCGCCAAGGCCTACGAGGGCGACGGCATCCGCCTCACCGGCGTGGGTGTGGGCCGCGACTTCAACGACGGCGTGCTCGACAAGCTGACGGAGAAGGGCAAGGGCGCCTACGTCTACCTGGGCAGCGAGGCGGTGGTCGACCGGGTGTTCGGGGTCGGCTTCCCGTCGCTGGTGCAGACCATCGCCCACGACGTGCAGTTCGAGCTGCAGCTACCCGACAGCCTGGCCATGGAGCGCTTCTACGGCGAGGAGGCGAGCACCGTCGCCGCCGACATCCAGCCCATCCACTACTACGCCGGCACCAGCCAGGTGTTCCTGCAAGACCTCGCCTTCGACGGCGACGCCCCCAAGCGCCGGGATCCGGTGGTGCTGACGGTGCGCTACACCGACGCGCAGACCGGCGAGCCCGCCAAGCGGGTGTTCCGCACCACCGTCGGAGCGATGCTCGACGCCGACCCGCACAACGTGCGCAAGGCGAAGGCGCTGATGGCGTGGACCGACCTGCTGACGGAGCAGGCGATGGGCGGCGACGCCTGCGGTGCGCCCCTCGACGCCTACGCTCGCCGGGCCAGCGGGGTGAGCGACGATGCCGAGATCGGCTACGTCAACGGGCTGGTGCGCTCGCACTGCGGCGACTTCGAGCTGCCGGCCTACATCGCCGAGAGCAAGGCGGTGTCGTACAAGGTCAAGGTCGACGCCGACATCCCCATCGCCGAGGTGTCGCTGTCGTGCGGCGGCCGCGACTGGACGGAGGCGCTGTCCGGATCCGACACGGTGGCTCGCTTCGAGGCCTCCCCCGGCGCCTGCGAGCTGACCCTGTCGGGCACCGTCGACATGACGGCCCGGGTCGACGTGCCGACGACCGGCGGCGACCTGCGCTGCATCGTGCGGGGCGGCCGCTTGTCGTGCTCCTGAGGTCGCGTTGACAGGGGCCGGGTGGGGCGGAATACTGCCCTGACCCGGAGTCACGCGGCATGAACGGCTACACGCAAGACGACTACCTGTACCGACGCCTGGGCCCCTGGCCGCAGCCCTCCCCCGACCACCCCCACGGGAAGGCCCCGGCGGTCGTGCACATTCCCCCGCAGGAGCAGCGTCGGTGGAACCGGCGCATCGGCCGTCGCTACGTCGTCGACCTGCTCACGCTGTGGCCGAAGGCGGCGTGGCTTTCGTTCACCCGTCCCCGCTACGATCGGCTGTCCAACGAGGCCTTCCAGGCGCTGATGGTGGAGGGGATCTACACGCGGTTCCTGGTGCCTACCCTCGATCCCATCGACGAGGAGCGCTTCGCGCCGCTCCTGGCCGACCGCGGCCCCGACACCCGCTTCTACAAGCTCGACTTCAGCCCCATCGCGGCGGTCAAGCCGCTCCCCGGGATGTATGTGGCGGCCTCGGTGGTGCTGGTGCGCCAGGAAGGGGAGGGCCCGCTGTCGGTGGTGGGCGTGTGGATCAACGACCTGCTGCTCCGCCCCAGCGACCCCGCCTACGACCTCGCGAAGTACTTCGTCATGCAGGGGGCGGCCTACGGCATCCTGTTCACGGTGCATCCCAACCTGCACTTCCCCTTCGACACGGTCAACGCCATCACCAAGACGGCGGTGCCGACGAGCCACCCGCTGTTTCGGCTGCTGGAGCCGCACCTCGGCTTCCAGCTGGCCCTCAACAACGCGGTGCTCAACAACAAGGGCACGGTCATCGCCGAGAACCCGAAGGTGCCCTACGCGCCCTTCACCGCCCGAGCGACCGACGGCCTCATGGCCTTCTTCACCGCGGGCTACCACGGCATCGCCGGCAACAGCGCCTACCCGCCCTACGACTACGTCGAGCGCCCCCACGAGACCGAGGGCCTCTACAACGCCTTCCTGCGGGCCTACTACCCGCCGTTCCTCACCTTCGCGCGCAAGGTCTGCGAGCACATCCCGAAGCACGACCAGGTCGTCGTCGACTGGGCGCACTACATCCGGCGATGGATCCCCGGCTTCGGTGGGCAGCGGGTCGACCAGCGCTGCGAGCCCTTCGACATCTTCGGCGACGACACCCGCCTGCCCGAGGTGCTGGCGGGCTTCATGTGGGACGTCACCGTGGCCCATGCCACCGATCACCAGACCTTCGGTCACGACATCGGGGTCTACCAGCACTGCCTGCGGATCCGCGTGCCACCCCCTACGTCGGCGAGCGCCACCTTCGACCCCGACGCCGTCGTGTGGCGCCGCGACCTGTTCCGCGCGCACCTGGCCGAGTGGATGTTCTTCATCCCCCGCACCATCAGCTCGCTGATGAACGCCGAGTACCACTTCGAGGAGGAGGCCCTGTGCGAGGCGGCCGCGGCCTTCAAAGACGAGCTGCGCGCCGTCGAGGAGCGCCTCGCTGCCGAGGGCATCCCCCGCTACATGGAGCTCTACGAGATGTCGGCCTCCATCCAGTACTAGTCGTCGGTCGGAGGGGGGGCCTGGGGCAGGCGCAGGGTGAAGGTCGAGCCGGCGCCCGGGCTGCTCACCGCCGTGACGCCGCCGCCCATCAGCTCGGCGAGGCGCCGGCTCAGCGCGAGGCCGAGCCCGGTGCCGCCGTAGGTATGCGAGGTGTGGCTCTCGGCCTGCTGGAAGGCCTCGAACACCCGTGACAGCTGCTCGTCGGTCATGCCGATGCCGCTGTCGGTCACGTGGAAGAGCACGTCGGTGCCGTCGGTCTCGGCGTGGACTTCGATCCGGCCCTGCTCGGTGAACTTGGCCGCGTTCGACAGCAGGTTCAGCAGGATCTGCGCCGTGCGCAGGGTGTCGCAGTACAGCGTGTCGCCTGCGGGCTCGAGGTCGACCACCAGCTCGTTGCGGTTGTCGGCGGCCAGGATGCGGACCGGGTCGGCGATGCGCTTCCACACCTCGGCAGGGGTGACCGACTGGCACAGCACCTCCAGCCGGTCGGCCTCGATCTTCGACAGGTCGAGGATGTCGTTGATCAGCTGCAGCAGGTGGCGCCCCGACCCGCGGATGCGCTGCAGGTCGGCACGCAGCTCGTCGGGCTCCATCTCTTCGAGCTCGTCGTCGAGCAGATCGGCGTAGCCGATGATCGCGTTGAGCGGCGTGCGCAGCTCGTGGCTCATGTTGGCGAGGAAGGTGGACTTCGATCGGTTGGCTGCTTCGGCGGCGGCGCGGGCCTCGCGCAGGGCCTCCTCGGCGCGCTGACGCTCGGTAATGTCAGCGAGCGAGAGCACCGCTCCGCGCACCTCCCCGTCGGCGTCGGTGAGCTCCCCCCGGGCGACCCGCACCCGCAGGCGCCCTTGTGTGGTGGGCAGCCAGTGCTCTTCGGAGTCGGTGCTGGCGATGGCGCCAGGGTGGAGGATGCCCGCCTCGGTGAGGTACTCGACGACGCCATCGTGGGGCAGCAGCTGTCGGGCCGCTTCGTTGGCGAAGCTGAGCTGGCCCTCGGAGTCGAACACGAGCACGGCGTCGCTGATCCCCCGGAGGATGCTGCCGAGCCGCTGGATCGACACGCTGGTGACCCGCAGGCGCTGCAGGGCCTCGTGGAGCTCGTCGTGGTGCGCTGTGGCCTGTGCGAGGGCCCGGTCGACGCTCTCGTACAGCTGGGCGTTCTCGATGCTGATGGCGGCCTGGGCACACAGCGCCTCGATGAGAGAGACCTGGGAGGCGTCGATGGCCCGCTCGATCTGGCGGTGCTCGAGGTAGAGCAAGCCACGCTGCTGGTTCTGAGCGCGGAGCGGCACGCACATCAGGCAGCGCACCCCCCGCCGCGCCAGGGCGGGCGACCGGTGGTACAGGTCGTGCTCGCGGGCCTCGGGCAGGTAGAGGCTGCGGTCGGTGCGCCGCACGTAGTTGAACACCGGCGTGGGAAGGTCAGCGCGCTCGGTCAGGGGCTCGTCGTGCCGCAGGCGGGGAGCGGAGACGTCGACGTCGCGCTCGGCGACCACCACCAGCCCTTCGTCGCGTGCCATCAGCAGCGCGACATGCTGCGCACCGGAGATCTGCAGCACCAGCTCGAGCATGCGAGCCAGCACCTGCTCGAGCTCGATCTCTCCCGACAGGCTGCGAATGGCTTCCAGCAGCACGTCTTCCTCGGCCTGCTCGTCGGCCTCGTCGTCGCGGGCGAGGCCGTGGCGCTCTCGGAGCGCCTGGGCCTTGCCGTGCCAGCCCAGCTCGGCCCAGACCTGGGCTGCGTCGGCGTGCCTGTCGGTGGCCAGCTGCGCCATGCCTGCCCGAGCGGCCCAGGTGCCGCATCGCTCCAGCGCGAGGGCCCGCTCGACGGGCCGGTGGGCCTCCTTCGCCGCTGCGGCGGCCGCTTCGAAGCCCGCGAGCCCCTGCAGCACCTGGCCGGTCGTGGCGCTCGCCTCGGCGTCGACGATCTGGCTCAGGGCGCCGTAGTCGTGGGGGTTGCGCTCCGCCCAGCGGCGCAGGCGCCAGCTGTGGAACGCCGCGGCGCGGCGGTGGCGCAGGCCGGCCACGCCACCGCGGTGGTGCGACGCCTCGAGGTGGGCGAGGGCGTGGTAGGCGCGCTGGATGGGGACCACGAGCTGCGCGACGATGCCATCGAGCCAGGTGTTGGCGAGGCCGAGCTCGTCGAGGGCTCGCTCCCAGTCGCCGAACAGGTAGGCGAGCTGGCCGGCTGCGGTCGCGCTGTGGGCGATGCTGTTGCCGTCGCGCTCCGCGAGCAGGCGAAGCTTCTCCTCGGGCCAGGCCCACACCTCCCCGTCGAGCACACCGTGGCGATGGGCTGGGTCGGCGAGGCACGCGTGCAGCTGGCCCCAGCAGGCGAACATCGGCCAGGCCTGGTGTTGGCTCGACGACCTGGCGTGGTCGAGCACCTCGGCAAAGCGCTCGTCGATCTGCTCGCGCGACCAACCGGCGGCGAAGGCATTGTAGAAGGCCGCCGCTCCGCAGTACACGGCGAAGGTCTGGTCGCCGACATCGAGGGCAGCCTCGCGCCGCTCGAGCAGCACCGGGAGCTGGTGGCGGACTGGCTCGGCCCAGCCTCGGGTGAAGCCCTCGACGAGCAGGCCGACCTTCCCCACCAGCGCCGTGCTCTGGAAGCGGTCCATCAGGTGGTTGGCAGTGTCGGCCCACTCCAGGGCGTCGTCGGTGCGCTCCAGCACCCCTGCCATCACCATCCCCATCAGGGCGAAGCCGAAGGGCGTGTGGGCTCCGACGCCCCGCTCGACCGCCAGGCGGGCCATGCGCAAGCCGCACAAGGGCACGAGGTCGGGGGCGGCGAAGTAGCCGGCGGTGGCACACCACACGAGCAGCTCGTCGATGGCCTGGTCGTTGGGGTCGGTCGTGGCGGGCAGGTCGCCGTGATCTCGGATGGCCGGGCCTCGGGTGGCGCTCCAGGTGCGCGCCAGCTCCCACCCGACGTGGGCCTTGTTCGGGTGGCGAGGCAGCGCGACGCCCAGGGTCGCGAGGGCGGCGACCGCGGTGTCGGTGGCGTCGCCCCAGCGCATCGCGGCGAGGTCTTCCCGGATCGACAGCAGCCGCACGGGCACCTGGTCGAGAGCGGTGGCCGCGTGGGCCATGATCGCGTCGGCACACTGGTGGCGGAGCCGCTGATCGCCGGTGTGGTACGCGACCTCGGTAGCGAGCTGGTGCAGCGCCAGCGTGAGCTCGTAGTCGCTGGCCCAGGGCTCGTCGGGCAGCAGCTGCAGGGCGGCGCGCGCATAGGCGGCCGCTTGCTCGAAGGCGAGGGACTGCCGGGCCCGCTGGGCGGCAGCGAGGTTGAGGGCGGCCAGCGAGGAGCGCTGGGCCGGCATCGGTGTGGCCTGGTTGAGGTGGTCGACGATGTCGAGCAGGTGCGGGTCGTCGGTGGGGTCGGCGGTGGCGTCGAGGAGCATCTCGCCCACCTGGGCGTGCACCTGCTTCTGCTCGGCCTTGTCGAGCTGGTCGCGGGCGGCGACGAGCACCCGCTCGTGCAGGAAGCGGTAGGTGCCGGCCAGCCGGCTCTGGGCCAGGAAGCCGCTGTTGATGGCGGGCGCGAGGGCGGCGTCGGCCTCGTCGAGGGGCACGCCCAGCACGGTGGCCAGCGGCGGCAGCTCGAAGGTGGGGCCGATGCAGGCGGCGACCGCGAGGGCCCGGCGGGTGGCCTCGGGTAGCTCGGCGATGCGCCCGGCCATCACCACCGCGACATCGTCGCTGAGGGCCTCGCCGCGGATGGTGGCGAGGTCCCACACCCACCGGGTGCCCGTGCGCTGGATGCGGCCCCGCTCGTGCAGCCGGGTGAGCAGCTGCCGGGCGGCGAAGGGGTTTCCCTGGGACTTCTGGAAGACCAGCTCGGCGAGGGGCGCCACCTCGTCGGGGTCGGCCCGCAGCACCTCGCCCACCAGGCCCTGCAGGTCGTCGGGGGTGAGGGGGCCGAGCTGCAGGCCACCCAGCTGCCCAGCAGCTCTCAGAGCGGCGATGCGCCGTGCGATGGGCTCCGGGAGCTCGTCGGGGCGGTCGGTGAGCACGACCAGCAGGTGGCTGACGCCGTCGTCGGCCAGGCAACCCTCGAGGAGGCGGAGGCTGGCCGCGTCGGCCCAGTGGAGGTCTTCGAGGACCAGCACCACGGGATGCGACGGAGAGGCGATGCCGCGCAGCAGCCGCCGTAGCAGTCGCTCGCTGCGGGCCTGGGCCTCGGAGCCCTCCATGAGCGGTGGGGCGGGCTGGGGACCCAGCAGCTGCTCGAGCTGCGGCAGGAGCTGGGTGAGGATGCTGGCGCCGCTGCCGACCGCGAGGCGCACGGCTTCCTCGATGCGCTGCACATGCTCTTCGTCTTCGGCCAGCACCTGCTCGACCAGGCGACCCAGCGCCTCGGCCCAGCCCTGGTAGGGGGTGTCGCGGTAGGGATCGAAGCGCCCGACGCAGAACCAGGCGCCGCCGCCGATGACGGGCTGCGCGAGGGTGTGCACCAGCGAGGTCTTGCCGGTGCCCGGGCGGCCCCGCACCTCGATGGCCTCGCAGGCGCCTCCCCGGCAGCGGGCGAAGGCGTCGAGGAGCTGCGTGGCCTCACGCTGTCGGCCGATGATCCGGGCGGGAAAGCGAAGGGCGCGGGGCACGTCGACGCTGCCGAGCTCGAACGCGGGGACCGTGCCGAGGCCTGTGAGCAGCGTGGCGGCCCGGCTCAGGTCGTGCCGTGCGCCCGACGCGCTGGCGTAGCGATCGTCGGGGGCCTTGTGCAGCAGGCGCTCGACGATGCCGGCGACCGCCGGCGGGATGGTCTCGGGGTGGAGCGTGTCGAGTCGGGGGGCGGCGCGGGCGAGGTGCGCATGGATGAGGGCGCTGGGCTGCCGGTCGGTGAAGGGCGGCGCTCCGTGGAGCAGCTCGAAGGCCAGCAGGCCGAGGCAGTACAGGTCGGCCCGGGGATCGACGCCGAAGGGCAGGCGACCCGTCTGCTCCGGGGCCAGGTAGCGAAGGGAGGCCTGGTCGTCGCGGGTGGACACCGTGGTGCCGTCGCTGGCGTGGTGATGGTGGGCTCTGCCCAGGCCGATCAGCTGAACCCGGCCGTCTTCCCCGAGGAGCACGTGGGCGGGGCGGAGCTGACCGTGCACGATGTGGGCGTCGTGGAGTGCCTGCAGTGCCTCTGCGGTGGCGGCGAGGATGGCCAGGGCGTCGCGGGGCTCCATGGGCCCGCGACCGGTCTGCAGCGACAGCGGCACGTAGTTGCTGGCGACCACCAGCAGGGCGGCGTCGGGGTGATTGTGCAGCTGGTGGGGGGGAGTGACGCCGCTGTCGAGGGACGCAGCGATCTGCGCCGCGTGGCGAAGCCGCCGCCTCTGCTCGTCGGTCGTGCCGACCTCCACCACCACAGGCTGCCCCGAGGCCGCCTCGGTGGCACGGTAGAGCGCCCCGGTGGTTCCCTCTTGCAGCAGGTCGTGGACTTCGTAGCCATCGAGTGGCAGAGGCCCCCCCCAGGGTGGAAGGGTACCGCGAAAGACGCCCGCTCAGGCGAGCTGGATCCACACGAAGGCGGCGAGACCGGTCAGCATGGCGGATGCAACGCTCACACTGGCGATGAGCACGGCGGCCGCCGCGAGCCACTGCCAGTGGGTACGCGCGGGACGCTTCCGCCGCGGCGGGGCGGGGGGCAAGGAGCTGGCTCGGTCGTGCTCCATGCTCGACGGAGGCTCGTCGAGGGTGGGGCTGCCGACGTGGTTGGCGTGGAGCTCGGCCTCGAGGCCCTCGCGCAGGACAGGCTCGAGCTCTGCCCACAGGGTGCCCGCGTCGGCGTGGCGGAACACGGCCCGAGGGCTCATGGCGCGGGCGAGGATCCGGGCCACGGGCTCCGGCAGCGCGGTGGTGACCGGGGCAGAGGGCTTGAGGGCGGTGATGGCCGGCGGTGCCCCCTCGGCGACCGCGAACAGCAGGGCTGCGAGGGAGTAGACATCGCTGCGCTGGTCTTGCTCCTCGCCGCGGCGCCGCTCGGGGCTGGCATACGGCGAGGTGCGCTCGTCGAGCTCGGAGGCGATGCCCAGGTCGACCACGCGGGTGTGCCCGTCGATGTCGCGCCACAGGCTGTGCAAGCCCAGGCACTCGTGGGCCACGCCGTGGCGGTGGAGCTCGGCGAACAGCGGCATCAGCTGGGCGGCTACCTCCCACACGCGCAGGATCGCCGAGCCCTCGGTCGTCAGCTCTAGCGGAGCTCCCTCGAGGTCTTCCATCACCAGGTAGGACCCCCCCTCGGCGATGGCCAGGTGCCGCACCAGGGTGGGGTGCTGCACGCCGAGCCGCACCGGGTCGATGGTGCCGTGGGGGAAGCGGAGGCGAACGACCTCGGCTGTCTGCTCGTCGAGGGCGTCGAAGAGCACGCCGGCGGGCGAGTCGCCGCAGGCCTGCAGCAGGTGGAAGCGATCGTGGAGACGGTCGCCGATGCAGGGAGCAGGGAGGGGGGTCGTGCGTAGCATGGCGGGTTCTTTTGCAACACACGTGCCACCGGATCGACGCGCTTTGGCGGTGCGGGTGGGACAGGAATGCCGCGGGAGGCTGTCCGGATGGGCCGCATCGGGGTGAGGGCAGACTGCGACACGGTGCGACAGGGCCAGCGCTCGGCGCCGTAGAGCGTGTGTTATGGGCGGTCGACCCGGTGTTCTCCCGGGGGAGAGGTGCCCATGTGGCTGGTGCTGTCCATGATGCTGGCGTGCAAGCCGACCCCCGGCGCCCCCGGGGCCGGCACGCCGAGCGGGTCGACGACCGACAGCGGTGCGGCGACGACGGTGGGGTCCACCCTGACGATGGCCGACTTCGCCCCCGCGCCCGCCGCGCTGCACCGGCTCACCGAGGCGCACTACCGTGCCGCCACCGAGGCGGTCGTGGGGCTTCGCTACGAGGGCGAGCTGCCCGTCGACTACCAGCTGCACGGCTACGCCCACGTCGGTGCGGGGGAGCTGTCCATCGGCCCCCTGGATCTGGAGCTCTACGAGGCGGCGGCCTGGGAGCTGGCGACGCTGTCGCTTCCCGACGACGACAGCGTCGAGGCCTTGCTGGGCTGCCCCTACGACAGCGCCTGCCTCGAGTCGGCCCTGGGCCCGTTCCTCCGCCGTGCCTGGCGGAGGCCGCCGACCGACACCGAGATCACCGAGCTGCTCGCCCTCGCCGACAGCCTCGCGCCGGCCCTCGGTGAGCGCATCGCGGTGCAGGCCGTGGTCGCGGCCGTGCTGCAGTCGCCCGACTTCTTGTTCCGGGTCGAGATCGGCGTGCCGGATCCGGTCGACCCGTCGGTGCGCTGGCTCGACGACTACGAGCTCGCCAGCAAGCTGGCCTTCTTCGTGACCGGCGCCCCCCCCGACCCGGCCCTCCTCGACGCTGCCGAGGCCGGGGAGCTGACGGGGGGCCGCCTCACCGACGAGGCACGGCGCCTGCTGGCGCTGCCTGGCGCCCGCGACAGCCTGATCACCTGGTTCGGCGAGACCCTGGAGCTGCAAGACCTCGCCACCCTCGACAAAGACCCGCTGCTCTACCCCGAGCTCGACGCCCTCGAAGACGACCTGCGGGCCGAGATCGACGAGCTGTTCGTGACCGTCGCCCTCGACGGCAGCGGCGACCTGCGCGACGTGTTCACCACCGACCAGGCCTTCCCGAGCCCCGAGCTGGCCGAGCTGGTCTACGGGGTGACCACGGGGGGCGGCGGCATCACCCTGCCGGCCTCCCAGGAGCGAGGGGGCGTGCTGGGCCGTGCGGGCCTGCTGGCCCTCGGCGCCCACAACACGGTCACCTCGCCCACCCATCGGGGCAAGCTGGTGCGCACCCGGCTGCTGTGCTCCTCGGTGCCGCCGCCCCCGCCCGGGGTGGTGACGGAGCTGTCGGAGCACGACGACGAGGCCACCCTGCGGGAGCGCCTCGAGCAGCATGCCACCGATCCGCAGTGCTCCGGGTGCCACCTGATGATGGACCCCATCGGCTACGGCTTCGAGCACTTCGACCCCATCGGCCGCCACCGGCAGCTCGACAACGGCAAGCCCGTCGATGCCACCGGCGAGCTCGACGGGGTCGCCTTCGACGGCGGTGCCGAGCTGGCGCTGGCCCTCGTCGAGCACCCCCGCTTCGCCGGCTGCATGACCAGCCAGCTCTACCGCTACGCCATGGGCCACGCCGAGCTGGAGAGCGAGCAGCCCGCCATCGACCTCGCCACCGAGGTCTTCGTCGACAGCGACCACCAGGTGGAGGCGCTGGTCGAGGCCATCGTGGGCAGCGAGGCCTTCCTGACGGTCGGGGCGCCCGAGGTGGAGCCCTGCGTCGACGGCGAGCAGCGCGACTGCGACACGCTGTGCGATGTCGGAACCGACACCTGTGTCGACGGTGAGTGGATGGGCTGCGATGCCCCCGAGCCCACCACCGAAGACTGCAACGGGGTCGACGACGACTGCGACGGCCTGGTCGACGAAGACCTGGTGCGCACCTGCACCACCGCCTGGGGGCCGGGCGAGGAGGTCTGCGAGGCGGGGGCGTGGTCCCCCTGTGAAGGGGAGGTGCCCCTCGAGGTGTGCAACGGGGTCGACGACGACGCCGACGGCCTGGTCGACGAAGACCTGGAGGTCGGCCCGACGCCGACGACCTACGCCGAGCTCACCGTGGCCCACTACAGCTGCGATGCAGCGGTGGACTCGTGGAACGGGCCGTGCAACGCGGCCGTGCATCGTCACTGCGCCTCGTTGGACTGCTCGGTCACCGGCTTCGGGCCCGTGGCCGCCGACCCTGACGGCCTGGTGGTGTGCCTCGACGACAGCGAGGGCGTCGTGGTCAGCACCACCTTCACCGAGCTGGCGGGGCACCACCCCGACTGCAGCGAGGCCGACACCCACGGGGGCTCGTGCAACGCAGCCATCAGCCGGATGTGCGGCAGCATGGGGCTGGCCACCGGCTACGGCCCCGTCGAGAACAGCGGGGATGTCGCCGTCGTGGTGTGCACCCCCGGAGCGACGGTGATCAACGGCTCCTACGCCGTGCTCGCCACCTACGACAGCGTCTGCGACGGCAGCTGGGAGCGGTGGGGGCCGAGCTGTGCCCGCGCCATCCACGGCTACTGCGTCGACGAAGGCTACGAGAGTGGCCACGGCCCCCTCGAGAACTCCGGCGACCTCGCCGTCATCGCCTGCCTGGGGGCCCCATGACCCGCCCATTGCACCGCCGAACCTTCCTGCGCGGCATGCTGCGCGGCGCGGCCGTCGGCATCGCGCTGCCGTCCCTCGAGATCATGGCCCGCCCGGCCCACGCGGTCACCGGCGGCGGCCCCGACCGCTTCGGCGTGTGGTTCTGGGGCAACGGCATGAAGCCCGACAGCTGGCAGCCCACCGGCACCGGCACCGGCTTCACGCCCTCGGCCCAGCTCGCGCCCCTCGCCGGCGTGCAGGACTACGTGAGTGTGGTCACCGGCTGTGAGGTCAAGACGGCCACTCACCCGCACCACAGCGGCATGACCGGCATCATGACCGGCGAGCACTACTACCAGCTCGGCACCACCCGCGACACCATCGTGAGCACCTTCGCGCGGCAGTCCGTCGACCAGGATGCCGCCGACTTCTTCCAGGGCCAGGCGCCCTTCCGCAGCCTCGAGGTGGGCATCACCCGCTTCCGGGGCACCGACGAGGGCAGCACCTTCCAGCACCTGTCGCACAACGGGCCCAACCTGCCCAACCCCAGCGAGTACGACCCCTCCGCGCTGTACCAGCGGCTGTTCGGCGCCCCCCTCGACCCCGACCTCGACCTCGCCCGGCAGAGCGTGCTCGACGTGGTGCGCAGCCAGACCCAGCGGCTGCAGTCGCAGCTGGGCACCGCCGATCAGCTGCGCCTCGACCAGCACCTCGAGAGCATCCGGGCGCTGGAGCTGCGCATCGCCGCGGGGCCGCAGGCCTGCTCCCCGGGAGCCGATCCCGGCACCGTGCTCGATCTGCCGGAGGGCGAAGACATCGTCCGCCAGAACGAGGTGATGAGCGAGCTGCTGGTGCTGGCTCTGGCCTGCGACCTCACCCGGTCGTTCAGCGTGCAGTTCAGCACCTGTGGCTCAGGGGTGGTGATGTGGCAGGTCGGCGCGACCGACGGGCTGCACCTCACCTGCCACACCGAGAACGCGCCTCAGCCCATCGTGGAGGCGGCGACGACCTTCACGATGGAGCAGCTCGCGGTGTTCCTCGCCAAGCTCCGCGACACGCCGGAGGGGTCCGGCAACCTGCTCGAGCGCTGCTCGATCCTGTGCACCAGCGAGCTGTCCGACGGGCTCACCCACCGCAACGACGAGTTCCCCATCCTCATCGCGGGCAAGGGCAACGGGCGGCTCAAGGGTGGGGTGCACTACCGGTCCTACACCGACGAGAACGCCAGCAAGGCCGTGCTCACCGCGCTGCGCGGGGCGGGGGTGCCGGCGGCGGGGTGGGGGATCGACGAGGGGTACACCTCCGCGAGCCTGAGCGACCTGGAGGCTTGAGGGGCGGCGCGGTGGGCGGTGGTGCCTTGCCACGGTTCGCTACGACTCCGTCCTTCGGGCAGGGCCGGGTCGTCTCGCGTGCGGGGTTCTCGTCTCGACGATCGCGACCTCGCCAGCAGGCCGATTCGCCAGCGCTAGCGTCCCGGCCTGCGCCCCCTCGGCACGAGCCTGGATGGCGGCGATGGCCTCGGCCGCCCGTCGGGCCTCGGGACTGGGCAGCCACTGGGCTGCGACCGCCTGCAGCGGGGCTACATCGCCCACTTCGCCGGCCTCCGCGAGGCGGTTCACCGCCATCAGCCGAGTGGCTTGATGGTCGAGGCCACGCACCCACCCCCGTCGCACCCGGTCGTCGACCCCATCAGCGGCGAGCCGCTGGGTGGCGCTCCAGGCGGTGTCGGGATCTGCGTGGTCCACCAGCTCGCGCAACCTGGGGAGCTGCTCGGGCCGGGGCAGAGCCCCCACGACGTGCATCGCCACCTCGGCGCCCCCGTCGAACAGGGTCCCTGCGTGGGTCGGCCCCGCGCCGCGTTCGAAGAGCAGGTCGACCGCACGACGGCGCACATCGAGATCGGGGTCCGCCAGGGCTCGCTGCACCAGGGCGTCGTCCACCGACCCGTCGTGGCGAAGCGCCCCACCCAGTGCCACACCCTCCTCTACGGCCCGGACGATCTCCGGTATGGGGTAGCGGCGGACCGAGAGGGTGGATGCCCACGCTCCCCTGTCGTGGCGCCAGCCCGCCTGGAACGCCGTCCGCAGTCGCCAGCGCGTCGTGGGGTCGAGGGCGGCCAGAGCCTCAGCGTCGGACAGGCCCGTGATCCGCACGGCGCGATCAAAGGCCATGTCGCCGGTGCGAACGCCCGCGGGGTCTTCCTCGCCGTCGTCGTGGGGGTTCACGGCCACCCCGGGGTGCTCGTCCGTCTGGAAACGAAGCTGGTAGGTGTCACGCTGGCCTTCGCACGGGGCCACGTACACGGCGACACCCTCCACGACGCCCGTCAGGCGACGGGCTTCGAGGTCTGCCTCCACGCCGGCCACCTGATGGGCCACAGCGCGCATCTGCCGGGCCCAGGCGTCGCCACGGGTCAACAGCCATGTGGCCAACCCCATGAGGGCGGGGACCGCGACCATCAAGAGCAGCCCGTCTGCATCCATGACACACCCTACCGGGTGGCATGGGGCTACGGCAGCGTGAGCTCGAGGGTGTGGGCGACCTGCACCTTCATCAGCCCGCCGAGGTCGCTGCCGTCGGTCTGCTCGACCCTTGCCTTGGTGAAGGGCCAGGGCTGGGCGAGCTCGTTGATCCAGAACTGCCCGGCGGCCTTCATGCCCGATGCCAGGCGTGCGTGGCCCGACGCCTGGTCGTGCACCACCCACTCGGTGAGGGCGCCGTCGGCGAAGCGCAGGGTGTGGAAGGCCTCGCCGTCGGCGGGCACCCAGATGGCGAAGGTGTCGTGGCAGTCGCTGCTCTTCTGCGCGAAGCTTCCCTGGAAGGTGACGCGCCCTTCGTCACGGTGCACCTCGGTGCCCTTCCCCACGTAGGTCGCCGTGCAGTCGCACAGCTTCGTCATCTCGCACATGCCGTCGCCTGTGGCGTCGAGGTCGAAGCGAGCGGTGTACACCACCTGCAGGGTGGGAGGGGTGGCGAGGGCGAGGGAGGCGAGGAGGAGGAGGGCCATGCCTGAAGGCTACCACCCTCCTGCGTAGGGCGAGGCCCCCTGCGTCGACGTGATCACGTGCACGTCAGACCACGGCTCCACGGCGATGGTGAGGGGTCGCGTGCGCCCCGGGTCGACCTTGACGCCGCTCACCGTGACCGCGGGGCCTCCGGGTGGCAGGGCGACGACCTTGTACACGCCCGCCGGCACCGTTCCCTCCCACACGCCGTTGTCGCCGGTCAGGACGCCGAGGATGCCGCCCTGGAGGGCGTCGCTGGTGAGGACCAGCTCGACCTTGCCGACGCCCTGAGGATCGGGCTCGGGGATGTCGGGGGGCTCGATGGGCTCGTCGGAGCGGCGGGAGGCGCGCCGCCAGGCCCGCTCCGCCTTGCGCACGGCCTTCTCCCACGCCTCGCGCACGATGCTGTGGTCTTGCTCGAGGACCGCCGTGATGCGGAGGGCGCCGTCGCCCGCGGCGTCGACCTCGGGAGTATCCTGGGCCCACGCGCTCATGACGACCAGCCATACCCACATTCCGCCCTCTCCTCGACCGGTGGCCGTGCTGCGGGCCCCCGTGCCGTGGCTGCCCCTGGCTGCGATCGTAGCACTCGCCTGGTTCGGGTCGCTGCTGGCGCCGCTGCTGGTCTACACCACCACCCTGGCGGTGTTCGGGCTGGCCCACGTCGCCGAGGAGCTGCGCTACCTGCACCATCGCTTCGGTCGGTGGCTCGCTCCGGTCACCCTGGGCCTCGGCGGGGCGCTGTCGGTGGTGATGCTCACCCGCACCCTGCGCTGGCTGGAGTGGATGCCGGCGGGGGTCGGCTACGTCGTGGAGCTGGCCGCGGCGGTCGCGGTGCTGTGGGTGCCGGTGGGCTGGTGGTGGCGCTCTCGCGGGGCCAGCGCGGTGGCGGTGGCGCTGTCGGTGGGGTTGTTGGGTGGACTGCTCTGGGCGCCGATCCCGACGCTGCTCGCGGTGGCGGTGCTGCACAACCTCACCCCTGTGCCGCTGCTGGCCGAGGCCCTGCCCGCCACCGCGCGGCCTCGCTTCGCGGCGGGGGCCCTGCTGGTGTTCCTGGCCCTGCCGGCGCTGCTGGCCACCGGGCTGCCCTGGGGGTGGGTGGAGGGGCTGGCCTGGCCCGAGGCCCGGCTGCTGCCGTCGGGGTCGCTGGCGGCCAACTACACCGCCTACCTACCGGTCGCCTGGGCGCGGCAGGACGGGGCGCAGCACTGGTTCACCGCCATCGTGTTCACCCAGTGCCTGCACTACACCGCCGTGCTGGGGGCGCTGCCGCGGTGGTCGCCGGTGCCGTCGCGGGGCTGGGTCGCCGGGCTGCTCGCGGCGACGGGGCTGCTGTGGCTGGGCTACGCCGTCGACTTCCGCGAGGCGCGGGAGCTGTACGGGATCGTGGCGTCGGTGCACGCCTGGATCGAGGTCCCCATCCTGGTGCTGTTGCTGCTGCCGTCTCGGGCGCCGAACCAAGCGGGGTGATCTAGGGCACGACGTCGACGCCGAGCCCGGACTCGTAGTTGAGCCAGATTGTCACGATGCGCCCATCGGGCAGCTCCTGTGGGCACCACTGGCGAGCCCGGAAGCGAGCAGCCAGGCGCTCGGGCTCGTTCATGTGCTCGAAGACGGCTGGCGGCGGGGACCACTCGCCGTCGTCGTCGATCATGCAGACCAACTGCTTCGGGATCTTCGGTGCGAGTCGTACCTCCATACGCCCATCGAGGGTGGTTCCCGGCTCCCAGCGGTAGACGATGTCGTCGGGAGAGAGCACCTCGTTGGGCAGGGGAGCGGAGAGGTCGATTCTGTGTGGCGGGTACAGCTCGATGTCGGGAAAGGAGAAGGCGGGCACGTCGGGGGAACCGGTCGACTCGATGCTGATGGTGGCGCCATGAAACGACGCCATGACGTCTTCGGTGATCAGTCCGACCTCGGGTGCGTCGTAGTCGTGGTTGTTGCCATAGGGTTTGAGCAGATAGCTCTGGCCGGCGAGGGAGACCGTCACGTGGCCGCCCGATACCTTCTCGCCGTGGGAATCCGGGTCGTACACGTTCTCCACCCACTGGCAGTCATCGGTGGGGTCGTCGGAGGGCACGGGCTCGATGTCGGGGTTCTCCTCGTGGGGTTCGTTGATGAAGAAGGATGCGGACACATCGAACCAGTCCCACAGCCCCACGAGCTCGTCGACGTTCACATAGACCCGGCCGGCGTGGTTCACGGCTTCGGGCACGGGTAGACAGGTTCGATCGGCGAGCGGCGTGGCGGGCGCCGCGGAGTCCGCCGTGGAACCCGTTTCTGTGGGCCGTTGGGTGTCGACGGCCCCCGTCGCCGTGGACTGCGGGCTCGCCGAGGGTGGGGAGCCGGTGGGAGGTGGGGTGGAACGGCACGCTGCGACGAGCAGAAGGGCCCACGTCATGGGTCACACTCGGTCGCACACGGCATCACGGCGTGACGTCGATGCCCAGTGACGCATCGAAGTTCAGCCAAACCGTCACGATACGGCCGTCGGGCAGCTTCTGCGGGCAGGGCTTGCGTGCCAGGAAGCGAGCCACCAGGCGCTCGGGCTCGTTCATGTGTTCGAAGACGGCTGGCGGCGGCGACCACTCGCCGTCGTCGTCGATCATGCAGATCATCAGCTTCGGGATCTTTGGGGAGAGGTGCACCTCCATGCGCCCGTCGAGGGTGGTGCCCGGCTCCCAGCGGAAGACGATGTCGTCGGGGGCGAGCGCCGCGTTGGGCATGGGGGAGGACACGTCGATTCGGTGTGGCGGGTACAGCTCGATGTCAGGAAAGGAGAAGGCGGGCACGTCGGGTGAGCCGGTGGACTCGATGCTGATGGTGGCGCCATGAAAGGACGCCATGACCTCCTCGGTGACCAGCCCGAGCTCGGGTGCGTCGTAGTCGTGGTTGTTGCCGAACGGTTTGAGCAGATAGCTCTGTCCGGCGAGGGAGACGGTGACGTGGCCGCCCGAGACCTTCTCGCCGTGGGACTCGGGGTCGTACACGTTCTCCACCCACTGGCAGTCATCGGTGGGGTCGTCAGAGGGCACGGGCTCGATGTCGGGGTTCTCGTCGTACGGCTCGTTGTTGTAGAACGAAGCGCGAATATCAAAGCGGTCCCAGTATCCCACTTGCTCTTGCGCATCGATGGTCACCCTGCCGGCCAGGTTCTCCCACGTGGGCTCGGGGGCGCATTCTCGGTGGGCGAGCGGCGTAGCGGGCGCCGCGGAGTCCGCCGTGGAACCCGTTTCTGTGGGCCGTTGGGTGTCGACGGCCCCCGTCGCCGTGGACTGTGGGCTCTCCGAGGGTGGGGAGCTGGCGGGAGGTGGGGTGGAACGGCACGCCACGACGAGCAGGAGGGCCCACGTCATGGGTCACACTCGGTGGGGCCGCACGACGCGCCGCTCTGCGCGCAGCAGGTGGCGCACAGCATGTCGATCTCGTCGGCACAGGTGGGGCCGTCGGCATCGTCGCGGTCGCGGTCTTCCCACAGGATGGTGGCCGCCTCGGGGCGCTGGACGGACATCCGGGTACTCCGTAGTCCACCTATCGTACCTGTCGGGCCGAGAGGCCGCAACAGGAACGGCGGGGCTGCGGGGTGCCGTCCGTGCCCGCGAGGGGCGGGAGCCGCGACGGGGGATAGTCAGCCGCGGTGGGGAGGGGTGGATGGGAGCGGCTGGCGAGTCGGTGTGCCTGGCGTGCGGGGCCTGCTGCGCCGCCCTCCGGGTGAGCTTTCCGGAGGGAGACGGCCTCCGTGTGCCGACGGAGCTGACGGTGGTGACGACGCCGGGCCACCGGCGCATGCGTCGCCAGCCCTCGGGGGCGTGCACGGCCCTGCGCGGCACCGTGGGCCAGGGCACGACGTGTGCGATCTACGCGCAGCGGCCCGAGCCCTGCCGCGCCTTCGAGCCGAGCACCCCCGAGGTCCCCAATCCGTACTGCGACGAGGCGCGTGCGACGTTCGGGCTTCCTCCGGTCTGGGCGACGACCGAGACGACAGCGGAGTCGTCGGGGGACTGAGGCGAGGTCCCCTCCGGTAGACTGCGCCACGGAGGAGCCCTGGTGCAGGTGGAGGAGGGAGCGCGCGTCGGTGGGCGCTACGTGCTGGGGGGCCTGCTGGGTGCGGGCGGCGCGGCGCGGGTGTACCGAGCGCACGACGAGCGGCTCGGGGTGTCCGTTGCCGTGAAGATCCTCACGTTGGTGTCGGCGGATGCCCACGCACGGCTGCGCCAGGAGGCGAGCATCCAGGCGTCGCTGCGCCACCCCAACGTGGTGGCCGTCACCGACACCATCGACATCGACGGGTGGCCCGGGCTGGTCATGGAGCTGGTGGAGGGCCCCTCCCTCGACCTGATGCTGCGCGACGGGGCGCTGCCTCGCGACGATGCCCTCGACCTATTCGCGGGGGTGCTGGAGGGGGTGGCGGCGGCCCACGCGCGGGGGCTGATCCACCGGGACCTGAAGCCGGGCAACATCATGGTGGCCCGCGCCGGTCGTCGGCTGCTACCGAAGGTCACCGACTTCGGGCTCGCCAAGGCGCTGGAGGGCCCGGGGGGCGGCACGCGAACGGGGGCGCTGATGGGCACGCCCCGGTACATGTCGCCCGAGCAGGTGCACGACAGCAAGAACGTCGACGAGCGCACCGACGTGTTCGCGCTCGGCGCCATCCTCTACGAGCTGCTCGTCGGCCGGGCGGCCTTCGACGACGAAGACACGCTGATGGTGTTCAACAAGGTGTCGCGGGGGGAGCACGGGCCGATCCCCGACGACCTCGACCCCGCGCTGGCGCAGCTGCTCCGCGATGCGCTGGCGGCCGACCCCGAGGCGCGGATCGGGTCGGCCCAGGCCTTCGTCGACCGGCTTCCCATGCGTGGTGATGTGTCGTACCAGCCTGAGGTGCTGAGCCGGTGGTCGCAGCCCGAGCTCGCGGCGCCGACGACGGGGGAGGCGACGTGGTCGACCTCGCTGGTGTCGGTGGAGCCCGATGCCTCGATGGCATCGATGGCGTCGGTGGGGCCGACGGATCCGACGGTGGCGCCCGCGGCGGTGGCGCGCGCCGAGCCGGCGCCAGGTCATCCATCGTCGTGGAGGTCATGGGGCGGGGCGCTGGCGCTGATCGGGCTCCTCGGGGTGGGGGCATGGGTCGCCACGCCCGAGCAAGCGCCCGCCGAGGCCCCGGTGGGGTTCACAGCGGCGATGCCTCCGCCCATCGACGACGACGCCGAAGTGGTGCGGCTGCTCGCGCTGGCGTGGCACGCGGTGGAGGCGGGCACCGAAGACGGGCTGCCCCTCGTCGACAAGGCCCTCGACCTCGGGGCGACCGATCCGGCAGTCGCGCTGCTGGGCGCCATGCTCGCGCGGGCCCGCGACGCCGAGCGCTTCCCCGAGTTCCTCGCCCGCGGGGTCGACGCGGCCCGTGGGGGGCATGGGCCCGTGCCTGAGCTGCTCGTCGCCCTGCACGACGGCGCCCAGGGAGCGGAAGACCCCGCGTGGGTGCTGGCGGTGCTCCGTGACCACCTGGAGCGCTGGCCCGACGACCGGCTCGCGACCCTGATGCTGGTGGAGGCCTCGGCCTCGCTGGAGCCCGACGCGGCCCTCGACGAGGCGTTGATCGAGCGCATGGTCGCCCAGGCCCCCGACTCCGTGTTCGGCCGGTTCCAGCAGGTGCGCGCCTATCGGTCCCACAACCGGTTCGCCGAGGCCGCGGTCGCGGGGGAGCAAGCGGTGGCCCGCGGGGTGCGCTCGCCGGCGCTGTGGGCCGAGCTGGCGGTCAACGCCCAGCAGCTCGGGCGCCACGAGGAGGCCGTGGAGCACGGCACCGAGGCCCTGCGCCTCGACCCGGGGTGGTGGCCGGCGCGGCTGCACGCGGCGATGAGCGCCGCCCACCTCGGCGACACCGACACCTTCGAGCGGCTCGCCGCCCCCATGCGCGGCGACGAGACCCCTCCGAGCGCTCAGCGCCACTTCGCCTTCTTCGTGGCACGGGGCCTCGCGACGCTGGGCCAGCTGCAGAAGAGCGCCGAGTGGGCGGCCGTGGCGCAGGCGTCGGCGGAGGGCAGCGATGCGCAGTCGGTGCTGGTCGACCTCGGCTCCATGCAGGTGCGCATGCGGCTGCACCGGTGGATCGCGACCGACGAGGAGCTCGCGGCGGTCTTGTCGGGGTTGGACCGTGCCGCCGCCGACCCCACCGTGCCCGCGACCCTGCGGCACGACGCGGGGCTCCGCTCGGTCCTCGCCCATGGGGTGCTGGCGGCTCGGGCCGGCGACCTGTCGGCGGCGCGGCGTGCTCTCGGTCGCCTCGAGGGGGAGCATGCCGCGGAGCTGCAGGTGGCGCTGACGGTCGCAGAGGGCCGCCCGCTGGCCTCGGTCGACGGGTGCCACGCCGCCGCGGAGGGCGCGACGCTGGCGTGGGACGCTGGCCAGCGCGATGTCGCCACCGACCTGGCGAGGCAGGCCCTCGACACGTGCGTCAACATCGACAGCCAGCCCTTTGCCTTGGCGTGGGCCGTGCTGGGCCTCGCTGGCGACGATGAGGCACGGGCCACCTACCTGGAGATCTGGCCCGCTCCCGATCCAGGCCTGGTGGCCGAGGTGCGCACGACGGGCTGGCGAGACGACCCCAGGTAGATAG
>CBDUIC010000064.1:0-43232 GCA_965367245.1 uncultured bacterium | reverse complement strand
GGGTAGAGCTTGTGCTTTCCGAAGTATTTCCCCGCGAAGTAGCCCCCCGTGTCGCCACACCAGCTGATGACGAGCACCGTGAACACCCAGGCCAGCCCCTGGTCGAGGTCGCGCAGCAGCGGGAGGTAGGCCAGCAGCCCCACCCACAGCGCCCCGAGCAGGTAGCGCCCGGTGCGGTCAGCGGCCGAGGCCAGCTCCAGCGGCCGAAGGGTGACGAAGATCATCGTCAGCAACGCCATCAGCCCCACGGCGACCCCGGTCGACCCTTCCGGCCCGTACAGCACTGCGCCGTACCAGCCGCCGAAGCACAGGGCCAGCCATGCGCCAGAGGGGTAGCGATCGTCGGGGAAGGCCATGGCGGCGTACTCGGCCACGCACACGACACTCGCCAGGGCTGCCACGATGTGCACGGCGACCGGGCCGCCGTAGATGATCGAGGGCAGCAGCACGGCCAGGCCGACCGCTGCCGCCAGCAGGCGCGTCATCACGAGGCCGACCCCAGCTGCTGCCCGGTCTTGCCGAAGCGCCGCTGGCGCCGCGCATAGGCCTCGAGCGCCACATCGAGGTGGGGCTCCCGGAAGTCGGGCCAGAACACGTCGGTGACGTACAGCTCGGCGTACGCGAGCTGCCAGAGGAGGAAGTTGCTCAGCCGCATCTCCCCCGACGTGCGGATCAGCAGGTCGGGGTCGGGCACCCCGGCGGTGTAGAGGCGGTCGGTGATGGTGGACTCATCAATCGCCTCGGCATCGAGGGTGCCATCGGCCACCTCTTCCGCGATGCGACGCACCGCAGCCACGATCTCCGCTCGAGACCCGTAGGACAGCGCCAAGGTGAGCAGCAGCCCGTCGTTGTCGGCGGTGACCCGGGTGGCCTCCTCCAGCAGTCGACGCACGTGAGGCGGCAGCCGCTCGAGCTGACCGATCCCCTGAAGGCGCACCTTGTTGCCCATCAGCTCTTCCCGCTCGTCGGACAGGTAGCGGGCGAGCAGCGCCATCAGCGCCTCGACCTCGTCGCCGGGGCGCCCCCAGTTCTCCGTAGAGAAGCTGTACAGCGTGAGGGCCTCGATGCCCCGCTCCCCGCACGCGCGCACGATGGCACGCACCGTGTCGGCACCCGCTTCGTGACCCCGAACCCGCGGCAGCCCCTGCTCGGTGGCCCAGCGCCCGTTGCCGTCCATGATGACCGCGACGTGGCGCGGGAGGCTCGCCTCCATGTTCACACCTCTTGGACTTCGGCTTCCTTGTCGGCCACGAGCTGGTCGACCTTCTTCACGAACGCGTCGGTCGACTCCTGCACCTTGGCCAACAGCCGGTGCATGTCGTCTTCGGAGATGTCTCCGTCTTTCTCGCCGGCCTTGAACATGTCGTTGTACTCGCGACGCACGTGCCGCAGCCGGACCTTCGCATCTTCGCCGTGGCCCTTGACCTGCTTGACCAGGTCGCGACGCCGATCCTGGGTGAGTGCGGGCACGGGCACCCGGATGAGCTGGCCATCGTTGGACGGGTTGAGCCCGAGCCCCGCTCCGACGATGCCGCGCTCGATGTCGGTGATGGTCGTCTTGTCCCACGGAGTGACCGTGAGCAGCCGCGCATCGGGCGCCTGGACCGTGGCCAGCTGGTTGAGGGGCATGGACGTGCCGTAGCTCTGCACCATCACCTGCACCCCGTCGAGGAGCTTGGGGGTCGCCCGACCGGTGCGCACCTTGGTCAGGGACTGGGTGAGCGCCTCGAGCGCCGAGCTCATGTCGTCGTTCATCGCCTCGAGGTATTCGTCCATGGGGTCCTCCAGCGCCGATGTCTAACACCTGAAACGACGAAGGGGGCGCCCGGTCGAACCGGACACCCCCCGCAGACCACGAGCACGGATCAACCGAGCGCGGCAGCGACCTCGGCAGCGAGGTCGGACTGCTTCTTCTCCAGGCCCTCACCCAGCACGAACCGGCTGAAGCGACGCACCTGGATGTTCTCGCCGATCTTGGCCACGGCGTTGGTCAGCAGGTCGCTGACCGTGAGCTTGTCGTCCTTGACGAACTTCTGGTCGAGCAGGCAGACATCCTCGAACCACTTGCCGATGCGCCCCTCGACGATCTTCTCGGCAATGTGCTCGGGCTTGCCCTCTTCGATCACCCGAGCCTTCTGCACGGCCTTCTCGTGAGCGACAGCCTCCTCCGGCACCTCGTCACGGCGCACGTACTCAGGCGCCGCCGCCGCGATGTGCATCGCGATGTCGTTGCAGAGGTTCTGGAAGTCATCGGTCATCGCGACGAAGTCGGTCTCGCAGTTGATCTCGACCAGCACGCCGATCTTGCCGCCAGCGTGGATGTAGGAGACCACGGCCCCCTCGGTGGCTGCCCGGCCGGCCTTCTTGGCCGCAGACGCCATGCCCTTGGCACGGAGCCAGTCGATGGCCTTGTCGACGTCGCCGTCGGACTCGGTGAGCGCCTTCTTGCAGTCGAGAATGCCGGCGCCAGTACGCTGGCGAAGGGCCTTGATGTCGGCCGCACCCATGGCGTGCCTCCTAAGATGGGGGTTCGTTCAGAATCGAAGAGAGGGTGGGCGGGAGGTGACCTCCCACCACATCAGCTGGCGGGAGCCTCGTCGGCAGCCGGAGCCTCGACCGCAGCCGGGGCCTCGACCGCAGCCGGGGCTTCGGCCGGAGCCGCAGGGACTTCCTCGACGGGGGCCGAGGCACGCTTGATGACCTCGACCTCCTGCTCCTCTGCCTGCGCATCGGTGACGTACGCGCGCGCCGCACCACGGCCCGTGGACGTAGCCTTGCCCTCGATCGCGGCGTCGGCGATGGCGCCGGTGAACAGGCGGATCGACTTGATCGCGTCGTCGTTGCCGGGGATGACGTGGGAGATGCCCGACGGGTCGCAGTTGGTGTCGCACAGGGCGACGACCGGGATGCCGAGGGTGTTGGCTTCCTTGACCGCGATGTGCTCCTTCTTCGGGTCGATGACGAACAGCGCCGCCGGGAGGCCCTTGGCCGTCTTGATCCCGCCGAGGTTCTTGTCCATCTTCGCGATCTCGCGGTGGAGCTCGAGAGCCTCCTTCTTCGTGAGGACATCGAAGCGGCCCTCGTCGCGGGCCTTCTCGAGCTGCACGAGGCGCTCGATGGACTTCTTCACCGTCTGCCAGTTCGTCATCGTGCCGCCGAGCCAGCGGTTGTTGATGAAGTGCATGCCCGAGCGACGCGCCTCTTCGGCCACGATGTCGCGCGCCGCGCGCTTGGTGCCGACGAACAGGATGTGACCGCCGTGACTCACCGTCTGGCTGACGAAGCGGCTGGCATCGACCAATCCACGAGCCGTCTTCTGCAGGTCGATGATGTGGATGCCGTTCTTGGCGCCGTAGATGTAGGGCTTCATCTTCGGGTTCCAGCGACGGGTCTGGTGACCGAAGTGGACGCCCGACTGGAGCAGATCACGGAGAGAGACGTTCATGAGGGGACCTCGGGTTTGGTTGTTCGACCGCCGGGGCCCGCCGCCGACCCGATTTCATCGGGCACCGTGGCGACGTGCACGCATCCGGCGTGGTGTCTCCGCGCACCAAGCGCGGGCCGTCGGGATTAGCACGGCGCGCAACGGCCGACCAGCCCTGCCAACGCCTGCCGACCCGGTCAGACGGGCGGAGCACCCGGATCGGTCGGGGCATCGCCGTCATCCTCGCCGGGGGGCGCGTACAGGCTGTCGTATCCAGCATCCGCAGGCGCCTGGCGAGGCGCGCTTCCCTCGGCGGTCGGTGGCGTCTCGGCGAGATCGGGGGCGGCAGCCGCCTGGACCGCGTCGCTGGGCACGGGCGCGGACTCGACCGGCGCTTCCTCGGCCGGGGGCGCGGGGGGCTCCCAACCTGCCTCGTAGCAGCACTTCTTGTACTTGTTGCCCGACCCACAGGGGCAGGGATCGTTGCGCCGGATCTGGTAGGCAGCCGCGAACAGGCGCGCCTCCTCCCCCGGGCTGGGCCGCGGAGGCGGCTCTGCCGCCGGCGCAGGGGCAGGCGTGGGCAGCGCAGGAGTCGCTGCAGCCGCGGCGGCCGCCGCCCCGAGCATCTGCCCCGCAGGCTGGAAGTTGCCCTTGACCAGCTGCTTGGCGGTGCGCTTGGGGTTCGATGATGCCGCGGCGGCCTGGGCCAGCTGTGGCTGAGTGCGCACGAGCTGACTCACCAGCTGCTCGTCACGCATCGCCGCCATCATCATGTACATCTGCAGCGCTTCGCGCTTGTACTCGAGCAGGGGGTTGCGCTGACCGTAGCCACGCAGCCCGACCCCCTGGCGGAGGCGGTCGAGAGCGAGGAGGTGGTCTTTCCACAGGTTGTCGGTGTACTGCAGCAGCAGCATCCGTGCGTACTCGCGGAAGGTGCCGTCCGGGTCGTCGGCATCCTCTTCACCCGATTCCTCCGCGGCTCCCTTGAAGCGCTCCATCACGTCGTCGAGCGCGCCCTGGGCGTCGGCCATCAGCCGCTGCCGGATCTCCTCGCGGGAGAAGTCACGCAGCTGCTCGTCGGACTCCTCGTAGGTGAGCCCGAACACCCGCTCGAGGTTCGAGCGCATGCCCTCGAGGTTCCAGTGCTCCGGGTGCAGGCCCTCGCCGAGGAAGTCGTCCATCACGTCGCCGATGATGTTTTCCGCCGCTTCCCGCACCATCTCGATGATGCTCTCGCCCTTCAGCGCGCGGTTGCGGATGTCGTAGACACCCTTGCGCTGGTAGTTCATCACGTCGTCGTACTCGAGGAGGTTCTTCCGCGAGTTGAAGTGGTGCCCCTCGACCTTCCGCTGGGCGTTCTCCACGGAGCTCGAGATCCACCGGTGCTCGATGGGCTCGTCGTCTTCGAGGCCCATCCGCTCCATCCACACGGTGATCTTGTCGGACCCGAAGATGCGGAGCAGCTCGTCTTCGAGCGACAGGTAGAAGCGCGAGCCCCCCGGGTCACCCTGTCGGCCAGACCGGCCACGGAGCTGGTTGTCGACCCGGCGCGACTCGTGACGCTCGGTGCCGATGATGTACAGCCCACCGGCCGCCAGCACCTCCTCCCGCTCGAGCTTGCACTGCTCTTCGAACACCGCGAGGGCCTGCGCATACTCCTCCGGCTGCGTCTCGGGATCGTACTGGTCGGCGGCCATCGCCTCGGGGTTGCCCCCCAGCTTGATGTCGGTGCCACGCCCGGCCATGTTGGTGGAGATGGTGATGGCGCCCTTGCGACCTGCCTGTGCGACGATCATGGCCTCACGTGCGTGGTTCTTGGCGTTGAGGACTTCGTGGGGGATGCCCCGTCGCTGAAGCAGCCGGCTGCAGATCTCGGAGCGCTCGACCGACGTGGTGCCGACCAGCACGGGCTGCCCGCGCTCGTGGATCTTGGCGATCTCGTCGGCGGCCGCCGCGAACTTCTCCATCTGCGTCTTGTAGATGATGTCGTCGGCGTCTTGGCGCGCGATGGGCTTGTTCGTCGGGATGACGAGGGTGTCGAGGTCGTAGATCTCCGCGAACTCTGCCGCTTCCGTGGCGGCCGTACCCGTCATGCCAGCCAGCTTGTCGTACATGCGGAACAGGTTCTGGAAGGTGATGGTCGCGTAGGTCTGCGACTCCTGCTGCACCGACACCTTCTCCTTGGCCTCGACCGCCTGGTGCAGGCCATCCGACCACCGCCGCCCCGACATCAGCCGGCCCGTGAACTCGTCGACGATCACGACCTGGCCTTCACGCACGACATAGTCTTTGTCGCGCTTGAACAGGTAGTGGGCCTTGAGGGACTGGTTGACGTGGTGCAAGACCTCCATGTTGTGGGGGTCGTACAGGTTGTCGATGCCGAGCTTGCCCTCGATGTGGGAGATGCCGTCGTCGGTGAGCGACACCGAGCGGCCCTTCTCGTCGACGATGAAGTCGACATCGTTCTGCAGCATCGGGATGACGCCGTCGATGATGCTGTACAGCTCCACGTCGGCGTTCATCGGACCGCTGATGATCAGGGGCGTTCGGGCCTCGTCGATCAAGATCGAGTCGACCTCGTCGATGATGGCGAAGTGGTGGCCCCGCTGCTGCACCTGCTGGTCGAGGGAGAACTTCATGTTGTCGCGCAGGTAGTCGAAGCCGAACTCGTTGTTGGTGCCGTAGGTGACATCCCGGGTGTAGGCGTGGCGCTTGATCTGGTCGTTGCGCTCGCCAGAGAGGATGACGCCCACTTCCATCTTCAGGAAGTTGTAGAGGGGCTGCATCCACTCGGCGTCGCGCTCGGCCAGGTAGTCGTTGACCGTGACGACGTGCACGCCCTTGCCGGTGAGGGCGTTGAGGTAGACCGGCAGCGTGCCGACGAGGGTCTTGCCCTCCCCCGTGCGCATCTCCGCGATCTTCCCCTGGTGCAGCACGATGCCGCCGATGAGCTGGCAGTCGTAGTGGCGCATGCCCATGACGCGCTTGCCGGCCTCGCGCACCGTGGCGAAGGCTTCGGGCAGCAGATCGTCGAGGGACTCCCCCTTCTCCAGCCGCGCCTTGAACTCGGCCGTCTTCGCCGAGACCTGTTCGTCAGACAGCTTCTCGAAGCTCGGCTCCAGGCTGTTGATCTGGTCTACGAGGGGCTGCAGCTTCTTCAGCTCGCGCTCGTTGGCGTCGCCGAAGAGGCGCTTGGTGAGCTTGGTCAGGGCGTCGAACATGGTCTTCCCGTCGTACAGATGCGAAGTGCCTCTGTATTGCGACCCGGCCCACCGCGCGACGCCCCCCCTCCGAACGGTCGGGGCAACCCCTCAGGGCGCCCGTCGGCGTGCGCGCCGGAGGTAGTCCATCGGGTCGACCGCAGCCCCGTCGAGGTGTACCTCGAAGTGCAGGTGGTCCCCCGTGGACCGCCCGGTGCTGCCCATCAGCCCGATCTTCTGCCCCTGCCGAACCACGTCGCCTTCCGACACCAGCAGCCGGGTGCAGTGGCCATACAGGGTGGTGATGCCGAAGCCGTGATCGATCTCGATGTATCGACCATAGCCACCGCTCCAGCCGGCGGTGAGCACCCGCCCCTGGGCAGCGGCGTATACCGGGTCGCCGCGGTCACCCGCCAGATCGATGCCCGAGTGGAAGCGCCACCGCTGGCCGAGGGGATTGCGGCGCCACCCGAAGCCAGAGGTGAAGGCGCCCCCTGCCGGCCACTGAGACGGAAGCGCTCGCTCCAGCGCCGCCAGCTGCTCCAGCTCGCCGACGAAGCGATGAAGCGTCGGCTCCCCGGCGGCAAAGGTGTCGAGGAAGGTGTTGGCGCGCGCCTCCACCCCCTCTGCCCACTCGGCGGACGAGCGAAGGCCCCCGTCACTGCCGCGCACGGCCCATTCGGCCACGACCCCGCGTTGGCTGGCGTTGGCGTAGGTGTCGGAGGGGAGCGGCCCCGCGTCGCCCGTCGGCTCCCCCAGCGACTCCAGCTGAGCGTCGTACAGCCGGAGGCGAAGCAGGATCCGGTCGACCTCGCCCATGCGCTGATCGAGCCGCTGCAGACGCTGCTGGAGGGCCAGGTTGTCTGTGAGGACGTCGTCGAAGGCCGCCGCACGGGGCCAGGCCACGGCCAGGGCGGCTCCCTGGATCAGGACCACCACCGCCAGCAGCGCGACGACCACCTGCCAGCGCGTCAGGGTGTGTCGCCCGAGGCGCACGTGGCGTGCGGGCTCGGTCGCACGGTCCCACACCACCAGGGAGAGGGGCGGCCCGGCCTCTGCAGGCCGATCCATGCGCGGGTCACGAGCCGGCGGGAGCCCACCGGGCACCGACCGCCTCAGCCCACGTCGTCGATGCGCGCGATGACGGTGGTGATGTTGTCTTCGCCGCCTCGCTCGCAGGCCAACTCGATGAGGTTCCGGGCGGCCTGCTGGGGCCCGTACTGCGCCATCATCTCGCCCATCTCCTCCCCGGAGACGTGGCCCGACAGCCCGTCGGAGCACAGCAGGTAGCAGTCGCCACGGCGAACCGCGCGCACCTGCAGGTCGACCTCGACATCCTCCTGGTAGCCCAGCGAGCGCGTGATCACGTTGCGCATCCGGTGGGTCTTCGCCTCTTCCTCGGTGATCAGGCCGTGCCGGATCTTCTCCGCGATGAGGGAGTGGTCTTCGGTGACCTGCTCCACCTTGCCGTCGCGTAGCAGGTAGAGCCGCGAGTCGCCCACGTGGGCCACGTAGGCGTTGCTCCCCTCGACCTGCAGCACGACCGCCGTCGTGCCCATACCGTGGTATTCCGGTTGCTCCGTGGCCTTCTCGTGGATGCGCCGCCCCGCCAGCCGAATGGCGTGGCTCAGCTTGTGACGCGTGATCTCCACCGGGTCGGAGAGGTCTTCGTCGTCGGCCCCGGCCGGGAGCCCCTCGACCTCGAGGCTGGTGACGATCTCCTCCACCGTGTTGACCGCGATGGCAGACGCGTACTCCCCACCAGCGTGCCCACCCATGCCGTCGGCGACGACGAACAGGTTGAGCTCCTCGTTGATGAGGTAGTTGTCTTCGTTATGACCTCGCTTGAGGCCCACGTCGGTCATTCCGCAGGACGTGATGCGCACCGTCACCTCTCGGCCTGCCACCTATTGCGGCATCCTCGACTCATCATGTCAGAGGCGTGTGACGGCATCGGCCAACGCCACGTAGGCGTCGACCGACAGCTGCTCAGCGCGCCGGGAGCCATCGATACCAGATAGCTGCAGTGCAGCGTCAGCCTTCTCCCTTCCCCACGATCCGGAGAGACTGTTGCGGAGGGTCTTGCGACGATGGGCGAAGCTGGCCCGCACGACCTTGTCGAACACCGCAGGCGTGGCGACGCCGATGCGGGGCGCAGGCCACACCTGCAGCTGAATCACGGCGCTGTCGACCTTCGGGGGCGGATGGAATGCGCCCGGCGGAAGCTTCAGGACGAACCGAGGTAGCGCACGGGCTTGCACCTGCACCGACAGCGCTCCGTACGTCTTGGAGCCCGGATCCGCCATCATTCGCTGCACCACCTCCATCTGGAGCATGACGGTGATGCTCTTGAACCGCTCCGGCATCCGCAGCAGGTTCATCACGAGGGTCGTGCCGACGTTGTACGGCAGGTTGGCCACCACCGACCAGTCGGCACCAGGGCAGACCTCCGACCAGTCGACCTTCGCCGCGTCGGCCTCGATGAGGTGCAGCTCGGGAAATCGCTCCCGCAGATACGCGGCCAGGTCGCGGTCGAGCTCGACCGCAGTGAGGTTCACCCCCAGCGACAGCAGCTCCTCCGTGAGGATGCCGAGCCCCGGGCCGATCTCGACCACCGGGTCACCCTCGGACACCCGGGCTCCCCGCACCATGCGCCGCACGACCCCTCGATCGTGGAGGAAGTGCTGCCCGAATCGGCGGCGGGCCCTCTGCTCCAGCCCCTGGAGCAGCGCACGGGGGTTGTCGGTCGGCTTCATGGGACCTCTCCTGGGCGCCATCGGCTACGAGCGCCGAGGTCGGGACCGTCTCGCTGCCCCCGCAGCAGGCGGAGCCTGCCTGCGTGCGCGATCATGGCAGCATTGTCGGTGCAGCGGGCTCGAGGAGGCAGCGTCGCCTCCAGGCCGAGTGCAGCTATGCGGGTGCGCAAGCCGGCGTTGGCCGCCACCCCACCCGCGATGCCCACCCGCGTCACGCCGGTTCGCCGCGAAGCCCGCTCGATCCGATCGATCAGGCAGTCCACCACGGCCGCCTGAAACGACGCGCACACATCGTTGGGTGCCGCCTCGGGGTGGCGCTGAAGGTAGGTGCGGACCGACGTCTTCAGCCCGGAGAACGACCAGTCGAGGCCTCCGGGATCGGGGCGGGGAAAGGCAATGGCCGTCGGATCTCCTTCGGCTGCCAGCCGGTCGACCACCGGGCCTCCCGGGTAGCCGAGCCCCATCATGCGCGCGACCTTGTCGAACGCTTCGCCCGCTGCGTCGTCGACCGTCTCGCCGAGCACCTCGTAGTCGCCCACACCCCTCGCAAGGTACAGCGTGGTGTGCCCGCCGCTCACCACCAACGACAGGAACGGAAAGGCGGGCCCATCGGGCTCCATGGTGGGCGACAGCAGGTGACCCTCGAGATGGTTCACCCCGATGACGGGCACCCCCCACCCGGCGGCCATCGCCTTGCCGAACGACAGCCCCACCAGCACCGCGCCGATGAGCCCGGGCCCCGCCGTCACCGCGACAGCGTCGGGCCTAGCTACGCCGCTGTCGCGGCATGCGGCGCGGACTACCGCGACCACCTTCTCCACGTGAGCCCGCGCCGCCAGCTCGGGAACCACGCCGCCGAACTCTGCGTGAATAGACTGGCTGTGCACGACGTCGGAGAGCACGCCCTGCGGACCGACCACCGCGGCGGCTGTCTCATCACAGCTGCTCTCGATTCCCAGCACGTACATGGCTGTCCGTGTAACGCTACGAGCCATCCCCTCCGACCTCTCCATGAAAGGAGCCCGCCTACATGAACGTCGCGATCATCGGAGCCGGCCCCATCGGTCTGGAGGCAGCCGCCGCCGCTGTGCGCGCGGGGCACGAGGTCATCGTCTACGAAGCAGGCCAGGTGGGCGAGTCGATCCGCAGCTGGGGGCACGTGCAGCTGTTCACGCCCTGGAAGATGGCCGTCACCGATGCCGGGCTCGCGACCGCACAGGTCGAGCTGTCCGACCCTGACGGGTTCCCCACGGGCCACGAGCTGGTGCACCACTACCTGGAGCCCCTGGCGCGAGCGCTCCCCGTGCAGCCCGGGCACCGGGTGGTGGCGGTCGGGCGCGAGCGGCTCCGCAAGGGCGACGCCCTCGGCAGCCGGTCCCGCACCGCCGATCGGTTTCGCCTCCTGCTGGCCACCGACCAAGGGGAGAGCACGGCCTACGCCGACGCCGTCTTGGACTGCTCCGGGGTGTTCGGCGACCCCGCGCCAGCCGGCCCTGGTGGCCTTCCCGCTCCCGGGGAGGCCGCTGCGGCGAAAGCTGGCCGGGTCCGCTACGGCCCCGTCGAGGTGACCGAACTGGCCGGCCAGCGCGTCGCGGTCGTCGGTGACGGCGCGTCCGCCACCACCGTGATGGCATCGCTGCTCGAGCTCGAGCCGACGCCCACGGTGTTCTGGCTCACGCCCCAGGCCGAAGTCCCGAGCTTCGCCTCCCCCGACGACGATCCGCTCCCTGCGCGGCGCGCCTTGTTCCTCACCGGTCGCGACGCCCCCGCTCACCCCGCGGTCCACCATCTCCCCGAGCGCGTGCTCCAGCAGATCGATCAGCACGGCGACGGGCTGCAGCTCGTGCTCGACGACGACGCCGAGATCGATGTCGACTGCCTCGTCGCTGCGACCGGCTTCCGACCCGACCATCGCCTGTCCCGGGAGCTGCAGGTGCACTTGTGCTGGGGCTCCGAGGGCCCGATGACGTTGGCGGCCAGCTTGCTGTCGAGCTCCGGAGGGGGAGGCGGCGACTGCCTCGCCCAGCCGGAGCAAGGCCCCGACGTGCTGCGGGTGCCCGAGCCCCGCTTCTTCGTGCTCGGCAACAAGTCGTACGGGCGCCGGTCCGACTTCCTACTTCAGCGCGGGCACAGCCAGGTCCGCGACGCCATTGCCCTGTTGGAGGCCTGATGAAGCGCCTGTTGTTTCCCGTCACCCTCCTCGCCACCCTCGGCTGCATGGGAGGCCTCGGCGACGCCGAGGCGCCGCGCGGTGACACCGCAGCCCCCGCTGCGGTCGACCCACCGCTCCCCGTCGATGATGGCGTAGTCGAGGGAGCACCCACCGACACGGCCGCTGCCCCCGCCGAGCCCGGCGCCGAGGAAGGCGACGGCAGTGAGGATCCTGCGCGACGTCCGCGCCGACGGCGACGCAAACCCGGCGCCGCGCCGCGACCCGCCCCCCACACCAGTCCCAAGCCTGCGCCGGCGCCCGCCCCCGTCGAAGAGGTCGCGCCCGCTCCCAAGCCCAAGCCCAAGGGCCCGCCGACCCCCTCCCCC
The DNA here is from genome assembly GCA_965367245.1 of uncultured bacterium. Lineage (GTDB taxonomy): Bacteria > Myxococcota_A > UBA796 > UBA796 > CBDUIC01. The sequence goes on along the minus strand of CBDUIC010000064.1, from coordinate 31,314 downwards.
GGCGGCATCGACAAGGTCGCCGACACCACCTGGCAGGTCACCCAGGCCAACGTCGATCGGTGGAAAGACGACCCCTACATCCTGAGCAGCGTGCACCAGGAAGACGTGGGCTGGTCGCTGGTCTACGCACGCAAGCGCGAGGCCTGGCACCTCGGCATGCGCAACAAAGACGTGATCCTGGAGGTCAACGGCAAGAAGCTGAACTCCAAGGCCCAGCTCGTCGCCGCCTACCTCGCGCTCAAGAACAAGAAGGAGTTCGACGTGCTGTTCGAGCGCAACGGGAAGAAACGCACGCACCACTACGTCGTGAAGTAGCCACCCCTCTAGGGGCTCTCCGGCACCGCCGGCCCCCCGTGCCTCACCTTGGGCAGATAGGTCGCGGGGTCGAAGCGCCCCATGTCGTTCTCGTTGTCGTGGCAGCCGCGGCAGGTGGCCTCGGTCGGAGCCTGCGGTGGCGCGACGTCGTGGGGTGAGGCCACGTGCGCCCTGCCGGGCCCATGACAGGCCTCGCACTGCACATCGCGGAGCCCACCTACGTCGAGCGGGCTGGCTGGGCCGCCCTCCTGGCCGTAGCCCGTCACGTGACAGCGAACGCATCCTTCGTCGGCGGCGTGGTTGTCGGCCGCCAGGGTGGCGAGGGCCCGGGCGTGGGGCGTCGTCGACCACTGCCGAGCCTCGGCTTCGTGACAGGCAGCACAGGCGTCGGCGCCCAGGTAGTCCGACCCGTCAGGACCAGTGCGCGCCACGATCGGCGGGAGGCTGGCCAGGGCCGTCGACAGCTCGACGTTGAGCGCCGCCACCCGGTCGGCCCAGGCGGGGTCGTCGGCGACGGCTCGAGACAGGTCGCGAGCCGACGGGCGCAGCTGATGGAGCCCCTCGCTCGACGAGCCCAGCCCGGCGATCTCCGCCTGCACCTCGGCGAGGTCTGCCTGCAGCCGCGGGACCTGCTTGGCGAATGCATCCTTGCGTGCAGGATCGGCCTCGGCTTGCACCCGGGCCTCGAGGCTGTCGAGGCGGGCCTGAAGCTTGTCGCGCCGCTCTTCCAGCTCGTCGGCGACGCCCACGGGTGCCCAGCCCCTACCTCCCGGCACGAAGGCGAGCTCGAGCACACCGACATACTTGCCCCGCGTGCCCGCCCCGAACGACCAGCTCGACCCCACCTTGGTCGGCCCCTGGGCATCGTAGCGGCCGGCGGCACTGAACACTGTCGTGAGGGGGACCTGGCCCACGAGGCTCGCCACCTGCGCCTCTCCGGTGACCGGAAGCAAGGCCACCGTGGCATCGACGGCGCCCAGCGAGGCCACGGCCGCCTCCAGGGCCGGCCCGGGAGGCGCCACCTCGCAGCCGTCGACCTCGCCGACGGCCACCCCCACGATGCCCACGCGGCGACCTCCGACCTCGACCACCCGATGCGCGGGAAAGCTGGTCTCGCCGCAGGTGAGGTTGCCCGCGAGGAGCGGCACGCCCTGCGATGCGATCTGCTGGCGCAGCCACTCCCCACCCAGCGCCCAGTCGCTCGCCGTGAACGCGACGGCGTCGGCCTCAGCGAGGGACGCCAGGATCAGCTCGGCCTTCGCGCGACGCTGGGCCACCTCGGACGCATCACGCGCCGCGCGCGGAGGCTGCAGGCCGCCGCCGGCATCGACCACCACGAGAGGACCGGACGCGGCAAGCTCGTTCAGGACCGTGTGGCGCCTGGGCAGACCGCCCAGAGGATTCTTGGGTCAACCACAGGGCTCGATCTCGCCGTCGAAGCGAGACGAGTGCGCGATGGTGACCACCGAGGCGCCCGCTGGCACCGGTGGAACGGCCTCACCACAGCCCGCCAACCACCAGGCCACCCAGAGCGGACTCACTGGCCGAACACCAGGCCGAGCACGAACTTCAGCACCTTCACCGGCAGGTCGCGCTTCCGCGCGCGAGGCTCGTCGGCCTCGGGCGGCACATAGGTGCTCTGGGGCGGAGGCGCTGCGGCCGGCGGAGGCGCTGGAGCCGGCGCGGGCGAGGGAGCCGGCGCAGGCGCCGGAGCCGGCTCGACCGCTTCGACCTTTGGCTTCGGAGCGGGCTTCGGCTTCGGAGCAGGCTTCGGCTTCGGAGCGGGCTTCGGCTTCGGAGCGGGCTTCGGCTTCGGAGCGGGCTTCGCCGCCACCTCGGGCTCCTGCGTCGGCTCTGCCCCGTCGGCGAGTAGCTTGTCGAAGGCCGTGCCTTCCACCAGCTCGGCGGCCGTCATCCCCAGCTCGGAGGCAACCGCTTCCACGGTCTCGAGGTCGAGCTGTCGGCGGCCGCCAAACACACGGGTCAGGGTTCCCGACGACAGGCCGGCCTTGCTCTCGAGGTCTTTCTGCGTGCGCTCGGCCTTGCGAAGCTCGGTCTTCACGCGGGTTCGCAGCTTCTCGCGGTCTCGCTTGCCTGCCATCGTCGCCTGCCCCTGGTGCGGTGCCACTGTTCGTCAGCCCAGACGGGGTAACCGGCAGTCTCGGGTCTGGCAGGCACTCGGTCGTCCGATCACGTTAGCTCTTCCACCTATGCGACTGGCCCTCCTGCTCTTGTGCCTCAGCCCCGCCCGCGCCGAGGTCTTCGACCGCGTGGTGGCACAGATCCAACAGCAGCTGGTGCTGGCCAGCGAGGTCCACCTCGAAGCAGCCCTCGAGGAGCGTGACCGCGATGCGCTTCCCTTCTGGACCGCCCGCCACGCCGACGCCACGGGCCGTCTCGTCGATGCGTCGGTGGTGCGGGTGGCTGCAGGCGACATCGGCCTGTACCAGCCCGAAGAGGCCGAGGTGGCAGCTCGCTTGGAGGCCGTTCGAGGCACCTTCGTCGACCGCACGGAGTGGGAGTCCTTCCTCAGCCAGCACGGCCTCGACGAGGCGGCTCTGGGTCGGGTGCTCCGCCGCCGCCTGATGGTCGAGCGCTTCCTGCGTCGCAACGTCACCGCCGATCTCGCCGACGAGGCGAAGTGGCTGGAGGAGTGCCAGGGGTTGCTGGTCCAGCTTCGGGGTCGAATCCGCATACGCCAGGTCCCCCTGATGGAGACGAGCCCGTGACCACCCTCCGCGATGCAACCCCCCACGACGGGCCCGACATCGCCCAGGTCGAGGCCGCGGCGGCGGCTCATCCGTGGTCCCCCGACCAGATCGAGCAGCACCTCCGCCAGGCCAGCGGTCACGGCGTCGTCGCCCTCGTCGGCGACCGCGTCGTCGGCCACGTGCTCTACCAGGCCGTGTGTGACCAAGGAGAGGTCCACAGTGTGGCGGTCCATCCCGAGCACCAACGCAGGGGCATCGCCAGCCGATTGCTGGCGCACGTCGATGGGGCCCTCCGCTCCCAGGGCTGTGCCGAAGCCTGGCTCGAGGTCCGGCGCGACAACATGGCAGCCTGCGGCGCCTACCGACGGGCTGGCTGGTCAGAGCACGGCGTGCGGCCTCGCTACTACCGCGACGACTGTGATGCGCTGCTGTTCCGTCGGGAGCTGGCATGACAGGCTGGTGGCTGTGGGCATCGCTGGCCCTCGCGGGGTCCTCGTGCGACCTCGGAGGAGAAGCCGACGCTCCCTTCGCCGCGGGTGCCATCGAGGCCCCCCAGGTGCGCCTCGTCATCGAGGTGTGGGTGCGCTCCGACGACCAGCTGGACTGGGCGCGGGGTCTCCTCACGACTCTCGCCGCGGCCCAGGCCCCTGCCACGGTCGTGCTACCCCTCCGAGACGAGCCCAGCGACGAGCTCCTGGCGTTCGCCCGTGACGTTCAGGCTGGGCCGAACAGCCTGGGGCTGCGGCTGTACGGCGCCGACGTGCCGACCGACGTGTTGGCGCCGGTGCGCCCGCTTCGCAGAAAGATCAAGCCCTACGAGGAGGCCGCTCGCATTCGCACGTCGTACTCGGCGGTCGGCGGCCGCGGCACCGAGGCACTGCTGGGCAAGGCGGGCTTCCGCAACCTCGTGCAGCTCGAGGCTGCCGCCACGGCCGAGCCCCGCATCGCTGGCCACTTCGAAGGCCAACAGCGAGTCAACGTCGTGCTGCCTCCCGGCCCCTACCGCGGCCCTTGCGGTCCCAATCCAGTCGTGGGTCCGTTCACGCCACGAGCCGCCGACCGGGCCACCGAGGCCCTCCTCGACGCCACCCGAGCGAGCAGCGCGACCCCGGTCGTCCGGGTGGGGCTCGACGGCGCGCGGCAGTCTGCGTCCGACGCCGAGGTGCTCGAGCGCTGGCTCCGGGAGGTCGTGCAGCCAGCGAAGGTGCAGGTAGTCCTCCCCAACGACGCACGGCTCGCTGCGCTGCAGGGCTTCCGCCGTGCCGACAGTGGCGCGCCGGCCCCCGCCCGCCCTACCGGGCGGCTCCTCCCTGTGGGAGACCTGCGCGCGGCTGCCGATGACCTCGCGGCGATCGAGGTCCTCCCCTACCACTTGCCCAGTGGGCTCACCCCCACCGAGGCCTTCGTCGGCCTGCTGGTCCTGGCGGCTGGCGAGACGTCGAGCGACGCGGTGCGCCTCAGGGCCGTGCGTGGCCCAGCCCAGGATCACAACGGCACGGGCGAGCCCACGCCGATCGATCCCGATGCGCTGCGAGCGACCGCGACCCGGCTGCTGGCGGCCCTCCCTGACGAGCTACCCGCCGCGCTGCCCGTCGACGGCAAGCTGCTGTCGGCGGGGCAGTGGCTGTCGGCCCTCGCGAGCCTCGCCCGCGGCGACGAGCCGGTGATGGCCTTGCCCCTCGACAGCCCCGACCCCAACGCCCGCGGGCTCGGCTGGGGCACGACCGACTGACCAGCGGCTCAGCCCGGTCGGAACGTGAGCGTCTTCTGGACGGGCTGGGCGCGAACGATCTCGTCGAACATCCACTTCGACTCGATGTTCTTCACCAGGCAGGCCTCGAGCTCGGCATCCGACGTGTCGCGGCCGGTAGCGGAGGCATTGATCGCCTTACCGTCTTTGCTGACGGTGTACTTGATCAGCCAGCGGCCCCCGAGGGTCGGCGCTTGCTTGAGGCGCCGCTCGTAGCAGTACGACAGCTTCGACACCTGACGCGACATCAGCTTGCCGATCATCTGCCGAATCTGGTCTGGGTCGGACAGGACCACACCGCTGCGGCGCTTCACCTGAAGGTCGAGCTCCAGCCCGATGCCCCCCTGCTGCGCCTCCTGGCCTCCACCGACACCATCGATGCCGGCCGGACCTGCTGCGGGGCCGTCGCTTCCCCGCGTGCCGCGAGTGCCATCGACCTGAGCCACTCCGTCATCCTTGCCGAGGGCCGCTCCAGCGTCGACCCCATCGCTGCCAGGAACCTCGACCTTCCCGTAGGCGGACGGGTCGATGTCGGGACGCGGACGGGGCTGACTCGATGGCTTGGGGCTCGCCTTGGCGACCTCCACGTCGCCATCGCCCTCACCCTCGGGTGTCTCGGGGCTGCCCACCAACTCCATCGCCGGGTAGTCGAACTCGGCGGAGTCGAAGTCGAGCACCGCCACTTCGGGCTCGGGCCAGAGCACCACGGCCAGCGCGCCCATGCCGGCGCAGCTCACCAGGGCCATCATCGCTCCCATGCCGATCGCCGCGCGGATCGTCGCACCACGGCGATCTTTCCGCTCCTGCACGGCACGCGCTTCCGCGCCAGGATCAGTGGGAGCTTCTTCGCCGGGGATCTCCGCGAAGCACTTCGGGCAAGGCCCTCCGTACACCACCAGATCCTCGTCGACGCTCGACCCGCAGAAAGGACACTCGGCCAACGCAACTCCCAACAGCTCAGGCTGTCTCGTCGCACACTATATCGGTCCAGCCGGCGTCGGGTGGAGGGTTGACCTTGCCGGGAGATCCAGTACCCACCCAAGAGCCCGTAGCGAGGGGCATGACCAGCCGTCACACCGGAGGCACGATCCCGTACAGCGTGTCGAGGAGCCCTACACCCAAGTTGCAGCAGGCGTGAAAGTAGGCGCCCGCCAACACGCCACCGGTGCGGGCCCGCAACCAGCCGAAGGCAAGCGACGGGAAGATGATGAACACGTGCCACCACTGCAAGATCACGAACGAGTGCCCGAAGGCGAACAGCACGCAGGTGATCAGCAGGCCAGGGCCCACGTAGGTTCCGAACACGTTCCAGGGCCGCCCGTAGGCCTCGTCGAGGCGGGTCTGCAGGTAGCCTCGGTAGAAAAACTCCTCCGGGATGGCCACGAAGAACACCTGGTATCCCAGGAGCCGAAGAAACCCGAGGGCCGTGGGAAACACCCACTGCAGCGACGGGCGGTTGGGGTACAAGCGCACGCCGAGGGCGTCTTCCACCATCGGAACGCCCATCGTCTGCCACACGTGGTACCCGATCACGAAGGGCACGGCGATCGCCAACGCGAAGGCCAGCGCTGGCTTCAGCGGCTCCACCCACGCCCTCCAGTCACGGAAGGCGGGCACGGCGAGGGGGTAGCTCCAGCTGTCGACACCGCGCCACTGGCACAGCCACACCGGCGCGTACATGAACAGGATCGGCACGGCAGCGAGCACGAGCTCGTGAACACCGGCCAGCCGGTTGAGGTCGACCGCCAGCCGGATCAGCACCAGGGTGCCGATGTAGAGAGCGACGATCTCCTTGAGGACCACGCCTTTGGGCGCGAGCCCTACGTCGTGACCAGGTGCGGACCCAGCCACAGCGTCTCCAGTTCAGTTCGCATGGCGACGGCCATGGCATCCTCAGCACGCTCGACAGCGGGCTCACGCCCTTGCCCCAGCGGGAACACTGCCAGGGCAGCCTCCTCCCCAGCCTCGCCGAGGGCCACCAGCACTGCGTGCAGCTCCGGGTCGTCGGCCTCGTGCACCCACTGCAGCGGGCGCAGCCCGAGCGGGGTCGGCGCGACCGCCGCGCCCCAGCGACATGGCCCCTGCAGCTCGGGCAGGTCGGGCCCCTCGAGCATCGCGACCACCGGTGCCTCCCCAGGGGTGCGGGCGAGAGCCTTTCGCGCCCGATCGACGGCCTCGACCGTCGCCAGACACAGCACCGAGCGACTGCCCCCACCGTGCCGGCCGAAGCCTCCGCGGCCGGTGCAGCGCCCCACGGGCTCTCCCGCCCGCAGCCGATGCACCACCGCTGCGGTGGTGGCTGGCTCGCTCGGTCGGCCCTGCACCAGCGGCTTCACGTCGGGGAGCGACGTGCCCAGCCCCGGACCAGCCGGCAACCCCGGTGCGAGCCCGCCCACCGACGACGCGGCCCCGAGGGCGAGGGAGGCCCACCCCTGCAAGGGGCTCGTCCACACCTCGTCGATCTCGTCGAGCCGTGCGACCTCCCGCACGAGCCACGGGTTCTCGAAGACGCCTCCACCCAGCGCCACCCGGCGCATGCCCGCCTTGCGAGCGTGGTAGCGCACCACCCCGCACACGGCACGACAGACGTTCGCGAGCAGCGTCGCCGCGGCCACGTCGACCGGCACCGCGGCCAGCCGCCGGTAGTCGGACCGACGCTCGGGCATCGGGTAGCGCTTGCGGGAGAGCGCCGGGCCGTCTGCATAGAGCATGCGATCGAGATGTGCTTGCAGCTCGGGGTCTGCCTCGGCCTCCGCCGCCAGCGCCCAGGCGAGCCCGTCGTCGAGGGGGTCGAGGCCGATGGCGGCCAGGCAGCGATGCAGGTGCACGTGCATCGACGCAAAGCCCTTCTGCGCCCACAGGCAGTCGAGCTGACCGATGGCCCCCCGGTAGGCCGCGAGGGCGACCCCGTCTCCCCGGGGGTTGAGGGTGATGACCAGCACCGGATCCCGAGGCTGACTGCGGTGGGCTGCCTCTGCCAGCGCCCGGTGGATGTCGACCAGCACGGTGCGGCGCTGGCGATAGCCCCGCTGGTGCAGGCGGTCTTCGATCCATTCGGCGGCGCGGTCGGCCTCCAGCGCCCCCACCCCCGTCTGCCGCAGCAGCGCCTGGTAGAAGACGTGCACATCGTGCAGGGGGCTGAAGCTGTCGGACGCTAGGCGCCGGAGCTCCGGGTGGCGTCGCAGGAAGAAGGCCGGCGAAAAGCGACCGGCCACCGCCACCTGATCGACGTCGCCCGGGGTGAGCCCCGCCTCTCGGAGGGCCAGCTCTGCGGCCTCCCACGGGAAGGACTGCGTGTGGGCCAGCCGGTCCAGCCGCTCTTGCTCCACCGCGGCCACCAGCTGGTCATCGACCACCACTGCTGCGCCTGCATCCTGGCCATCGGCCAGCCCAAGGATCACCACGGTTCAGTCGACTCCCTGCAGGTACGACGGACGCTCGTCGCCCAGGTGGGCCCCATAGGCCTCTACGCCCGCGCCGGCCCGCAACAGGGCCGTGCGATCGCGCTGCTGCATGTCGAGCAGCATCAGCTGTGCGTTGGCGTAGGCCAGCTGGTCGCCCAGGGAGCGGATCATCGCCACGCGCAGCGCCGAGCCCACCTTGTCGTAGCGGTTGGCCTGCTCGGCCCAGGTGATCTTGCCCATCGACAGGCCGGTCATCTTCTCTCGGACCACGCAGCTCGCCATCCGCGGCTGCGCTGGCTGAACCAGGGCACACATGCCGAAGGCCTCGCCCTCCTCCAGCGCCGCCACCTGCTCCACCTTGTCGCCCTGGGTGGCCACGATGACATCGACGATGCCCGACGCGATCACGAACATGTCGTTGCCCGTCTCGCCCTCGGTGCACAGGAAGTGCCCACGGCGCGCCGCGACGGGGAAGAAGTGTGACGCGACCTCCTCGAGCACCTTCGGCTCGACATCCTCGAACAACGGCGTGCCGCCGAGCACCTTCGCCCCATCGATGGCACCGGGGAACATCAATCCGCCGCTGCCGAAGGCCGAAGCCACCCGCCCGAAGAAGCCGGCCGACGGCGTGACGTGCTCCACATCCGTGCCCTCGGCCAGGGCAGAGATCCGGTCGCCCACCCCCCGCAGGCGGTCGCTGAGCAGGTCGAGGGCGTGCCCCTCGAGGTGGTAGGCCAGTGGATGCTGCACCTGCCGCAGCCACTCGTAGTTGCTCCGGTCGAGAAGCAGCAGCTTGCACTGCGAGCGCGTCGTCGCCGTCGCCGTGCGCAGCCCGTGGGAGAACAGGGCCATCTCGCCGAGCAGGTCGCCGGCGCCGACTTTCCCGAGCTTGGTGTCGCCGGTGTGCACGTCGACCTCGCCGCGCATCACGACCACCAGGGAAGGGTCCTGCTCGCCCTCCTCGATGATGGTCACGCCCTGCTCGACGTCGAGCGCCTGGAGGCGCTGCATCGCGACCTCGAGGTCACGAGGCGACAGCTGTTTGAAGATGGGAGGGAGAAACTCGTACATCTTGAGGACCTCGCCGGAGCGGCTTGAGCGACAGCCTGAGCCAGGACATACTAACGGAGCGTCTGACCATGGACCGCACCCTCCCCACCCGCTGCCTGTCGATCCGGGTTCCCCGCCCGCTCCGCTCCTTCCTCCGCCTCCCACCCCGGCGCCCCCCCACGATGCGACGCGCGCTTCCCCTGCTCCTGCTGGCTTCTGTGGCCTGCGCCTCCAAGGTTCCCCGCGTGCCGGGGCCCCTGGGCTCCGTCGGCCGTGACGCCCCTCCGGTGGCGGTGCTCCGCCCCCTCGAGGTCTTCGAGGAGGTAGGCGAGCAGCTGGCCCCCGCGCCGCCCCCGCCGCCGCGGCGCAGCTCGCCCACCGGCGACCGCATCGCCGAGGCGGCCAGCCACTACCTCGAACACCGGCCACGGGGCTTTCGCGATGACTGCAGCGGCTTCGTCATGGCAGCCCTCGACCGTGCCGGGCTTCCCGTGCAGGGCAACACCCGCAGCCTGTGGGATCTCCTCCGTGAGCAGGGGCTGACACACCGCCACAAGGTGCCCGCCGTCGGCGACCTCGCCTTCTTCGACAACACCTACGATCGTGACCGGAACGGTCGCTTCGACGACGACCTCACCCACATCGGCGTGGTGATCGATGTCGACGGCGACGACACCATCACGATCGCCCACGCAGGCACCAGCCGAGGGCGCACGGTGCTGACCATGAACCTGCGAGACCCCGACATCCGACGCACCGACGACGGCGTGGTTCGAAACGACTACCTGCGCCGTGAGAAGCAGGGTGACCCGCGACATGCGAAGTACCTGGCCGGGCAGCTGTGGCGCGGCTTCGCCACCGTCCAAGAAGATGGGCTCGCCGCAGTGTCCGAGAGGTAGCGGCAGCCCGTGGCGGCGAATAGGTCTCCTGGTTCAGGAGGCATCCCGTGAAGCTGTACGTCGAGAGTCTGCTCCCCGTCGATCCCGCCACCGCATGGCAGATCTTCGAGTCACCGGAGTTCGAGCAGCGCCTGGAGGCGCAGACCAACCTCAAGTGTGAGGTCCTCGAGGCACGCGAGGATGGCCCCGACAAGACCTTCCGCCGACTCCGCTACACATCGGGCACCGAGCTGCCCAAGATGGTCGGCAAGGCCCTCGGCGCCAAGCACCTCACCTACGAGCAGCACAATCACTTCGATCGGTCCACCGGCACCATGAAGTGGACGGTGCTCCTGCCCGTCCTCGGCGACCGCGTCTCCGTCGGCGGCACCACCACCATCGTCCCCCACCCTGACGGCTGCCAGCGCACGGTCGACGGCGACATCTCCGTGAAGATGCGCCTGATCGGCGGCCAGGTGGAGAAGGCTGTGGTCAGTGAGTTCGAGAAGAGCATGGGCCGGGCCGTCGACATCGTGCGTGACATCATCCGCGAGCGTCAGCTCGCCTGAAGCCAGCCGGGGGCAGGCCCCGGGGGAGCATCCGTGACCCAAGACAATGAAAGTGCCCTCGTCTCGAAGGTCAATGTGGTCGACGGTGCGTCGCTGCGGTTCACCGAGACCGGCTCGATGCAGACCGACTCCTGGGAGATCGAGTGGGAGGCCACGCCGGCACCTGCCGAGCGCGCCCTTCCCCCCGGGCCCGTCACCAGCGCCTCCGCGACCCGGCCCGCAGCGGAAGCAGGGCCGCCCGAGGCACAGCCCAAGCCCAGCTACCGCCCGCCCGTCGAGGAGCCTGAGCCGTCCCTCCCTCCCGGTGCCTACCGGCCGCCGCCGCCAGAGGTGCTCGAAGCCCTCGCGGCGCCCGCAGAGCCGCAGCCTGCGCCCCCTCCTCCCCCCCCCTCCGAGCTCGACTTCAGCTGGGCCGACGACGCTGGCGACGTGCCCCCGCCCCCTGTGCAGCCCCCTCCGTCCATGGGGCCCTGGGAGGGCGAGACGGCTGGAGCCGCGCCGCCCCCCCCGAAGGGTCACCCCATCGGCGACGAGGGCGCCGAGTCGATGCCCGTCGTCTTCCAGGGGCTACACCCCGACGCCCTGCATCGCACCATCGGCTACTTCCGCGTCTTCGACCTGCCGCCGGGGCAGGTGCTGATCAACGCCGGCGAGCGGCACTCGGCGCTGGTGATGATCCTGCGGGGTCAGCTGGAGGCCTTCCGCGGAGCCGAGAAGCGTCGCGCCGGCAGTGGCGAGGTCCTCGGGCTCACGACCCTGTTCGGATCAGGCCGGTGGCCCGCCACGCTGCGCACCTCGTCGGTCTGCCGCCTGATGGTGCTCGAGCTGCGCGAGTACCAACAGCTCCGCCAGGAAGGGAGCCGGGTGGCCCTGGCCATCGAGGAGTATGCCCTGCAGACGCTGCTGGCGGGGCTCACGCGCACGTCGGAGGAGCTCGCGAAGCACCTCGACCCCCGCCCGATGAACGACCTCATCCCCGCCAAGAGCTTCTTCTCCCGCTGCGCTGCTGCGTTCGGCGCCGGGGGCATCACCGACCACCGCGTCGACGCGGCCTCCGCCCTCGCGGCGTCCCAGTTGTTCCGCAATGCCGGAGCGGCGCACCTGCAGGAGCTCGGAACGCGCTTCGAGGGCCTCCGGGCCGACCCGGGCGAGTTCCTGATCCAGCAAGGTGACACCTCGACGCACATGTTCCTCGTCGTCGACGGTGCGGTCGACGTGCTGCGCAGCGGCAAGGGCGACAAGGCGGTGAAGACGGCTACCCTGGGCCCCGGCGCGTTGTTCGGGGAGGGGTCGATGCTGGGCACTTCACCCTCGGCGGCCTCCTACCTCGCCAAGCAACGCACGGTGCTCCTCGAGCTCGACAAGGTGTCGTGGGCCGAGCTCGCGCCCCGTCGGGAGCCCCTGGGCTCCATCCTCCGCCTCGCGGTGCTGCGCTCGCTGTGTCTGCAGTTGGTAGGGGTGTCGGGGCAGCTGCTGCAGCTGTCCACCGGGGGGGCCCTGCGCCCCGCCGACACCCACGACCGCTTCCTGAGCATCCTGCCCGCCGCCCGGCGCTGAGCGGATCCGCTACAGGCGGCCGCGGTGCCGCTCACGGGCAGGGAGGATCTCGAGGCAGGTCGTCCACCACCCCGTGGCGAGGGTCTCGACGAACTCCTCGGGGAGCCCCTCCTCCCGCATCCCGGCGACCACGGCCTGCCAGTCGTAGGCCACCGGAACGAAGGTGGTCTCGAGCCGACCGGACCGACCATCGAGCAGGGTGTACCAGACCTCCTGCCGACCGTCGTTGGCCGGCCGCCCCACCGCGCCCACGTTGACGACCCCCCGCCCGTCGTCGAGACGGCGCTCCCAGTGGATGCCGGTGTGCGTGCACACGATGGCGTCGGCCTGCCACGTGCGGCACAGGTGTTCGACGAAGCCGGCGGGCGTGGTGCTCTCCCACAGGAACTCGTTCACCTTGCGGGGAGAGCCGTGGCACAGGTGAACCGTCTTGCCCCCGACGAGCAGTCGTGCCTCGGTGGGCATCGCCGCGAGCCACGCGCGGTGGTCGGCGTGGGTGTGCGCGAGGGTGTAGTCGTAGGAGATCTGGGCGAAGTGGTTGTCGCGGGGGTCGGTGTAGCCGCACGCACAGTCCTCTGCGCTGTTCCCCACTGAGTCGTCGTAGTTGCCCTGCACCACCGGCAGGTCGAGCTCTCGAAGCACCTCACAGGCCCGGTCGGGGTGGGGCCCGAAGCCACCGACATCCCCCAGGAACCAGACGGCCTCCGCACCCCTACGCCGTGCGTCGGCCACCACGGCCTGCACGGCGGCCCAGTTGCTGTAGGCCCCGCCGAACAGGGCGACGACCTGGTGCTCGCCGGCAGGCTCAGGGAGCGTCAGACCGAGCACGAGAAGGCCTCCGCCCAGCAGGTGTGGCAGGCCTTGTGGTCGACCCGATGGGGCACCATCGCGCCCTGCAGGTCGTCGGCGAGCCGATAGGCCGGCTCGTTGATGAGGATGGGGCACGGGAACACGCCCTGGCTCGTGACCGTGCGCGAGGTGCCGCACTGCAGCCGATGCGGCGCCTCCGGGTCGTTCACCTCGGTCGCAGTGAGCCGCTCCCAGTCGTGGTAGCCACGCCCACCACGCCGGCGCTCCTCTCGCCCCAGCCGAAACGCGGGAATCCACTTGATGCGCGGCTTGCTCACCCCGAGCGACCGCACCAGCTCGGCGAACGCCCCCATTCCCACGTGGTCACCGTCGTCGAGGATGGACACCGCGATGACCGGCTCCAGGCCGTGGGACGCCAGCTGGGCGATGCCGGCGCAGGCCTTCTCGAACACTCCCCGCCCCCGCACCCGGTCGTTGGCCTCCCGGGTGCACCCGTCGAGGCTGACCCGGATCTCCAGGTTGTAGGGCGCATCGCGGAAGCGCCGCCCCAGCTCGGCTGCCAGCTCCTCGTCGATGAGCATGCCGTTGGTGAGGATGCCCAGCGGCGCCCGCTGCAGCGCGGCATCGATGATCGGGAGGATGTCGGGATGCACGAAGGGCTCGCCCCCGGTGAACCACACCGCCCGCACGCCCTGTTCCACGGCGTCGTCGAGGGCCGTCGTGACAGCCTCCAGGCTCATCAGCTCGTGGGTCGTCACCTTCGGGCCACAGCTGATGAAGCAGTGCTTGCAGGCGATGTTGCAGACCGTGCCGGTGACCTGCACCCACAAGGTGTCGAGCCAGACGACGGGCAGCGTGAGCTCGGCATCGACCGTCATCAGGCCTCCATCAGGCGGTACAGGTCTGCGCCGGGGGTGCCGACCACCGCCTCGGTGACGATGGTGGGGCGAACCCCCTGGGTGATCTCCACGCAGAGCTGTCGCGCCGTCAGCCGCACCACCAGACCCCGCGGACGCAGCCCCTCTGCGAGATGCCGTGCGATCTGCTCACCCAGCCGCTCCTGCACCTGCGGGCGCGCCGCGAAGTGCGCCACCGTACGCGACAGCGCCCCCAGCCCCGCCAGGGTGCCGTCGGGCTGGTACGCCACCGTCGCCGTCCCGAAGAAGGGAAGCAGGTGGTGGGCACAGACGCTGTGAAACGGGATGTCGCGCATCACGACGGGGACCTGGCTGTGGGTGGCGCACAGCGACAGCGCGGGCCCCTCCTGCGCTGGCTGCGCAAACTGCGACAGCCACTCCACCAGACGGCGAGGCGTGTCGCCCATCTCGGGGTCGTCGGCGAACTCGAGGGCGCCGATCAGGGCTCGGGCGTGGTCTGCGGGGGTCAGGGAGTCCATAGCGTCATCCAAACACGATGCCGGTCGCTCGAGCGGTACGCACCAGGTCGCCCTGCGGATCAACGAGGTGCTGCCCGTCGCACGCGTCTTCCAGCGACACGCCCTCGATCCGCCCACCGCGAAGCGCCACCATCTCCCCCCACCGGCCCTCGGCCACCAGGTCCACCGCGGCCACCCCGAAGCGGGTGGCCAGGAGCCGATCGTAGGCCGTGGGAGTGCCGCCGCGCTGCACGTGCCCGAGGATGACGTGGCGCATCTCAGCCGACACCAGCCCGTCGATCTGGGCCATCGCGATGGCCGCCGCACCATGGCCTCGCTTGAGGCGTGCCTTGCGCTCGGCGGCGTCGAGGCCCTCGCAGCCCTTGGGCAGCGCGCCTTCGGCCACGACCACCAGCGTGAACGGCCGCCCCACGCCACGCCGCGCCTTCACCTTCGCTGCGATCACCGCGGGGTCGTAGGGGATCTCGGGGACGAGGATCACGTCGGCTCCCCCCGAGATGCCGGAGTGCAGCGCGATGTGCCCGGCGTCGCGCCCCATCACCTCGAGAAACATCACCCGCTCGTGGGACGCCGCCGTCGTGTGCAGCCGGTCGAGGGCCTCGGTCGCGATGTCGACCGCGGTCTGGAACCCGAAGGTCTGGTCCGTCGCTGCCAGATCGTTGTCGATCGTCTTGGGGACTCCAATCATCGGCAGGCCGTGCTCCTGCATCAGGCGCAGCCCGATCCGCTGGGTGCCGTCGCCACCGATGCTGACGATGCCCTCGAGCCCTTCCTCTCGCGCTGCGGCCACCAGCTCCGCCGAGCGATCCCCGTAGCTGCCGTCGGGCCGACGGTAGAGGAAGGGATCGCCTCGGTTGGTGGTGCCGAGCACGGTGCCCCCGCGATGGAGCAGACCCTGGCAGCTCTGCAGGTTCAGCGGTCGCAGCCGACGGGGGGTCGCGAGCAGCCCATCGAAGCTGTCTTCGATGCCCACGACCTCCCAGCCATGGTCGCGCACGGCGTGCTTGACGAAGGCCCGGATCACCGCGTTGAGCCCCGGGGCGTCGCCCCCTCCCGTGCAGATGCCGATCCGTCGCGCCATGTGACCTCCCGCAGCCGCGCATATCTCGAAGTACAATGAACAGGATGCGTTCCCTGCTCCTACTGCTGTTGGCCGCTGCGTGCGCCCCCACCCGGGTGGCGGTGCCGGTGCAGAGCCACAACACCGTGGCCCTCGAGCACCCCACCGTCGCGGTCGTGGCACCGAGCCGCACCTGTCAGGCCACCGCCGACGCCCTCGTCGATGCCTTGTGGGAAGCCGGCATGCGGGTCGACCCCGAGGCCGACCGCCGGGTCGAGGTCATCGTGTGCGGCGACGATCTGAGGCTGGGCGTCGAAGAGGTCCAAGACGACGGCGAGACCGAGCGGCGCACCGTGGCGCGCGCCCGGGCCCACGCCCTGGTGGTGGTCCGCGGGCAGCAGGGTCCCATGGCCCACTTGCTGGGCACGGGTCGCCACGAAGCCCGCCGCGAGGGTCAGGGCATGGCGGTGTGGCAGCGGGATGCCGCCACTCAGGCACGCCGCGATGCCGCCACCGACCTCGTGCAGCAGCTGTCCCCCGACACCGTCACCGTCGCCCGCAAGGTGTGGCCCAACGCCCCTCACGGATCCGCCCGAGAGCTCACCACCATGGCCGTGCGAGCCGAGCAGCGTGGCGACCTGGGTGAGGCGCTGTTGTTCGCCCTCGCCGCCCACGATCAGCGCCCCACCCCACGCACCGCCGGCTACCTGGTCGACCTGCGCCGCCGCCTCGCTCCCACCTTCTGATCCGCCCCTTCGTTCGTGTGGCCCTGGCCCGCGACCAACGTGCAGGATCGCGACGAACACGGTATCCTCGCCCCACCTCCCGCCTCGGTTCCCACCCCGTGCTCTTCCACCAAGATCTCATCGTCGCCACCTTGGCGTCGGGCAGCAAAGGCAACTGCACCTTCGTCGGCGACCACCGGCACGGGGTGCTGGTGGACTGTGGCTTGTCGACCAAGCAGATCCTGCTGCGGATGGAGGAGCTCGGCCTGTCCGAGGCGCGGATCGAGGGGGTGCTGCTCACCCACGAGCACGCAGACCACATCGGCGCGGCCCGCGTCCTCGACGAGCGGCTTCTGCGCCGCCAGGGCGAGCGGGTCCCGTTCTTCTGCACCGCGGGTACCGACATGGGCCTGCCCACGCGCTGCCGGCCCACCCTCGTCGAGCGCATCCAGCCCGGTCAGGCTTTCCCCCTCGGCCGCTACGTCGTCGAGCCGTTCACGGTCCCCCACGACACCCGCGACCCGGTGGCCTACGCCGTGCAGCACGGCGAGACGCGCGCCGGCGTGATCACCGACCTCGGGCGGAGCACCCGCCTGGTCGAGCGCATGGTGAGCCAGCTCGACATCTGCGTGCTGGAGTTCAACCACGACGTGCAGATGCTGATGGACGGCCCCTACCCGTGGCGACTCAAGCAGCGGGTGCGCGGCGCCCACGGCCACTTGTCCAACGCCCAGGCTGCTGCCCTGCTGCGCCAGGGCGCCTCAGCCAAGCTGCGCCACCTCGTGCTGGCGCACCTGTCCGACGACAACAACGATCCCGACGTCGCCCGTGAGGCCGCCGAGGCTGCCGTGCATGCCGCGGGGCTGCGTCGCGTCGCCGTCCACGTCGCCGAGCAGCGCGTGGCCAAGGGCCCGTTCGAGGTGCGAGCCCCCCTGCCCCTGCGAGAGCCCACCCGGCCTCGCCCGAGCCGTCGCCGGGCGCCCCGTCGCGAGCCCGAGGCACTGCCGCAGGCCTCCACCTCGCAGCTCGGCATGTTCGCAGGCTGACGACGCTCAGTAGTCGAGCATCGCCTCCACCAGATCCGCTGCCTGGGTCGCCGCATCGAGTCGCGCCTGCCCGCGGGCCGCCTCCTCCATGCGCTTCAGGCCGAGCTCATCGTGGGCCAGCTCCATCACCTGGGCCACGGCCGCCGCCTCGTCCCACCCGTGCTCGACGAGCACCTGGGCCGCTCCGACCTCCTCCAGGCCCCGTGCGTTCTCTTCCTGATGGTTCTCCGTCACGTTGGGCGACGGGACCAGCAGCGACGCCTTGCCGACCGCACACAGCTCTCCCAGCGTGCTCGAGCCCGCTCGGCACACCACCAGGTCGGCCATCGCGTAGGCGTCGGCCATGCGGTCTTCGTAGTCGCGCAGCACGTAGCCCTCTGGCGGCTCGCCCAGCGCCTCGCTGACCTCGGCGTGGTAGCGCGGCCCGCACAGGTGCAGCACCTGGAAGCCCCGGTCGGGGTGGCGCCCGGTGGCCATCGCCAGCTCGTTGATGCGCGTGGCCCCCAGCGAGCCGCCCACGAACAGCACCGTGGGCCGCGTCGGGTCGAGCTCGTACTTCCGCGCTGCGATGGCGCGGTCCCCTTCTAGAACCACGGGGTTGATGGGCACACCGACGAGGTGCTTGGGGGCCCCACCGCCCAGGCGATGCCGCGTCTTTTCGTAGGTGAGGAGGACCAAATTGGCCACGCGCGCACACAGCTTGTTGGCCATGCCCGGCACCACGTTGGCCTCATGGATCGCCCGCCGCCGCCCCAGCGTCCATGCCGCGAGGACGGGCGGCGCCGAGATGTAGCCCCCCACCCCGAGCACCGCGTCGACGGAGTCCTCCTGGAGCGGACGCCGCGCCTTCCACACGGCCCCCAGCAGCCCCAGCCCGAACCGCAGCTTCCCGATCAGCCCGCCGCGTGGGTACTGCAGCGCCTCGATGGCCCGGAAGCGGTAGCCCCGCTCGGGGGCCACCCGGGCTTCGATACGGCCGGCATCGCCGTAGTAGAGCACCTCGTGGCCTCGCCGCTTGAGCTCGTCGCCGATGGCGATGGCCGGGTACACGTGGCCCCCCGTCCCGCCGCCTGCCAGCACGATCGTCGCCATCGAAACTCCTGGGAACTCATCGGGGTGCCGCGCGGTCCGATACCCTACAAGAAGAGGCTCGGCATGCACTGTGGCGCCTGCGAACACCCCCTGGTCGATCACGCGGATCTGGAGCAACCCTGCCCCCGATGCGGCGGAGCCGTGCTTCGTGACGGCCGCCTGCTGCTGCTGGCCCCTCTCGTGCAGGGCTACGACGCCCTCGACCTCGGCACCGGCCTGCGGCAGCACCTGCGCTGCGAGCCGACCGCACCCAGCGACCCCACAGCCGACGACGAAGCCCTCGAGGCCTTGCTGCAGGCGCACTTCCCCCAGCTGCCGTCCCCTGCCCCTCCGCCGGCCGAGGCCGCGCCCCCCGAGCCAGCGCCCGCTGGGTCCACCGCACGCCGCTGGTGGCGCCGCGCGGTCGTCGCCAGCGTGTCGGCCATGGCAGCCGCCCAGGTGGGCTTCGCACTGGCCCCCGTGCCCATCGACTACGCCGACCACGCCTCGGCGAGCGCGGGCCACGCCCCCCTCGCAGAGGCCGTCGCCTCGCACCCTGCGGTGCAGCGCTGCCTCACGCCCTACCGACGGCTCCCCGTGCGCCAGTCCGAGCACCCTGCCCTGCTCACCCTCGAGCGCACCCCAGGCATGTCGACGCCCCATGTGCAGGTGCGGTCCACCCACCCCGTGCTCGCCGGCTGCCTGAGCCGTGCCGCCAAGCGGCTGCCGCTCCCCGCCGGGCGCTACCGGGTGTCGGTGCCGGTCACCGAGACCTGACCTCAGGGGTCGAGCAGCTCGTCGTCGGGCAGCGGGGGCACGTCGATGTAGCGGGCCATGAACTCGCGCACCACGCGGTGACGGGTGGCCACGAACCCCTCGGTGGTGGCGTACTCCAGCAGCTTGCCCTTGTGCAGCATGCCGATCCAGTCCGACACCGCCACGGCCTGCACAATGTCGTGGGTGATGATGATGAAGGTGATGCCCAGCTGCCGCTGCATCCTGCGGATCAGCTCGTCGATGGTGGCGCTCGTCACCGGGTCGAGCCCGCTGTTGGGCTCGTCGAACAGCACGACCTCGGGCTCCATCACGATGGCCCGGGCCAGCCCGACCCGCTTGCGCTGCCCCCCCGATAGCGACGAGGTGGGGGTGTCGTAGAAGTCTTCCAGCTCCACGAGGCGCAGCTTCTCCATCGCCACCTCGCGGCGCTCCGCTGCCGACTTGCTGGAGTGGTAGACCAGGGGAAAGGCCACGTTGTCGCCGGCCGTGAGGTTGTCGAACAGCGCGCCGTGCTGAAACAGCATCCCGAAGCGCTTGCGCACCGCGAGCTTCTGTCGCGCATTGGCCTTCGCCATGTCGACATCCCCCACCCACACCTCGCCTGCGTCGGGCTCCAGCAGCCCCACGATGTGCTTGAGCAGCACCGACTTGCCACTGCCGCTGGCTCCCAGCAGCGTGGTGGTCTTGCCCCGGGCGATGGGCATCGTCACCCCGTCGAGCACTACGAGGCTTCCGAAGGCCTTGTAGACGTCGACGAGGCGGATGATCGGGTCAGGCACATTCATCCGTACAACAGCTCCGACAGCAGGTAGTTGAGGACCGCGCACACGACGGCCGACACGACCACCGCCGCGTTCGTCGCCTCGCCGACCCCCTTGGCCCCCTTGGGGCTCGTGTAGCCGTAGAAGCAGCTGACCAGGCAGATGATCACTGCGAAGACGAACGACTTGATCACCCCGAAGAACAGGTCGGCCCCCTGCGTCGTCTGCGCGCACTGCGCGATGAAGTCGCTTCCGTTGAGCCCCAGCTGCCACACCGCCACGCCCCAGGCCGACAGCAGCATCGCGGCGACGCTGATCATCGTGAGGGCGGGGAGCACCAGCAGGATGCCGAGCATGCGTGGAGTCACCAGGAACCAGTAGGGGTCGATGGCCATGACCTCGAGGGCGTCGATCTGCTCCTGGATGCGCATCACCGCGATCTGCGAGGCCATCTCGGTGCCCGCCTTCGCGGCCACCATGCTCGAGACCATGATCGGCGCCATCTCCCGCACCCCCGCCAGCGCCACGAAGGTGCCGACCATCGACTGCCCGCCCAGCTGGGCGAAGGCGTTGCTACCCTGCACGGCGAGGTTGGTGCCGACGAACACCGACACGATCAGCAGGATCGGCAGGCTCTGCACCCCAATCCGGTAGGCCTCCTCGACGGTGCGGGTGACGGGGGGCGGGTTGCTCACCGAGGCCCGGGCGACCGACGAGACGAACAGCCCGAACGAGCCCAGCTTGGCGAGGAAGGCCGTCATCCGATGGCCCCGAACATCGCCGAGGTGAGGAAGTAGTTGACCACGATGAAGGCGGTCGCGCTGATCACGACCGTGTCGTTGACCGCCCGGCCCACGCCCGGGGCCCCCCCACGGGCATGAAAGCCGAAGTAGCAGGCCACCATCCCGATGATCGCACCGAAGGTGGCCGCCTTGATGAAGCCGCCCCATAGGTCCATCGGGCGGGTCATCAGCCACAGGTTCGCCCAGTACAGCCCGGAGGTCTCGCCCTTGAGGAGCACCGCCGACACGTAGCCCCCGACGATGCCTCCCAGCGACCCGGCGAGGTTGAGCAGCGGGCAGGCGATGACCACGGCGACGAAGCGCGGCACGACGTGCACCCGGATGGCATCGATCCCCATCACCTCCGTCGCGTCGAGCTCCTCGCGGATCCGCATCGCGCCCAGCTCCGCGGCGAACGACGAACCCCCCTGGGCCGCCACCAACACCGAGGCGAGCACCGGCGACAGCTCGCGGAAGGTCGCGACGCTCACCAGGGGGGACAGCAGCCGCTGCGCGCCGTACAGATCGAAGATCTGCAGGCCCTGCAGGGCCATCACCATGCCCAGGGGCGTAGTCGTCGCCAGCACCGGCAGCAGGCAGCGCCACCACAGCGACCACAGCTGAACGGCCATCGCGTCGATCTCCCACGGCGGGGTCACGGTGCGCCACAGCACGCGCGCCGCGAAGCCACCGAACGCCCCCAGCCGTGCCAACCGATCGACCATCGACCACAGCTATCCGGTCGCGTTACGGCGGGGCCACGACGCGCGGCGCGGAGGCATGCCATGGCCGGTGACGAGCCCATCGATGACGCGGACGATCTGGAGCCGCAGAGCACCGAAGAGCGGCAGCCCAACCGGGTGGTCCGCCTGGCGCGTCGCCTGATGGATCGGCGGGAGCTCGCCGAAGACACGAAAGACCTGCTCTACGCCGTGCTCTCCACCTCTGACAAGGCCAAGACCGAGGCGGTGAGGCTCACGGCGAGGGAGGTGCGCAACTACCTGTCGGAGCTCAAGCTCAAGGAAGACCTCCTCGACCTCATGACCAGCCACTCCCTCGAGATCAGCGTGTCGCTCAAGCCTCTCGCCGAGCGCATGGAAGCGCCCTCGGCCCCCGCAGAGACTGCGGCGCCCGAGGCCAGCGACGACGACGAGGGCACGTCGGGGTGAGCCGCAAGCAACAAGTCGGTGTGGGCTGCCTGATGGTGGTGGCCGCGGTGGTCACGGCCACCCTCGCGGTCACCCTCGGTGGCATGCGTGGGTGGGGCGGCACCGCGGCGTTCCATGCCCCCATCGAGGATGCGGCAGGTCTGGCGACCGGGTCGCTGGTGTCGGTGCAGGGCGTCGAGGTAGGCAAGGTCACCGGCCTCGATCTCGATGAGGGCAAGGCCACGATCCGCTTCGAGGTCGACGACGACGTCGTGCTCCGCAGCGGGGCGGCTGTGCAGGTACGTGCCCGCTCGCTCCTGGGCGAGAAATACCTCGCCCTGAGCCTGGGGCAGGGCGAGCCCCTGGCCGAGGGCACCGAGCTGCCCGATGTGGGGCAGCAGTACGAGATCGACGAGCTGGTGGCCGTGCTCACCCCCCTCCTCGCCGCGGTCGACCCCGAAGTCCTGGCACGGGCCACCTCGGGCCTCGCCGGCGCCCTGGAAGACGACCCCGAGCTCCTCGCCCGCATGCTGGCCGACGCCGAGCAGGCCCTCGACAATGTCGCGGTGGCCACCGAGCGGCTCGACCCCCTGCTCCGCGACGCCGACGCCGCCGTCGGCGAGGGGCGGGCCACCCTCGCCGTGCTCCAGGCCCGTGGGCGGGAGGCACAGGGCCTGATCGCCCGCGCCGACCGGGTGCTCGTGCAGCTCGAGTCCGCCTCCGAGCCGCTCCCGGAGACCGTCGAGGAAGCGCGGGCCACCCTCGCCGATGCGCGGCAGCTCCTCGGCGAGCTCGACGGCGCGACCGACAGTCTGCAGGGCGTGCTCGACGGCCTGGAGGGCTTCGATCGCGACGGCGTGCGCAAGCTGCTCCGTGAAGACGGCGTGCGCGTGCGCCTGTTCGGGTCGGGCAAGTCGGAATAGGGGGCCTGCTCCGGAGGTCCCATGCGCTGTCTGGTTGCTGCCCTGCTGATGTCGGTCGCGAGCCCTGCCCTGGCTCAAGCACCTGCAGCCCCGGCTGCCCCGCAGATGCAGCTCGACATTCGCTTCGTGGTGCAAGACACCGACACCCAGCGCTTCATCGACCGTGACGATCTCAAGGGCGTGCCGCTGGTGGCGCGCGATGCCGTGCAGGTCGTCGCCGAGCACGAGGGCATGGTGCGGGTGTTCGTGAAGGGAGGCTTCGGTTGGGTCGCCCCCGAGCTGCTGAGCAAGGAGCCACCGGCGCTGCCCGAGCCCGAGCCCGGGGCCCTGCCCCCGCTCTTGCCGCCCGGCTGAGGTGGGCCGGCTCCTCGCCAGCCTCGCCGCCCTCACCGGCCTGCTGCTCCCCTTCCTGGCGCTGTCTGCGCCCACGGCCGTGCTGTTGATCCCCGGGCATGCGCTGCTGTCGGTGCTCGTGTGCGCGGGCAGCTTGGTGCACGGCTGGTCAGGTCACCCCGAGCCCGCCAGGCGGTGGCTGCTCGGCTACCTCGTCGCCACCGCCGCAGCGGTCGGTGCGCTGGAGGTCGGCGCCTCCGTGCGCGGCGCCAGCGTCGCCTACTGGGGGGTGCCGTGGGTCGCCCTGCTGGCCTGGGGCTGGGTCCCCCCTCTGGTTAGTGGGGGCGCCGGGGTGCTGGGCAGCCTGCGAGAGCGGCGCCTGGTCGCGCGCACGGTCCGTCGGCGTCGAGAGGCGCTGGAGGGGTCCCCCCCCGACGGGAGGTGAGCGTGCGTGTCGAGAGCCTGTTCGGTTCGGCCCTCAAGGAGAGTCCCGCCGACGCAGACCTGATCAGCCATCAGCTGCTGCTGCGTGCCGGCTACGTGCGCCCGCTGGGGGCGGGGATCTACAGCGCGCTGCCCCTGGCCTGGCGCAGCCTTCGCCGCATCGAGGCCATCCTCCGCGAAGAGATGGATGCCCTGGGTGCCCAGGAGCTGTCGCTTCCCGTGGTGCACCCCGCTGAGGTGTGGCAGGCGAGCGGTCGCTGGAGCAGCGTCGGGCCCGAGATGGTCCGCTTCGTCGACCGCAAGGGGGGCGATCTGGCCCTCGCGATCACCCACGAAGAGGTCGTGGCGTGGCACGCCGCCACCGAGGTCCACTCCTACCGGCAGCTACCGATGACCGTCTACCAGCTGCAGACGAAGTTCCGCGACGAGCCTCGCCCCCGCGGCGGGCTGCTGCGCACGCGGGAGTTCGTCATGAAAGACAGCTACTCCCTCGACCGTGACCAAGATGGCCTGCAGGCCTCCTACGACGCGCACCACGACGCCTACCTGCGCATCTTCGAGCGCTGCGGGCTGCCGGTGGTCTGGGTCGACAGCGACACCGGGGTGATGGGGGGGCACGCCGCCCGCGAGTACATGTTCCTCAGCGACACCGGGGAAGACCACCTCGTGCTGTGCGACGGCTGCGGCTACGCGGCCAACCGCGAGGTCGCCCGGTTCACCGTGCCGGTAGCTGAGGGCGCCGAGCAGCCCATCGAGCCGGTCGCCACCCCTGGCGCCCGCACCATCGCCGAGCTCGCCACCTTCCTGGGCATCGGCGCCGAGCACACGGCGAAGGTCGTGCTGTATACCGCGTCGTTCGCTGACGAAGACCACGCCGACGAGGTGGTCATGGCCTTGGTGCGCGGCGACATGGAGGCCAACGACGTGGCGGTCGCGAGCCGGATCGGCGCCTCTGCCCTGCGGCCCGCCGAGCCCGCCGAGGTCGCCGCCACCGGAGCCGTCGCCGGCTACGCGAGCCCCATCGGCCTGGCCCGCGGAGCCGTCGTGGTGGTGGCCGACGACGCCGTGGTCGCCGCCCCCTCCCTGGTGGCCGGCGCCAACGAAGAGGGCATGCACCTGCGGCACACCCGGTGCGGCCGCGACTACCAGCCCGATCACACCGGCTGCATCGCCATGGCCCCCGAGGGTGCGCAGTGCGCGCAGTGCGCCGCCCCCCTCCGCCACGCCCGCGGCGTCGAGGTCGGCAACATCTTCCAGCTCGGCACCCGCTACAGCGAGGCAGCCGGCGCCACCTTCCTCGACGAGACCGGCCGGGAGCGGCCCATCGTGATGGGAAGCTACGGCATCGGCGTCGGGCGACTGCTCGCCTGCCTCGCCGAGGCCCACCACGACGAGCACGGCCTGCGCTGGCCCGCCGCCGTCGCGCCCTTCCAGGTGATGCTCGTCGCGATGGCGCGCAAGGCCCCCGCGCGGGAGGCAGCCGACAGCGCCTACCGCACCCTACGGGCGGCGGGGATCGAGGTGCTCTACGATGACCGGCGCAAGGTCAGCCCAGGCGTCAAGCTCGCCGAGGCCGACCTGCGCGGCATCCCGCTGCGGGTGGTCGTGAGCGACCGCGGCCTGCAGCAGGGCACGGTGGAGCTTCGCTGGCGGAGCGGCGGCGAGGCCTGGCATGCACCCATCGAAGAGGTGCGCCAGGCCGTCGAGCAAGCCCTCGGCGCCGAGTAGCGTGCGCGCCGAGGCGCCTAGAACACCCGCTTGCGCGACTCCACCTGCTCGGCTTCCGTCTTGCAGTCGATGCACTGCGTGGCCACGGGCCGAGCCATCAGCCGGCTGAAGGTGATGGGCTCCCCGCACGACTCGCACGCGCCGTACTCGCCCTGGTTCATCCGCTCGAGGGCGTAGCGGATCTTCGCCAGCAGGCGCCGCTCGCGATCGGCCAGCCGCAGCGTGAAGTCGCGGTTGGACTCCGTCACAGCCAAATCCAGCGGGTCTGCGTCGTTCTCACGCACCTCCGTCACGGCGCGCACGGCGTCACGGGACTGCGACATCAGCGACTCGAGCTGCTCTTCGAGGCCCTTCTTGAGGGTCTCAAGCTCATCCTTGCTCAGGTACTCGTCGGTCGGAAGCATGGTGTGGCGTCCTTTTCTCAGGAAGGCGGCGGGCCCGGTCGATGGGCCGGCACGATATCACAGCGGCGGCTCATGGCGGCGGGAAAAGGCCAACAGCCTCCTAGCCCCCAACACGCGTCATCACCCCTTCGAAGGCGCGAAAGCCCTCGTCGAGATGGGCCTGATGACCCGCCACCTTCTGCCACACCATCGTGCGCAGCGCCTGCTCGAGGGTGGCGTCGTCGGCGCCCGAGCGGAGCAGGTCGCGAAGCGACGGCGTCTTGTCGCGTGACAGGCAGGTGCGCAGGTGGCCGTCGGCCTGAAGACGAAGCCGGTTGCAGGCCTCGCAGAAGTGCTCGGTGATCGGCGAGATGAAGCCCACCACCTGCCCCGACGCCAGCCGGTAGCGCACCGCAGGCCCGCCCTGCCCGCGCCCGAGGGGCTCGAGGGGGGGAAGCATGGCTCGCATCTCGGCGGCGGGCACGTGCTGCTTGCGCTCGCTCACCCCGCCGAAGGGCATGTACTCGATGAACCGCACCTCGACAGCATCGCCATAGGCCGCGAAGTGCTCCACCATGGCGGGCACCTGGGCCTCGTTGAGGCCCCGCACGATGACCGCGTTGATCTTCACCGGCGTGAGCCCCGCCGCCACCGCCGCGTCGATCCCCGCCAGCACCCGCTGCAGATCGCCCCCTCGGGTGACCGTGCGGAACACCTCGGCATCGACTGCGTCGAGGGACACATTGAGGCGCACCAGCCCGGCCGCCGCCAGCCCCTCGGCCTTGCTCGCCAGCAGGTGGGCGTTGGTGGTCATCGCCAGATCGTCGACTCCCGGCAGGGCGCGCAGCGACGCCACCAGGCGCTCGATCCCGCTGCGAATCGTGGGCTCGCCCCCCGTGAGGCGGACCCTGCGCACGCCCATCCGCGCCATCGCCCCGACGATGCGGGTGATCTCCTCGTAGGTGAGCAGGTGGGCCCTGGGCATCCAGTCGAGGCCCTGCTCGGGCATGCAGTAGGTGCAGCGGTAGTTGCACCGGTCGGTCACGCTCACCCGCACGTAGGTGTGCACCCGACCGAACCGGTCCACCAGCGGGCCGCTCGTAGGGCGCTCGGCCCCCTCGATGGCCACCGGAAGCGTCACACGGGCACCTTTTCCACCAGGCGCGCCGCCACCTTGTCAAAGGCCGCGGCCACCGGGTCGCTCGACAGCGCCACCGGCGTGCCGCTGTCGCCACAGATCCGCACCTGGCTTCGCAGCGGGATCTGCCCCAGCACCTCGGTGTCGTAGGTCTCGGCGATGCGCAGCCCGCCGCCCTGCCCGAAGATGTAGTCGCGCTCGCCGTCGGGCAGCTCGTACCACGCCATGTTCTCCACCAGGCCCAGCAGCGGCACGTCGAGCTTGCGGAACATCGTGATGCCCCGCACCGCGTCGGCCAGCGCCACCTCCTGGGGGGTCGTGACGATCACTGCCCCCGACAGCTCCACCGCCTGGATCAGCGTCAGCTGGGCGTCGCCCGTTCCGGGGGGCAGGTCGATGATCAGGTAGTCGATGCCCGACCAGTCGGCGTCTTGCAGGAACTGCCGCACCGCGCCCATCACCATCGGCCCGCGCCAGATCATCGCCTCGGTCGGATCGACCAGCTGGCCCATCGACAGGCAGCGAACCCCGTGGGCCTCCACCGGCAGGATCCGCTTTCGCTCCGGATCCACCATCGGCCGCGCCGAGGCGCCCATCATCGTGGGCACGCTGGGACCGTAGATGTCGGCATCCATCAGCCCCACCTGCAGGCCGCGCTTCGCCAGCGCCACCGCCAGGTTGCTGGCCACCGTCGACTTGCCCACACCCCCCTTGCCGCTCGCCACCGCGATCAGGTGCTTCACCCCCTCCAGGGGCTTCTTCTGGATGGGCCCACCGTGGGGCTGCATCCCCGGCCCCGACATCCCCTTCACCGGGTCTTCTTTCTTGGGACTCGGTGTGCCGCCGCGCCGCGGGGGGTGGCCCGCGGGCATCGCGAACACCTTGCCCTCGAAGCCGAGGTGGCGCAGCCGGGCCTCCAGGTCGCTGGTGATCTGCTGGCGCTGCTCGACGGTGTGAGCCGCCTCGAAGTGAAGATCGAACACCAGGTCGGTCTCCCCCTTGGGCCGAGCGTTCTTGACCATGCCAGCCAGCCACACGCTACGGCCCGACAAGGGGTCGCGAACCTGGGTGGCCGCCGGCTGGAGCATCGCGGTGACATCAGACATGGGGGACTCCGTCGCAGGGAGGGCGGGGTATCCCGGCGCGCTGGGCGTTGTCAGCAGCCCCTCGTTCACGCTAACGTGCAGCCCTCCGAGAGGTCGTCCGTGCGTCCCTGGCTGCTCCTGGCCCCTGCCCTGCTCCTGGCGTCGTCCGCCCACGCCAAGTGGCCCGAAGACGTAGTGCTGTCCGGCATGACCGAGCACGACGGGCAGACCATCCTCGACGAGGAGCTGCTCGGCGACAGCTACCGCACCCTGGTGCAGGAGATGGGCACCCTGGTCGCCAACAAGCCCATGCTCCCCGCCGAGACGCTGGGCACCCACGGCTTCGCCTTCGATGCCGGCGCCCAGTTCGTGATGACCGAGGCCGTCGACCGCAAGGGCGAGCCCTCCCCGTGGGATCGCGCCCACGTCGACGAAGACGCCACCCCCTACCACCTCGTCCCCACCTTCACCGTGCGCAAGGGCCTGCCCCTGTCCACCGAGCTGGGCATGACGGCCGGGTGGATTGGCGGCAGCTCCCAGGGCCTGCTGTCCGGCTACGGCCGGGTTGCGGTGTTCGAAGGCTACAAGCCCATCCCCGACGTCACCCTGCAGCTCGGCTACGCGGGCCTGGTAGGCAACGACGAGCTCGACGTGTCCACCCTCGACCTCGGTGTCACCCTGGGCTCGACCTACCCCGTAGGCCGCATCCCCGGCGTCAACAACGGCCAGATCAGCCCCTGGCTGAACTTCACCACCATGCGGGTGTCGGCCAACGCGGTCCTCGACGAAGAGACGGCGGAGGCCATCGGGGCCATCCGCTTCCAGCGCAGCGACACCGAAGAGTTCGCGGCACCACTGGTGCTGCCACGGCTCGGCTTCGGCACGCAGTTCACCTCGGGCGGCGTGCACCTGCGCATCTCTGCCAGCTGGGCGCCCGCCACCGTCCCCGAGGTGTCCACCGGGCTGGGCTACACCTTCTGAGTGTTCACCGCCCTGCTGGGGTGCCTGGCCGCGACCGCGGCGACCTTGACCCTCGAAGCCGAGGTCGACGCCGACCTGCGCCACGTACGCGGTACCCTCACATCTTCGGGCTTACCTGCTGACACCGCGTTCGTAGATCCGCTGTCCCTGCTGCCCGAGCCGGGCGACGATCTCAACGGCTTTCGCACCTTCCCGGGCCCCCCCAACCGCGGCCACGTGCGCTGGACGACCGACGCCGACGGGGTGCTGCACTTCGAGGCCACCCTCCCCCGCCGGTTCGGCGCGCTGGGGGCTACCTCCCACGGTCTGTTCGCCAACGGCGGCTGGCACCCCACCCCCGAGGGCCTGCCCGTCGTCGACTGGGTCGTGCACGTGCGCCTCCCCGACGGCACCACCGGCGCCCTCGCCGACACGGTGGCCACCGACGCCCTGTCGTGGGAAGGCCGAGCCGACCGCGCCAGCCTCGCCGTCGTGCGCCGCGGCGTGGTCACCGAGCTCCCTCGTGGGACCCTGCTCACGCGAGGCCACCCCCGCAAGCGCCTGGTCCGCGAGCTGTCCCACGACCTCGCTACCTGGCCCGGGACCCTCGACGGGGTCGCCGTGGAGGGCCCGCTGCGGCGCCGTCTCGTGCGGCCCGGGGCGGGGCTCGCCTACGTGTCGGACCGGGCGTATCGGCTGACCCCCGGCCTGCAGTTCGCCCATCGTCTGCCCGTCAGCCGGGGCATCGGCGCGGCGTGGTCGGGCCAGGCCGACTTCTTCCTCCGGGAGCTGCAGGCCGCCGGCCTGTCGCAGCAGCATGCCGTGGCCCTCGACGCCGTCGATGCCCGCCAGCTCCTCGGCGTGTTCGCGTGGGTGCCCCAGGTGCAGGGCCTGCTGTCGAGCCGGCGCATGGCCTTCTACAGCGAGGTCCTCGACCTCACGTGGCCCGGCGACCCCGTGCGCGACGACATCGGCGAGGTGCTGCGCCCCAGCGTGCCGGGCACCGTCGCGGCGGCGCGTCTCGACGACCGCTTCGGCGACGGCACCGCGCTGCAGGTAGCGGAAGCGTTGCAGCAGGGCATCCCTCTGGCCGAGGCCCTGCCCGATCTTCCCGGGCTCGTTCCGGCCTTGCGAGCGCTGCCTCCCCGGCAGGACTACCAGCTCGAGGTCACCGACGCCGCGGTGTCGCTCACCCGGGTCGCGCCGGCCGACAGCGCGCCCGAGGTCGTGGTGCTGCGCATCGACGGCGACGACCGCACCCTGTTCGCGCCGCCGGGCGTGACCGAGGTCCCCCTCACCGAGCCCCCGCGACGGGTCGCCCTCGATCCCGAGGGGCACCTGCGGCAGCGCAGCCGGGCCGGCGACACCTGGCCGCCGCGCTACACCGTCACCGCCGCCGGATGGATCAGCACCCTGAACCTGCGTCGTGGGCAGGTCTACGGGGCGTTGTGGGCCTCCCTTCGCCGCCAGTACGACACCCGTCACATCTGGTCGGGCACCCTGTCGAACAGCCGCTCGGATCTGATCCGTGCCGGGGTCGGGCACACCTGGAAGGTGGGGCCGCTGGTCGATGGCTTCTCCCGGCGCCACGCCGTGCGACTCGGCGGGAGCGGCAGCGTGCTCGACCCGCGGTTCGCGGCCACCGACGGCGTGCGGGTGGCGACCGACCTCGCCCTGTCGTGGCGGTGGGACACGCGGGTGTCGCACGACTTCCCCACCAGCGGTGAGCGGGTCGGGGCCGCCGTGTACGGCGGGGTCGTGCCCGGGACGGCCGAGCGGTGGGTAGGGAGCGCGGGAAGCATCGTGATGCTCGGGGGGCTGTCGCCGCGGGTCGTCGTCGCGACGCGGCTGAGCGGTGCGGTCGCGCGGAGCACGGTCCCCCATCGGCTGCTGACGCTGGGTGGCGAGGGGGCCATGCGCTCGATCCCCGTGCTGCCCGCCTGCCCCACCGAGGAGGGCACTCCGTGTGCGGAGCTGGCTACCGAGCGGGGGATCGTCGCGCTGGAGTATCGGTGGGCGCCCATCCGAAACTGGAGCGTGCCCTTTCTGTTGTTCTGGGGGACCGAGCTGCAGCTGACCGGCGGCTTCGAGGCCACGCTGGCGAGGGTGGGTGGCGAGCCCGTGACCGCGTCGGGGGTGACCGCCGGGATCATGGGGGTCGGTGATCTGCTGGGGGCAGAGCAGACCGCCCTCGGGGCTACGTTCGGCTGGCCGCTGTCGTGGCGAGGCCTCGAGGAGATCGAGCACAGCGCCATTCCCGAGGTGTATGTACGAATGACTCAGGCGTTCTAAGAGATTCGTACACGTGCCGGTAGCCCCGCCAGTGCTCGCCCCAGCACGTCGCGGTCTGGCCGCAGGCCAGCGGGGGTGCCGGGGGCAGAGCACCCGTTGACCCGTAGCGGGATGTTCGGACCCGCCAGCCGTGGGGTCGCCGACTCAACCTCCCCTCCGCCACCACGACGCGCACCACGCCCAACCCGACGCTGCCGACCGCCACGCACGTCGCGGTC
>CBDUIC010000063.1:0-43362 GCA_965367245.1 uncultured bacterium | reverse complement strand
AGGTCGCGCTCCGGGGGTCGAGAGGGGGCGGAGCCCCCCGGCAACCCGTAGCCGGGAGGTCGAATCAGGGGGACCCCCCGATTCGACCCGACAAAACGCCACGTACGCTCGCAGTGAGTCCGCGAAGGGCCGGCTGCCGGGTCCGAGCATCCCGCCAGCAGTGCCGCAACCCGCAGCGCGCTCGTCCGGAATGCCATACACGCCCATCACCCGCGAGGGAGGTGGACCATGCCTGACGACGATCTGCACTACCAGCTCCCCCCCGAGGCCTACGCGCCCCTCCCCGAGGGCGAGCGCTATCCCCCGGTGGTCCCCGACGATCACGTGATGACCGAGCTGTCGGTCCGCTCCCTGGTCGTGGGGGCGCTGGTCGGCATCGTGTTCGGCGCCGCCAACGCCTACCTCGGGCTCAAGGTCGGCCTCACCGTGTCGGCCTCCATCCCCGCCGCTGTCATCGGCGTCGCCGCGTTCAAGGCGATGCGCTCGGGCACGCTGCTCGAGACCAACATCGTGCAGACGGTCGGCTCAGCTGGGGAGTCGCTGGCCGCCGGGGTCATCTTCACCCTACCGGTGCTGTTCCTGTGGGGGCAGGCTCCCGGCTTCTGGCCGATCTTCCCCCTCGCCCTGCTCGGCGGGCTGCTGGGCGTGTTCTTCATGATCCCGCTGCGCCGCTTCCTCATCGTGCAGGAGCACGGCACCCTCAGCTACCCGGAGGGCACGGCCTGCGCCGAGGTGCAGGTCGCCGCCCAGGCCGGCGGCTCGCAGGCACAGCTGCTGTTCGGCGGCATGGCAGCAGGCATGCTCTACACGGCCCTGCAGCGCTTCGGTCACCTGTTCCCCGAAGAGCCCGACGTCGCCATCGACCGCGGCGGCTACCGCACCTCCGCCGGCGCCGACGTCACCGCCGAGCTGCTGGGCGTCGGCTACATCATCGGCCCCAAGGTCGCCGGCGTGATGCTCGGCGGCGGCGCCGTCGGCTGGCTGGTGATCATCCCGCTGATCTACGCCTTCGGCGGCGAGGCCGTCGTGGCCCCCGAGGTGAGCACCCCCATCGCGCAGATGGGGCCCTTCGAGATCTGGAACCGCTACCTGCGGTACATCGGCGCCGGCGGGGTGGCCTTCGGGGGCCTGTTCACCCTGGTGAAGAGCACCCCGGTGCTGATCGAGAGCTTCCGCCTCGCCGTGGGCGCGCTGCGGCAAGGCGCCGGCACCGCCATCCGGCGCACCGAGCACGAGCTGTCGCTGGCCGTCGTGGCGGCCAGCCTGGTCATCATCGGGCTGCTGGTCGCCTTCCTCCCGCTGATGGCGGGGTCGGGTGGCTCGCTGGGCCTGCTGGCCGGCGCCAGCGTGGTGGTCTTCGCCTTCTTCTTCGTCACCGTGAGCTCCCGGATCGTGGGACTCATCGGAAGCTCGTCCAACCCGATCAGCGGGATGACCATCGCCACGGTGCTGCTGTGCGCTCTGCTGTTCGGCGGCGCCTACGCCCCCGACGAGGCCAAGGTGGCGGTGCTGACCATCGGGGCGCTGGTGTGCATCGCCGCCGCCATCGCCGGCGACACCAGCCAAGACCTCAAGACCGGATTCCTGGTCGGGGCCACGCCACGCAACCAGCAGCTCGCCGAGATCGTCGGCGTCACAGCGGCGGCCCTCGCGATGAGCACGGTCCTCACCCTGTTCGAGGAGCCCATCGTGTCGGGGGCGTTCAAGGCGCCCCAGGCCAACCTCATCCGCCTGGTCATCGACGGAGTCCTCGACGGCAACCTGCCGTGGGCCCTGGTGGGCATCGGCGCAGCCATGGCCTTCGCCGTGGAGATCATGGGCCTTCCCACCCTCGCCTTCGCCGTGGGCCTGTACCTGCCCATCCACCTGGCGACCCCGATCATGGCGGGCGGGCTGGTGCGCTGGCTGGTGGAGCGGGTGTCCTCGACCGACGAGGTCGACCATCGCCGCGAGGTCGGCATCCTGTTCAGCTCGGGCCTCATCGCCGGGGCCGCGCTCATCGGCGTGCTGGGCGCCACCCTGGCCTTCTTCGAGCTCGAGCTGTTCCCGGCACCGGAGGGGCCGATGGCCTGGGCCAACGCCCGGGGCTTCGGCGCGTTCGGGGTGCTGGCGGCGCTGCTGGTGTGGGTCGCCATCGGGCGGCTCGGAGCCAAGGATCGCTGAGGTTGCTCAGGGGCCGTCGCTGAGCACCACGAGCGCCCTGCCGTCGAGCCCGTAGGTCGCATCGGGCAGCGGTGTCGCTGGGTCGACGACGTTGCCGTCGCCCTCGAGCCAGGGGGCGGTGTCGACCACCAGGTGCCAGGGCCCGCCGCTGGGCGTCGGCGGCAGCTGGAAGGCCACCGGGTCGCGCCAGCCGTTGTAGGCGATGTACAGGTCGCCGAGCTGCACGGCGAGGGCGTGCTTGTCGGTGGCGTCGAGGTAGTCGGGGGTCGCGACGCTGCCGTCGTCGGCGTACCAGGTGACCTCGCCGGCGGGGCGCCAGGTCTCGGGCCGCAGCTGTGGGTGGGCGGCTCGGATCTGCAGCAGCGCCCGCGTGAAGGCCGTGAACGCCTGCTGATCTGGATCGTGGTCCCACGACAGCCAGTTGCCCTCACTGTCGAGGTTGTAGGTGTTGTTGTTGCACCGCTGAGTGCGCAGGAACTCGTCGCCCCCCAGCAGCATCGGCACCCCGGCCGACAGCGTCAGCAGCGCCATGGCCGTGCGGGCCGCCCGACGCTGAGCGGCCGGATCGCCGTCTTGATCCCAGCCCAGGTTGTAGTCACTGCCCCCATCCGACGGGCCGTAGGGCCAGGCCTGGTCGTTGTTCTTTTCGTTGCAGGTCACCAGGTCGTGCAGGGTGAAGCCATCGTGGGCCGTGACGAAGTTCACCGAGTGCCAGGGCTCGCGGCCGTCGTCGCCGAAGCGCGACCAGGAGCCGCTCCACAGGTCGGCGAGGGTGCCCAGGGTGACGACCTCCTCGTCGAGGCGGTTGAGGTCGCGGCGGGTGTGGTCGCGAAAGCTGTCGTTCCACTCGGCCCAGTCGCCCGGGAAGTGCCCCGCCTGGTAGGCCTCGCCGGTGGCCCCCCACGGCTCGGCGATGTGCTTGGCGTCGACCTCGGCGTCGATGCGGTTCACCAGGTTGCCCGGGTCGTCGACGGCCCACTCGAAGCAGCTGGCGGCACAGCCATTGCCGAGGATGGGGGCCAGATCGTAGCGGAAGCCGTCGACCCCGAGGGTGTCGCTCCACCACACCAGGCTGTCGAGCACCACCGCCTGGGTGGCCTCGCTGGTCATGTTCAGGTTGGGGCCGACGCCGTTGTCGCTGCGGTAGCCGGAAGGCCCGTCGAGCTGGTAGAAGCCGGGGTTGTCGAGGCCCCGCCACGACAGCAGCGGCGCGGTGTCGGGGTCGCCCCAGGTGCCCCCCTCGGCGGTGTGGTTGTAGACGACATCGACCAGCACCTCGATGCCCTCGGCGTGGAAGGCATCGACCATGGCGCGGAACTCGGCGGTGGGCCCGCCGGGGGCCTGGTCGGCAGCGAAGCGCCGGTCGGGGGCGAAGTAGGCCAGCGTGCTGTAGCCCCAGTAGTTGTCGCCGTCCGCGCTGTCGGGGTCGTCGTCGTTGCCGTCGTTGAAGGTCTCGGCCACCGGCAGGAACTCGACTGCGGTGACCCCGAGGTCGGCGAGGTAGGGCGCCTTGAGGGCAGCGCCCGCGTAGGTGCCACGCAGGCCTTCCGGCACCGAAAGGTCTTGCATGGTGAAGCCGCGGAGGTGGACCTCGTAGACCACCGTGTCGCGCAGTGACGTGCCGGGCCCCGCCTGTGCCGGTGCGAAGGGCTCGCGGAAGGCCAGCCCCTTGGGCGCGATGGGACCGCTGTCGACGAGGCGGTGCTCGCCGGAGGTGAACGGCGACCAGTCGGCAGGGGGGTCGTGGGACAGCTCGCGGGCGAAGGGGTCGACCAGCAGCTTGTTCGGGTTGAACCGGTGGCCCTCGCTGTCGACGTCGGCGACGAAGCCCGCGTCAGAGCCCGGCTCCCAGCTGGGGTCGTGGGGCCAGTTGGGCCCCCAGGCGCGCAGCCCGTACCACAGGTCGGTCACCCCGGCGGCGTCGAGCTCGGCGAGGGAGACGCTGCCTGCGAAGCCCCCCGCGACCCGGTCGAGGGGCACGGTGAGCGCGGGGGTGGCGGCCATGGGCTCGGCGTAGAACCATGCCTCGACCCGGGTGGCCGAGCCGGTGGGCACCCGAACCCACAGCGCGTCTCCCTCGACGACCGGACCCCAGCCGTCGACCCCAGGCAGCGTGGCCGTGTCGGCCGTCGGAAGGCCAGCGGTAGAGCCGGTGTCGGCCGTCGGGGTCGTCGAGGGGGTGGCGGGGGTCGGTGGTCCCAGGGTCGCCGGCGGCTCGGACGTGCCGCAGGCCAGCATCCACACGAGTACGAGCATCGGTGCCTCCGCCAGGGGGTTCGCCCAAGGGCTCCCGCGCGGTCGTAACGTGCCGAACGCTACGGGCAGTCGTCGAGGCTGGAGCTCACGGTGGGCTGGGAGGACACCGGCCCGGGCACCGACACGAAGCAGCGCTGGGCAGGACGGTCCAGCGGCAGGCGCAGGTAGCCGAAGTCGGGCTCCACCGCGCCCTGGTCGGCGCCCCCGGTGCCGACGATGACATGGGGCACGACCCGGTCGTCGATGGCCAGGCGGCGGTGCACATGCCCCGCCAGCACCAGCGGGGCGTCGCGGGCGGCCAGCTCGGCCACGAGCTGCTGGGCATGGTCTTCACGGGTCCACCCGTTCGTCGACTGGCGGGGCTGCAGGGGGTAGTGCGTGCCCAGGATGGCGGGCCCATCGCCCAGCAGGTCGGGCAGGCGGCCGACCACGCTCCCGGCGAGCTCCGCGCTGCCGGAGTCGAGCAGCACGAGCTGGGTCCCACATACGTCGAACGACAGGTTGCCAGGGCCGAAGACCTGGGTGTACACGGGCTGCGTGCCGTGGGTGATGTCGTGGTTGCCCGGGGTCATCGCCGTGGGAATTGGTGCCCGCGACAGCAGCTGCTCTACCTCGTCGAACTCGTCGCGGGTGCCGTGCTCGCTGGCATCGCCCAGGAACAGCACGCCGGCGAGGAAGCTGCCCTCGGCCGAGGCGTCGGTCATCTCGTCGTGAAGGGCATCGACGAGGTGGGAGAAGGCCTGGGGGTTGGTCTGGATGTCGCCCACGGCCACCACCCTCGCTCCCCCGTCGCACGCGCCGGCGGGAAGCTCACCCCGCACCTCCACTACGTCGGCCTCCGACAGGTCGACCTCGATCACCCGGGTCAGCCCGTCTCGCGACACCTCCCCGGGAAGCTCGACGGCCGGGTGCACGTTGGTCAGGCGCAGCTGAAGCGCCTCCGCGAGGGCCTCCCCCCGGTGCACCGACACCCGGAACGCCCCCAGCGCGGCCACCCGCCCCTCCGACAGCCCGTCGCTGCCCACCCGCCACCGCCCCAGGGGCGCCCAGCTGTCGACGCCCTGGGTCGACGGGTCTTGGAAGCGCACCTCCACCCCGTCGCTGCGCTGGATGCGGGCCATCTCGTAGGCCGCGACCACCCGACACTCAGCCTCGTGGTAGTCGGGGTTGGCGCACTCGGTGCGGGTGCAGGAGCCGATCGACAGGGTGGCCACGACGAGGGGGAACAGCGGCTTCATCGTGTCTCCTTGCGAGGGGGGACCACGCCCACCTCGACGGCCGCGCCACCGCCATCGGCCAAGACGAGCCGTAGCCCACCCTGCAGGGCCCACGCCGTCGGGCGAGGCCGCCAGCGCACGTCGTAGCGAACCAGCGCTGGGCCGAAGATGCCGTTGACGGCAGCGAGATCGAGGCCGGCGCCGTCGAGCTTGCTGTGCACGTAGCCGAGCTGCAGCCGCGACCCGGTGATCGCGCCGGCGTGGGCGAGGTCGATGCTGTAGAAGGCCTCGAGGTACAGCGGCCCCCGCGACCAGCCCGCCCCATCGACCCACCGGATCTCGTCGAAGCGCGGCCCCGCAACCACCTCGAGGCGCTGCCGCTGGGTCAGGTACCACCGGGTGCCCACGGTGAGCGGGGCGCCCAGCCGCCGCCGGAACGTGGCCTCGGTTCCATCGACATACGTGACGTCGTCGACCCGCAGCTCCAGCGAAGGGCGCCACACCAGGTCGAGCACCGGCTGCTCGGGGTCGCCCACGGCACCACGGACCTCGAAGGCCACCCCCAGCTGCCACTCACGCAGCGACGACGTGCCACCCGAGATCGGATCGACCTCGCGGGTGGCCCCGATGTCGAGCCCGGTGCGGGCCATCGGAGTGAGGCGCCACCGGCCCAGCTGAACCCGTGGTGCGAGGCCGCCGTAGGCAGCCCATGGTGCCTGCTCGTCGACGTAGGCGGTGGCATCGGGAGCGATGCCGAGGAAGGCGCGGGCGGTGTTGGCGGGGTCGGCCAGGCCGTCGGTGGAGGGGTCGAACAGGGTGACCGCTGCGCCGGTCGATGCCCCCAGCAGACCCACGGCCCCGGCGCCGAACAGCACGGCAGCAGGGTCCCCCGACCCGAGGGACTCCCCCAGCGACAGCATCCACCACGAGCCGAGCCCCATCGCGGCCGCCGAGCCGAGCCCGAGCACGGCCCGGGGCGTGCCTCCCTGACGGCCAAGCCGTAGCCGTTTCACGTCGACGCTCGCCGACGCAGCCTCCTCGCCGAGCGAGACGTCGACGAGCTCAGCCTCGGAAGGCGCGTCGTCGACGGGCGCAGCCCACGCCCACCCTGCCATGACCGTCACCGTGACCAGGTTGACTCCTTCCCCAGACATGTACGCCGGCGCACACCGAGGGTCACGCCCGGTGCGGGGATGTCACGCAACGCCCGCGACCCGTTCCCGCGCCGCTACCTGTTCACGGGAGGCACCTCGTGCGCACAGCCCTCGTCTCGGTCCCCTTCGTGCTGGCGGCATGCACAGCCCAGCAAGACACCACACTGGGTCCCACCTTTGGCGGCGACCAGCGCGCGGCAGCAGCGGTCGAGCGCCTCGCGTCGGGGGGGATGCCCGTCACGCCGCTGACCGAGGCGGGCCTGCTCGCGGCGTGGCCCGTCGCTGTCGGTCGCGTCACCTGTGGGGAGGGGCTGTGCCTCGACGCCCGCGCCGCGTGGCTGCCCGACGACGAGCTGCTGGTCGCCGTCGGAGTCGACGTGGTGGCCGACCGCGCGCCCGCCACCGTCGCCTTCGCCCTCGACGCCAGCGGCTCGATGCGGGGCTACGAAGACGTGCGTGCGGCCTCCGTCGAGGTCGCCCTCGACCACCTCGATGCCGACGACGCCCTGGGGCTGTGGGCGTTCACCGGCACCGCCGTCGAGCTGGTGCCGGTCGCAGCGGTCACCGACGAGCAGCGCGACGAGGTCCGCCGCACCTTGCGCGTGCTCGACGAGCTGCCCCTCCTCCGCCGCCTCGTGGCAGCGCGCGACGGGTGCCGCTCTACCTTCGACGAGCTGTTCTCGGACCTGCCCCCAGACACCGCAGACACCGCAGACACCGCAGACACCGCAGACACCGGGTGGGCCTCCCTCGACACCGGCTGGTACCCGCCCCCCGTGGCGGGAGCCGAGTCCTTCCGAGAAGCGGTGGAGGCCTCCGCAAACCCCGAGCTGGGCGATCGGCTGGTGGATCTGGTCTGTGACGACGGGAGCGCCATCGACGAGGCGGCAGCCACGGTGCTGGCCTCGCTCCCCAACGGCACGGTCGACCGCGCGAGCCGGATGGTGCTGGTGTCCGACATGGGCGGACCGTCGGCGCGACAGGTCGTGGTGGACGCCGCCGCACGCTTCGTCGGCACCTCGGTCCTCGGGGTGACCCCCGACGGAGACACCCGCGCCACCATCGAGCTCGCCAGCGCCCCCGGAGCCCACACCCTCGACGCCCCCACGCCGGCCCATGCTCTGGCCAGCTGGGACGCCCGCTTCGACCAGCTCGTGTACCCCCTCGCGTGGGATGTGGACCTCACCCTGAGCGACGACAGCGCCGACGACTGGGTGCTCGAGCGCCACGTCGCCACCACCGACGACGACCAGACCGGGGCCAACGCCTTGTTCGCCAGCCAGGGCCACGGCGTGCTCGGCGTCGTCCTGCGCCCCCTGAGCGACGACCCGGCGCCGCCGCGGCTCGCCATGCACCTGCTCACCCCGATCGGGGAGGTCACCGCCGAGGTCGCCAGCTTGGTACCCCGCCGCATGATCTCCACCGACTGGGGCGAGGGCGACGACGAGGTGGCCCTGGCGGTGGCCTGGCGCCTCGCGCTGGTCGATGCCGTGAACGCCGGCGACGAGGAGGCCGTGCAGGCACTCCTGGCGTCGCGACGGCCGGAGGTCACCCCCACGGAGTGACCCGCCGGTAGGTGACCTGCATCCGGCGACCACGGCCGTCAGGGCTGCCCACCCCTCGCCG
This sequence comes from uncultured bacterium, assembly GCA_965367245.1. Lineage (GTDB taxonomy): Bacteria > Myxococcota_A > UBA796 > UBA796 > CBDUIC01. Next base: position 34,946 of record CBDUIC010000063.1, on the reverse strand, counting down.
GGGGTCGCAGTCTGCGCCCGGGTATGCCATCCTCCGTGCTCCGGAGGACCCGCATGCGCCCGTCCCGTCACGTCGGCATCACCCTCTCCCAGCTCGCCCTCGTCGGGGTCGCCCTCCTGCCCCGTGCAGCCGAGGCCGCCCCCCTCGATCCGACGTCGTACACGTCGCTGGCAGCCTCCCTCGCGCCGACGTCGAACCTGACGATCGACAGCGACGCCCTCACCATCACCGGCGACGCCGGCCTGTGCGGTGGCCTCGGTACCTGCACGGGGGTCGTCGACGGCGGCGTGGCCGTGTTCGTCTTCGACGACATCGATCTGTCCCTGGTCGACGTCACCATCACGGGCACCGCTCCCGTCGCCCTGCTGTCGAAGGGCGACCTCGTCGTGGGCGGCGTCATCGATCTGTCGGCCACCGGCAGCACCGCCGGATCCGGCGGCTTCGACGGCGGCGGCGTGGGCCTCGACGGCAGCGGCCCCGGGGCCGGGATCGGCGATGCCCTCACCGGGGGCGGCGGCGGCGCCTTCGGTGGCGATGGCGGTGACGGCGCCGGGCTGACGGCCGGCGGTACCGCCTATGGCGACCTGCTCACCACCCTGGTCGGTGGCTCGGGCGGCGGTGGCGGCACGGCCGGCGGCGGCGGCGGCGGAAGCCTCGAGCTCGGCGCCACCGGCACTGTCAGCCTCCTCGCCAGCAGCACCGTCCTCGCCGACGGCGGCGTAGGCGATGGCAGCACCGACGCGGGCGGCGGCGGCGGCGCCGGCGGCGGGGTGCTCGTGCACGGTGCCTTCGGGAGCACCGCCCTCGGCACCATCTCTGCGGCCGGCGGAGCGGGTGGCGACAGCGCCACCGCGGGCGGCGGTGGCGGAGGTGGAGGTGGCCGGATCGCCTTCGTCGGGGTCGACCCCACAGGAGGCACCCTCCTCGTCGACGGAGGCGCCCTCGGTGACGGCCTCGCGGCGGCCGACGGCTCTCCCGGAGCAGCGGGTGCGCTGTACGTCGACGCCGACGGCGACGGCTTCGACAGCGGCATCGACTGCGACGACACCGACCCGGCCTACGACGACTTCCTGGATTGGTACCCCGACTGCGACGGCGACACCGAGCACGACGGCACGTCGGCCTACCTGTGCGTGCCCACCGGACCGGCCGGCGACATCTGCCCCCCAGGGGGCGTGCAGCCTGCCGCGTGGAGCCTCACCCCGGGAACCGACTGCGACGACACCGACGGGGGCGTCACCGCAGCGTCCGACTGGTACCCCGACTGCGACAACGACACGGTCTTCGACAGCGCACCCACCAACGCCTGCGGCACCGCTGGCGCCGATGCGGCTTTCGACTGCGTCGACGGCTTCGACCCCGACGGGGGCTGGTCTGCGGTCGCCGGCACCGACTGCAACGACGAAGACCCCCTCGCCGTTGCCAACAACGACTACTACCCCGACTGCGACGCCGACACGGTCTTCGACGCCACCCCGGTCAACGCGTGTGGCCTCGCCGGCGCACAGACGGCCTTCGACTGCTTCGATGGCTTCGACCCCGATGGCGGCTTCGACACCACCGCCGGCACCGACTGCAACGACGAAGACCCCACCGCGCAGGCACTGGCCAACCACTACCCCGACTGCGACGGCGACGGCATCTTCGACAGCACCGCCACCCCCAACGTGTGCGGCAGCACCGGGGCCGACGCCGCCTTCGACTGTGTCGACGGCAACGACCCCGACGGCGGCTGGTCGACCACCCCCGGCGCCGACTGCAACGACGAAGACAACACCGCCTCGGCGGCCCAAGCCTTCTACCCAGACTGCGACGGCGACGGCGTCTTCGACGCCACGCCCACCAATGCCTGCGGCACCGCGGGTGCCGATGCGGCCTTCGACTGTGTCGACGGCTTCGACCCCGACGGCGGCTGGTCGACCACGCCCGGCACCGACTGCAACGACGAAGACGCCACAGCCATCGCCCTGACCGACTTCTACCCAGACTGCGACAACGACACGGTCTTCTCCCCCGCCGCTGTCACCAACGTCTGTGGCGAGCAGGGTGCCGACGCAGCCTTCGACTGTGTCGACGGCTTCGACCCCGATGGCGGCTGGTCGGGCACTCAGGGCAACGACTGCAACGACGAAGACGGCACCGCCTTCCAGCTCACCGACTTCTACCCAGACTGCGACAACGACACCGTCTTCGACTCCGCCGCCGTCACCAACGTCTGCGGTGAGCAGGGCGCCGACGCGGCCTTCGACTGTGTCGACGGCGCCAACCCCGACGGTGGCTGGTCGGGCACTCAGGGCAACGACTGCAACGACGAAGACGTCACCGCCTTTCAGCTCACCGACTTCTACCCAGACTGCGACAACGACACCGTCTTCTCCCCCGCTGCCGTCACCAATGTCTGCGGCGAGCAGGGCGCCGACATCGCCTTCGACTGCGTCGACGGCGCCAACCCTGACGGAGGCTGGTCGTCCACCCAGGGCAACGACTGCAACGACGAAGACGTCACTGCCTTCCAGCTCACCGACTTCTACCCAGACTGCGACAACGACACCGTCTTCTCCCCCGCCGCCGTCACCAACGTCTGTGGGGAGCTCGGCGCCAACATCGCCTTCGACTGCGTCGACGGTGCCAACCCCGATGGTGGCTGGTCGGGCACCCAGGGCAACGACTGCAACGACGAAGACGCCGCCGCCTTCCAGCTGACCGATTGGTACCCCGACTGCGACGCCGACGGGGTCTTCGACGGCTCCGCGACCAACGCCTGTGGCGTCCTCGGCGCCGACGTGGCCTTCGACTGCGTCGACGGCGCCAACCCCGACGGTGGCTGGTCCGCCACCCTGGGCAACGACTGCAACGACGAAGACCCGACCGGCTCGGTCGTCGAGCCCTGGTACGCCGACTGCGACGCAGACGGTGCCTTCTCCCCGGTGGTGTCGGCCAATGCCTGTGGTCAGAGCGGCGCCAACCAGGCCTTCGACTGCGCCGACGGCGCCAACCCCGACGGCGGCTGGACGACCGTCCTCGGCGACGACTGCAACGACGAAGACGCGGCGGCCAACACGGTCCAAGACTGGTACCCCGACTGTGACGCCGACGGGCACTACGCCCCCGACGTCACCAGTGCCTGTGGCACGCAAGGGGCCGATGCCGCCTACGACTGCGACGACGGGGCCGACCCCGACGGCGGCTGGAGCCTCGCCCTCGGCGACGACTGCGACGACGAGGAAGACACCACCTGCCTCGACGACGTGCAGTGCCCCGACATCTGCGGCGACGGCGTCGACAACGACTGCGACGGCAGCGGCGACTTCGCCACCCCCGGGCCCGGCGGCTTCATCGACGATGACGGCGACGGCATCGTCTACGACGACGAGGTCGCCCTCGGCACCGACGACTGCGACAACGACTCCGACAACGACGGCGTCACCGACGACGTGGAGTTCGGGCTGGGCACCGACCCGACCAACCCCGACAGCGACGGCGACACGCTGACCGACGGCGAGGAGGTCAACCTCCTCGGCACCGACCCGCTGCTGGTCGACAGCGACGGCGACAACGTGCCCGACCCCATCGAGGTCGGCGACGTGTTCGACCCCACCGACACCGACAACGACACGATCATCGACGCCCTCGACGACGACGACGACGGCGACTCCATCCTCACCATCGACGAAGACTGGAACAACTCCGGCAGCCCCCTCGACGACGAGTCCGACACCGACGGCGTGCCCGACTACCTCGACAACGACGACGACGACGACGGGGTGCTCACCGAAGACGAGGTCTACACCGCCGCGAGCCCGCTCCTCGAAGACTTCGACGGCGACCTGCTGCCCGACTACCGCGACGACGACGACGACGACGACGGCATCCCCACCAGCCGGGAGGCCACCGAGGGCCTCGTCGACTTCGACGGCGACGGCGAGCCCAACTGGCGCGACCTCGACGCCGACGGCGACGGCTGGTCCGACGACCACGAAGACACCGAAGGCGCCAGCAACGACGCCGACGGCAACGGCGACCCCGACTACCTCGACCTCGACTCCGACGACGACAGCGTCCCCGACGAGTTCGAGCTCGGTAACGAAGCCCAGCCTCTCGCCGCCCGCGACACCGACGGCGACGGCCTCGAAGACCGCATCGACGACGACGACGACAACGACGGTCGCCCCACCATCGACGAGGTCTACGCAGAGGCCAGCCCTCTCGACGAAGACTTCGACCTCGACGGCTTCCCCGACTTCCGTGACGACGACGACGACAACGACGGCATCCCCACCCAGCGCGAGCGCACCGACGGCGCGGTCAACCCCGACGGCGACCTCGAGCCCAACTGGCGCGACCTCGACTCCGACAACGACGGCTGGTCCGACACCCACGAAGACACCGAAGGCCCGACCAACGACGCCGACGGCGTGGGGCTGCCCGACTACCTCGACGACGACTCCGACGGTGACGGCATCCTCGACATCGACGAGCTCGGGCCCGAGACCGCCCCCCTCGGCGCACGCGACACCGACGGTGATGGCCTCGAGAACCGCATCGACGACGACGACGACGGCGACAACGTCGACACCGCCACCGACGGCACCGGCGACACCGATGGCGACACCATCCTCGACTACCTCGACGACGACGACGACGGCGACGGCGTGCTCACCCGCGACGAGGCCTACGCCCCCATCGTCGATCCGACGCTGCAAGACACCGACGGCGACTCCGTCCCCGACTACCTCGACGACGACGACGATGGCGACCTGGTGCCCACCGACGAAGAGGCACCAGGCACCGGGCTCGACACCGACGGCGACCTGATCCCGAACTACCGCGACGACGACGACGACGGCGACGACGTGCCCACCCGCTTCGAGTTCTACCCGCCGGCCACCGCGCCGCAGCAGCAGGACACCGACGGCGACACCATCCGCGACTACCTCGACGACGACGACGACGGCGACCGCGTGCGCACCGTGGTCGAGGCCTACGGCCCCAACGCCGGCGACCCCCGCGCCCAAGACACCGACGGCGACGGCCTGCCTGACTACCGCGACACCGACGACGACGGCGACGAGGTCGAGACCATCGAGGAGGCCTACGACGGCACCGTCTTGCCGGTGAACCAGGACTCCGACGGCGACACCCTGCCCGACTACCGCGACACCGACGACGACGGCGACAACGTCGACACCATCGACGAGGCCTACGACGGCACCACCGAGCCCCAAGACCAAGACTCCGACGGCGACGGCATCGACGACTACCTCGACACCGACGACGACGGCGACAAGGTGCCCACCGTCGACGAGGCCTACGCTCCCAACACCGAGCCGGAGGCCGAAGACACCGACGGCGACAACGTGCCCGATTACCGCGACACCGACGACGACGGCGACAACGTGCCCACCCTCGCCGAGGCCTACTTCGGCAACACGCTGCCCGCCGCGGAAGACACCGACGGAGACGGCATCCCCGACTACCTCGACGACGACGACGACGGCGACCTCATCCTCACCCTCGACGAAGACATCGACGAAGACGACGACCCCACCAACGACAACTCCGACCTCGCCGAAGAGCAGCTCGACGGCACGGTGGAGCTGCCCGACTACCGCGACGACGACGACGACGGCGACGGCGTCCCCACCCGCGAGGAGGCCTACCTCACCGGCGACCCGGCCGACCAGGACACCGACGGCGACGGCATCCCCGACTACCTCGACAAAGACGACGACGGCGACACCCTGTCGACCCGCGACGAAGACCTCGACGGCGACGGCGACCCGCGCAACGACAACACCGACGCGGGCCGCGAGTCGGAGACCCTGCCCAACTACCGCGACCCCGACGACGACGAAGACTTCGCGCCCACCGCCGCCGAGGTGGCGGTCGGCAGCGACGAGCTCCGTGTCGACACCGACAACGACGCCATCATCGACGGCTACGAGTTCGTCAATCCCTTCATCGAGGCCAACCGCCTCGCGCACCCCGAGCTGTACGCGGGCGACGACAGCTACGACGATGTCGACTGCACCGACGACTGCGAGCCCAGCGGCACCAACCGCTGCGAAGACATCGGCGGTGGGACCACGGGAACCGGCTTCTTCGACCCGTGGGACCGCGATGGCGACGGCATCCCCAACGTCCTCGACCTCGACGACGACGGCGACGGCATCAACTCCATCGACGAGGGCAACGTCGCCAGCGAGTGCCCGGTCACCGGCAAAGACCCCGGCGAGGTCCCCGACTTCATCCCCAACTACCTCGACTTCGACAGCGACGGCGACGGCATCTGCGACATCGACGAGGTGCCCGGCGACGCCGATGGCGACGGCATCCAGGAGCGCCTCGACTGCGACGAAGACGGCTGCCAGGGCGACGCCGACTACGACGGCATCCCCAACTGCCAGGAAGTCAGCATCTGCGAAGACCACGCCGACCTGTGCCTCGCCTTCGAGGTTCCCCTCGGCCTGCCGCAGCTCGACCCCGACCTCGACAACGACGGCATCCCCGACGGCGCCGAGGTCACCGACCCAGAGTGCTACGACCCGATCAGCCAGGCCTGCCAGCCCGACGACACCGACGGCGACGGCGCGCCCAACCTCCTCGACCTCGATGACGACGGCGACGGCTACGACACGCCCACAGAGCTCGGCTGCGCCACGGTGGCCTACGTCGACAGCAACACGGAGAACCCGCAGACGCTGTGTGACGCCAAGCCGTTCACCCCGCAGAACACCGACGCCGACATCGGCGAGGTGCTGCCCCTCGAGCCCGACGAGGTCCCCGACTACCTCGACACCGACGACGACGGCGACGGCAAGCCCACCGATGCCTCGGCGCCCACGATGAACACCACGCCGGCCAACCCGGAAGGTAGCGGCGACTTCGACGCCGACGGCACCCTCGACTACCTCGACCCCTACGAGTTCGACGGCCCCGACGCCGACGCCGACGGCGACGGCCTGACCAACGGCCAGGAGGCCACGCTCGGTACCAATGCGTACAACGGCGACAGCGACAACGACGGCATCGACGACGGCACCGAGGTCGGCGATCCGAACGCCCCGACCGACTCCGACTTCGACGGGCTCATCGACGCCCTCGACGACGACGACGACGACGACGGGGTGCCCACCGCAGAGGAAGGCACCGCCGACCCCGACGGCGACGGGGTGCCCAACTACCTCGACCTCGACAGCAACGGCGATGGCATCGACGACGCGCCGGGCGACACCGCCGACGACGACTGCGACGGGATCCCGTTCTACCTCGACACCGACCCGCTCGATGGCCCCTGCGGCCCCGTCGACCCGCCCTACGAGCCCCCGGTCTACGAGCGGCAGCCCTGCACCTGCGCGGCGGCGACGAGCACCTCCACGGCCGGCTGGCTGCTGGGCTTGGCCGCCCTGCTCGTGGTGCGGCGCCGACAGGCCTAGCTAGCGCCTCGACCAGTTCTGGCGAGGCAGCACCTCGCTGACCGGTGGCTTGTCGGCCGACAGCACGTAGAGCGCGCGTCGGTTGGCCGCCTGGTCGGTCTCGTCGGGGGTGCCCACCGCCAGCACCGACTCACCGAAGCCCTGAAACCACACCGGGCCTCGGAAGCCGCGCTGCTGGAACCAGCCCGCGATGGCCCGCGCCCGCCGCTCGCTCAGCCCCTGGTTGCTCGTCGCGTCGCCCACCGTGTCGGTGTAGCCGGCCACGAACAGCTCGATGTCGACCACGTCGCCGTACTTGTCGAGCACCGCCTGCACGTCGCGCCACGACTGCTCCAGCTTGGGGACCTCACTTGCCGGGATGGCATGACTGCCGCTGGCGAACACCACGTCGTCGTGGGGCACCGCATACGACCAGGGCGACAGCTCCAGGAAGCCCGCGATGCCTGCTGTGTCGGTGCCCTCGATCCGCAGCACCAGCACCTCCCCCACGTCGTCCCACGCGAACCGCGGCGTAGAGGGGTCGGACAGGTCGGCCGGCACCGTCGCCAGCACCTGCCTGCCCAGCCCGATCAGCTGCAGCGATGCGGAGGCGAGCGGCCGGCTGGGGTGGGCCGTCAGGGTGCGGGCCGCCAGGTCGACATCGCCCATGCCGTAGTCCCACGACAACACCGACAGCACCGACACGGGCAGCGACAGCGGCATCTCCCCCCACGAGCCGTCGGGCTGGTCGAGACGCACGGTGCCGACGCAGGCGTGCTCCCCCGATGCCAGCCCGCCCAGCGACAGCTCGTGCTTCGAGCCCGGATGCACCGCCGTGGCGAGCTCGAAGCGCTGGGCGCCGCAGCCCAGCTGCACCTTCAGCGAGCCCTCGACGATGCTGGAGAAGGTCACCGACGGCACCTCCCCCTCTTGCACCTTGTTGCGGGTGGTGAACGTGATGGCGTCTTGCGCCATGGCCAGGGCGATCCACACAGTCCACATGATCGATGTCTCCTGCGACGCCAGATATCGCGGCAGCCTTCAGGCCCCCGGCAACCTCGCCGATAAGGAAAACGCGAGGGATGTAGGGCCGCCGTAGGCTGCCAGAAAGGTCCACCGCGGCGGCGGTTGCCATAGGATGGAACCATGGGTGGACCCGACGAGCTCGATGTCAGTGAGACCGGCTCCTACACGGAGCTGGGCGAGGGCCCAATGACCGACACGGAGGCGTTCGCCTCGTCGTCGCAGGGTGTTCCCGACGCCGAGCTCGACAGCCCCACCCTCGACAAGCCCCCGGATTCGTTCTCGACCGGCGAGTGGCCCACCATTCCGCTGAACGCCAACCGGGCGTCGAACGTGACCGAGCCCGAGGCGACCAGCGGGCGCCTGTTGTTGATGGTGGGGATCGGCCTCATCGTCATCATGGTGCTGGGCGCCCTGTTCGGCGTCGCGGTGGGCCTCGCGGCCGGCGACAGCCAGAGCGTGCCCGCGCCGGCGGAGTCCGAAGAGCCCGATCAGGTGGGCAATGAAGGCGAGCGGATCCCGGTGCGAAAAGGGGTCCAGTAGCAGAGAGAAGGATCCGGTAACGGTTTTGTGTGGGGGCGGTGTCTCACCCCTCGACGACGGCAAGCACGTCGCGAGGAGGAACGATGCGAGGCATCCCGACGATCCTGACCCTGGGCCTGCTCACTCAGGGCTGCGTGATCTACGAAGAGCACTACACGGGCGACACCGCCTGCCCCCCGGAGGCCCCCGGCGCACCGCGACCGGGTGGTGATGACGGAGTCGACGACCCCGACCCCGAGCCGATCGTGATGGACCTGTTCCTGACCGACGACGACGGCGAGGTCGGCGAGGTGCTGCTGTCCACCTTGTTGTCGGGCAACGGCACCTTCGACTTGCGGCGGGTCACCTCGGTCTCCTTCGCCCACAGCGTCACCGTCAACGACGCCATCGTGCGGGAAGACGAGGTCGTGCTGCTGCTGGCGGTCGACGCAGACGCCACCCCCGGCCTGGTCGATGCCTTCGTCACCCTCGACGACGGAACCGTGGGCTTGATCGCCAGCCCCTTCCAGGTGCTGGCGGCCACAGGCAGCGGCGGCGACACCGGAGGTGGCGGCGGAGGCAACGGATCCACGGGCGGCAACGGATCTACCGGCGGCAATGGCTCCACGGGGGGCAACGGCGGCACCGACACGGGCACCTCCGGCGGCACCGACACCGGCACCTCCGGCGGCACCGACACCGGCAGCTCCGGCGGACAGTGCCCCCCGATGACCGACACCAGCGACACCGGCTGCTGACCGGGTGAGCACGGTGGTCCGGGTGCCGGAGGCTGCGGCGGGGGTTGATGCCCCCGCACAGCCCCGGTATGCCCGGTCCACCATGACCACCCCCCTGGACATCGCGTCGCTGTACCGACGCTACGGCAGCATGGTCCAGGGGCGCTGCCGGGCGCTGCTGGGCAACGACGCCGATGCCCAGGAGGTCACCCAGGAGATCTTCCTGAAGCTGCACCGCTACCGCGACCGGTGGCGCGGCGATGCTGCCCCCTCGACCTACCTGTTCAAGGTCACCACCACGACCTGCCTCAACCGCATCCGCACCCGCAAGCGGCGCCGCGAAGACCTCGTCGAGGAGGCGCCCGAGCCCCCCCGGCCGACCACGTCCATGCTCGACACCCTGGCGCTGCGCCAGCTGGTCGACCACCTCCTCGACGGCGTCGACGAGGGGGTGGCTGCCGCGGTCATCTACTTCTACGTCGACGGCCTGACCCACGCCGAGGCCGGCGAGCTCCTCGGCGTGTCGGCGGCGGCCGTCCGCAAGCGCATCGGCACCTTCCGGTCCCGTGTGCGCGACAACCCTCCCGACTGGCTGGAGGAGACATGAAGCACGTCTCCACCCTCGATCTCCATCAGCTCCACCTCGACGAGCTGCCTACGTCCCGAGGCGAGCAGGTGCGAGCCCATCTCGCCGCGTGTGCGCGCTGCACGGAGCGCTACGAGGCGGTGCGCGCCGAGGCCGACGCCTTCGACGACGCCCTGCCGGCTGCGCTGCAGGGGCTGGTCGACCCGGCCGAGCCCGCCGCCACCCCAGCCCACTGGGTGGTTCTGCTGCGGAGGCTGGCACCCGCGGCCGCAGCCCTCGCCGTGGCGGCTGCCGTGGCCCTGGTCGCCTTGCCGCTGCTCGGCGACGATCCCGAGCCCGGGGCCACCACGCGAACCCGCGGCGAGCTTCCCCAGCTCGAGGTGTGGGTCGCGGCGCCGGAGGGCCCGCGCCCCCTGCGACCGGGGGAGGCGCTGGCCGCCGGCGACCGCGTGCAGCTGCTCTACGACGCACGAGGCGCCGAGCGGGTGGGCCTGGCGGGCCGCGACGGCACCGGCGAGGTCGAGGTGTACGGCGTGCTGGCTCCACCCTCGCCAGGGCTGCACCCCGCCCCCTTCGGCCTCGCCCTCGACGACGCCCCCGGCCCCCAGGTGTTCTTCGCGGTGCCCGGCGGGCCCGACCTGCAGGCCGACGCCGTCGAGCGCACCGTACGCGAGGCCCCCCTGCCCCATGGTGTGCAGGTCGTCACCGTGCCCAAGCGCGAGGGCCGCCGATGACCAGCTGGCTGCTCCTCGCCGCCCTCGCCTCCGCAGCACCGGTCCGCCACGCCCTGGTGGTCGGGGCCGACGAGGGGGGCGGCGTGCTGGAGAAGCTGCAGTATGCCGAGCGCGACGCCGAGAAGATGGCCGAGGTCCTCGTCGAGCTCGGCTCCTTCGACGAAGCCCTGGTGACCGTGCTGTACGCCCCCTCCCCCTCGGAGCTCAGGGCCGCCCTGGCCACCCACGCCCACGTCGCTGCATCCCACGACGACGATCTGTTCCTGTTCTACTACTCGGGGCACGCCGACGGCTCAGGGCTGCGCCTCGGCGACGAGACCTACTTCTACGAGGCGCTGAAGCACGACCTGCGGGTCGTCGACAGCAGCGCCCGGGTCGGCATCCTCGACGCCTGCCGCTCGGGGGCCATCACCCGGTTCAAGGGAGCGGCCAAGACCGAGTCGCTGTTCGGCCAGGCCATCGCCGCCGAGGGAGAGGCCTGGCTCACCGCATCTGCGGCCGACGAGCTCGCCCAGGAGTCCGACCAGCTCCGAGCGGGCTTCTTCACCCACTACCTGCTCTCGGGCATGCGCGGCGCGGCCGACAACGACGACGGGGTCGTCGACCTCGACGAGCTCTACGCCTACACCCGCGACCGGGTCGTCGCATCGACGGGGGCGACCGACGCCGGCGCGCAGCATCCGCACTTCGACTACCGCCTCAGCGGCTCGGGGCCCCTGGCCCTCACCGATGTGCGCGACGCCGACGCCCTGCTGGTGCTCCCCGCCGGGGTGGCAGGCCACGTGTCGCTGCTCAAGCTGCCCGACCGCACCCAGCTCGTCGAGCTCACCAAGGCCGCCGATGCCCAGTACAGCCTCGCCGTGCCCAGCGGTCGCTACCTGGTGCGCCGCACCACCGACGACCAGCGCTACGAGGTCGGCGTGTCGGTCAACGAGGGCGCCCGCCTCACCGTCGAGAACTGGGGCGCCGCGCGGGTGGAGTACGCCACCGCGCGGGGCGAGGCCGTCGAGGGCTTCATCGCCGAGAGCGAGGCCTTCGAGCGGCGGCTCAACCTGGGCGCCAGCCCCGTGGTCGCCTCCACCGCCTCGCTGCTCATTCCCGGCGCCGGGCAGCTGTACAACCGACAGGTGTGGAAGGGCGTCGGCTACTTCGCGGTGGTCAGCGCCCTGGTCTCCACCAGCGTCATCAGCGTCAGCGACGAGCCGCTGTCCGACCTGTGGCCCCTGTTCGGGGTGACCGTGTGGGGCGCTTCGGTGGCCGATGCAGCCTTCAACGTGCATCGCCGGGAGGAGCGCCGACCGCGCATGGGAGGCCAGCTGTCCTTCGGCAGCACCTACGGCGCGGGCATGGTCCCGGTGCGGCTCGGGGTGTCGGGCGACCTGATGCTCCGCGAGGGGCTCTCGGTCGGTCTCGACCGGGTCGGCTACAGCCCGGCCCCCGACGGCGGCTTCGACCTGGGCGGGGGTCCGAGGGTGATGCTGTCCCCCGAGGGCGAAGACTGGCGGCCCGCGGTCTACATGGGGCTCGGCATCCGCCACGGGCGCCCCGACGCCAGCCAGCCCGTCGTCACCCGCACCGTGTTCGCCGCCGGCGCCAACCTGCGGGCCTACATCGTGCCCCGCTACTTCATCGAAGGCGACGTGCGCTACGAGCGCGACGGGCTCGGCAACGCGATCGCCGGCGGGATCGGCATGGGAATCCACCTGGGCCGGTAGCGCTCCGCCACGTGGGAGGTGTCCAACTCGACACACCCCTGGAGGACACATGCTGCTGGCCCTGCTCGCCCTGGCCCATGCCGACGACATCGACATCGACGTGCACATCGAGGCCCCCGCAGAGCTCGAGCCCGTCGAGCCCGTGGAGCCCGTCGAGCCCCCCGTGCCCTGCATGCATGACCACCACCGAGCCGACCGCCACGAGCGCGAGCCCTCCCTGCAGGCGCAGTACGGGATGCTGTTCCTGCCCGACGCCCCAGCGCACCACGTGGGCGCGCGGCACACCGGGTCCCACGACGCCTACCTGTCGGCCGACCTGCGCTACCTGCCGGCCTCCGATCTGATGTGGACGGGCCGCGTGGGGGCAGGCCTCGATCTGCTCGGTGGGGATCGTTGGGACCTCACCCTCGGCCTGTTCCTGGGAACCGCTGGGGAGTGGGACCGCACGGAGGACTACGCGGTGCTGTACGCCAAGCCCATGGCCGGCACCGAGGTGGGCCTCGGGGTCGAGGGAGAGCGCCTGTTCGCTCGCTACCGGTGGGTGGCCGGCCTCGGCACCGGCGCCGTCGACCAGCTGCTCACGGAGAACGAGCTCACCGTTGGCTACCGCCTCGTCGGCGACCTGGCGGTGTACGGCCAGTACCTGCGCCTCAACCCCGGCGAAGCCCACAAGGAGAGTGGCATCGGCCTCGGCGTGCGCGCGATCTTCTAGCCCACGCTCGCTACCGGGTAGGGCTCGCCGGCTGGCGGGTGATGTCGAGGGGCTGGCGCGTGGCCATCCCCTCGATCGCGGTGACCTCGCCGTCGGGCCAGAACACCCGCATCGCCTCGATCGTGTCGGCGTCGCCCAGGCCGAAGTGCACCTCCGGCGGCCCCCCCGACGCGTGGCCGATGGTGCCCGCGAACACGGTGCGCGTCAGGGTGCGCCCGCCGGTGTCGACCTCCACCCGGGCCCCCACGCCGAAGCGGTTCATGCCCTCGTCGTGCAGGCGAACGACCAGCCAGGCCGCCGTGCCACACCGTGCCAGGTAGGTGATGCTCGGGCCAGCCAGGTCGCGCTTGACCACGTCGAGCCAGCCGTTGCCGTCGAGGTCGACCACCACGAAGCCACGCCCCACCGTCGGGTGGTGAAAGCCCCACTCGGGGCCCGCGTCGTGGAAGGTGCCGTCGTCGCCCTGCAGATACAGCGCGTCGGGCTGCAGCACCGACGACTGATAGGTGCTGTCGAGGTGGCCGTAGACCATGGGGGCGTCGAGGTCGCCGTCGTTGTCGAGGTCGTCGAGGGTCACGCCCCACGCGACCTTCTGGGCCCGCTCCAGGTCGTTGTCGACCCCTGACACCGAGGTGTAGTCGACCCACCCGACCGAGGTGCTCTTCAGCAGGTGGTTGCCGTTCCACGCCGACATCACCACATCGGGCAGCAGGTCGTCGTTGAGGTCGCCGAGGCCCAGCCCCATTCCGGTGATGGCGACATCGAGCCCCGCGTCGGGGTCGCGCTCGAAGCGACCCTCGACGTTGCGCAGCAACACGTTGGGGTAGCTCTGCCCGAAGTCGTTGACGATGTACAGGTCGAGCCACCCGTCGAGGTCGACATCGACGAAGCCCCCCACGAAGGTGAACCCGTCGTGGGCCTCCTGGGGAAGCAGGTGCGACATGTCGGTGAAGGTGCCATCGCCTTCGTTGCGGTACAGCAGGCTGGGGTCGCCGGGCTCGAAGTCGTCGTGGTCGGGGTTCTCCCGCGACTCGTCGATGACGCCGTAGCCACCGATGTACAGGTCGAGATCGCCATCGCGGTCGTAGTCGCCCCACGAGCTCGCCATCGACTTGTAGGGCTGGGTGCTCAGGCCGGCAGCGGTGCTCACGTCGACCAGCACCCCCTGGTCGTTGCGCAGCAGCACGTCGGGGGCGAGGTAGCGCGTGAGCAGCACGTCGAGATCGCCATCGCCGTCGTAGTCGGCCATCGACCCGCCGCTGGCCCCCGCCGTCGGCAGGCCCGCCAGGGAGTCGGTCGCGTCGTCGAACAGGTCGTCGGCCCCGTCGTAGCGGAAGGTCTGCCAGAAGCCCGGCAGCAGCACGTCGTGGCGCCCGTCGCCCGTCAGATCGCCCACCAGCGCGCCGCCACCCCAAAACCAGTTCTTCTTGGGCGGCTCGGCCCGGCTGAAGAGCACATCGAAGGGGGCCTCCTCGCGCAGACTCGGATCGGCACAGGTGCGGACCCCGCCCTCGACCACCTCCACCCGGGGGGCGGCCGGGGCCTCTCCGCTGTCGCCAGACGAGCTGCTGTCGGGGAACGACGCGGTACCAGGACCACACGACACCGCCCACCCCAGCAGCGCCAGCATGGATACCGACCTCGTGTTTCGGCGGACCTCGTTCATGGCACTCCATAGCATCTCGCGAAGAGACAATCCGTTGCATCTGCCCTACCCAGTGTGGCCGACCGCCCGGTTAGATCGCGCGGCATGATCACCAGCCTGCTCCTGCTTGTCGCCGCGGCCACTGCCGGCCCCGAGCTGATTCCGGAGGGTGACGCCGATCTGGTCGGCCGTACCGCTCCTTCCTTCGAAGCTGTCACCCTCGACGGGAAGGCCTTCGACCTCGACGCTACCCGCGGCAAGCCCGTGGTGCTCGCCTTCTGGGCGTCGTGGTGTGGCCCCTGTCGTGGCGAGCTCCCCGAGCTGTCGAAGCTGCAGGCCGAGCGCGACGACCTCGCCATCTACGCGGTCAACGTCGACCGCGACCGCCGCAAGGCCGACGCCTTCCTCCGCCAGGTGCAGGTCGACCTGCCCATCGTGTGGGACAACCAGTCGATGGCCATGGGGCAGTACGACGTGCTGTCGATGCCCACGACCTTCCTGCTCGACGCCCAGGGCACCGTGAAGCTGCGCAAGGTGGGCTACTCGAGCGCCAAGGGCCTGACGGAGCTGCTGGCGGCGCTGGAGGCCCTGTGAGCGATCCCACGCCCCCTCGCAGCTGGCCCCTCCTCCTCCTCGTTCCCGCCCTGGGCCTCGGCCTGTTCGCCGGCGTCTACATGACGCGCCACCACGACGTGGTGAAGTACGGCAGCGAGGCGATGCAGGGCGAGCTCATCGGCTGCGTCGAGTCTGCCAAGGTCAGCTGCGACATCGTCAACACGTCCGCGTGGTCCACCTTGTTCGGAGTCCCCCAGTTCACCTGGGCCATCCCCATGTACGCGCTGCTCCTCGGGCTGGTCGGCTGGTCGCTGTGGAAGCGCGACCGCAGCACCCTGTGGCTCCTCGTAGGGCTCGGCATCTTCAACACGCTCTACAGCGTGTTCCTCGGCTACGTCAGCCTCGTCGAGCTCGGCAAGCTGTGCACCTGGTGCATGCGCCTGTACGCCATCAACCTGGCGACCCCGCTGCTCGCGGCGGCGGCTGGGGTGCGCGGGGCCCCCCGACCGACCGTCCGGATGATGGGCATCGCCGCGGGGCTGTGGGCATCGGTCCTCGTGGTGAGCGTGGGCGGCGAACGTGCCTACCGCGCATCGCTGCTGGGCGACGACGTCCCCGAGGCCACCCTCCCGTCCGAAGAAGAGGTGGAGCAGGCCGGGCCCCAGGCCGACCCCGAAGGCCCTCCCCCGGCCCTGAGCTGGCAGGTCACCACCGAAGACGGCAACCAGGCCACGCTGTCGATCGAGCCCGACGACGCCTGGAAGGGCGCGGCCGACGCGAAGGTCGCGGTGGTGGAGTTCGCCGATCTGGAGTGTGGCTACTGCAAGCGAGCCAGCAGCCAGCTCAAGCGACTCGCAGAGGCCTACGGCGATCGGGTCGCCTTCGTCTTCAAGCACTACCCGATGGACCCAGCCTGCAACCCGGGCGTCAACAACCGCAAGCACCGCTACGCGTGCATGGCCGCCGAGGCGTCGGTGTGCGCCCAGGAGCAGGGGCGTTTCTGGGCCTTCCACGACATCACCTTCAAGAACCAGCACCAGCTCAAGGCCGAGCACCTGCGCGCCTACGCGGAGGCCGCGGGCCTCGACATGCCGTCGTTCGTCGACTGCCTGCGCGAGGGGCGTGGCAAGCAGCGGGTCGTCGACGACGCGACCATGGGCAAGGCCCTCGACACCCACGGCACCCCGCGGATCTGGATCGACGGCAAGCTGTACCGCGCCGGCACCTCCGCCGAGCAGATGGCCCGCGCCCTGGAGCTCGCGCTCGGGGCGAGCGCCTCCGACGCAGCGGTGGCCGCCCGAGCGGTGGCCGAGCCCCGCGACCAGATCACACCGATCCCCGACGACGTGCCTCCGATGCGGTCCCTGCGCTACGACGACCTCGTCTTCTCCATCGACACCTTCGAGGCGGGGGTCGCCGAGGGCAAGGCCACGGAGGGCAAGCACCAGGTGCCGGGGCTACGCATGAGCTGGTTCGCGGCCCGCGACGCGTGCGAAGCGGCCGGCAAGCGCTTGTGCACCGAAGAGGAGTGGATCACCGCCTGCCAGGGAGCCCGCGCCATCGACGACGACGGCGACGGCGCCTTCGCCGACGACCTCATCGAGGGCAGCAGCTACCCCTACGGCGACCACCACCAGCGCGGCCGCTGCTGGGACGACCAGGGCAAGCTGCGCCCGGTCTACACCGGTGAGATGCCCGGCTGCGCCAGCGCCGACGCCGTCTACGACCTCACCGGCAACGCCGAGGAGTGGGTCGGCACGAGCCCCGAGACCGCCGTGCTCCTGGGCGGCGCCTACGACACCTCGAAGGACCACGCGCGCTGCTATCGAAGGAACGACACCTTCGGTGCCGGCTACGCGAGTCCTCGCACGGGCTTCCGCTGCTGCCGGTGAGCGTGCCAAGATGTGCCCGACCCGCCTCGCCGGACTAGAGGGCGACGCGACCAGGAGAGCCCATGCTGCCGCTGTTCCTCACTGCCTTTCTCGGCCTCGTCGGCTGCAACGACGAAGCCGCCGAGGCCCTCAAGACGTGCAATGGGGGCAACATGGAGGCCTGCTACCGCGACGGGCTGTCCCAGATCGCCCCGCCGAGGCCCAGCTATGGCGACGCCAGGCAGTCGTTCAGCAAGGCCTGCATGACGCACCACGCGCCGAGCTGCTTCGAGCTGGCGAAGCTCGTGCGCGACGCGAAGGGCGGCCCCCAGGATCTGCATCGCGCCGGCGAGCTGTTCGGCATCGCCTGCGAGAAGTGGCAGGTGCCCGAGGCCTGTGTCGACCTCGCCCTCGCCCTCTACGACGGCAGCGGCACCCGGGAAGACCCTGAGCGCGCCGTGCAGCTCCTCAACAAGGCCTGCACCCTCGATGAGCCCATCATGCGGGCCTGCGCCACCCTCGGCGACGCCTATGCCGACGGAAAGGGGGTCGACAGGAAAGACATCAAGCAGAGCACCGAGCTGTACGACAAGGCCTGCGACGCCAGCTACGCGCCCGCCTGCGTCAAGGCCGGCGCTCGGCTGATCGACTCCCGCTCCAGGAAAGACATCCCCGAGGCTGCGCGCCACTTCGAGCGCGCCTGCAGCCTCGATGCGCGCCTCGGCTGCTACGAGCTCGCCGTCCTGCACGCGGAAGGAAAGTGGCCGGAGGCCAACGACGCGGCGGCGTCCGAATACTTCCAGAAGACCTGCAACATCGACCCCACACGCGGCTGCTACGAGGCGGCCAAGCTGATGGAAGAGGGCAAGGTCAAGGCCCGCGAGGGCGAGATCGAATACCTCTACAACCTCGCGTGTGAGTACGGCAGCGCGGATGCGTGCGCCAAGCGGCAGATCGACCTGCAGCGCTGAGGGGGAGGTCCCCACCATGAGCCGAGACCGCTGGAGCAGCCCGCTGGTCGACCGCTATGCGTCCGATCGCATGGCCTACCTGTTCTCCGATGAGCACAAGTTCCGCACCTGGCGAAGGCTGTGGTTGGCGCTGGCCGAGGCCGAGCAGTCGCTGGGGATCGACATCAGCGATGCCCAGCTCGACGAGCTCCGGGCCCACCTCGACGACATCGACTTCGAGGCAGCCGCCGCCTACGAGCGCGAGCTACGCCACGACGTGATGGCTCATGTGCACGCCCTGGGCGACGTGGCACCCCTGGCCCGGCCCATCGTGCACCTCGGCGCCACCAGCTGCTTCGTCGGCGACAACACCGACCTGCTCGTGCTGCGCGACGCCCTCGACGTGGTGCTGCCCAAGCTCGCCGCGGTCATCGCTCAGCTCGCGGCCTTCGCCGAGCAGTGGGCCGACCAGCCCACCCTGGGCTTCACCCACTTCCAGCCCGCGCAGGTCACCACCGTGGGCAAGCGCGCCTGCCTGTGGATCCAGGAGCTCCTCCTCGATCTCGACGCCCTGCAGCACGTGCGGGCCGGCCTTCGCTTCCGCGGCGCCAAGGGCACCACGGGCACCCAGGCCAGCTACCTCGCGCTGTTCGACGGCGACGCGGCGAAGGTCGAGTCCCTCGACGCCAAGCTCGCCGACGCCTTCGGCTTCGACGATCGCTACATGGTCACCGGCCAGACCTACCCGCGGAAGGTCGATCATCAGGTGGTCGCCGCCCTGGGCAGCTTCGGCGCCACTGCCCACAAGCTGGCCACCGACGTGCGCCTCCTCGCCAACCTCAAGGAGGTCGAGGAGCCCTTCGGCGCCAAGCAGATCGGCAGCTCGGCGATGGCCTACAAGCGCAACCCCATGCGCAGCGAGCGGATCTGCGCGCTGGCCCGTCACCTCATGGTGCTGCCCAACAACAGCATCCAGACCGCCGCCGTGCAGTGGATGGAGCGCACCCTCGACGACTCCGCCAACCGTCGGGTCACCCTCGCCGAGGCCTTCCTGTCGGCCGATGGGGTGCTCGAGACGCTGCTGTCGGTCACCGGCGGCCTGGTGGTCTACCCGGCGGTCATCGAGCGGCGGCTCGCCGAGGAGCTCCCCTTCATGGCCACCGAGGAGATCCTCATGGCGATGGTGCAGGCCGGCGGCGACCGGCAGGACCTGCATGAAGCCATCCGCGTGCACAGCCAAGCGGCCTCGGCCGAGGTCAAGCAGCACGGGCGCCCCAACGATCTGCTGGGCCGCGTGCGCTCCGACCCTCGCTTCGCCCCCGTGCACGACCAGCTCGACGACATGATGAGTCCGGGTCGCTTCGTGGGCCGGGCCCCGGCCCTCACCCGCCAGTTCCTCGCCGAGGAAGTGCAGCCCGCCCTGGCTCCCTACGAGGGCCAGCTTCCCCAGGGGGCCGGCCTGCGGGTCTGACCACCCCTCCTACGGGTAGAGCAGCTCGCGGCGCCACCCGGTGTCGAAGCGCGTGAACAGCACCCGATCGTGCAGGCGATCCGGGCGCCCCTGCCAGAACTCCAGGCGCTGCACGTCGACCCGGTAGCCTCCCCAGAACGTCGGCCGAGGCACATCCTGGCCCGCGAAGCGCTCCGTGACCGCAGCCAGCCGCTGCTGCAAGGTCGCCCGATCAGGGAGGACCTCGCTCTGCCGGCTCGCCCACGCCCCCAGCTGTGACCCACGGGACCGGGTCGCGAAGTAGGCATCGGCCTCTTCGTCGGTGGCCAGCTCGGCACGCCCCCAGGCGCGCACCTGGCGCTCCAGGCTCTTCCAGTGGGCCAGCACGGCGACCTGGGGATGGGCCGTCAGCTGCAGGGCCTTGGGGCTGCCGAGGTTGGTGTAGAACCACCACCCGTCGGGCCCGAAGGCCTTGAGCAGCACGGTGCGCACGTCGGGCAGGCCATCGGCGACCGTCGCCACCTGCACCGCGTCGGGCACCCGGGGCTCGCTCGCTGCGGCCTCGGCGTACCAGGCGGCGAACAGGTCGTGAGGGTCGGTCGCATCGAGCAGCATCGGGCCTCCGCAGAGCCGTGGACGAGGTGGTCTGCGGCACGTATCCTCACCGCGACCCCTACCGGGAGCCCGTATGTGGAGCCTGTTGCTCGGCCTCGCCCTCGCCACCGAGGTCACCGTGCCCGTCGACATCGGTGTAGGCCCCGCCTTCCTCGGCATCAGCGGGCCCGTGCGGCAGCAGCGCACCTGGCACACCGGCCTGTCGCTCACCCTCGAGGCCATCGTCGACCGCAAGACGATCCGGAAGTTCAAGAACCGGATCCCCAAGAAGTATCGGGACTTCGCTCTGCGCCTCGACGAGGTCCGCATCCGCCCCGCGTGGTTCCTGGTGCCCGAGACGGTGTTCCTGTCGCCCAAGGGCCCCGCCGACACCGGCGTGTACGGCGCCAGCTGGCACCTTCTGGGCATCAGCGTGCCGCTGTCGACCAAGCCCTTCCGCCTCGCCCCCGAGGTCGCCATCCCGCTGACGTGGATGCACATCCAGAGCGACAGCCTGCCCAGCCCCACCAACGTGGTCCGCCTGGGGATCCAGGGCCGCCTCGACCTGGAGATCCCGATCACCAAGGGCCTACTGGTCAGCGGCGGGTGGTCGTCCGACGTGTTCGCGCCCCAGCCCCTCGGGGGCGGCGTGTTCACCTTCCGACCCGCCGACGAAGCGGTGTGGCACATCGGGCAGGCCTACGCCCAGGTGCATGTGCGAATCCCGGTTCATGCCGACATCTGAGGCACCGGCTCGATACGCTCGGGCATGCCTACCTACCACCTCGAGAGCCCCGTCGACGCCGACGCCGACACCCTGTTCGCCTGGCACGAGCGGCCCGACTGCCTGCACCGCCTCATGCCCCCGTGGGACCAGACCACCCTCGTGGAGCGCACGGGGGGCCTCGAGGTAGGGGCCCGCACCGTGTTCGACGCTCAGCTCATCGGCCCGGCCAGTGTGCGCTGGGTGTCCGAGCACACCTTCTGCGAGCGCCCCGCCGGCTTCGACGATCGGCAGGTGCAGGGCCCCTTCGCCAGCTGGCACCACGAGCATCGCTTTGCGGATGGGCTGCTGTCCGACACGGTGCACTGGGAGCCACCGGTGGGGGCCCTCGGGATGGCCGTCGCGGGGGGCATGCTGAGCCGCCGCATCGACCAGATGTTCCGCTACCGCCACCGGCGCACCCGCGAAGACATGGCCCGGCGGAGCGCCCCGCTGCGCGTCGCCATCACCGGTGCCAGCGGCCTGGTGGGCACCTCCCTCACCCACTACCTGCGCTGCGGCGGCCACGAGGTGGTGCCCCTGGTGCGCCAGCCCGACCGCCCCGGCATCCAGTGGAACGTGAGGGAGCAGACCATCGACGCCGAGGCCCTCGAGGGCTTCGACGCCGTCGTGCACCTGGCCGGGGCCGGCATCGCCGACGAGCCGTGGAGCGACGCCCGCCGCGATGTCGTGTGGCGCAGCCGCGTCGACGGCACCCGCCTGCTGGCGCGCACCCTCGCTGCCCTCGAGCGACCGCCCAAGGCGTTCATCAGCGGCTCGGCGGTCGGCTACTACGGCGACGGCGGCGACCGAGATCTCACCGAGTCCAGCCCCCGCGGCGACGGCTTCCTGGCCGACCTGGTGGAGAGCTGGGAGGTCGCCGCCACGCAGGCGGTCGAGGCGGGCATCCGCACGGTCTTCCTCCGCACCGGCATCGTGCTGTCGTCACACGGCGGTGCCCTCGCGGCCCAGCTGCCGATCTACCGCGCGGGCGGCGGCGGCCCGGTGGGGGGCGGGGCCCAGTACGTGCCCTGGATCCACCTCGACGACCTCGTCTATGCCATCCACCACGCCATCGTGACCGAGCACGTGGAGGGTCCCATGAACGGAACCGCGCCCGAGCCAGTGCCCCAGCGGGCCCTGGCCACCGCCATCGGCCGCGCCCTGCACCGCCCGGCCTTCCTGCCCACGCCAGCCGCAGCTGTGCGCCTGGCGCTGGGCCGACAGATGGCCGACGAGCTCATCTTGTTCGGGCAGCGCGCGCGCCCCGCGGCCCTGCAGGCCTCGGGCTTCCGCTTCGCCTTCCCCGAGCTGCAGGATGCCCTCGACACCGAGCTCGGCGCGTAGGCCGGCTACACCTTGCTGAACTGCAGCTTCAGGCCGCCCACCCAGCCGCTCACCATGTTGAAGATGAACGCGAGGATGATGCCCCCGATGAAGCCGAAGAAGCCGTAGAAGATCGGCACGAACAGCGCGATCGCCACGCCGGCGGCGACCATGCCCATCCCGGCCGCGGCATCGTCGGTGGCGGCGAACAGGCCGAAGAGCACGAAGAACGCGGCGTAGAGCAGGCCGATCAGCCCGCCGAACAGCGCGATGGTGCCGCCATACATCTTGCCGGCCGACACCGGCTCGATCCGGTGGAGCGTCTGCCACTCGGGGACGGGCCCCAGATCATCACTCCCCGGCGCATCCCAGTCCGACATCGTAGCCCTCCGTGGCCCGAGGGCCGGTCATCGACGCCGCAACCTGTCACGTCGGAGGACGGGCCGCAAACCACTGCATCCGAATGAGGAGGGTCACCGAGATGGTCGCGAGGCCCGCGACCAGCCCGACCCACACTCCTGGCAGGCCCCAGCCCAGCCCGTGAGCCAGCCCGATCTGCAGCGGAACCGACAGCCCCCAGAAGGCCACCAGGGCCAGCACACTGGGGACTCGGGTGTCGCCCAGCCCCCGCAGCACGCCGAAGGCCACGGCCTGCGCACCGTCGAACCACTGGAAGGCCGCGGCCAGCGGGAGCACCGTCGCGACCGCGGCGATCACCAGGGGATCGGGGGTGTACATCCGCGCGATGGTCTCCGGGATCGTGAAGAACAGCACCGCGGAGCCGCTCATCAGCCCCATCGCGAGGCCCACCGCCACCCAGGCGCTCCGCGACCACGGCAGCCCCGCACCGACGAGGTTGCCCACCCGTGTGCTCGCCGCCGCACCGATGCCGATGGCCACCATGAAGGCCATGGAGGCCACGTTGATGGAGGCCGTGTGCGCTGCCGCCGCCGTCGCCCCCAGCGACCCCGCCACCAGCCCCGCCGCCACGAAGGCCCAGGCCTCGACGCTGTTGTGCAGCCCCACCGGCAGCGCCATCCGGCCCACCTCCCACAGCGACAGCCTCGCCCGCTCCTCGGGTGTCGGGCGTGCCCGGCGCAGCGGCTGCCAGGCCACCAGCAGCAGCGCCCCCAGCATCACCCAGCGCACGGCCACCGTGGCCCAGCCGATCCCGGCCACGCCCCACCGGGGAAACGGCCCCCACCCCAGCCCGAAGGCCAGGTCGACGAACAGGTTCACGATGTTGGCGATGAGCACCGCCCACATCGCCGGCCGCATCAGCCCGTTGCCCTGCAGCAGCTGCCGCACCAGCAGGAAGCCCACGAACGGGGGGACCCCTGCCGCGCAGATCTGGCAATACAGCGTGGCCTCCGGCACCAGAGCCGGGTCTTGCCGCAGCACCGCCAGCAGCGACGCAGCCCCCAGGTGCCCGGCCACGATCCCCACGGCGAGGAGCGCCAGCCAGATGGCCCCCTTCTCCGCCGCCGCACCCGCCCGCGCCGGGCGACCCGCCCCAAAGGCCTGAGCCACCAGCGGATCGACCCCGTGGGCCGTGCCGATGGCCGGGATCAGCAGCGCGAACGACACCCCGTGCCCGATCCCCACCGCCCCCATCGACACGGCCCCCAGCCGCCCCGCCACCAGGAAGTCGACGAAGCTCATCGTGGTCATGCCCAGCGACGACAGCACGACGGGCCACGACAGCCCTGCCAGTCGCCACGCCTCCTCCCGCACCGTGCCCGGGGGTGGGACTCGGCTCATGTCGCGGCGGCGGCCTCGGCCAGCCGTGGGTCTTGGGGCCCCTCGAGGTGGGTGACCCGCACGTCGTGGGCCTGCAGGTACGACACGCCGTTCTCCCCAGCGTAGCCCCCCGACACCACCAGCACGTGCTCGATGCCCGCGTGATGGATGAGCTTGGCGCACAGCAGGCAGGGCTCGCCCGTGACGAACAGCCAGGCCCCGTGGCAGCGCACCCCGTTGGCCGCCGCATTGCACACCACGTTCATCTCCGCGTGGTGGCAGCCGATCTCCATGCGGGTGCCGCTCTGCACATTCCGCGTGTCGCGCAGGCAGGCATCGCCGCCGCACAGGTGCCCGCCACCGCGAGGGCCGCCGTTGTAGCCATCCATCAGCACCACGTTGCGCTCGGGGTCGAGGAGCAGCGCCCCGAACTTGCGCCGCGGGCAGTTGCTGGCCTTCGCCAGCGCCAGGCACTGCTCGATGCGGATGCGAACGTGCTTGTCCTTCACGGCGACCTCCGGCCGCCTCCCTACCCCCGTCGGGTGGACCTGGCGAGCGCGCCCCCGGTAGGGCATGCTGCTGCTCATGACCGTGCTCCTCATCCTCCTGGCCACCGCCTGCACGCCCGACGCCACCCCGGCCACGGGCGTCCCTACCGGCGACGACGACGACACCACCGTGGGCGACGACGACGACACCCTCCCCGGTGACGACGACGACGACACCCTCCCCGGCGACGACGACGACGACACCGTCCCAGGCGACGACGACGACGACGCTCCCACGGGGTCCACCGGAGGGCCCACCGGCACCACCGACACCGCGTGTCCCGACGGCGACGGCGACGGCGTCGGCAGCTGCACCGACTGCGACGACTCCGATCCGCTGGTGTTCCCCGGCGCCGACGAGCGCTGCAACGGCCTCGACGACGACTGCGACGGCTCCCCCCTCCCCGACGAAGTCGACAGCAACGGCGACGGCGTCTACGACTGCAGCGCCTGCAGCGACGCCGGCTTCTGGCTGGCCACCCGCAAGCAGTCGGGCGCGGCCCTGGTGAGCGCCATCGAGGCCGCCATCGCCCCGCAGACCTGCCCCGACTACGGCGACGCCCGGAGCTTCCTGTTCGGCACCCTCGACAACGTCGGCGGCAACGTCGTGTGCGTCTATACCGGCCGGGTGCAGGGCGGGGTCACCGCCACCTGGACCGACTGGGACAACATGAACACCGAGCACAGCTGGCCGCAGAGCCTCGGCGCCGGCTCCGAGCCCGCCAAGTGCGACCTGCACCACCTGTTCCCCACCGACGCGGTCACCAACAGCCAGCGGGGCTCCTACCCCTTCGGCATCGTCGTCAACGACACCACCTCCATCGACGGCGGCTCCCGCCTGGGCACCGACGCACGCGGCGACACGGTCTTCGAGCCGCGTGACGTGCACAAGGGCAACCTCGCGCGTGCGATGGTCTACTTCGCCCATCGCTACGGCTACGCCCTGTCGGCCGACGAGCTGGCCCTCTACCAGGCGTGGCACCTCGCCGACCCCGTCGACACCACCGAGCTCGCCCGCACCTTCGCCATCGCCGAGGAGCAGGTGCTCGCCAACCCCTTCGTCACCTGCCCCGACCTGATGAGCGCGCTGTAGCGCTCACCCCGGGCGGCGGCGCTCGTCGATCCCCTCGACCTCAGCAAGCAGCCGCCGGTAGCTGCGCAGCAGGGCTGGGTCGGCCTCCTCTTCCGCGGTGCAGCCGTCTTCGTCGGGGCGGTGCAGGCAGTCGCGGTAGCGGCAGGTGAGCGCGGCGATGCCGGGGAAGTGCAGGCGCACGTCGGCCGCCGACAGGTTCCCTGGCGCGAAGGTGCGAATCCCGGGGGAGTCGACCACCTCGCCTCCCGACGGCAGCGCAAACACCCGCGAGCCCGTGGTGGTGTGCTGGCCGGTGCCCCAGTACTCCGACAGGTCGCCGATGGGACCCACCTCCTGGTCGGGAAGCAGCGCGGCGACGAGGGAGGTCTTGCCCACGCCCGAGTGCCCCACCAGGGCCCACGTGCTCCCGCTCAGGGCCTGCTGCACGTCGTCGAGCCCCTCGCCGGTGTGGGCCGAGCAGCGCAGCACCTCCAGGCCGTGGCGCGCCCGCAGCGCCAGCTCCTCCTCCACCTCGTCGGGCACCCCCCGGTCGGTCTTGTTGAGGACCACGATCGGCCGCAGCCCGTCGACCGAGCACGCCACCACGTAGCGGTCGACCAGCCCCGCCCGGAACGGCGGCTCCTTGGCCGCCACCACCACCACGATGCCGTCGAGGTGGGCCGCCAGCACCTGCTCTCGGCCGTTCGCGTCGGTGCGCACCAGCGTGCCGGCGCGGGGCAGCACGCCTACCAGCTTGCCCCCCGAGCCCTTGGCCACCACCCACTCGACCTGGTCGCCGATCACGGCCCGATGCCCGGCCAGGAAGCACACCCGCTCCCCCTCCTCGTCGCGGACCAGCACCCGGCGGCCGCGGGTCTCGACCACCCGGCCTCGATGCACGTCTTGGCCCTTGCTGGCGCTCGATGGACGCCCGCGTTGCTTCTTGGGACCCTTCATGAGGCCGACACGCCGCTCACGCCTCGTCGACCGAGCGCACGCGCAGCCGCACGGCGCCCCGGCGCTTCTCGATGCACCATGGGTCGAAGCCCTCCTTCTCCAGCTGCTGGCGGGTGCGGTGCACGAGCACGTTGAGGTGGTTCGACGTGGCGCCTCCGCGGCCCCACACGCCGGTGATCACGTGATCGGTATCGCACCAGCCCTCCTCGGCGACAGGCACGCCTTCGCTGCGATGGCGCTGCACCGCCTGACCGAGCACGTACAGAAGGATGCCCCGGTTGCCGGTGAGCAGCAGCGAGCGGGCCGCGCCCAGCTCACTGACGGTGGCCTGGGGCCCCCCCGCTCCGCTGGAGAGGCGCAGGGCGTAGGGGTAGCGCGCCGAGCCGATGTCGACGGTGGGCGCGTGGTCGAGGGCCTCCTCGCTGACCCGCAGCGAGCGCCCGGCGACCGTGAAGGTCTCGCCGACCTCGATCTGCTGGTCGCCTGCAGCGGTGCCCAGCCAGATCTCGCCGTTGTCGTGCAGCAGCACGGTGGCGGCCCGGGCCGGCCCCTCCGGCAGGCGCAGGTCGCAGTCGGGCCCCGAGCCGATGCGGAACCGATCCGCGGCGATCAGCAGCCGCAGCCCCCCGTCGACATCCTCGATGTGGCGAACCCGGAACGGATCGGCCTTGGCCGCCCCGCCGCCGCGCACCTCCAGCTCGAGCAGCGGGCCGAGGCGAACCGTGTCGCCCTCGCTGAGGCGCTGCGCCCCCATGCACCGCTGCCCGTTGACGAAGGTGCCGTTGCGACTGCCCAGATCCCGCAGCCACGGGGTGCCGCCCTCCAGCCACAGCTGGGCGTGGTGCCACGACACGGCGTCGTCAGACAAGACGAGGTCGTTCGTGGGCCCACGACCGATGCTGAGGGGCACCTCCCCCAACGGAAGAGCTTGCCCCGTGTCGGGGATCGCGATCTCGAAGGAATCCGACATGGGGCACACCTTACTCCCGAAGGGACCCTACGAGCACGAACTCCAGCGGTTGTGCTCCATCGATGCGCAGATCCCCAGTGATCAGCCCGCGCCGGTCGACCTGCCCGACGAGCCCGCCGCGCGCGCCCTGGAGCTCGAGCGCCGCCGTGACGGGATCGAACGACCCGACCAGGTGGGCCCGCAGCTCGTGCCCATCGAGATCGACCACCAGATCGGCGGTGAGAGGATCGGCTCCGTGGAACGCCAGGGTGCCAGGGTGGCGGCCTCCGAAGGTGCCCTGCCAGGTGCCGACCGGCGAGGTGAGCCGCACCACGTCGGCCCGTGCCTCCCGACGGTCGAAGCTGTCGATCACCGGCCGGGCCAGGAAGGCGGTCACCGCCACCACCGTCGTCAGCGCGATCCCGGTGATCAACGCGCCCCGACCGACGCGGGGCCCCTGGTTCGCCCAGGCGTACTCCTCGGCCCCCGCCCGGCCCGGGCGCTCCTGCGTGGCGACCACCTCCACCCGGGTCACCGCGTGGGCCGGTGGCGTGCCGTGGAGCGCGGCGATGGCCTGGCGGGGTGGCAGTGCCTTCACCGACTCCCGACAGGTAGACAGGGCGTGGGACATCGCCTCCGCCGTCGCATATCGATCGCCGGGGTCGACGGCCGTCGCCCGCCGGATGATCCCCCGCAGCGGCACCGGCACCCCCTCCCAACGCGGGGAGTGATCCGGCGACAGGTACAGGTCGACCGGCGTCTCCGCGGTGAGCAGGTGGTACAGCGTGCAGCCCGCGCCGTACAGATCCGCCGGCGGCCCGGCCCGGCGGGCGTCGATGCGCTGCTCGGGGGCCATGTAGTCGAGGGACCCCAGGGCCACGCCGGTCTTGGTGTGGGAGCTGGCCTCCTGCCGGGCGATGCCGAAGTCGGCCAGCGCCGCGGTGCCATCGGCGCGCAGCAGCACGTTGTGGGGCTTCACATCGCGGTGCACGATGCCGGCGTGGTGCGCGGCCTGCAGCGCCTCCAGCACCTCGACCAGGCGATCGACGGCCTCGGCGGGGCGGAGCGGCCCATCGGCGAGCAGCCGATCGGCCAGCGAGCCCCCCTTCACCAGCTCCATCGCCAGGAAGGGCAGCCCCTCGTGCTCCCCCAGATCGAAGACGCGCACCACCCTCGGATGGTCGAGGGAAGCGAGGGCCATCGCCTCGGTCTGCAGCCGCTCCCGGCGGCTCTGCCCCGCCGCGCCCTGGCCCACGTCGGTCAGCAGCTTCACCGCACAGGGGCGATGCAGCACGCGATCGCGGGCCTCGTACACCGTGGCGGTGCCCCCTCGACCCAGCTCTCCGACGACCTCGTAGCGGTCTGCGATGCGGTCCATGCCTCCGATCCTACCGGGCGGCGGGTCTCGGGGCTCCCTGCCGCGGTAGGCTGCAGGCATGCGACGCGACATCCTCGAGCTCGACAGCATCCTCACGGACCGTGCCGAGCAGCTACGCCTGACCCTCCAAGACGCCGAGGCGGTGCGGCTGCTCCTCACCGGCGACTCCGTCGTCGACTGGCAGCGCCTGGCCTTCTCCTCCCGAGACGACGTCGACCGCTTCCTGCGCGTGCAGGGGCTCGACATCGACGATCCCGAAGACCTCGAGCGGCTCCGCTACGTGTTCAACGAGTCGGTCAGCTACCTCGAGGAGCACCTGCACCTGCGCTTCCCCTCCGAGCTGCGCAACCCCGACGACGTGCGCACCGTGTTCCTGTGGGCCTCGCAGTACGGCGGCTTCCGGCGCACTCAGATCCTGTCGTGTGTCGTGCTCAAGCTGATGCACGTCATCCACCACATGGAGGCGGCGGATCTCAAGTTCAAGACGGCCATATCCGAGGAGATGCTCCTACAGCTGGCCCATCGGCAGATCCTGTCGTCCGCGGCCGCCATGCAGGAAGAGCAGCCCGGTGTGCTCGCCTTCTACGGCAACCGCAAGTCGCGCTCCAGCGTCATCACCAAGCTGCTGGCGAAGCGGGAAGCCGTCGCGGCCACCATCTTCGACAAGCTGCGCTACCGCATCGTGGTCGAGCAGCCCGACGACCTCATCGGCGCGCTGGGCTGGCTCACCCGCCACGTGTTCCCGTTCAACTACGTCATCCCCAACCAGTCCCACAACAACCTGGTAGAGATGAGCGACGTGCTCGACGCACTGCCCGAGGCCGACCGCGCCGCCTTCCAGGAGCTCGAGGGGATCGACGACGACGGGCCCCGCAACGAGTTCAGCGGCAAGAGCTACCGCACCATCAACTGGATCGTCGACTACCCCGTGCGCATCCCCGACTCGGTGCCGGGCAGCTTCAGCTTCGAGCTGGGTCGGGTGGTGTTCGTCATGGTCGAGTTCCAGATCCTCGACGAGGAGACGGCCCGGCGGAACGAAGCGGGGGAGAACGCCCACGCGCTCTACAAACGGCGCCAGCACCGCGTCGTCGCCTCCCGCCTCAAGCGCGGCGCCCGCTAGGCTCGCAGCCGGTCGAGGGCGTCGGCCACCCCCGACAGGTAGCCGGTCCCGAAGAAGTGCACGTGCACCAGCAGGTAGATCAGCTGGTACCCCGGGATCACCGCACGCACGGCCTGGGGCACCGGCCACACCTCCTCGTAGGCCGCCCGGCAGCGCCCCCCGAAGCCCCCGAACAGCTCCATCATCGCCAGGTCGAGCCCCCGCTCCGCCCGCTGCACCCCCGGGTCGATGAGCGCGGGGCCGTCGACGGTGTGCAGCAGGTTGCCCGACCACAGATCGCCGTGCACCAGGCTCGCGCCCTCGACGGGTAGCTCCACCGCCTCCCCCCAGGCCCGCACCCTCGGCCCCAGCGGCCCCAGCGTCGACCACGTGGCCCGCAGCAGCGGCTCCAGGCGCAGGGCTCGGAAGACCTCGGGCCAGGCCCCCTCCCCCGCGGGAAAGGCGAAGGCCCCCAGGTACACCGAGCGCGGCCAGCCATACGGCACCTCGTCGAGGCTGTCGCGGTGCAGCCGAGCGATCATCCGCCCCGTCGCCTCCGGATCGGGTGGACCCGGCGCCAGCCACCGCAGCACCAGCCCCTCCGTCGACGCGTGGAGCACCTCGGGCACCCGAGCCCCTGCCCTGCCCAGGGCCGCCAGCCCCTCGGCCTCCCGCTCGAACATCGCCCCCGCCCCCGCCCGCTGCTTCACGACCACGTCGCCGACCCGGGTGACCTCGCCCATGCTGCCGCCGTGCAGTGGCTGCCGGGGCGCGTCGAGGGGGGCGCCCGCGGCGGCGAGCAGCGCCTCGAGGCTCACGTCAGGCGCTCGATCCAGGCCCGCGACGCCTCGGTCAGCTCGCGGAAGTTGCGTTCGAAGCCGTCGGCACCGCCGTAGTAGGGGTCGCCGACCTCGCCCCCGCCCACCGGCTCGAGCATCATGCGCACCCGGTCGCGGAGGGGGGCGGGGCACCGCGCCAGCAGGTTCTTCTCGTTGGACCGGTCCATCGCCAGCAGCAGATCGAAGCGCGCGAAGTCGGCGTCGGTGACCTGCCGGGAGGCGTGGCGCAGCCCGATCCCGTGCGTGCGGAGCACCGCCATCGACCGAGGGTCAGGGTCTTCCCCGGCGTGGTAGGCGGCGGTGCCGGCCGAGTCGACCTCGAACCGGTCGCCCAGGCCGCGCTGCGCGACCTCGTGGGCGAAGATGCCGTGAGCCATCGGGCTGCGACAGATGTTGCCCAGGCAGACGAAGAGCACGCGCGTCA
Source organism: uncultured bacterium (assembly GCA_965367245.1). Taxonomy (GTDB): domain Bacteria; phylum Myxococcota_A; class UBA796; order UBA796; genus CBDUIC01. The sequence goes on along the minus strand of CBDUIC010000063.1, from coordinate 3,342 downwards.
TCGGAGTCCTCTCAATGGGTGACAGGTGGACCCTACCTCGCGCCTCGCAGCGCGCTACCTTGGCCCACGGGAGGACTCCATGGGGCTGATGCAGACGCTCCGATCCGCACTTGGGCTGCAGCGGCCCCTGCAGGTGCGCCCGCCCGACGAGCCCCTGCGGCTGTCGGGTCGTGGGGCCGAGCGGGTCGCGCAGCTGCCCGAGGGGCACGGCCTGCACCTGAGCACCTCCCCGTCGGGGGGCGGTCACGTGGTCCACGTCGAGGAAGGCGAGCTGCAGGGCCCTCCCCCGCCGGAGCTCGACGGGCTGCCGGTTACCGCCAGCGACGCCGACACCGAGCGCCTCCGCGGCCTCGTGCTCGACCACGACGGCCTGGGCTGGAAGGTGAGCCTCGACCTGGAGCTCCGCTCCCGCGAGACCCCCAACCCCGACGGCCGGCTCTACCTGTGCGACCGGGTGCTGGCCAAGGGCGACACCCTGTTCTTCCAGGCCGGCGACGAGGGCGTGCCGGGCATGGTGGCCCCGCTGCTCGCCACCGAGGGGGTGCAGTCGGTGCTGCTGCGCGACAACACCCTCACCGTCGGCCGAGCCCCCGACACCCCGTGGGACGGCATCGACCAGGCGGTCGACCAGGCCCTGCGCAGCTGGTTCTTGTTCTGTGGCCAGGCGCTGCAGGCCGACGCCGTGCCGCAGCTGTCGGATCCGCTGGCCCAGCAAGTGATGCGGGTGCTCGAGCAGAAGGTGCTTCCCGGCGTGCACCGCGACGGGGGCGACATCGAGCTGCTCGGCGTGCGCGACGGGGTCGCCCGGGTGCGCATGTCGGGGGCCTGTGCGGGCTGCCCGGCGTCGTCGGCCACCCTCAAGCACGGGGTCGAGCGCACCCTGCGCGAGGCCTTCCCCGGCCAGGTCGAGACGGTGGAGGCCGTCTGACCACCCTGGTCACCGGGGGCGCGGGGTTCATCGGTCGGCGGCTGGTCTCCCACCTGCTCGCCGAGGGGCGCGACGTGCGCATCCTCGACCTGCACCCGGGCTCCCACCCCGCCGCGAGCTTCGTCGGCGACCTGCGCGACCCCCACGTGCTGGCCAGCGCCCTGGCCGACGTGCAGGTCGTGTTCCACCTCGCCGCACGGGCCGGCGCGCGGCGCTCCGTCGACGATGCCCCCGAGACCGTCGACGTGAACGTGCGCGGCACCGCCCTGCTCCTCGAGGCCGCCGAACGCGCCGGGGTCGAGCGCTTCGTGCTCGCGTCCTCGGTGGCGGTGTTCGGCGAGACGGGCACCTCCCCCGCGCGGGTCGACCGTCCGCGCCACCCCGTCAGCCCCTACGGGGCGTCGAAGCTCGGCGCCGAGGGCCTGGTGGGCGCCACCGCGGCCACCAGCGAGCTGCACACCGCCGTGGCCAGGCTGTCGTCGGTCTACGGCCCCCATGCCCGCGACGACCAGTCCGTGCGGCGCTTCGTGCATGGTCTGCGCCGCGGCACGCCCCTCACCTGGTTCGGCGACGGCACGTCGCTGCGCGACTACCTGCACGTCGACGACGCCGTGGGGGCCCTGCTGGTGGCCGAAGAGCTCGCCAGCCCCGAGCAGCCGGCGTGGGTGCACGGCGCGACGGGCCAGGCCACCTCGGTCCTCGAGCTCGTGGAGCACCTGCAGCACCTCGCGGGCACCGACGCGAGGCTCGACGTGCAGCACCCCCAGCCCGGCGACCCAGCCCACGCCCTGCTGCGCCCCGAGCGCTTCGAGGCGACCATCCCCCTGGCCGAGGGCCTGGAGATGCTGTGGTCAGCCTGATCCTGTCGCTAGCGTGGGGCTACGACCCCGACCCACCCGACCTGGCCCGGGTCGACGAGCCGCTCATCGACGCCCCCCGCGGCACCTGCGAGCCGCGGCCGGTGCCCGGCGAAGGCTGGGTCCCCCATCCGGGAGCCCAGGGCGTGCAGGGCAGCGACGAGCTCGCGGCGCTCGAGGCCTTCCTGTTCCCAGCCGACCTCGACTGGGGCGACAAGGAGCGCCGGGGCACCCGCACCGACGGCGTGGTGATCATCTACCGGGGCCAGCTGCTCTACGAGCGCTACGACCACGGCTACACCGCCGGCACCAAGCACCTGGCGTGGTCCGCCACCAAGTCGTTCACCAACGCCCTGGCCGGGGTCGCGGTGCGCGACGGGCTGCTCGACGTCGACGACTCGGTGTGCGCCCACCTCGACGGCCTCCCCGAGGCCAGCTGCGAGGTCACCGTCGGCGACCTGCTCGCCTTCGGCTCGGGCTTCGACTGGCTCGAGACCTACGAGGGCTACAGCCCCACGGCTTCGTCGGTCCTCGCCATGCTCTACGGCGAGGGGCACCGCGACATGGCGCGGTTCGCCGCCAGCCACCCGCGGCGCGACGCGCCCGGAGCCACTTACATGTACAGCTCGGGCGACACCAACGTGCTGTCCGCGGTGGTCGGCCAGGTGCTCGGGCCGGCCTACGGCGAGCGCTTCCCCTGGGCCGCCCTGCTCGATCCCATCGGCCTCGACGCCACCTGGGAGCGCGACGGGGCGGGCACCTACGTCGGCAGCAGCTACCTGTACGCCACCCCGCGCGACCTCGCGCGCTTCGGCCTGTTGCTACTCCACGACGGCTGCTGGGGGGAGGAGCGGGTGCTGCCGGAGGGCTGGGTAGCGTGGTCCACCGAGGTCACGCCGGGCATCCGCGCCAAGGCCCTGGGTCGGTCCGACGGCGACGTGCAGGGGCGGCAGTTCTGGCTCAACCGGCCGGTGCCCGAGGCCGGGCAGGCCGAGCGCCCGTGGCCCCACGCCCCCGAAGACCTGTTCGCCGCCAAGGGGCACTGGAAGCAGTCCGTCAACGTCTACCCCTCCCACGACCTCGTGGTGGTGCGCACCGGCGACGACCGTGACGGGCAGTTCGACTACGACGTGTTCCTGCCGCTGGCCCTCGCGCTGGCGGAGTCCGCCCCATGAGGTGGGCCGTGCTGCTGCTGGCCGCCGGCTGCGCCAAGCAGCCCGATGTGCGCACCTACGACAACGGGCTGCTCGAGCTCGCCAGCGCCTTCGCCGCGAAGGAGACCTGCAGCTGCCGCTTCGTCATGGAGCGCGACGAGGCGTTCTGCCGGGAGTGGGTGCGGGTGAGTCCCAACGTCGCGAAGCCGAAGGTCGACGAGCAGGCCAAGGTGGTCACCGCGAAGTCGCTCGGCATGCAGAAGGCCACGGCGCGCTTCGTCGACGAGCAGCTCGGCTGCCAGCTCGACTAGCGGCCTGCTGCCCGGTCGACCGCGGCCGTCAGGTGCCGCCGCATCAGCCCTGCCCAGTCGGCCTCGACCTCGAGGGTGCGGGCCATGGTGTA
>CBDUIC010000062.1:0-43370 GCA_965367245.1 uncultured bacterium | reverse complement strand
GCGCTCTCGGTGACCTGGCCCTTGGGGAGGGTCACCGTCGCGACCTCCCAGACCTGATCGCTGTTGGTCAGCGTCTCGGTGAACGAGGCCGCCAGCACGCCTGCCAGGTAGATGTTCACCGTGGCGTCGGTGTCGGGGCAGTTGCCCACACACGACGCGTAGCCATCCTGGCCGTAGTAGTGCACCTCGACGGTGTAGGTGTCGTTCTCGGGGCTGTCGACGGTGATGGTCTCGGGGCCGAAGCCGTAGCTGTCGGCGTCGAGGCTGGGGTCGTCGGCGGTGCCTGCGGCGCCCCACGACGGGTTGGTGTTGCAGTGGCACACGTCGTCGGGGTGGTCGTACAGGTCGGCGCCGTTGCGCGAGAAGTGCAGGTCGAGGTCGACATCGGCGTCCCACGACAGCTCGACGTACATGCCGTCGATGGGGGTGGTGGTGACGACGACCTGGTCGGGGGTGGAGTCCCACAGGCCGTCGCTGTCTTGCACCGTGAGCTCGAAGGTGTAGTCGCCAGCGAGGTCGGCGAAGAAGGAGGGGTCGACCCGGGTGGTGCTGTCGAGGGCCGCCGTCGAGCCGGACGGTGCGTCGATCATCGACCACTCGTACGAGACGATGGTGCCCCCGTCGGGGTCGTAGGACGCGCTGCCGTCGAGCTGCACGATGTCGAGGGGGGACCACTCGCTGTCGAAGCCGGCGTCGGCGACGGGCTCCTCGGGGAGCGGGGGGGCCGTGCCCGTGTCGGTGGTGAGGGCGGAGTCGACCGGGTCGGTGGTCGGGGTGCCGGTGTCGATCGGTGGCTCGGTCGCCGGCGTGGTCGGGTCGATGGGCGGCGTGCCGGTGTCGAGGACCGGCTCGGGCTCGGAGGTGGTGGCCGACGTGCCCGGCGGGGTCGTCTCCGTGCTCGACAGCTTGGCGGAGAAGTCTTGCTCGCTGCCGCATGCGGCGACGGTGGCGACGACGACAGACAGGGCGAACACGGCGCGCATGGGGACTCCTCGGCGGCGGTTGCGCGGCGTGTAGCTCGTTTTCGGTCGTGCTGCCGCCGCCCTCACGGTGGGCGGGATACCTGGGGGCATGGTCCGCCCCTCGCTGCTGTGTTGCCTGGTGTTCGGCTGTAGCCCCAGCGGAACCGACCTGGGGCCGGCCGTGATGGGGGTCTACCTCGCCAACGAGACCGACGTGCTCGGCCTGTTCCAGCTGCGGTCGGGGATGGGGATCGCGGTAGGCTTGGAGACCTCGACGCGGCCCGATGGCGACGATCTGTTCGACGAGGGGCTGGTTCAGTTCGACACCTCGGGCACCTGGGTCGACGCGCCCAAGGTGGGCGACGGGCTGTTCCGCACGGGGTTCGACGACGCCATCCTGCTGCCCGAGGTGGGCCGCCCGGTGCGCCTGCAGATGGAGCGTGACGGGCAGCTCCTCACCCTGGAGGCGGAGGTGCCGCCGACGCTGCGGCTGCCCCTGAAGTCGTTGTCGGCCCGGCGGGGCCAAGACCTGGTGATCGACCTGCCGACGCGCTGGTACGAGCAGTACGACCACGTGATCACCCACCTGCTGTACGAAGACGGAAGCGTGGCCTACGACACCCGGCCCACGTCGGCCGGCGGCTGGCTCGACGAGCTCGCGTCGCCCCCGAAGCCTCGCAACCTGACGATTCCCAAGGAGGTCTTCGAGCCCCAAGACGACCTGATCCTCGCGGTCAGCTTCCTCTCCCAGCTCGACAGCGAGGCCGTGTTCTCCGACAACCTCAACCAGCCCGTGTCGGGCTTCTGGGCCGGGTCGGCCTGGCTGATTCCCGTGGCGGTGGGGCGATGATGTGGGCCCTGCTGCTGTCGACCGCCCTGGGCTTCGATGCGGAGCGCGAGCTCGGCGGGCACACCTTCGGGTTGCCCGTGGCCGTGGAGCCGGTGTTCGTCGACTCCTACATCAGCTTTCGGCAGGGCCTGGGCGTGCTCACCCTGCGCGACGTGAGCTACCCGGGCATCCCCGTGCCCCTCGAGCTGGAGCTGATCGGCATCACGGAGACGCTTCGTGGGCAGGTGCGCCTGGGGCAGGGCGTGGCCGTCTACGCGCTGGCCAGCGGCGCCATCCTGGCGGGGGCCAACGGCGACTCGGCGCTGTTCCTCGGGGCGACCGGGGGCTACGACCTGCGCCTGGGAGGCACCGGCACCCTGCTGCGCACGGAGCGCTCGCAGCTGTCGGTGCGGGCAGGAGGTCGGCGCACGGTGGGCCTCACCGTCACGCCGGCCAACCTGGCCGTGGATCTGTTGGACGACACTCAGCGCGCCCTGCAGCGGCTGGCGCGGGGCAAGTGGACCGAGTCGATCCTGTCCTCTCAGCGTGCCTGGCAGGGCTTCGCGGGGGTGTCGGCGGCCACGGCCATCAGCCCCACCTTCGGGCTGCTGGCCAGCGTCTCGGGGCGCGTGGGGCGGATCGACGTGCTCACCCGCGAGGGGGAGGAGGGCGGCCTGGGCCTGCAGCTGGGTGCGGGGGCGGCGGTCGACATGCACCCACCCCAATCACAGTTCGGCGCCCAAGTGGGGCTGCAAGACCGGGTCGACCGGCTCCCTGGTCTGGTCGACACGCTCCCGGAGCGGCACCGCACAGGGGTGGTCCTCCAGGGCTACGTGGAGCTCGGCCAGGTAGAGCTGGGCCTGGTGCCCTCCCTCGCGACCACCTTCGGCAGCGGGATTCGGGAGACCGAGTGGGGCCTGGAGGGCCGTGCGGTGGCCTTCTTCTAGGCGGCGCCGCGCAGGCCCTTGCTGACGTCGGGGTCGAGGTGCAGGTCGAGCTGGGGGAAGGCGATGGTGACCTCGGCCGCCGCCAGGGCATCCCAGATCTGGCGCAGCAGCTGGCTCTTGATCGATGCCGCCTGGAAGGGCTGGGTCGTCCAGACCGACACCTCGAAGTCGACGGAGCTCGAGCCGAAGGCGGTCATGAGCACGACGGGCTTCTTGGTCGGGTCGCGCACGAGGAAGGCCTCGGCGGCCGCCTCCAAGGTGGCGAAGACGTGGGCCATGTCGGACTCGTAGGCCACCCCCACCGGCACGCGGAGACGCATCAGCCGGTCGCTCATCGTGTAGTTGCGGATGCCGGCGACCAGCTCGCTGTTGGGCATGATGATCTCGACGTCATCTAGGTCGCGCACGACGGTGGAGCGGATGCCCATGCGCTCGACCCGCACCAGGGTGCCCTGCAGGCCGAGGATGTCGCCGGGCTTGATGGCCCGCTCGACGATGAGGATGACCCCCGCCACGAAGTTCTGGGTGAGGGTCTGCATCGCGAAGCCGAGGCCGACGGCGAAGAAGGCGCCGGCGGCGAACAGTGCCGACAGGTCGATCCCGGCGGTCTGCAGCCCGATCATCACCCCGAGCAACACGATGATGTAGTGGGCCAGCCGGGCGCCCACCGCGACGCTCCCCTCCTGCGACACGCCGTGGGCAGCGATCTGCCGGTTGATGCGCGCCTGCACGATGGCGGAGATCTGAAAGCTGACGACCACCACGGCGATGACGATGCCGACGGTGCTGATGGTGACCGGCTTGCCGCCCAGGTCGAGCAGGCGGGCGTCGAGCACGCCGGTGATGTAGCCCCACACGTCGCTGAACCGGATCAGGCCGGTGGCATGCAGGCCGACGGGCACGGCCGCGACGAAGGCGAGCCAGCGCAGGCGGCCAGCGAGGAGGTTGGCACCCCAGGTGTCGGGGGCCCGGGCCGCGACCCGGCGCTCGATGAGCACTCCCAGCACGTAGGAGAGCACCAGCGCCAGGGCGCCGAGGAGCAGCTCGGCGATGGAGGTGGAGAGAGGGCCAGCGGTGAACAACGGCTCGAACAGGTTCATCGGGACTCCGTCGCGGCCTGGGCCGCCTGGTGCACGACACGCTGAGGCAGGGGAATGCGAACGCCGATGGTCGCCAGGCTACGCAGCACGCGGCCCGGCACGGTGTTGCGCAGCTCGAGGAAGTTCGGGGTGGCGCCCCACACCGACAGCTGCAGCGACACGCCGTGGTCGACGAAGCCCAGGAAGATGACCTTGGGCTCGGGCTCGTCGAGGCAGATGGCCACGTCGGCTGCTGCGGCGACCAGCACCTCGGTGACCTGCTCGAGATCGCTGTCGAAGGGAACCGTGAGCACCAGGTCGAAGCGGCGGAGCGGGAAGCGGGTGAGGTTCTTGATGTCGGCCTTGAGCAGCGTCTCGTTGGGGATGCGCAGCAGCAGGTTGTCGAAGGTGCGCAGCTTGACCGACAGCAGGTCGATGCTCACCACCTCCCCGGTGTGGCTGCCCACCGAGACCACGTCGCCGACGACGAAGGGCTGCTCGAACAGCAGGAACAACCCACTGATGAGATTGGACGCGGAGGTCTGCGAGGCGAAGCCCACGGCGACCGTCAGCACCCCGGCGGCGCCGAGGAGGACCGACAGATCGACGCCCAGGCCGTTGAGGGCCGTGAGCACTGCCAGCACCACGAGCCCGTAGTACACGCTGCGCTGCAGGATCATGGCGTGCTGGGCGGTGGTGCGCGTCGACGCGATGCGACCGGCGAGGCGACCAGCGGCCCGGGCGATGAGCCACCCGAGCACGAGCAAGGGGAGGGCGGCGACCCGCTCCAGGGTCACCCAGGTCTGCCAGGCCTCGAGGAAGCTCGGCCAGCTCATAGAGACCTCACGACAGCAGCGCGCTGAGGGCGCGCACCATGATGGACGGGGAGCCGGCCAGGCGAGGACCGTCGCCGACGGGTTGCAGCTCGGGCGCTAGCGCACCGACCTTCATGTCGGCGTGGGGCTGATCGCCCTCGCGTGCCACGGTCACCGGCGGCGTCCACACCGTGTGGTCAGCGGCGAGGCCGAGGCGCGCGTGGGGAAGGGGGAGCTGCACGCGCTCGATGCGGAGCAGGTCGCTGCCGTGGTTGATCAGACGCACCTCGGTGTAGACGCGACCCGGGCGCCGCAGGAGCGCCTGCACCCGGAGGCGTGCGGCCGTGCGCCCGGCGTAGCACAGCTGCCCGACGCGGGTGGAGTCGCCAAACCAGGTGTCGTTGGGGCGGGTGGTGGGGAGCTCGGTGAGGGGCGCGCCGCCCACCGACAGGGCCAGCCACAGCGGGGTGCTGCAGAAGAAGGACACGCTGTCTTCCGCCACCAACGACAAGGGGGCCGACGGCCGGACCACGAAGGCCCTGTCGGCGGTGCGAGGTGCCAGGGTGAGCTGCTCGTCGGGCCGGTCGGTGGCGAACCGCTCCTGCTCGATGCCGTCGGGGAGGACCTCGATGTCGCCCAGCTGCAGGGAGCGCTCGTTGCGGAGCGGGTCGGGGTCGCGGGTGCGGGCGATGCGCCACTCGTTGGCGAGGTGCTGCACCCACAGGTCGAGGGAGCCCACGGACAGCCGCAGCTGCGACCCGATGGGCACTTCGTGGGCGCCCCACCATGACGTGGTGTCGTTCATCGCAGACCCCTACCGCGCTCGGCGCCGTCTAGGCCAGCAACTCCCCGGTTCGCCACCGCGAAACCAGCCGGCGCGAGGCCTCGGGCCAGCTCGGTTGACGGAAGACGTAGCCGGCATCGAGCAGCCGGGTGGGGACGACGCGCCGGCTCTTCCGCATCAGCTCGACATCGGTGCCCAGCCAGCGCGCGCCCAGCTCGGCCATGCCTGGCAGGATGGGGAGGCCCACCGGCACACCGGCTGCGCTGCGCAGGGCCGCCATGAACGCGTGGTTGGGCAGCGGCTCGGGGGCCGTGAGGTTGACCGGGCCCTCCACCTCGTCGTGCTCGATGAGGAACCGCACGATCTCCAGCAGATCTTCGTCGTACAGCCAGCTCACGAACTGCCGGCCGCCATAGAACGAGCCCCCGAGGCCGCGGCGCACCAGCCACATCAACACGTCGAACACCCCTCCGGGGTCGGGGCTCATCATGAAGCCGGTGCGCAGCGCCACCTTGCGGGTATTCGGCGTGTCGGCCGCGGCCAGGGCCAGCTCCCACGCGCGGGCGATGTGCACGCTGTAGCCCCAGTAGGCAGGCACGTCGGGCTCGAGGCCTCCGAGCAGCCCGTCTTCGCCGAAGGGCTCCCCCAGGTTGTGGGCGTAGATGGTGGCCGTGCTCGCCTGCAGCCACACCCTGGGGGGCCGAGTGGCTGCAGCGATGGCGCGCCCCACCGCCTGGGCGCTGTCGATGCGGCTGCGCATCATCTCGTTGAGGTTGGGCCAGTGATAGCGGCAGTTCACGCTGCGGCCGGCGAGGTTGATCACCACGTCGGCCCCGTCGATGGCCTCGAACCATGGCCCGTCGGTGCGGCCATCCCAGCGCAGGCGCTCGTCGTCGACGCGGCGGCCGACGAGGTCGACGTGGTGGCCCTGGCTGCGGAACCACCGGGCGAGCACGCGGCCGAGCTGACCGGTGCCACCAGGAATGACGATGCGCATGGGAGGTCCTCCCGGGACTGTGCTATATAGGTAAACATGTTTATGAAAAAGGCAAGGCCATGACGCGACCAGGGCGACCACGGGGGCGCACGCCGCAGGGCGAGTCCACCCGAAAGCAGCTCTACGACGAGGCCATCCGCCAGTTCGGGGCCCACGGCTACGAGGCGACCACGCTGCGCGGCATCGCGGCGGGTGCCGAGGTGAGTCCGGGGCTGATCTACCGCTACTTCCCGAGCAAGCTGGCGGTGGTTCTGGCGCTCTACGAGGAGCTGTCTACCGTCTTTGTCGAGGAGGTGGAGCTCCCCGAGGGGCCCTGGGCGCCGCGCTTCCTGGTGGCGCTGCAGGGGAGCCTGGGGGTGCTGCGCCCGCACCGCGAGGTGCTGGTCGAGGTGCTTCCGGTGTTGCTCTCCGATCGATCCCACGGGCTGCTGTCGGAGGCGGCGACGGGGGCTCGCGAGCAGGTGCGGGGTGTGTTCGTGGCTGCGGTGGTCGAGGCCTCGCCGTCGGGGGGCACCGCCGCGCTGGGGCGGCTGCTCTACCTGCTACACCTCAACGTGCTGCTGTGGTGGATCCTCGACCGTAGCGAGGGCCAGCGAGCCACCGAGGGGCTGCTCGCGCTGCTGGCCCGGTTCGTGCCGGCGGCGAACATGCTGCTGTGGCTGCCGGGTGCCCAGGCGTTGCTGGAGGAGCTCGACGCGCTGGCGGAGCAGGCGCTGATGCCCCCCTCAGGCGCGTAGGGCCAGGCGGGCGGCCAGGGCCTCCACCCAGCGGCCGGTGGCGTCGTCGGGGGGCGGGCAGGCCTCCAGGGCGCGGGCCGTGGCCTCGTCGAAGCCGAGCACGGCGTGATCGGGCATGAGCTCCCAGTAGCCGGGCCACTTCCCCTCGACGTCGCACAGCATGCCCTGCACCAGATGATCGGCGATGACGTGGTCGGCCCGGGTGACGGCATGGATCCACTTGGCCGACAGCCCGGGGCTGAGCACCGGCACCGATAGCATCAGCGGGCGCCGACCCATCTGCGCGGCGGTGCGCACCAACACCTCGCGAACCGACAGCGACTCGGGCCCGGGCAGGTCGATCGCCAGCGACTCGGCGCGCTCCGTCGTGACCGCATGCGCCATGGCAGCCAGCACATCGTCGATGCCCACCGGCCGGGTCTCCCGGGACAACCACGCGGGCAACACCATGACCGGCAGACGGGCCGCCAGGTCGCGCACGATGCGCCACGACTCCGACGCGGCACCGATGACCATCGACGCCTGCAGCTCGACGAAGGGCACCGAGCCACTGCGCAGCACCTGACCGGTGACGGCCCGGGCCAGGATGTGCTCGCTGGGCTGGCTGCCGTCGCCAGGCTGCACGGAGCCCAGGAACACCCCGCGCTTCACGCCGGCAGCCTCCGCGGCCTTCACCACGCGACCGGCCGCGTCGGCCTCGCGACCGACCAGATCATCCTGGCCGTCCATCTGGTGCACCAGGTAGACCAGCGCATCGTGGCCTTCCAGGGAGCCCACCATGCCTTCGTCGGTGTCTACATCGAAGGCAGACCAGGCCAGGCCGGGCGACCGCTCGGCAGCTCGCTCGGGGCGCCGGCTCCCGCCCGTGACCTCATGACCCTCTGCCTGCAGCAGGCGGACCAGGCTCGACCCGATGGCGCCCGATGCGCCTGCGATGAACACCTTCACGAGGCCTCCGCCACCGCCCGCCGCATGGCCTCGGCGGCCCCTCGGTCGAAGCGGTTCTGTTGGTGGACCATGAACGGGCCGGCCAGGCGCACCAGCAGGTGCGAAGGGCGGGCGAACTTCCACAGCTCGAAGTGCACGGCGCCGGTGGGGCCGCGGCGCACGGTGAAGCGCTCTTCACCGGCCACGGCGTGGGTCGCGAGGGTGCCGTAGGCGAAGCCGACCCGGTCGGGCTCGTCGATGCATGCGACGACGCGGCAGCTGTGCACGGCCCACGTGCCCAGCTGCCTGCTGCCGAAGGCCACGACCTGGTCGACCTCGGGAGGCGGGAAGGCCGGCATCGTGAGCCACGGCATCCGGAACATGGCCCAGCTGCGCACGGCCTCCACCGCAGCCGACCAGGCCGCGTCGCCCTGCCCGATCACTTCGTCATGGGCGGTGTGGGTGAACCCATCGGGGACCACCTCTCGAAGGGTCGCCCCGGGGTGGTCGTAGGACAGCGGCTGGCCGATGCCCTGGGCCACGAGCTGCCTGAGCAGCTGATCGGAGGGCCGCGTCGGCCGCAGTAGCGTTGACAGGCTGGGGGTCAGGGGGGCTGGGGCCAGCTGGGCGTTCATGAGGGACTCCGCCCGTGCTGTATCGAGCCCGGTGGCCCTCAGCGCCGGCGGTTGGACCGCCGCCGCGAGCTGCTCTTCTTCTTCTTGGCCGGCGCCCGGCGGCGCTTGCTGCCGACGGGGCCGGGGTCGAGCACGTCGGCGGGCAGGCCGATGCGGTCTCCGGCCACCTTCACCCGCTCCCCGATGAGCATCTCGATGTCGCGCAGGTAGGCGATCTCTTCCTCGTCGCAGAACGACAGCGCCATGCCCGTCGTGCCCGCGCGGGCGGTGCGGCCGATGCGGTGCACGTAGGACTCGGGGATGTTCGGTAGATCGTAGTTGATCACGTGGGAGATCTCTTCCACGTCGATGCCGCGTGCGGCGATGTCGGTGGCGACGAGCACGCGGATCTTGCCCTCGCGGAAGCCGTTCATGGCCCGCTCGCGAGCGTTCTGGCTCTTGTTGCCGTGGATGGCCGCCGCTTCGATGTTCGAGGCCAGCAGGCGCTTGACCACGCGGTTGGCACCGTGCTTGGTGCGGGTGAACACCAAGGCGCGGGTGACCCGGGGGTCGCTGGTGACCTGCACGATCAGGTCGCGCTTGCCCGCCTTGTCGACGAACATCAGCCGCTGGGTGATGCCCTCGGCCGTGCTCGACTCGCGGGAGACCTCGACCTGCACCGGGTCGGTGAGGATCTGCGACGACAGCTCGACGATGTCGGGGGGCATGGTCGCGGAGAAGAACAGGTTGTGCCGCTTGGCGGGCAGCTGCTTCATGATGCGCCGCACGTCGGGCAGGAAGCCCATGTCGAGCATCCGGTCGGCCTCGTCGAGGACGAAGGCCTCGAGGTCGCCGAGCTCGACGTGGCCCTGACCCATGAGGTCGAGCAGGCGCCCGGGGCAGGCAGTCAGTATGTCGACGCCTCGCTCCATGGCGCGCACCTGCTTGCCCTGGTTGACCCCGCCGAAGATGCGCGTGGTGCGCAGCTTGAGGTGGGCGGCGTAGCTCTGGAAGCTCTCGTCGACCTGGATGGCCAGCTCGCGGGTGGGCGTGAGCACCAGCACGCGAGGCTGGCGTGGGCGTGGCTTGCCAGGAGAGGCCACGAGGCGGTGCAGCAGCGGCAGCGCGAAGGCCGCCGTCTTGCCGGTGCCCGTTCGGGCGCAGCCGAGGAGGTCGCGGCCCTCGAGGAGGGGCGGGATGGCCTGCTGCTGGATGGGGGTGGGTGTCTCGTAGCCGAGATCGGCGACGGCTTGGACCAGGGGCTCGGACAGCCCGAGGTCAGTGAAGGCATTCATGGTGGCCCTATATGGGCCCTGCGCTCCGCACGCACCTCGTCAGGCCGCTCCGCCCTCGTCGTGGCGGCCCGAGGGGGGCGCTCCACCCACCTGATCGCGACCTGCGGCGATGGCGTTGGCGAGGGCGGAGGTGGCGGCGGACAGCAGGCCGTGGGCGTCGGCGCTGTCGGGGACCTCGCTGGCGGCTCCCACGCTGACGCTGACGGTGGCGGCGGTCGGCGAGGCGGGGTGCGGGAGCGACAGCGCGCGGATGGCGGCCCCGCAGGCCAGGGCCAGGCAGCGGGTGCCGTGGGGGGGCGTGTCGGGAAGCAGCAGCGCGAAGGTGCGCTGCCCGTAGCGTGCGAGGAGGTCGTCGGGGCGCAGGGCGACCCGGTCGAGGGCCAGGGCGCACTCGCGGAGGCACTGATCGCCGGCGGCGCGCCCGTACAGCTGCACGTAGGCCTCGAAGTGGTCGACCTCGAGCACGACCAGGCCGATGGGGGCCCCGGTGCGCCAGGCACGCTTCCAGGCCCGGGTGAGGGTGCGGTCGAACACCCGGCGCGTAGCGAGGTGGGTGAGGCCATCGATGCCCGCCTGGCGGGCCATGCGCTCCGCGGCCTGCTTGATGCGCAGGTGGGTCTGCACCCGAGCCTTCACCAACGCGGGGTCGAAGGGGTGGTACACGTAGTCGGAGGCCCCTACCGACAAGCCCTCGGTCGTGTCGTGGGCGCTGTCTCGCGGGGCCGTCAGCAGGAACGGGATGTGGGCGGTGAGCGCCTCGCTGCGGAGGCGTCGGGCCAGCGACAGGCCATCGAGGACGGGCAGGTCGACGGCGATCACGACCAGGTCGGGGAGCTGCTCGCGGGCGAGCTGGTAGCCCCGCTCTGCCGAGGTCGCGAAGCTCACGCGGCAGGCACCTCCCAAGATGTCGTGCAGGGCACGGATGTGGGCGGGGACGGCGTCGATGACCAGGACAAGGGGCCGGCTCATGGCGCGCCTCCGAGGCGCAGCTGTTCCAGCTGGGACAGTGCGAGGGGGTATTGCAGCTCCTCCACGTGGGCGCGGACGAGCTGCAGGGCGTGGCGGGTCGGGGTGTCGAGCAGCTCGTCGAGCTGGTCGAGGAGGGGCTCGGCCTCCAGCGTCTGGGCTCGCAGGGCGTCGCGCAGCGCGCCGCAGAGGCGCTCCACGGCGAGGTCGTCACCGGGCTCCGGTCGCGTGGAGGGTGTGGCCGGCGGGCCCTGGGCGGCCAGGCCGCGCGCCAGGCTCTCCAGCGCCTTGTCCACCCGGTCGAAGACCCGGTCCTCCAGCCAACCATCGTCCCGCAGGCAGCGCTCCGCGGCGTCGGCGGCCTCGGAGACCTCCTTCGCCCCGAGGTTGGAGGCCGCGCCCTTGATCCGGTGCATCAGCCGTGCGCCCCCCGCGAGATCGCCCTGCTCCGCCAGCTCTCGTGCGCGGCGCGCCTCGGGGGTGCCGGTGTGTACCAGGCGCTCCAGCTGGCGATCGAGCAGATCACGGTCCCCACCCATCCGAGCCAGGGCCGCCGCGATGTCGACCCCGCCGAGGCCCGTGGTGGCGGTGTGCCGGCGGGGCCGCGGAGCAGGGGTGCGACGCTGCACGGCCTTGAGCACGGTGCGGAACAGGTCGGTGGTGTCGAAGGGCTTGGTGACGAAGTCGTCCATGCCGTGGGCGAGGGCGGCTCGTCGGTCGTCGACCGTCGCGTTGGCGGTCATGGCGACCACGGGGAGGCGGGCGAGGCGCGGGGTGGCGCGGATCTGCTTGGTCGCCTGCAGCCCGTCCATGCGGGGCATCTGGATGTCCATCAGCACGGCGTCGGGCAGGTCTCGCTGGCCTTCCAGCACCTCCAGGGCGGTGGCCCCGTTGTCGGCGACGTCGACGATGGCTCCGGAGGCCTCCAGGATGGCCTGAGCGACCTCGCGGTTGACCGGGTGGTCGTCGACGACCAGCAGCCGCAGGCCCGTGAGGGGCGCCACGCCGAGGGCCTCCTGCTCCTCGGGTGCGTGCAGGGAGGCGTCGACGTGCTCGAAGGGCAGGGTCACCCGGAAGGTGCTGCCTTCGCCGGCGGTGGTGTCGAGATGGAGCTGCCCCTCGAGGTGGCCCACCAGCGAGTGCACGATGGCCAGGCCGAGGCCCGTGCCACCCGACGCCCGGGATGGCGAGGCGTCTGCCTGCTGGAAGGGCTGGAAGACCCGGCTCGCGGTGTTGGGATCCATGCCGATGCCCGTGTCGCTGACCTCGAAGTCGAGCTGGCAACCGGTGGCCTCGGTGGTGCGCACCGACACCCGCAGCGCCACTGAGCCCTCGTGGGTGAAGGTGACCGCGTTGCTGAGCAGGTTGGTGAGGATCTGGCTGAGCCGGGTGGGGTCGCCGACCACGGTCTCGGGCACGTCGGCTCCGCGGTGGTGCTCCAGCGACAGCCCCTTGGCGTCGGCAGCGACCCGCACCATGTCGAGCACCGTGCCCACGACGCGGGGGATGCTGAACGGGATGGACTCGGCGGTCAGCTTGCCGGCTTCGATCTTGGAGAAGTCGAGGATGTCGTCGATGATCCCGAGCAGCGCATAGGCCGCGTCGTTGATCTTCATCAGCTTCTGGCGCACCCGCGGGGTGTGCGGCTCACGGAGCAACAGGAAGATCAACCCGGTGACCGCGTTCATCGGCGTGCGGATCTCGTGGCTCATGTTGGCGAGGAAGCGGCTCTTCGCTCCGCTCGCAGCCTCCGCGGCGGCCCGCGCTGCATGCAAGGCGTCCTGCACGACGCGGTGATCGGTGAGGTCTTCGTGGACTCCGACCACGCGGGTCGGCGCTCCGTGCTCGTCGCGGTGCACCTGCGCGGTGGCCCGCAGCCAGCGCACCTCACCGCCGGGCCGCACCACCCGGAAAGTGGTGTCGAAGGGGGCCGAGGTCGCCAGGGCGGCCAGGTAGGCAGCCCGGGTGGGGTCTCGGTCGTCTTCGTGCACGCCCGCGAACCAGTCCTCAAGCGTGCCCTGGAGCTGGCCACGGTTCACGCCGTGGATCCGCAGCATCCGGTCGTCCCAGGCCATGCGACCCGTCGATGGCTCGTGGTCCCAGATGCCGATCTGGGCGGTGGAGGTGGCGAGATGGAGTCGCTCGGTTGCTCGGGCCAGCGCGTGCTGTAGGCGCTCGACCCTGGCCTCGGCGTCGTCGACCCGCTCCAGCAGCGCGTCATGCCGCGTGTGCAGCTCGATACGCTCCCGGTGGCGGAGCGCCACGCCGACGAGGGCGGTGGCGACGAATGCCAGTACTGCTGCGACCGCTTCGGACACCGTCCCTCCCGAGGTCCTTCTCGGAACGGATCGGTCGGGAGTTGAAGGGTCAGACGAAGAGTCGCTCCAGCGCCTCACGCCGAGCGGTGGAGGGGCGCGACAGCCCATACGAGACGAGGAACAGGAAGAACGCCACCAAGCCGGTGCAGGCCATCCCAGACAGGTAGACAGCGGCGCTGGGCCGGAAGGTCTTGAGGAAGAACAACAGGGCTCCGAAGGCGGAGAAGCCGGCGAAGACCGCGTAGCAGAACGTAGCGGCTCGCAGGTAGGCCATGAACACCGACTTGAGGGAGAGGGGGACCTCGATCCCGCGCACGCCCCCCCAGTCGCTCTCGAGCACCAGCACCGAGCCCGTCGCAGCCGGGATCAGCGGCACGAACATGATGTGGAAGAAGCGCGTGGCGACGTGCCGGCCCTCACCGAGCTGGTCGACCGCGCCATAGTGCCGCATACCGAAGATGATCATGCCGCGTAGTGTACGCCGAGGGGCACAACCCACGCGTCACCGTGTGAGCCCGGCGCCCTCGTTACCCTGGCTGCAGAACCCAGGAGTCACCTATGGACCTCGTCAGCGCTCTCACTTCCGCCGCCGGCATCGATGCTTCCCAGGCCCAGGCCCTCGCCGGTGCGGTGCTCGGCACCGCGGCCACGCAGGCGGCGCCCGAAGAGGCGGCCAAGCTGCAGGAGGCCGTCCCCGAGATGGGCGGCTGGGTGGATGAAGCGCAGAACGCGAGCGACACCCCCAACGAAGAGCCCTCCGACGGCTTCCTCGGTGGGTTGGCCAGCTTCGCTGGTTCGGGGGCGGGCGGTGCGCTGCTCGGCGCGCTGGGTGGCGAAGAGGCCAAGGAGAAGGCTCAGGTTGTCGCCGTGCTGTCGAAGGTCGGCCTCAGCCCCACGCAGGCCGCCATGGCCGCCCCGGTCGTGCTGTCGTTCCTCGAGGAGCGCCTGGGCAAGGAGTGGGTCGACAAGCTGGTGAGCGCCGCCCCGGTGCTGGGTGGCCTCCAGCAACTCGGGGGCGCGGCTCCCGAGGCCGAGGGTGCCGGTGGCCTGGCCAGTGCGGCCAAGGGCATGCTCGGCGGCATGTTCGGCAGCTGATCGGCGTCAGCGCCGTCGCCTGAGCGCGAGGAGCATCAGGCCCGCGGCCCACCCGCCCGCGGCACCACCGGCACTGGCACAGCCGCAGCCGCCCTTGGCCTCATCGACCGACCCGCTGGCTGGCGCCTCCTCGGAGCCCTCGTCGGTGGGGACCGTCGGCTCGGTGGTCGAGGTGGTGGGCTCGGACGTGACCGTGGGGGTGCTCGGCACGCCCGTGTCGGTGATCCCGCCGGTGTCGACGGTGCCCGTGTCGATCGGCGCCGCGTACGCCAGCTCGTAGGTGAACGGGAAGCGCTCGCTGTCGAAGCGCGCCGCGTCGCCACGATCGGTCAAGGCGCCGACGAGCAGGTAGGCCTCGTCGGCTCCCTGTAGGGGGACCTCGGCGGAGCCCACCAGGCCGGAAGCATCCATGGTGATCGGGTGGCTGGTCGCGACCCCGCCCTCGACCACCAGCAGGCGGCCGCCGAAGCGGGCGTCGCTGCCCAGCGTGCCGGTGGGCTCGCCAGCGACCGACACGACGAGGGTGCCGTCGTCGGGGGCGTCGACGTACAGCGCGGTGAAGCCGTAGCGCATGGGGGCGTCATCGGCGTCGACGACCCTGGGCCCGCCGGTTCCGGAGGCGTCGAGCTCGTCGAAGATGGTGTCGGCCCCCGGGTAGAACAGGCCAGCCTGCTGGGTGGTGAGGGCGAACAACGAGCCTTGATCGTAGTCCCACGTGACCAGGTGCTCGAGGTGGTCGAGGAACACCTCGTCGAACACGAGCCCCTGGTCGTCGAGGAGGCGGTCGATCACGGTGAGCGGGTCGTTGGTGAAGCTGGTGTCGAGCCACGCGTCGCGGATTAGCTCTGGGCCGCCTGTCGCGCGGTCGACATCCATGGGGAACAGGAAGGCGCCGTATTGGTAGTAGTTCTGCAGCTGGCTGTCGTCGGGGTAGTCGAAGAAGTTGACGGCGTGGTCGGGCAGCAGTGCGTAGGCGAACACGAAGGTGCCCGCGGTGGGGTTGCTCGGGTCGGTGTGGATGGCCGCCCACTCGGCGGTGGCCTCCCAGAACCAGGCGCTCTCGCCCTCGTAGGGGTAGCGGTTCAGCGAGCCCTGGATGGCGTGGTAGAACTCGTGCGCTGCCGTGTGATCGGCGTAGGCTGGGCTGTTCAGGGTGCCCGCTGCCACGACCAGCATGGGGTAGCCCTGGAAGTCGGGGCTGTAGTAGCCGCCGGCGCCATAGCCGAGGGGCGCTCCGTCGCCGGAGTCACCGATGTAGACGTTGAAGTAGTACTGCTGCGACGTGGCAGGGGCGGGATGGGCGAGGGTGTCGACCTGCACCGCCCAGCTCTCCTCCAGTGCCTCGAGCAAGCGCGTGACCTCGATGGCGCTCACGCCGCCGCTGTCGCCCCAGTGCACGGCGAAGTGCTCGGACAGCTCGACGTTCGGCGTGTTGTAGGGATTGCGCAGCTCGCGGCTGATCGTGCCGCCGATGGGGACCTCGATCGGCAGCCGGACCAAAGGGGGCGCCTCGGCGAGGCGCTGCAGCGTCGCGCATCCGGTGGGTGGCGGCAACGTCTGGGCACTCGCGGTCATCAGGCTCAGCCACCACACCATCGGCAGGTCTCCTTGTCGGGCACCCTGACGGTGTACCTGATCCGGCGGCTGTTCACCTGCTCGAGTCGTTCGTCAGAGAGCCCGCGTCTGCCCGTGGTTCGCGCCTGAGCTTGGCCTGCCAAGGCCCACTCTCGCGGCCGTGCGAGGAGGCTGGAGACGGGCTACCAGGCCTGTCCTGCCCCGAGGGTCCCATGAGCATCTCACTCGAGCCATACGACATCCACGCGGAGACCGTCATCCGCAACGCCAAGCCTGCCGTGCTCTACGAGCACGGTCTGGTCAACGAGAAGGGCACGGCCATCGCCTCGAGCGGTGCGCTGATCGCCATGTCGGGCGAGAAGACGGGTCGCAGCCCCTCCGACAAGCGCATCGTCGAGGAAGACTCGTCGAAAGACGACGTGTGGTGGGGCCCGGTCAACATGCCGGTCAACGAGACGACCTTCCTGATCAACCGGGAGCGGGCGCTCGACTACCTCAACACCAAGGAACAGCTGTACGTCATCGACGGCTTCGCCGGGTGGGACCCGAAATACCGCATCAAGGTGCGCATCATCACCACCCGCGCCTACCACGCGCTGTTCATGAACAACATGCTCATCCGCCCCACGGATGCGGAGCTCGAGCAGTTCGGCGAGCCCGACTACGTCATCTTCAACGCGGGCGAGTTCTCCGCCAACCGCCACACGTCGGGCATGACGAGCAAGACGAGCGTGTCGCTGCACTTCGGCCGCAAGGAGATGGTCATCCTCGGCACGCAGTACGCCGGCGAGATGAAGAAGGGCGTGTTCACGATCATGCACTACCTGATGCCGAAGCGGAACGTGCTGTCGATGCACTGCTCGGCCAACCAGGGCGACGACGGCGCCGTCAGCATCTTCTTCGGCCTGTCGGGCACCGGCAAGACGACCCTGTCGGCCGACCCGCACCGCCTGCTCATCGGCGACGACGAGCACTGCTGGTCTGACGACGGCGTGTTCAACATCGAGGGCGGCTGCTACGCCAAGGCCATCGACCTGTCGCCCGAAGACGAGCCCGAGATCTACAACGCCATCCAGTTCGGCAGCGTGCTCGAGAACGTCGTCTACGATCCGCGCACCCGCCAGGTCGACTTCCACGACACGTCGATCACGCAGAACACGCGCTGCAGCTACCCGATCGAGTACATCCCGAACGCCAAGATCCCGTGCGTCGCGAAGCACCCGAACAACGTGATCCTGCTCACGGCCGACGCCTTCGGCGTGCTGCCGCCGGTCGCCAAGCTCACGCCCGAGCAGGCGATGTACCACTTCATCAGTGGCTACACGGCCAAGGTGGCGGGCACCGAGATGGGCGTCACCGAGCCCCAGGCCACGTTCTCCGCATGCTTCGGCGCACCGTTCCTCGTGTGGCACCCGGCGCGCTACGCCGAGCTGCTGGCCGCGAAGCTGCAGACCCACGGCGCCCAGACGTGGCTGGTCAACACCGGGTGGACGGGCGGCCCCTACGGCACCGGCCACCGCATGAAGATCGCCCACACCCGGGCCATCATCGACGGCATCCACTCGGGTGCCCTGGCGGCCTCGGGCACCATCGTCGATCCGACCTTCGGCTTCGAGATCCCGACGCACTGCCCCGGCGTGCCCGAAGAGGTGCTCGTGCCCAAGAACACCTGGCGTGACCCGGCGGCCTACGATGCCATGGCCCTCAAGCTGGCGAGGCTCTTCCAGGAGAACTTCGCCACCTTCGAAGACGGCGCGTCCGAGGCCATCAAGCAGGCCGGCCCGAAGCTGTAGGCCTCCTCATGGGGCCGACGTGGTCTGCTCGGGCTCGAAGCACAGCTCCAGGCAGGCCTCGTCGTCGCCCTCGCGCTCGTAGGGGGCGTCGGGGTCGTCGGTGAGCTGCTCGACGCACCAGTCGTGCAGCTCGTCGCCGTCGGGGCACAGGGCGTCCCACTCGTCGAAGTCTTCGTCGCAGTCCCAATCCTTGAGCTCCTCCCACCACTCTCCGACGATGAGGTCGGTGGACTGCTCCTCCGCCGGCCACATCGCCTCGAAGTCGCCGACGGGCATGCCGCCGCAGGCGACGCCGTGAGCGCTGCTGTACATCCGCTGGAAGCCGTCGCGCACGCCATCGAGGTCGTCGTCGTCGAGGCCATCGGCATAGAGCACCACCTCCTCGGGCGAGCCGCCGACGATGGGCTCGTGGGGGTCCCAGCGGCCGTCGTTGGTCTCGTCGAGGTAGAGCAGCGGCATGCCCACGGCGACGTCGCGGTCTTGCCAGCCGGCAGCCCCCAGGGCCTCGGTGGGCGGGTAGGCGTACAGCTCGAGGGTGTAGCGGGCGGGGAAGGCGGTGGTCATGCCGACGGCCTGCTCCTCGACGGCGTCGTCGCCCGACACCCAGAACAGCGACACGCGGAGCGACTCGTCGCGGTAGTCCTGCCCTTCGGAGGTGAGCACGTTGCCGCGCAAGGTGAACAGCACCTCACCGGGGTAGTCGGCGTCGGCCAGCGGCCCACAGGCAGCCAGCCACAGCAAGCTAGCGAACATAGCGGACGACCTCGAGCAGGGCTTGGGGCACGGGCAGGCTCGCCCAGGTGCCGTCGAGAGCCCGGTACAGCTGCACGTCGGCGCCCCCCGACAGCGACAGGGCGGTGCGCTGGCTCAGCGCGAGGTCGAGCCCCAGCCACGGCCCCACCCGCCCGACGATGCCCTGGCGAGCCGGTGCTTCCCCGAGGCTGTCGAAGGACTGCGCGAGCACATCCCCCCCGAGCCGCACCCCGATCCCAGGTGCCACCGGGCCCACGTCGACGCGCTTCACCAGCTGCAGATCGACGCCGCCGCGGTGCTGGGTCATCGCCAGCGAGGCGTTGCTCGACCCCTGTCGGGCGCCGTGCACCTGCAGCCCGACCGACAGCGGCTCCAGGTCGAGGCGGGCGCCGATGGCCAGCAGGGGGCCTGGGGCAATCCCCGGCACGGTCGGCCCCACCACGCCTCCTCCGGCGGTGACGGCCCAGGCCGAGCGCTCCTCCGCCAGCCCTCGCCGGACCGTCTGCCCATAGGGCACCGCCGCCATGTCGCGGGCCTGAACCAGCACCGACTCCCCCGCACTCAGGTGGACCTCGGCCTCGCGCACCGACGCCGTCTCGCGTCGCCGCACGAGGTAGTCGCCCGGCGGCAGCACCAGCTGCCCACCCTCGGCGACGTTCACCTCGGCCTGCAGCTCTCCGTCGCGACGCGCGTGGAACACCAGCCACGTTCCCTCGTCGCCGAGCACCAGCTGCCCGAGGCGCTCGTCGGTGGCCATGCGGGTGAGCACCAGGTCGGCCTCCCCCCGCAGGTCGTAGTCGTAGGTGGGGTGCTGCACGAAGCGGGCCCGACTGGTGGACCGGATGGTCTGCGTGCGCGCGTACTGGAAGGCCTCCGACAGGGTGACCTTGGCGTCGCCGGACTGATCGGCTGCGCCCTGCAGCCCCGACACCAGGTGGTGGGAGAACACGCCTCCACGCAGGCGATCGGACTCCTGCGCGTCTTCCCCCGGCGAGCTGCTGGTGACGATGGCCATGCCCTCCGAGTCGAGGCGGTCGTCGACCTCGATGGTGAACGGCTCGGCCGGCACCACCCCCTTCAGCCGGGTGAGCTCGCCCGACTGGCACGCATCGACGACGAGCACCCGCAGGTCGACTGGCACGGCCTCCACAGCGCCCTTGAGGGTGCCCAGTGGCAGCTCGCTCGTGCCGAGGTGCAGGGACGCCGCGTCGGCGTGCCCGCTGTAGTAGACGAACAGCACGGTGTCTGCGTCGGCCTCGGCGTCGCGGGCGATGCGCTGGGCGAGCCCATCGAGGACTTCCTCCACCCGGGTCGCCGAGGGGCCCCTCAGCAGCACCAGGTCTTCCGCCCGCACGTCGCCCAGATCGGTGAGCACCCGTGCCACCCGGGCTGCGTCTTCCTCGGCGAAGCGGAGCGGCTCCTCGCCCGCCTGGCCGTGGTCGGCGCCGATGACGACGGCGTAGCGTTGTACGGGGGCGGCGGCGGCCAGCCAGGCCGTCAGCGCGAGCATCACTTCGTCACCTTGCGGAGGACCACCGACGCGGTGGTGCAGCTGGCGCGGACGGTGCCGGTGACCATGGCGCGCGCCTCCTCGAGGTCGAAGGATTCGCTGCATCGTACCGCGACGAAGCGCGCCTCGCCCAGCACGCTGTCGAGGGCCACCGCGTCGGGCAGCGGGTGCAGCTCGCCTTGGGGCTCGGGGGTGCTGACGTAGCTCCCCTGCGGGTAGCACAGGTCGATCGTGCCCTGCTCGTCGACGGCCAGCACCATCAACTCACCGGCCTGTCGGCTGGCCACCGCGAAGCCCAGCCGCTCCCCTGGGTGGACCTCCCCTCCGCTGCGCAGCACCTCGGGCCCCTCCGGGCCATCGCGGACCACCTGCAGCGTAAGCCCACCGCCCTTGATGCGCAGGCCGTCGCCGGGGGCCTCCCTCGCCGGCGGCACCAGCACCCAGGCGAGCAGCGCAGCCGCGAGCAAGCCGGCGGCGCCGACCCAGGCCCACGGGCGGTTGGCGGCGGCGGGGCGCTGGGCGGCGGGGGGGGGCGGCGCGGTGACCTGGCGGGCCTCCTCCACCCGAGCACGGCAGGGCGAGCACTGCGCCAGGTGCCCTTCGGCGGCGTCGCCATCCACCTCGCCGGCCAGCACCAGCTCGAGGCCGAGATCGGAGAGGTGTCCGTCGCGTGTGAACGGGGTCATGCGGACTCCAAGGCGCGGGCGGCCGCGCTCAGGGCGGCCAGGCGGTTGCTGATGGTGCGGCCGGTGACGCCCAGCAGCGCCCCGATGTCGGCCTGGGTCATGCCGTCGACGAAGTAGTAGATGCCGATCTCGGCGAGCTCGGGGTCGAGCTGGTGCCACAGCTGCTGGAGGAAGGTGCGGGCCTCGGCGTCGGGCTCGGCGATGGGGTGGGACCACGCGGGCGCGCCGTAGGTGTCGAACAGCTCCTGCCGACGCTTCGCGTTGCGGCGCCGGATGAGGCAGTGCCGGGTGGTGAGCTGGTACAGCCAGGTGGTGACCCGGCTGTCGCCCCGAAAGCTGCTGCCGGCGCGGAGGACCTGCTCGAACACTTCGTGCACGACGTCGTCAGCCTCCTCGGCTCCGTAGAACCGTCGCACCCGGCGGCGCACCAGGGCCCCATGCCGACGATAGAGCTCGTCGACCGGAGGCAGCGCGGTGCCGGGGGCGACCTTGCTCACGGAGCGGTGCGATCCGGGTCGGTGTCGTGCTCGTCGTCGGTGGCGTCATCGCAGGCGATGGCGTCGAGGCACTCGTCGAGGGCCTGGTCGCAGGTGGCCTCTGACACGCCCATGTCGAGACAGAACGCGAGGAGCTCGAAGCACTCGGCTTCGGCATGCTCGGCCTCGTGCTCCTCCCAGCACGCCTCGGCCATGGCGACGCACTCGCGCTCGGAGCCTCCGTCGTCGAGACACTCGTCGAGGACCAGCTCACACTCGTCTTCGTCCCACGCCTCGTCGTCGTCCCACGCGTCGTCTTCGTCGTGCTCGTCGTGCTCGTCGTGCTCGTCGTCTTCGTCGTGCTCGTCGCCTTCGTCGTGGTCACCGTACGAATCGTCGC
The DNA here is from genome assembly GCA_965367245.1 of uncultured bacterium. Classification (GTDB taxonomy): domain Bacteria; phylum Myxococcota_A; class UBA796; order UBA796; genus CBDUIC01. Next base: position 21,812 of record CBDUIC010000062.1, on the reverse strand, counting down.
TGCGCAGCTCGCCCCCGTCGTCGGGCGCGTCGGCCGTCGCGGCAGTGGAGGCCTCGGTGGTGCCTGCCAGGTCGTAGCAGCCGGTGAGCGGTGCCAGGCCGAGCAGCAGGGCGAGGGTCAGGGAGCGGGTCATCGGGGCCTCCAGGGAGGGGGTCGTCGTTGTCGTTCAGTGTGTAGGAGACGTGGCGACCCCCGAGTGGAAATCGGCGTGGCGTTTTTCTTCGGATAGGGGTCCGCATCGCCTCGGAGTGCGCTGTGAACGTCTGGTTCGACTTCCTCTCTCCCTATGCGTACCTGGCGTGGCATGCCGTCAAGCCGCTGGCGCGTCGCCATGGCCTGGTCGTCACCCCCGAGCCTGTGCTGCTCGCGGCGCTGCTGGGGCACTACGGGCACCTGGGCCCCGCGGAGATCCCGCCCAAGCGGGTGTGGGTGTTCAAGGAGACCGCCCGCAGGGCGGCCATGGCCGGGCTCCCGTTCGGTCCCCCCGCCAGTCATCCGTTTCGGCCGTTGCTGTCGCAGCGGGTGGTGCTTGCCGCCCCCATCGAGGCACGGGAGGCCCTGGTGGACAGGCTGTTCGCCGAGGCCTGGGGCGGCGAAGCGACCGGGGGCCTCGACGACGCCGATACGGTGGCGCGACGGGCCGACGAGGCGGGGCTCGACGGCGCCGCGCTGGTGGAGGCGGCCGGGTCGCCACCGGTGAAGGCGGCGCTGCGCGCACAGTGCGAGGGAGCCATCGCACGGGGCGTGTTCGGAGTCCCCACCATCGAGATCGGGGGCGAGGCCTTCTGGGGGTACGACAGCCTCGATCTGGTCGACGCCTACCTTCGCGGCGAAGACCCTCTTCAGCCCGACGCCCTGGCCCGGTGGGCCGACCTGCCGTCGACCGCCCAGCGCCCGCGGTAGAGTGGCGGCATGCTGACCCTTCTCGCCCTGCTGATGTTGTCGAGCCCCGCCCATGCTCAGGCCTATGAGGCGGTGCCGGAGCGCCTCGCCCACAGCGAGGTCTTCGCGTTCACCGACGGCTCGTCGATCTACACCTTCCACGCCGACCACCGCTTCGAGCTGGGCCCGGTGGGGATGAGCGGGCGCACCATCGAGGGCGTGTGGCAAGACGTCGACGGCGGCCTGCTGGTCACGGGCACCTGGTCGTGGATGAACGGGCTGTCGGTGCCGGGGGATGTGCGCGAGATGCTGCTCAACGTCACGCCCCACGGCGGCGCGGCCACGAAGGTGGGCATCGCCGAGGTGGAGGTGCAGCCCACCTACTTCGCGGTGGAGCGGCTGCAGAAGGTCGCCCCCGAGGTGCTCGCCGAGCGGAAGAAGGCCGTGGCCTCGCCCTCGAAGTGAGCCCCTACTTGTCGACCTCGCCCGCCACCTGGCGGTCTTCGACCCCCAGGGCGCGCTCGATGCGGTCTTCCAGCCAGCGAGCCTCGTCGATCGATGGCAGCAGGCGCACGAGCACCTGGCCCATGCCCGAGCGGTCCATCACCGACAGGTTCCACCGGGGCTGCTTGTTGACCCGAACCCCCGACAGCTCGACATAGAGCTGGTCGATGTCGTCGACGGGAAGGGTGCGCTGACCCCACCAGGGCACGGGGCCGTGGATGACCTCGAGGTGGCCGTCTTCCACCACGATGACCGTGGTGTTGAGCACCACCGCGAGGCTGTAGTAGGCCAGGGCTGCGCCGACCCACACATGGGGGATGGCGAGCATGGGGATGGCCGCCAGCAGCCCTTCGGAGGCGACCATGCCGACGAGCATCACGCCGATGCCGCCACACCACACCACGGTGAAGAACAGGATGAACAACGCCGAGCCCTGCATCCACCGGTGGGTGAGGCACAGCGCGTCGGGCCCTTCGTCGTGCCAGCGAGGCGACGCCGGCATGGGAACGGCGGGCCTGTCTTCGGGGCGCACCCGCGACACCAGCTCTGACACGGTGCCGCAGCCCTCGCAGTGGGCGACACCGAGGGTGGGATCGATGCCCTCGGTGGTGTAGGGGAGCCCGCAGCTCGGACAGCTCAGCATCAGGGGAGACCTCCGCGACGATGCCGGGAGTCTACGACGAGGCCCCTCGGGCACCGAGCCTGCGCCGCACGACCACGAGCAGCAAGGGCAACCACCCGAGGCGCGCTGGCGAACCGGTCGTGCAGCCGCAGCCGGTGACCGTCAGCGCCTCGTCGCCGTCGGCCGCCTTGCCACCCCCGCGGCAGGGCTCGCCGGCGGGGTGGCGGGTCGGGTCGCTGTCGTCGCAGTCGAGGTCGTTGCGCGACAGGGTAGTCCCCAGCTCGCAGACCCGCTGCATGGGCTCGTCGCCGTCGCCGTAGCCGTCGCCGTCGGCATCGGGCCAGGCGTCTTTGAGGCCGATGGCATCGGGGTCGTCTTCGTCGACCAGCCCGTCGCAGTTCTCGTCGAGGTCGAAGGGGTCGCAGGCCTCGGACCTGCCGGGGTGAATCAGGGGATCGGTGTCGTCGCAGTCGCCCGCCTGGCTGGCCCACCCTCCCGTCGCGTGGCAGGCGGCGAACGAAGCCCCTGGGGTGCCGTAGCCGTCGCCGTCGTCGTCGACGTACCAGAAGAGGGTGCCCACGGCGCCCATTGGTTCGTCGTCGTCGGCGAGGCCGTTGCAGTCTTCGTCGATGCGGTCGTCGTCGCAGCGCTCCTCAGCAGCGGGGTTCACGTCGGCCCGGCTGTCGTCGCAGTCGGTGGCGGTGAACACGCTCCCTGGGGGCGCCTCCAGGCACGTGAGCTGCAGGCGGTCGGGATCTCCGTAGCCGTCGCCGTCGTCGTCGGGGAAGCTGGTGATGAGGTCGACCGCGTCGTCGTCGGCGTCGATGCGGCCATCGCAGTCGTCGTCGACGCCGACGGTCGTGCACAGCTCGTCGGCGCTGGTGCGCACGTCGGGGTTGGTGTCGTCGCAGTCCTGGGCGTTGCCGAGCACGTGACCACTGAGCGCCGAGCAGCTCCTGACCCCGGGGGCGACGCCCTCGCCATCGCCGTCTTCGTCGGGGAACCACAGGGGCGCGAGCACGTCGGTGTCGTCGGCGTCGATCAGGCCATCGCAGTCCTCGTCGATGCCGACCGATGCGCAGGTCTCGGTGGCGTTGGGGTGGATGACGGCCGAGGTGTCGTCGCAGTCGTCACCGTTGGAGGCCTCGTCGCCGATGCTGCAGTCGAGGCTGGCGCCCGGCCGGGTGAGGGGCCCGCCGAAGCCGTCGCGGTCTTCGTCGAGGTAGCAGCGGTCGAAGGTGTCGCAGTCTTGGTCGATGCCGTCGCCGGCGACCTCCTCGGCGTCGGGGAAGCGGGTGGGGTCGGCGTCGTCGCAGTCGAGGCCGAGAGGAGAGCCGTCGCCGTCGGCGTCGATGGTGCTCGGTGCCCACGGGCCCCCGAAGGCGCCGATGTCGGCCACGCTGCCATCGTGGTCCAGCGTCGGGGGGTCGCCGCCGTCGATCAGGGGGGACCCCGCCTGCGGCATCAGCGCCGCCGTGGTGCAGTCGCCCGGCACGGGCCCCACGAGGAGGGGATCGATGTCGTAGACGTTGCCCGTCTCGGTCGCGGCGATCACGTGGGAGGGGCTGTTGTCGAACAGCAGGCTGTGGCGGACGGAATCGCCGACGCCGAGGGCGGCCGCCGCGGTGCCCGCGGTGTTGTAGGCAAAGAGCACGTGGCTGGCGACGACCGTGTCGGCCTGCTGCCCGTGCAGGGCGCCGCCCAGGGACTCGTTGTCGATCAGGTGTACGTGTTCGAGGGTCAGGTCTTGGTCGCCCCACACCGCGCTGCCGACGCTGACGGCGGTGTTGCCGCAGATCACCGAGGCCTGCAGCGTGGCGTCGCCGTCGAACCAGGCCCCTCCGCCGTCGTCTTCGGCGTGGTTGCCGGTGAGGGTGAGCTGCCTCCCCAGGAAGGCCGCGCGGAGATGGCTGGCCACGCCGCCGCCGAGCCAGGCGGTGTTGTCGCGCACCTCGCTGGCCAGCAGGGTGCACGATCCCTCGACGCAGGACACCGCGCCCCCTTGGGTGGCATCGTTGCCCACCAGCTCGCTGCGCAGCACCAGGAGCTTCGCCTCGTCGCGGGCGGCCACGCCGCCGCCGTCGTGGTTGGGGGCCGCGCACCCGGTGAGCGAGCTGTCGACGACGCGCAGCTCGCCATGGCCTTCGACCCGCAGGCAGCCTCCATCGCTGGTGGAGGCGCCGGTGGTGCCCGTCACCCCTCGTAGATCGAGTCGACCCCGCTCTCCGACCCGAGCCAGCCGGGAGGTGCCCGCTCCGTCGACGGTGAGCTCACGCAGGGTGATCCTGCCATCGCCGAGCACGTCGAAGGCCCCCGCCTCGGCCCCCGTAGCCAGGATGGTGGCGGTGCCTGCGCCGTCGCGGGCGCGCACCTCGAGGTGACCGGCCAGCCACACCAGCCCCTGGGCCTCCCAGGTGCCAGGGGTGAGCTCGATCGTGTCGCCGTCGGAGGCGAGGCCCACCGCTTCCTGGAGCGTGGGGACTTCACTCCCGCCCCCGCCAACCGTCAGGGTCGCCGCCAGCGCGGGGCCCATCCACCACAGCATGCTCATCCCCTCCGGCGACGCCACCCCAGCAGTGGCGCCAGCCACAACAGGATGGCAGCTGGGGAGCTGCTTGTCGCGCAGCCACAGCCTTTGCCGTCGGCCGTGTTCGCTGCGCCTTCCTCGCGGTAGTCGGCCAGGGTGATGGGCTCCTCGGTGCCCGAGGTGATCTCGATCACGATGGCGGCGGGGTGGCTCTCGGGCATGAGCATGTCGGCCTCGGACTGGCCGGTGCGCTCGAGGTAGGCCTCGGAGGGAAGGTCGAAGGTGCGGCCATCGGCCAAGACGAGCTGACGCGGCGATTGATCTTCCCGATCTCCGTCACCACACAGGTACCGCAGCGTGGCGTAGTGCTTGTTGTCGACCTCCTGCACCATGTCGCGGTTGAACACGAAGGTGGGGTCGACCGTCATCTCGGCGGCGTCGAGGCTGGAGGTGAGCACGGTGAGATGATCGAAGCGCTCAAACAGGTCGCCGAGGTGCGCGCGAGGAACGACGATGCGCTCTTCGAGGGCCGCCGCGAGGCCGGGCCCGTCGAAGGGGTAGTCGTCGGACACGTAGCAGGACACGCAGTTGTAGAAGCTGTCGGGCTGGATGCCTGCTGGCGGCGGCATGAACTCGATCAGCGCTTGCAGGACGAGCCCCGTGGGCTCGAACTGGTCCATGACCGCGTCCATCGCGTCGGCGGCCGTGGCGGCGGCAGCGACCGCCTCCGTGTCGTAGTAGGCGGTGGTGTAGAGCTGCGGGAAGGGCATGGTGGCCGCCCCGCTGTAGTCGGTGGCAAAGGCGTGCCCGCCTGCCTCGTTGGCCGCCCGAGACACTGCCTGCTCGTAGCGCCCGTCGGGGTGGAACCAGTCGATGGCGGCTTCGTTGATCTGCACGTGCAGGTAGCTGCCGGGGACGGCGCGAAAGTCGCCGAGCACATAGGCCTCGACGCGCATGTCGGGCTGCGCCGCGATGCTGGTGAGCTGGATGGGCACCGACAGGCCGGCGGAGGTGTAGCGCAGGCCGATGGGCTGCACCGAACCCTCAGACGCGTCTTTGGTCAGCTTCATGGCGACGAACAGGTTGTCGCCGATGTAGGGGTCGAGGGCGGCGGACAGCTCGTCAGGCAGGTCGAAGCCGTTGTCTTGGAGCCAGTCGATGAGCCCGTCGCTGGACTCCGCCTTCAGCGTCACTGTGTCGTAGGGCCCCACCGAGTCGGACGCCACCACCTCGACCGTTGGCGCTGGCTCCGGCTCGTTGTAGCCCCCGCCGCCGTTGAGCCCGTTGTAGTCGTAGGGCTCGGGGGTGCACCACTCCTCCTCTTCCCGGACCAGGGAGAAGGTCGGCCGATAGGCATTGGAGAGATCGGTGAACAGCTGGTCGCTGGAAAGGAAGATCTCGGGCTCGCTGGGCACGGGCACCACCCAGGCAAAGCCCTCGCTCGGCCCCGAGTAGAAGATCTGCACATGGGCCTCGACCTCGCCCGTCGACAGGTCGTGGGAGAACAAGATCCGCTCGGCGGACTGGTCGACCGGCTCGTTGTTGTTGCAGAAGAAGCCGCCACATGCGTGAGCAGCGAGCTGGGTGAGGAGGATGGTGACCATGGTACCTCCGGTGGGTGATGCGGGTACCGTACATCAGGAATCGGGCCTTCGCGGGATAGTAGGGCGTCACCTCGGGTCCGCTCGCCGTCCAGAGCGGGCCGAACGCCTCGGAGCTTCCCTTGCACCTACGCTTCCTCGGCGCCGCTGGCGTCGTCACCGGCTCGAAGACCCTCGTGACCGAGGGGCGAACGCGCGTCCTCGTCGACTGTGGCCTGTTTCAGGGCTTCAAGGAGCATCGCCTCCGCAACTGGGAACGCCTGCAGGTCGAGCCCCTCGACGCGGTCATCCTCACCCACGGCCACCTCGATCACTCGGGCCTCGTGCCGGCGCTGGTCGCCCAGGGCTTTCGCGGCCCGGTGTACTGCACCGAGGGGACGGCCGCTCTGCTGGCCGTGCTGTGGCCCGACGCTGGGCGGCTGCAGGAAGAGGAGGCCTCGCACCGAAACCGCAGGGGGATGACCAAGCACGATCCTGCGCGACCTCTCTACACCGAGGCCGACGCACTCGACGCGCTCGAGCGGCTGGTGCCTGTGCCCTACCACCACCCACGCATGTTGGGCTCGCTCGAGCTGACCTTCCGCCAGGCCGGGCACATCCTGGGCGCAGCCAGCGTGCTGCTCGCCGGCAAGGGGCATCGGGTGCTGTTCTCGGGCGATCTGGGTCGTCCCGACGACCGGGTGGTGCCTGCGGCCGAGCCGCCGCCGGCCGTCGACACCCTGATCATGGAGTCCACCTACGGCGACCGTGATCACCCCACGATCGACCGCGAGACGCGCCTGGCCGAGGTCATCAACCGCACGGCGGAGCGCGGCGGCATGGTGCTGGTGCCGACCTTCGCGGTGGGCAGGGCCCAGGGGCTGCTGTGGTCGCTGCACCGCCTCAAGCAGGCCGGGCGCATTCCCGATCTGCCCGTGGTGCTGGACTCCCCCATGGCCACCCGGGCCACGGCCGCTTTCCTGGCGCACCCCGAGGATCTACGCCTGACGCCGAGCGACCTCGACGCGATGACCCGCCACGTGCAGTTCACCGGCTCGGCGGAGGAGTCCATCGCCCTCAATCGTCAGAACAAGCCCTTCATCCTGCTGTCGGCCTCGGGGATGCTCACGGGTGGGCGCGTGCTGCACCACCTCGTGCGGCGGGTCGGCAACCCGAAGAACACGCTGCTGTTCGTGGGCTTTCAGGCTCCGGGCACCCGGGGCGCCCACCTGGTGGCGCGCGAGCCCACCGTGCGGGTGTTTGGCCGCGACGTGGAGGTCGCCTGTGAGGTCGACGAGATCGGTGGCTTCTCCGCTCATGCCGACCGCGGCGAGCTGCAGGCCTGGCTCGATGCCGCCGAGGCGAAGCCCGGGCGCGTGTTCCTCAACCACGGCGAGCCCGAGGCCACCGACGCCCTGCGGCACCAGCTCCGGGCCGCCGGCTACGACGCGATCGTCGCCACCGAGCGGCTCACCTGGCACCTCGACGGGGAGGTCCGCCCGCAGACCGACGATGTGGTGGCGGCCGACCGGGGCCTGCTGCGCTTCGCCGACCGCCTGGTGTTCCGCGACGCCGACGACGACACGGTCGATGCGGTGTGCGTGGCGGCGCGGCGCTCGCGTCGGGGGCTGCTGCCCGGCGTGAAGCTGATCGTCGAGGGGGCCGAGCTGGGCGCGATGGTCCGCCAGTGCCTCGACACCAAAGACCAGGCCGTGCTCACCTTCGATCTGCACCCTGGCTGAGGGCGCGGCGACGGAGGGCGACGGGGAGGAAGGCCAGTAGCCAGGCGCCGCCTGGCACACCGGAAGTGCAGCCGCAGCCGTCCCCCCGAACGGTCACACTCGCGGCCCCCGAGTCGTCGTCAGCCGGAGAGGCGAGCTCGTCGAGCTTGGTGGTCTCCTGCTCGGTGTAGTCGGCGAGCACGACGGGGGGCTCGGTGCCGGAGGTCTGCTCGATGATCAGCGCAGCCTGGTTGCCGAGGGGCGCCATGTAGTCGAACTCGTTCATGTTGTTGGCCGCGAGCCAGTCGATGCTGGGCAGCTCGATGACCCGGCCGTCGGGCAGCACGAGCTCGCGCAGCGCCGCGTCCCAGTCGCCGCCCTGGCCGCAGAGCATGCGCACCGTCGCCTCGTGCAGGGTGGGGAGCGACTGGTCCATCTCCCGGTTCATCACGAAGGTGGGGTCCACTGTCATCTCGGCGGCGTCGAGGCTGGAGGTGAGCCGGGTGAGGGTCGGGTAGGTGCCGAACAGCTCGCCGATGCGCACCATGGGCTCGACGATTCGCTCCTCGAGGGCCTGCGCCAGGCCGGGGCCGTCCCACTCGTAGTCGGGGGGGAGCGTGTAGCACGCGACGCAGTTGTAGAAGTCCTGGGGATCGACGCCGGGGGGCGGGGGCACGAAGGTCTCGAGCAGGCTCTGGAGGAACGGGGTCGGGAGGAACTGGCGCTGCACCTCTTCGACGGCGGCGACAGGCGTGGCCTTCTGGGCGATGGCGGCCGTGTCGTAGGTGGACGCGTCGTACAGCCAGGCGCTGGGCAGCGTGGACGGGCCGACGTAGTCGGTGGCGAAGGCGTGGCCGCCGGCTTCGTTGGCGGCCCGGGTGACCACGTCGTCGTAGTTCCAGCCTCCGCCGAACCAGTCGATAGCGGCCTCGTTGATCTGCACGTGCAGGTAGCTCTCGGGCACCGCGCGGTACTCGCCGAGCACGTAGACCTCGAGACGCATGTCGGGGGCGGCGGCGATGCTGGTGAGCTGGATGGGGACGGACACGCCTGCGGACTGGTAGCGGAAGCCGATGGGCTGCACGGCGCCTTCATCGGCGTCTTTCGCGAGGCGCATCGCCACGAAGTAGCTCTCGTCGGCGACGTAGGGGGCGAGGGCGGGCTCGAGCTCGGTGGGCAGGTCGAAGTCGTGGTCGATCAGCCACTCGATCAGCCCCTCGCTGCTCTGGGCCTGAAGCGTGACCGTCTCGTAGGCGCCGACGGTCTTGGTGTCGACGACCACGACGGTGGGCGGGCTGTAGTAGCCCGAGCCACCGCCGTAGGAGCCGCCGGAGTAGTAGTCGCCTGACCCGCCGCCGCCGCCGTAGCCGCCGTAGCCATAGGTGTCTTGCTCGCACCAGTCGATCTCGTCATAGCGAAGCTGGAACAGGGGCTCGTACAGGTCGGCGAGGCCGTCGAACAGCGTGTCGCTCGACACGAACACCTCGGGCACCGCGGGCACGGGCACCACCCAGGCGAACTCCTCGGAGGGGCCCGTGTAGAAGATCTGCACGTGGGTCTCGACCTCGCCGGTCGTGGGGTCTTGCGCGAACAGGATGCGCTCCGCCGATTGGTCGACGGGCTGGCTGTTGTTGCAGAAGAAGCCGCCGCAGGCGAGGGCGGCGGTGTGGCTGAGCAGGGCGACGAGCATGAGGACTCCACAGGCGAGGAGGGCGGGCTGCCCTCGTGGGTCCATAGTCGCTCGGAACCGCGCGGAACACCATGCCGGTAGCGCACGTATTATGCGCCGATTGCGCGCAGGTGTGTGCGTTTCTGCTAGCACATGGTGACCAGTGCGATGTGGGGTGGCCTCGCGACTACGCACTCTCTGTGCGGCGGATGCGCGCCGACGGGTGCGCTACTGCGCTAGTTCCGTCGACCACGTGGCGTGGAGCTCGTCGAGCAGCGGCACCCCCGGCGCCTGCGTGCGTGCCGCTTCGAGGGTGCGCAAGGCCGAGTCGGTGTCGCCTCGACTCCACAGCTCCTGGGCCCTGAGGGCCAGCGCGTCGGGGGCGCGCAGGGTGCGGCGGAGGGTGGGGGACCGCGCGATGGCGTCGAGGGTGCGGTCGCTCAGGTCGGGAGGCGGCAGCGTCGCGGTAGGGGTGGGGACCGCGGCGGAGTAGTGCAGGAAGGGCTCGCTGGCGAACAGGGCCTCGGTGATGCGCACGACCTCGGCGAGGTCGGGGTCGGTGGCGCAGGGGCCGCACCAGCTAGCCAGGCGTCGAGGGGCGAACAGGTCGGCGGGCAGGGCCGTCTCCATCAGGTGCGACACCTGGGCGGCCTCGAGGCGGGGGCGGTCGTCGGTGACCGGCTCGCTGGTCGTGGTGGCGGCGACGAGGGTGTCACGGTCGGCGGCGAACAGGCTGGCCAGCTCGTGCGCGTCGCCCAGATCGAGGCGGAGCAGATCGGCGTGCACCTCGGGCCGGGACGCCAGCCGTGCGCCGAGGGAGGTGGGGTCCCACGACAGAGGGGCGCGGCTTCCCAGCAAGATCAGCTCCCGCCCCGAGCCCTGCAGCAGCACGGCGTGGGGGAAGACCTCGACGAAGCTGCGCACCAAGCTCCGCACGTCGTCTTCGGGGACCTGGTAGGCGGGCAGCCACTGCGACAGGATGCCGTCGGGGCGCAGCCGGTCGGCGGCGAGGGCATACAGGTCGCGGCTGTACAGGGAGCTGACCCCGGCGGCGGCGAGGGGGGGAGGCTCCAGGGTGATCAGGTCGTAGGTGGCCGGTGGCTGCATGAGCAGGTGGTGGCGACCGTCGTTGACGTAGGCGTGCACGGCCTCGTCGTGGAGGACGCCCCCATGAGCGTGGGCGAAGTGGGGGAGCACGGCGAGCACGTCGGCGGACAGATCGACGGCGTCGACGCGCTCGATGGTGGGGTGCAGGCTGGCGGCGTGCACGGTGTTGCCAGCGCCGACGCAGATCACCAGCGCGTCGCGGGGGGCGTCGCGCAGCAGCAGCGGCACGTGGGCCATGGCCCGCATGTAGCGCTGGGCGTGGGGGGTCGTGCTGGTCATGGGGTGGCCGCTGGTCCACAGCCGTGCCGGGCCGCCGGGCTCGCCGGTGACGACGAGCACCTGCTCGAGGCCCTCGCGCACCTCGAGGAGGGGCTCCTGCTGCGCGCGACCGTGGGGGAAGCTGGCCCACAGCACGGTGTCGGCGGGCAGGGTCGCGAAGGCGGCGAGGGCCACCACGCCGGGGGCGAGGGCTACGCTGCTGGCACGGTCCCGCACCACCAGAGCGCCGGCGAGGAGCCCGGCAGTGGCGAGGAGGAGCGTGGTGGACTGCATGCCCAGCCCGGGCAGCGCGAGGAAGCCGGTGGCCAGTGCCCCGACGACGTTGCCGCTGGTGGTGGCGAGGTAGAGCCCGCCGACCCGGCGCCCGACTCGGCTGGGATCGCCCTGGGCGAGGGCGTTGGCCAGCGGGAAGGTGGCGCCCATGGCCAGGGCCGACAGCCCCATCAGCCCGGCGATGGTGCGGGCGTTGACCCCGTGCAGCAGCCAGGCCTGGCCCCACGGCCCCGCGGCGCGGTAGGCCTCCACGACGGCGTGCTGGCGCTCGAGCACGGTGTAGGGGTCGAAGGCCCACAGGCCTCCCAGGGCGGCGGTGACGACGAGGGCCTGGGTGAGGGCGAGGCCTCGGTCGGCACGCAGGCGGTATCTGAGCCACTGACCCGCGGCAGCGGCGCCAAGGGCCTGGGCGAGGAGCATCAGCGCCAGCAGCACGGAGAACACCGCTCGGTACGGGCCCAGGGCGCCGGCGAGGAAGCGGAACCACACCAGCTCGAGGCCCATGGCGCAGGCGCCCGCCAGGAACAGCGCGCCCTGCAGACGCCACGGGGCCCAGGGCTGCTCGGGGGGCGCCTCGCGAGGCGTGGGGTCTTCCGGGCGCGCCAGCTTCCACGCACTCGCGGCCAGCCCGACGTTGATCGCCACCGCCAGCTGCTGGGCGCCCGCGACCCCCAACGTCTGCACCAGCAACGTGTCGGTGAGGAGCGCACCCATCGCCGCACCGGCCGTGTTCGCGGCCATCAGCGAGGCGACCGCCCGCCCCGCTCCCTCGGTGGACCCTGCCTCGTGCCGCACCAGCAGGGGAAGCGTGGCCCCCATCGCCATGGCCGACGGCAGGATGGTCACCGCCGCGATGCCCACCCGCGCCAGGTGGCTGCCCCAGGTGAGGGCCGCCCAGCCCTCCGCGGTCGGTGCATACGACGAGACCGCCGCCGACACCGGCAGCAGCTGGGGCAGGCCCAGGGTGACGGCCGTCCCGAGGGCGGCGATGCCGAGCTCCAGCGCCGCCCACCCCCGCAGCAGCCGTCGTGGATGGCGGTCGGCCCAGGCCCCGGCGAGCCAGCCCCCGAGGCCGAGGCCCGCCAGGAAGGTCGCGGTGACCAGGCTCGCCGACGGTACCGAGCTGCCGAACACCAGCCCGAAGGCGCGCACCCAGGCGACCTGGTAGATCAGCCCCGCGGCGCCCGAAGCCGCAAACAGGGCGTGCACGAGGGCGCGGCGGGTCATCCCGGCTCGCTGCACACGAGGCGGAAGCCGGTGGTGGAGTAGGCCGAGTGGCCCCGGGCGAAGAAGCGGGAGGCCAGGCGAGCGCGCTGGTCGGCGGCGTGCCAGTGGCCGCCGCGCAGCACCAGCAGGGGATCCCCGGCGGGCGGAAGCACCGGGCCAGGGGCAACGGCGCCGTCGGGGAGGGGCGCATCGGCGACGGAGGTCGTCCACTCCGCGGCATTGCCGGCCAGGTGGCGTACCCCGAACACACTGACGTCGTGCGGGTAGCGGTCGACCGAGGCCGGGCAGGGGGGGACCACGGCGGAGCGGATGGCGGCCCAGGTGGGCTCGAAGTGGTCGCCCCATGGGTAGGTGCGGCCGTCGGCGCCGCGGGCGAAGCGGATCCACTCCCACTCGCTGGGCAGTCGCCAGGGCTCCCCGGTCTCCTCGCGCCGCCACGCAGCGAACGCGAGGGCCCGTGGCATGTCGACGTACAGGACGGGGTAATCGAGCAGCCAGGCGTCGCCTTCCTCGTCGACCGAGGGCTGCCAACCCCCCGTCGTGTGCACGTACGCGGGGGACGGGGTGGCGGGGACGAGGGCCACGGCTTGCTCGTGGCGGCCGCTGTCGCTCAGGGCGTCGAGGAAGGCCAGGTAGCGGCGGTTGGTCACCGGGTGGGTGTCGACCCGCATGGCGCCGACCCACAAGCGCCTGCGTGGGTGCCCATTGGGGGCTAGCGGGTCGCCGCCGGCGAGGCACCAGCCTGCGGAGATGTGGGAGATGGTGTCGGAGGGAGGGTCGGCGGGCAGCCGGTGCGGTCGCTCGGGCTGGTCGGGGGGGCCCTGGGTACCCCGTTGCTGGCGCTCGATGAGCACTGGCACGCGCGTCGGGGTGCCGCCGTCGGGGGTGAGCTCGACGAGCCAGCTACCAGCAGGCAGTGGGTGGGTGAGGGGCGTGCGACCCAGCGGCACGGGGGCCCCTGGCTCGAGTCGCCGGTCGCGGGCCTGCAGCGTGTAGGCGACCGCTTGGGCGGAGGGCTCGGTGGCCAGCACCAGCTCCCCCTCCCCACGCAGGTAGTCTCGCAGGGGGCTCGCCACCGGAGCGTCGCCCAGGGCCTCGGTGTGCTCTCGCATGGCGAGCTCGTGGGGAAGGGCAGCCAGGGGGTCGTTTCGGGACTCTGCCAGCCGGTGAGCCTCCTGGTGGAACACGGCGAGCACGACGTGGGCTGCCGGCAGCTCGGGTGCCTGCTCCAAGGCGGCGTGCAGGGCCCGAAGGCCGCTGCTCTGCAGGCGGACCGCCTCGACGTCGTCTGCCTGGGCGCGATCGAGCAGCCGCCACGCTGGCTCCTTGGCCTCTGCGGGGGCTGACGAGGGCACCTCGCTCAGCAGGCGCCGACCTGCTCGGGCCTGTGCCTCGGCCTGGTCGCGCAGGGTCGCTGCCTGCGCCAGCAGCGGCCGCCCCTCCTCGACCAGCTCGTGCGCGCGTCGCAGCTGCTCGGTGCCATCGAGCCAGCGACCGAGCTCGGCGACCAGCGCCCCAGCATCGGCGGGGCGCTCCTCGGGGTCGGGGTGAAGGGCACGGTTGCACAGGTCGGCGATGGGCTGTGGCACCCACGACGGCAGGCCCTTCAGGGGGGCGGTGAGCACCTGGCGCAGCGTGTCACGGGGCGACGAGCCCCGGAAGGGAGGGCGCAGCGTGAGCAGGAAGTACAGGGTGGCGCCGAGGGCGTAGACATCGGACGGGGGCCGCAGCCGGTGGATGTCGCCGCGTGCCTGCTCGGGCGGCATGTAGGACGGGGTGCCGAGGATGTAGCCATCGTGGGTCTGCTCGGAGGTGAGGGTGCGCCGGGTGGAGATGGAGTCGTCTCGGTCGGGCTCCTCCCCGCCGACCACGGCGGCCAGGCCCCAGTCGGCGACCTGCACCTCGCCGTAGGCACCCACCAGGATGTTGGCGGGCTTGAGGTCGCGGTGGACCACGCCTCGCGCGTGGGCGTAGGCCACCGCCTCGCAGGCGCTCTGGAACTGCCGCAGCAGGCGGTACAGCGCGGGGGACGAGGCGTGCATGGGCTCGCGGTGGGCGTCGATGGCCTCCTCCGCGAGGGTGCGGCCCTCGACCTCGCGCATGGTGAAGTACAGCTGGCCGGTGGGGGTGGTGCCGAGCTCGTGGACCGGCACGATGCCGGGGTGGGCCAGCTGGGCCACGAGCTGTGCCTCCTGCATGAACCTCGAGGTGGCGTCGCGGCGCTCCATCAGCTCGGGATGCAGCGTCTTGACCGCTACCCGGCGCCCGAGGACGAGGTCGCGCTGGCTGCGCACCTCGGCCATGCCGCCTCGGCCCAGCAGCTGCAGATCTTCGTAGCGGGACGGGCTCCACAGGGGCAGGTCGCCCGTAGGCACCGCGGGCCCGTCGAGGCCCACCGGGTACAGCACCGTGGCCTCCTCGGTGCCTCGATGGATGACCGTGGCTTCGTCGTTCGGTGGCTCGGCCACGTCTCCTCCGGAGGCAGGGCCCCTCGCCCCGCGCCCCCCTATCGGCTCCGGGCCCCCTCGGCGTAGGCTGCGCCATGCGCATCCATGTTCCCGACGCCGAGGCTCGTCTCCGTGTCGACACGGGCGAGGTCGAGCTCGCCTGCCTCACCTGGGGCCTCGAGGGCCCCTGGGTCCTCCTCATCCACGGCTTTCCCGACACGCCCCACACCTGGAGCGAGGTCGGGCCCTTCCTCGCCGACCTGGGCTACCGGGTCGTCGCGCCGTACACGCGGGGCATCCCGCCCTCCACCGCGCCCGCCGATGGCGCGTACGACAGCGACAGCATGGCCCGCGACATGATCAAGGTCCTCGACGCCATCGGAGCGGAGCGTGCCAGGGTCATCGGCCACGACTTCGGTGCCGGCATCGCCTACACCCTCGCGGGGTTGGCGCCCGAGCGGGTGGAGCAGCTGGTCACCGTGGCCATCCCGCATCCCGCCACCATCAAGCCCCGGCTGTCGCTGCTGTGGGGAGCCCGGCACTTCGTGACCCACCGCTTCCCTTGGGCCGTTCGCAGCTTCTCTTCGGGGGACTTCGCTCAGATCCGGGTGCTCTACGAGCGCTGGTCGCCGACCCACGACTGGCCCGAGGAGGCGTTCGAGGCCGCCAAGAACGCCTACGCGGCGCCCGGGGGCTGTGCGGCGGCGCTGGCCTACTATCGCTGGGTCAACGCACCATCGGAGGGCCTGCGCCAGCGCATCGCCTGCCCCACGGTGGTGGTCGGCGGGCGCGATGATGGGGTCGCGACCGAGGCAGACTTCGAGGCGAGTCGCCGCCGCTTCGACGGCCCTGTCGACGTGGTGATGGTGCCGGGGGGCCACTTCCTGCACCGCGAGCACCTGCAGCCCTTCCTCGAGGTGGTGCGGGGCTTCTTCGGGCCCGCCACGTCACCCCCCCGCCAGGTCGAGCGTCGGCTCTAGCTAGTTCCACGGGTCTACCAGGTCGGAGCCCTTGGGCACGGACTCTGGCTCCGGCTCTGGCTGTGGTGCCGGTGCCGGTGCCGGTGCGGGGGCCGGCTGCGCCACTGGGGCTGGGCGTGGAGGGGCCGGCTGGGGGCGCGGAGACGGGGCGGGGCGAGGGGCGGGTTCCGGCTCGGGCGCGGGCTCCGGCGCGGGCGCGGCAGCCTCGGGCTCGCTGTCGCTGTCAGAGGGTGCCTCCACCGGGTCGACCGGCACGGCAGACGCCTCCGGCTTCGGTTCCGCAGGCACGGGGGGAGGACGCTCTTCTTCCGCCACCTCGACCGGTCGGGTGGGTGGAGGCGTGATCGCCAGGGGGGCGGCGGGTTGCTCCTGGCTGAACACCGCGAACAGGCCGCCGACGAGCATCGCGAGCAGGAACGCAACGACGGCGCCGGCGCCCGCCAGGCCCCACAGCCACGGCGACCTCTGGGTGGGCACGGGGATGTACTGGGAGCGCGTGATGTCGCCGCCCAGCGTGCCCTTGATCCGCCTCGGGGTGGGTGAACCGGAGGAGTGGAGCGTCGAATCGGCATCGTCCCAGTGCGGCTGTGCGCTCTTGACGGGCAGTGAGACCGTCGCCTCCAGGCTGCTCTCGACCGGCGCGGCAGGCGGCTCGACGGCGGGCGTGGGCGCCAGCTCGGGCACGTCGGCGACGCCCACCTGCGAAACGTCGACGTCCTGGCCCGCCTGGGGGATGGCAGGGGGGGCTTCGTAGGCCTGGATGCCTGTTCGAGCGAGGGACGCCTCGGTGTCGAGCACCTCATGGTTGTGCAGGGAGCGGTCGATCTCTTCGGTGGCGTCGGCGTCGTCGGTGAGGTCTGACCTGGTGAACTGGAAGGAGCGACCGCAGGAAGGGCAGTCGACCCGGGCGCCGCCATCGGGGATGTCCCGACGAATCCGGTATCTGGAGGTGCAATGGGGGCAGCTGATGATCAAGGCAACCTCAGAACCGCATCCCGAACCGGATGCCCGTGCCCATGGGGGCCACCGAGACGGAGCGCTTGGCGGGCAGCGCGATGCCTGCCACCAGCAGCCCACCACCCAGGCCGGTCAGAACCCCCGAGACGGTGTTCAGCGACCGAGCGCTGTCGTACGAGGCCTGGTCGTTGGCGTCTCGGGCCGACTGGCCTTGGCCATAGGAGATCACGGTGGTGGCGCCGAATCCGCCGGCCAGGGCGGCACCCGTGCCCAGCACCACCCACTTGATCGGGTTGGAGCGCCGCTGGGTCGTCGCCACGGAAGGGGGTGGCTCCGGGGTGGGGGCGACGGGCGCCGGTGTGGGCTCAGCGACCCTGGCGGCCTCTGCCTCTTCCTCTTGCTGCTCGATGCGCTCCTCCAGCACGCGGATCCGCCGCTCGAGGGTGACCTGCATCTCTGCGTCTGCGTAGATTCGGTAGTCGTTGAGCGTGGTGACGGCAGCGGCTGTCTCGCCCAGGCGCTCCTGGGCGTTGGCGATGTTGAGGAGCAGGTCGTGCTTGCCAGACAGCTCGTAGGCCGCGCGAAACGCGGTGATCGCCTGCTCGTAACGACCCTCCTCATACAAGGTGGCGCCGTTGG
This sequence comes from uncultured bacterium, assembly GCA_965367245.1. Classification (GTDB taxonomy): domain Bacteria; phylum Myxococcota_A; class UBA796; order UBA796; genus CBDUIC01. Next base: position 4,398 of record CBDUIC010000062.1, on the reverse strand, counting down.
TGAACAGCTGACGGGCCTGCGCGTCGGCCTCGTCGCCCTCGGGGGGCGCCTCGGTCTCGTCGGTCGCCCCGGGCTCCGCATCCTGGGCGAGCGCGTGGGAGGCTCCGAGCAGCCAGGCGATGGCGATGGTGCGCAGGATCATGGGTCTTCTCCAGACGTTGGGGTCGTCCATGGGTCGACGAGGTCGGTGGCTTTGGGGGCGATGGCATCGGGATCAGGTGTGGGCGACGCCGCAGGCGCTGGGCTCGGCGATGGCGTCGCGGCTGGCGCAGGCCGGGGCTTGGGGGCCCTCCTACGGGGGGCCGGAGCGGGCGCTGGCATCACCTCGGGCTCGGGCTCGGGCTCGGGCTCGGGCGCTGAGGTGGCTGGGGCGACCACCGGGGCCTGTGGCGGGGCGGGCTGCGGGGAGGGCCGGGTGGCTAGCACGATATAGACGCCCAGGTAGCCGATCACGAGGGCAAGCAACGTGCCCGTCAGGACGACCATGACTGCGCCGGCACGGGCGAGCATGCGCCTGCGCCTGGTTCGTTGCAGGGTGCGGCTGTCGATCACCCCTGCGTTCGTTGGAACGTTGATGTGCATGGGAAGCTCGACACGCCCGTGCCGGACCACGAGAGCCGTGTTGGACTGCACTTGCCCGGTCATCACGGCCTCGCAGAGGCACAGCGCTCGAAAGACCTCGTCGGCGTCGGCGAACCGGTCTTCGGGGCGCTTCGCGAGGCATCGGAGGACGACCTGCTCCAGCTGCGGGACCGTGGGAGCACCGGGCACCGTCGCGAACGGCGGAGGAGGGTCTTGGATGTGAGCGAGCAACAGGGCGGCTGTCTGCTTCTCCTGGAAAGGCACGCGCCCGGTCGTCATCAGGTACAGGGTCACACCGAGCGCGTAGATGTCGCAGCGTTGGTCGATGGCCTCGCCACGGATCTGCTCGGGGGACATGTACATCGGGGTGCCGATCAGCGCGCCGTCGGCTGTCATCTCGACCGCGTCGCGCATCTCCTTGACCAACCCGAAGTCGACGACCTTGATGTCGGTGGCGCCCGGCCCATGGGACACCAGCACGTTGGCAGGCTTGAGGTCACGGTGCACCACCCCGAAGTCGTGGGCTTCGCCCAGTGCGCCGCAGATCTGCTGGGCGATGTGCACGGCGCGAAGGGGCTGCAGACGCCCCGTCTTCTTGAGGATCTGCGCCAGGGTGTCGCCCGGCACCAGCTCCATCACGATGTAGGGGGTGTCGTCTTGCAGGCCGTAGTCGAACACCCGCACGGTGTTGGGATGGGTGAGGCGAGACAGTAGCGATGCCTCTCGCAGGAAGCGCTTGCGGTCCTTCTTGTCGGCCCCAGGCCTCTCCCGGTGGTCTGGGCGGATGTCGAGGACCTTGAGCGCCACCTGCCGCCCGAGTGGCGTCTGCACTGCTTCGTAGACGCTGCCCATGGACCCACGCGCCAGCCGTGCGGTGACCAGGTAGCGTTCGCCGACGAGACGCCCGATCCATGGATCGGTCGCCTCGGCCGGGTCGGGTATGTCGGGCAGTTGTGGCATCAGGGCTCGAAGGTCTCCACCGTGATGAAGTCGTCGTCGGACGGCGCGATGGTCCACACCTCGATGCTCGCACTGGTCTCGCCGCTGCTGTCGTAGTCGAGCAGCCCCGAGGCGCCTTCCACATCGACCGACACGCCCGCCTGGAACGCGGCCTTGACCAGGTTCCACGACGTGGGCCGAATGGAGACCGCATCGCCTGAGGACACCTGGCGCAGGCCGCGAGCGATGTTCTCGCCCGAGATGCCGTCGGTCTGGTGAAAGGCCCATGCGTGGCCCATGAACACCAGCCAGGCGGCATCGAAGGACTGTGCGGTGTAGGACAGCACGGTCACGTCGAGCCCTCCGTACTCGGCGGCGAAGGATGCGGCGAAGGAGTCGTAGATGGGGCCCGCGGGCTGGGCGGGTGCCGTGCCGCGCACCTGCGAGAAGCGGGAGGACGCACTGGCGGCCTCGTTGAGCACGTCGACGTTTCGTGCACCGTCGGTGAGGAACAAGGGAATGCCGTCGAAACCACCGACCGAGTCGGTTCCCAGCAGGAAGGCGATCACGTCGGAGCTGTCAGAGCTCACGAACAGCACCTCGTCGTAGCCGCCGTTCGCGACATCGGCGATGGCATCCGCCCTGGCTCCGTCGTTGGCGAACGGGAAGCCGTCGGAGTTCACGCCGCCCTGTGCCAGGAACTCGTCGGTGAAGACGGCCTCGAGCCCCTCCCCATAGGCGCCGGACTGGTAGATGACCGCGACGTTGAGGGAAGGTGCCAGGCGAACGTTGGTGGCTCCCGTGTCGTCGTAGTTGTTCAGCATGTCCCAGGCGATGGCTGCACCCTGGATGTCATCGGGCGGTGCCGTGCGCCACAACAGCCCCGGATCGGTGTTCGTCGAGTCCAGCCCATCGAGGGGAGTGAGTGAGGGGGACGTGGCCGACGGCGAGATCACCAACGTGCCGAAGTCTGCGGCGACGGCGTTGTAGACCGCCTCGGTGCGACTGGATGCCGCAGGCCCCACGATGGCCGGGACGCCGACGGTCTCGGCGAGCCAGACGGCGGCTTCGACGGACGCATCGTCTTTCGTCAGCTCGTCAAGGCCGGTGCCTTCCTCGTTGGTGCAGTGGATCATCGCAAACTCGCGCCCCTCCAAGCCCCCGTTGGTGTTCGCTTGGTCGGCAGCGAGCTGGGCAGCCTTGTAGCGCCCCTGGTGCGTGTCGAGGGTGTGGTCGAACAGCGTTCCGATGAGGAAGGTCTGTTCGGGATCGACCGGCAGGGTGAGCCCTTCGGGGTAGACCGTCTCGCATCGTGGATGGAGCGCGATGGAGGAGGTAGTGGGTTGGTCGGGCGTGGCTTCCCAGTCCCCCAGGCAAGCGGGGAGCGCCAACAGGATCAGGCCGGGTGCCCACACAGACTTCATCGCCACTCCATGTCAGAGGTTGGCTGTCATAGCTGATCACGGACAGCGGTGGGGTTCCGATGTCGGTTCACTAGCTTGGAAGAGTGCGTTTGAGTTCATCTATTCGGAGTCTGTCGCAAGCCGGTTCGGGGCATTGCCGTTGAAGCCCTCGTGGTTGGGGAGGCCGGGCGGGGGGCGTTAGCTGGGAGGGGCGAAGGTCAGCCAAGCGACCCACAGCCCGCCGGCCAGCAACAGGGCCGCCACGGCGATGCCCACCGCCACCCCCACGCCTCCCGTCTTGGAGGGCGGAGACGGCGCTGTCTCGTCGGTCAGCGCGGCCTCGAGCTCGTCGAGCTTGGGCGCGACCGGCTCGGGACGGATCTCGTCCCACAGCTGCTGAAGCTCTTCGAGCCTGGGCAGCTCGGCCTCTCGCGCGGCGGCGAGCAGGGACTCGGCGAGGTGGATGGCCGAGCGGTGGCGGTCTTCGGTGCGGTGGGACCCGGCTCGTAGGATCACGGGTCGCAGCCACGGCGGCGTGGCGCCCCAGTGGTGGCCGTTGGGCTGCAGCAGGAACAGGTCGGGGGGGACCTGCGCGGTGAGCAGGGCCAGCAGGGTCGCCGCCGCCGCGTAGATGTCGGAGGCGGGCACCGCGCCGTCGTGGGGGTCTTGGCGTTGCTCTGGGGGCGCGATGGCCACCGAGGCGACTGCGGAGTCGTGGCGGGTGATGCGCTCGGCGCCGGGCAGCAGCACCTGGCCGAAGTCGGCGAGGAGCACCCGGCCGCGGTGGCCCACCAGGAGGTTGGCCGGGCACACGTCGCGGTGCACCAGGCCTGCCGCGTGGGCCACCTCGAGGGCGGCGCACAGCTGCAGCAAGATCTCCAGGGCTCCGGTGATGTCCATCGGGCCGTCTTCGTCGAGGACCTGCTGCAGGGAGCCGCTGGGGGCGTACTCCATGGCGATCCACTGCATGCCTTCGTGCTGCCCATGCTCGTAGAGCGTGACGATGTGGGGGTGGTCGAGCTCGCGGAGCACTTGGCACTCGCGGGCGAAGCGCTCGAGCATCTTGTGGCCTTCTGGCACCAGGTGCTTGAGGAACTTCAGCGCGACCGTGCGGTCGGCATGGCGCTCGTCGGTGGCGCGGTAGACGGCACCGTGGGGCCCTTCCCCAATGGGGGCAGTGACACGGTAGCGTTGGTTGAGCAGCAGGCCTTCGAGCGACATGCGGCGGAGGATAGCAGGGGAAGCGGGTGGCAGCTGTTGGTTCGCGACTCGCTGTGGGTCTCGAAATCGGGGTCAGGACGCTAGGTGTTAGATCTGGTGGCGGGAAGACGGAAGCCGCAGCTGGCCGTTCGCGGGCTCGACCTCCCGCTCGCCAGCACGTCGTGCACCACGCAACGGACGCAGCGTTGCCGGTCGCCGTGCACGTCGCGGGTCCGGGGCGCAGCCCCGGCGGGGCTCTTCGGGGCAGAGCCCC
>CBDUIC010000061.1:0-43418 GCA_965367245.1 uncultured bacterium | reverse complement strand
CCCCGCCAAGGGCTGCGCCCCTGGACCCGCGACGTGCTTGGGCGGGGCGGGAGCGTGCACGGTGCCTGGAAGACACCACCGTCACCGGGGGCATGAGCCCACACTCCGGCTAGTAGACGTTGTACTTCTTCCGGTTCGCCTCGTGGCCCGCCGCATCCAGCGCAGGATGCAGGTTCTGCTCGGCATCGTGCAGGTAGTACCAGAACTTCGTCTTCTCGGGATGGATCGCGGCGTTCAGCGACGCCACGGTCGGGTTGCCGATGGCGGTCGGCGGCAGCCCCGCCTTGGTGCGGGTGTTGTACGGATCCGACGGGTCGCGCAGCTTCTTCAGGAAGGCCTTCCGATCGTTCCACTCGTCGAGGGTGTAGCGACTGGTCGCGTCGACCCCCAGCGGATCCCCTGCGTCGATCCGGTTCCACAGGATCCCAGCCACCAGCGGCCGCTGCGCGGGCTTGGGCTCCTCCCGCTCCAGCATCGACGCCATCACCACGATGTCGTGCAGCGAGCGGCCCCCCAGGTCGTCGCCCAGCGGCTCCAGGAAGCGCTCCTGGAAGGTGTCGAGCTGCCGCGACACCAGCAGCTCCGGGGTGAAGCCGTCGGCGGGCACCATGTAGGTCTCGGGGTACAGGTAGCCCTCGAAGGAATCACTGGGGACCTCGAAGGGCGCGTCGACGAGCTTGCCCTCGGCCACCTTGGTGTAGGCCCCCGCGTCGATCCACCCCTTCGCCACCAGCGCCGCGTCGATGTCGCGGATCCGCCAGCCCTCGACCACCGTGAAGGGCACGTCATCCGCCAGCGGCGTGCCGCACAGCGTGTCGACCAGCTCGTTCATCGACATCGAGCCGTGCACCTCGAAGCGACCGGCCTTCAGGCAGCTCGCGTCGGTCTGCCGCAGAAACAGCTTCCACTGCCACGCCCCAGGCACCAGCCCCTCCGCCACCAGGGTCGGGCCCAGCCCACCAGCGGTCGCCCCCTTGGGGACCTCGAACACGCGGGGCTCGGTGTCGGACGGATCGACGGGCGCGTCGGGATCGACGCACGCGAACAGAGCGGTCAGCAGCAGCACGGTCACCTCGGGGCGAGTGTACACTCGTAGGGTGGACGTCCTCCTCCCCTGGCTCATCGCCGCCGTCTCCGCGACCACCCTGGTGACGCTGGGAGGGGCCTCGATCGCCGCGATTGCCTACGTCGCGCGCTGGGAGGAGAGGAGCACCCGCGACCGCACCCTCGCCTGGCTGTCCCACCACTGGGGGCTGCCGACGCGCGACGATCACCTCGCCGGGCACCTCGAGAAGCATCCCGCCACCATCGCGATGCGCACGCTGAAGGGGCGCGACGGACTCGAGCGGCTGTTCGTCCTCGAGGTCCACGGCCTGCCCCGTGACGTGGCCGTGCGAGGCGACGGCCGGCACCTCGAGGGGCAGCCCCGCACCGGTGATGCCTACCTCGACCGCAAGTGGGCCATCGCGGCCCTCGACGGCGCCGTGGGCCGCCTGCACCACACGGCACGCCACGAGCTCGAGCGGATCCGCCGCCTCGCCGACTACGTGGCCATCGAGGGTGGCGTGCTGCAGGTCCGTTGTGCCCGAGCCGACCGGCTCACCCAGGTCCGCGAGGCCGTGCACCTGGTGGTCCAGAGCCTGGGCACCGGGGCCCTCGCCACCGAGCTGGAGCAGCGGGTCACCGACGACCCGCTCCCCACCGTCCGTGCCACCATGCTGTGGCACCTCGCCCAGCTCGACCGCGCCCGGGCCACGCGGCTGGCTGCGCGGATGGCGGCCCATGCCCCCGAGGAGAAGCTGATCACCGGCATCCTCCTCGACGAGCGCCCGCGCCTGGTGGAGGCCATCCAGCACCCCGAGGGGCGCCTGCGCATCGCCCGCCGGGCCGGTCGCCACTTCCTGAAGACGGGCGGCGCCGCCGAGGTGCTGTTCCAGCTGCTGCACCGTCGCCACGGGCTGCAGGGCCTGCTCGCCGCGATGGACCTCGGCCGCGGCGTCGAGGGGGTCGACCGGGAGGTCCACCGCTACCTGCCCTCGGTCGTGCAGCAGATGCGCACCAAGCCACGCCTGGCCCGCCCCGTGCTCGTCGCCTTCGCGCGCAGGCTGGCCGCACAGCAGGGCACCCCGGCGGAAGACCACCTGATGGCGCTGCTGGCCATCGACGACGAGGGTGTGCGCCTGGCCGCCCTCGATGCCCTCGGCGCCTGCGGCACCGTGCGGGTGGTCGGCCCGGTGCAGGAGCTGCACGACCACGCAGGCCCCTTCAGTGCGGTGCGGCGGCGTGCCCAGCGCACCCTCGACACCATCAAGTCCCGCGCGCCAGGGGCCATCGGGGGCCTGATGCTGGCCGATGCCCCCGCCGAGCAGGGTCGAGTGAGCGAGGCGGCGCCCCCACGACGAGCCGGGGCGGTGGCCCTCGCCGACCGAAGCTAGTCGGCGAAGGAGAAGGCGAGCTCGGCGCTGAGGCTGATCTCGCAGCTCGCCAGCCCCAGCCCGTTGGTGCTCTGCGCAGCCAGGTCGGCATCGAGCTCGGCGCACCCGTTGTCGGTGCCCTCGAAGGGGAAGTCGATGAGGATGTCGAGGGTGCCGTCGGTGCCCTGATCGTCGAAGCGCCACACCTGGCGACCGAAGACCTCGCACACCGGGCTGCGGGTGATCGACTCGGGCTCGGGCGACCACACGTGCTCGTGGCCGTCGATGTCGAAGGTGATGTCGTCGACCGCCACGCAGCTGTCGGCATCGAGCTCGGCGCAGTCTTGCGCCACCGCCGTCTTCCCGTCGTCGGACACCCGGTACATGAAGTAGGTGTTTTCCTCCAGCGGAGGCAGCGACAGCGTGTCTTGGAAGGCCGGGTCGTCGGTGCAGCCCTCGTCGCCCAGCGCGGTCGAGGTGACCTCCCAGAACAGCACCTGCCCGAACTCTTCCTCGAGGGGACCCGGATCTCGCGGGCCCAGGCACCCCAGCGTGCTCACCGCCACCATCACGACTGCCGCCAGCGAAGCACGCCCCACGAGCCCTCCCCGCCGCGGGAAACCCTACGGCACCTGCATGCTGTAGACGATGCCTCCCCCCAGCGCAAACACGAAGAGGATCGCCACACCCAGCCCGATCCCCCCCATCGCGAACAACAGCACCAGACAGCCCGTGCTCACCCCTCGCGAGGCCGGCTCGGCGGGCACGTCGTAGACGACCGGTGCCGCACCGGCGGCGGAGGGGGCGACCGCCGCGTCGGGCGGCAGGCTGTGCTCCAGCGGCGGAGGCCCGGGGGCCGACGCGTCGCCACCCGGCTGGGGAGGGTCGTGCACCCACACCGTGCCCGACGCATCGTCTCTGTTGCGTGCCATGCATCCCCCGCTGCAGCCCGGCAAGTGCGCCGGGCATCGCCCCTTATCCGACCGCGATGTTCCACGTGGAACACCCGGCGCTCCTCAGCACTCCGTCTCTTCGGGGACCACGTAGGACGCCTCGTAGGCCTCCCGCCAGCAGCCCTCGTAGGCCGCCTGCTCCGCCTCGAGCACCTCGTCGTCGACCTCGTCGCCGCAGCTCCCCGGCCCTTCCGCCACGTAGGTGGGCTCCGCCCGGGGGCGGTCTTCGTCGAGGCCCGCGCAGCTGTCGATGTCGTCGAGGGCCGCAGCGCGACCGTCGTTGTCACCGAGGACGCAGTAGCCCTCGAGGTCGCCGGGGTCGGCCTCGGTGCACTCCGCCGGCAGCTCGGCATCGCAGCCCAGCATCACCAGCCACGGCAGCCACCTCAGCGACGCTTTGCCCACGCGCACATGCCCTCGATGTTCGACTTGACCACCCGACTCGCCGCCACATCCGCGCCCTTGGTCAGCGCCTTCCACTTCAGGAAGCCCACGTCGTCGCGCTTGGGCGCGGAGCCCAGGGCGTAGCCGACCACCCCGTGCCCAGCGAACCAGGCCCCGTGGTTGTAGTCGCTGCGGAAGCCTTCCTTGGCGCTCAGCGCGTCGGTCTCGGCGCGCAGCACGTGCCAGGCCGCCACCAGGTAGCCGGCCTTCTCCCCCATGCGGTGCAGCACCAGCTCGTGGTGGACCGCCCCCAGCACCGGGATGTCGACCTTCTGGTAGAAGCGCACCGCGTCGGGCGCCTCGAAGCGAGGGTCGGCCACGGAGCGGCAGATCGCCACGTGCTCGACGTTGCCCACGTAGTGGTCGACATCCATCACCGCTTCGATGAGCTGCTCGGGGGACACCCCGGGAGCCGGCATCACGCCGAAGCCTTCTTCCGTCGGACGGCCGCCGTGGCCCCACGAGGCAAAGGTGAAGCTGCTCGGCGGACTCGCCGGCAGGTGACTCATGACTCGATCGACGAACGCGAGATGCTCCACGGACCCTCCAAGCGGAGCAGGCTACCGCTGCACGGCCCACTCGATCCACTTGTTGTTGCCACTGCGGGTCGACATGTACTGCCCGCCGAGGGTGTCGCCGGCCACCGTGCCCTCGAAGACCAGGCCTCCGCCGCTCAGCCGGACCGCGCCGGCGGGGGTCACGGTGCCCGAAACGTTCTCCTTGCGGGTGTTCGCGCCCGCCGACAGCGAGAACGAGCCGCTGACCCCGCCCGCCCCGTCGTCGTCGAGCTCAAAGCCGATGCGCTGCTTACCGGCGGTGCCCGCCCAGCTGCCCGCGACCGGCGGGTAGCTCACCGCGGCCGGAGCCGCCTCGGGCTCTGGCTCCGGCTCTGGCACTGGCTCCGGCACCACCTCCGGCTGTGGAGCGGGCTCCGGCTCCGGCACCACCTCGGGCTCCGGCTCCGGCTCCGGCTCTGCGGCCACGGGAACGGGAACGGGCGGCGGCGGCGGCACGACCTTCGGCGGAGCCACCGGTGTCGGGGCGGGGACCTCGCCCCCCGCCGGCTCGGGCGCCGCCTGGGGAGCCACCGGAGCGGGGAGGGGAGCGGCGGGCGGTCCCACCGGCGGAGGCGTGGGCGGGTCGACCGGGGCCACCGCCTGAGTGCCCTCGCTGCCCTGCTGCAGGGCCAGCGCGGCGACCAGCGCCCCACCGCCCCCCGCGATCAGCGCCACCGTGACGACCAGCGCCATGGCCCCGGCCGCGCCGAGCCACAGCAGCCGGCTCGAGCGCTCCGGCTGCGCGGGAGCGAGCACCACCGGCGGCGCGAGGGTGTCGACGGTGCCTCCCTCGAGCTGAAAGGTGCCGGCGTCGGTCGGCGAGGTGCGCGGCGGCTCGGTGCCCGCCCCCGTCGTCGACTGCCCCGACAGCGACAGCGGCCGGGTGCGCCCCTCCGACGACACGCCCGCCAGCAGCTCCGGCCGATGGGCGAGGAGCGCCGCGGCGAAGGCCTCACAGCTCTCGAAGCGATCCTCGGGCTCCTTGGCCATCGCCCGGTGCACCGCCTCCGCCACCGACGCAGGCACCTCCGCCCGCGACCCCAGCGGCACCGGCTCGACCTGCAGCGTCGACGCCACCGTGATCAGGCCGTCTTCGTCGGCGAAGGCCTGCCGGCCCGTCAGCACCTCGTAGACCATCGCGCCCAGCGCGAACACATCGGCCCGCGCATCGATGGTCGACGCATCCTTGACCTGCTCGGGAGCCAGGTAGCCGGGCGTTCCCATCGTCGCGCCCGAGCGGGTGCTGCTCCCCGCCGTCTCGGTGACCACCTTCGCGATGCCGAAGTCGGTCACCTTGGGCACCACCGCCGAGCCCACCCGGGCCAGCATCACGTTCGCCGGCTTCAGGTCGCGGTGGGTGACGCCCCCTGCGTGGGCCGCCGCCACCGCCGCCAGCACCGGCGTGAACAGCTCCAGCGCCTCGTCGCAGGCCATCGCCCCGTGCTGCTCGAGGTAGTCGTCGAGGCTCACCGCATCGTCGATGTACTCCATCAGCAGCCCGACCTGGCCGTCGTGGCGCACCAGATCCACCACCGCCACGATGTTCGGGTGGGCCAGCTGGGCCTGGATCCGCCCCTCCAGCACCAGCCGCTCCACCAGCGACTTCTTGCGCCAGGTGAGCAGCTTGAGGGCCATCACCCGCCCGAGCTCCCGGTGACGCACCCGGTAGACCTGGGCCATGCCGCCCTCGCCCACCATCGCCTCGACCTCGAAGCGGCCGTCGACCAGGCTGCCCGGCTCGAGCATCAGCCCTCCTCGCCGTCGAAGATGCGGTTCAGCGCGATGCCCAGGCTGATCTGCAGCGTGTCGGCCGGGTTGTTCTGGGCGAACACCGTGCGGCTCACGCCCACCACGATGGCGTTGTCGACCGCGTCGCGGAAGATGACCTTGCCTCCCGCCGACAGCTGCGTGACCCGCAGCGCGCCGAACCGGTCGACATCGGCGATCACCAGCTCCCCGAAGTCGACGCCCCCCGGCCGCCACAGCAGCCCGAAGGAAGGCCCGAAGGCCACCGTCGCCTTCGGTGCCAGCAGCGCGTCGAGGGCCGCATGCAGCTCCGAGCCCGGCGCGGCGCGGTCGCCCGTCTGCATCGGGTAGCGCACGGTGTTGGGGACTCGGTACAAGCCGAGCACATCCCCATACACAGTCCAATACCCGCTCCCCATCGCCCCCGACTTGCCCAGCGACAGCAGGCCACCGGCATCGAGGGTGCCCTCCCCGGCATTCGTCAGCCGGTGCCGGGTCTGGGCGACCAGCCCCCCAAAGCGGGCCACCCCGCCCACCGCCACCGACAGCGGGGCCCCCACCACCTCGTCGGCCACCAGCCACTTCACGTGGCTCTTGATCACACCGACGGTGTGGGTGGGCTCGCAGGCGTCGGCGCCCAGCAGCGCGCACACCTCCACGTCTTGCCGGTTGACGTGGATGAACTCGACGGGCGCGCCGAGCTCCACCTCGACCCGTGGCGCAATGCCGTAGGTGGCGATGCCCTGAAACTGCACCGCCGCGAGACCCTCACCGACATCCACCGTGTCGCGCTGGCCGTCGACCGTCTGGGCGAGGCGGCGCACCTGCTGACCGCTCACCCCGAGGTAGACCGAGCCCGAGCCCGTGCCCGGCACCCAGGGCCCCGAGCCCGCCATCGCGAACGCCATCCACAGCAACCAGCTCAAGGCGCCTCCCACGACCAGGTATGCCGACGCTCCGATCCCGTTACGCCCCGGGCGAAGGTACCTCAGACACTGCCTCGCTGCGGGCCCTCCAGCGATCCACCCCGCGATCGAGCAGGCCTGCGAAGCGCTGGAAGCTCACCGCCGCGAAGCCGTGGGCGAACACCGCCGCCAGGGGTGGGGTCTCGGCGGTGAAGTAGTTCCAACAGTGCCGCGACGTGCCCCAATACTCGAGGAACACCCCGAGCCCGGCGCCCGCGAGCATCAGCCGCACGTCTTCCCGGGTGTCGCCCGGCCAGATCAGCACCACCCCCATCATCGCCACCGCGAACATCGTGAACGGGTGCGACAGGTAGGGGCCGATCCACCAGGTCATGCCCACGGTGAACGGCGGCAGCATCAGCCACCACAGCCAGCGATGGTCGCCGGCCGGCAGGAAGAAGTCGACGGCGCGGGCCAGCCGATCGATGGCGATGCTCGCCACCGGCCAGGCAGGCAGGATCCACAGCGGAGGCCGCTCGGCGGTGAAGTACCACCAGATCTCGGTGACCGTGCCCCACGCCTCGATCACCATGCCGCCGCCGAAGCCGACGATGGCGCGGATGAGGTCACGCTGCGGCTGGATGTCCCAGCACATCAGGCCGGTCATGAACACCCAGATCCCGACCAGCAGGTAGTCGCGCTGCGACAGGTCGATGTAGCGACGCCACACCACCGCCACGAAGGCGTAGGTGACGAGCAGCAGGCCGAGGGTCACCAGGCTGCGCCGGTCGTAGCGCCCGAGAAAGCCCCGCACGGCCTCGGTCATCCGATGCGCTCCTGCATGGCCTCGTCGAGCCACAGCCCGTCGAGGGCCTCGGTGGCCCAGGCCACGTCGAGGGCACGCAGCGCGCGGACGGCCGTGACCTGCACCGGAGCCACCTCCGACCACATCGCCGTCTCCAGGAAGCGCAGCGTCTGTGGGGGCTGGTCGCCCAGGGTTCGACAGCGCTCACACAGCAGCAGGGCCCAGTCTTCGTCGGGCTCTTCGGGGCCGCCTGGGACCTCGGTGACCGCGAGGGACGCGCGCTCGCCGCACAGCTCGCACAGGCTGCGCGCGCGCCGCGACAGCCCCTTGCCGAGGGCTGCGACCGCTGCCTGATGTGCCTGGTGTCGGTCCCTGCGATTCGCCATGGCGCACCCTACCCCAGGTCCCCCTGCCCACCCAGGCGGCGGCGCGATAGCCGGAGCCCACGGAGGCACCCATGACCCTGCAGCAGCGCATCGAGGCCTCCTGGGAGAGCGGCGAGCTCGACCAGGAAGCGGTGGAAGAGGCTCTGGCCAAGCTCGACCGCGGAGAGCTCCGCGTCGCCGAGAAGATCGACGGCGACTGGGTCGTGCATGCCTGGCTGAAGCAGGCCATCCTGCTGTACTTCCGCACCGCCCAGATGCGGGAGGGCTCCTACGGCGACTACGTCTACTACGACAAGATCCCGCTGAAGACCGACCTGGCTGCGCAGAACGTGCGGGTCGTGCCTCCGGGCACCATCCGCTACGGCGCCCACGTAGAGCCCGGCTGTGTGGTGATGCCTGGCTACGTCAACATCGGCGCCTACGTCGGCGCCGGCACCATGGTCGACACCTGGGCCACCGTGGGCTCCTGCGCGCAGATCGGGCGCGGAGTGCACCTGTCGGGTGGGGTCGGCATCGGCGGGGTCCTCGAGCCGCCCGGGGCCACCCCGGTGATCATCGAAGACGGCGCGTTCATCGGCTCACGCTGCATCGTGGTCGAGGGGGTGCGCGTGGAGGAGGAGGCGGTGCTCGGTGCCGGCGTCACCCTCACGGCGTCGACCCCGATCATCGACGTCACCGGCGACCAGGAGGTGGTGCACAAGGGCGTCGTGCCCGCACGCTCCGTCGTCGTTCCAGGCGTTCGCCCAAAGCAGTTCCCCGCGGGAACGTACCACCTTCCCTGCGCGCTGATCATCGGCCGCCGCAGCGCCAGCACCGACAAGAAGACCTCGCTCAACAGCGTGCTGCGCGAGTTCGCCCTCGCGGTCTGACCGGCCGGGCCTCGACCTCGACGCCCGGCTTCCAGCCACCTGGTCGCTGGTGGCACTGCTGGTGGCCGTGCACATCGTGGGTGGGGTGTGGGTGGCATGGGCCCACGACGTGCCCCTCCTCGAGGCCCTCGTGTTCGGGCGGTCGCCACGCACCCGCACCCTGCTGGGGGGCCAGGTGCGGGTGCTCCTCGACCGCGGTGAGACCTGGCGGCTCGCCACGAGCGTGATGCTGCATGCCGATGGCCTGCACCTGATCGTCAACGCCTTCGGGCTGGTCGGCCTCGGCCGCCTGCTGGAGCCCTGGGTGGGGGCGGGGCGGCTGCTGGGCTGGTTCGCGCTGGGCGGGCTGGGCGGCTCGCTAGCATCGATGGCGGTGGCCATGCCCCGCAGCGACGGAGCCTCGGGGGGGGCTTTCGCCCTGCTGGGCGCCGCCGCCGTGCTCGGCTGGCGACACCGCGCCGAGCTCATCCCTGAAGATCAGCGTCTGTATGGGCCGGTGATCTGGGGCTTCGTGGTGCTCAACCTGGTGCTGTCGGTGGCGCTGCCCTTCGTCGACCTGTCGGCCCACGCAGGCGGCCTGCTGGCGGGGATCCTGCTCGCCGCCCTGCCGCGGGGGCCACGGGAAGCCGGGCTGCTCGCCCTCACGGCCGGTGCCCTGGGCGGCGTGTGCCTGTTTGGTTGGTGGCAGCTGCTCTAGCGCCGAGGTCCGCCGGCACTCGTGCGATACTGTGGTCAGGGTGGTGCTCCTCTCAAGCTTGGCGCTCGGGGCCGACCTGCTGGTCGGCATCGGGCAGCCCTACACCACCATCGACGACGCTCTCGACGACGCCGACGACGGCGACCGCATCCTGGTCGACCCCGGCACCTACGTGGAGGGCCACCTCACCCTCGACGAGCTGCAGGTGACCATCGAAGGTGCGGGGCCTGGGGTCGTCATCCAGTCCACGGCCTCCAGCCGGGTCTTCACGCTGTACGAGGAAGCCGAGCTCACGCTGGTCCACGTCACCGTCGACGCCCAGAACGCGCGAGGTGGCTTCCGGCTCGACGAAGACAACGTGCTGGAGCTGCGCCAGGTCACCCTGCAGAACCTGTACACGACAGGCCGCGGGGCCGGCATCGACGCGAGCAAGGCGACCCTGATCATCGAGGGCTCCGTGCTCGACGGAGCGCACGCCGATGGGGCGAACGGAGGGCACGTCTACGCGTCGGAGTCCGACGTCACGGTGCGCGACAGCACCTTTCGGGCGGGCCAGGCCGATGCCGGCGGCGCGCTCTACCTCGTCGACGCCGAGGCCCTGATCGAGCGCTCCTCGTTCGAAGGGAACGTCGCCGTCGACGACGGCTCGGCCATCTACGCCACCGGCAAGGATGTCGTGGTCCTCGACGCGGGCTTCACCGGCAACACCGCCGGCGACGAGGGCACCATCTCGTGCCGGTTCATGGGCTCGTGCTGGCTCGAGCGCACCTACTTCGACGGCAACAACGCAGGCACCGGCGCCATGGTGCACACCCGCGAGGCTGGCAAGCTCGAGGTGTGGTCGAGCACGGTGTGCCGCTCCAGCGGTGCCGCCACCCTCATCGAGGCCGACAAGACCGAGCTGTTCATGAAGGGCACGGCGTTCACGGCCTTCGACGTGAGCGCCTCCGCCGTGCGGCTCGACCTCGACAGCCCCGCCACCCTGCACAACAACACCCTGGTGCTGGGGGACGGCCCCGAGGGCATCATCGAGGGCGACGGTGACATCGAGCTCGTCAACAACCTGGTGGCCTTCCACACCACGTCGGTCGACCCGGCGGTCGTAGGCCGCAAGGGCTTCGACGGCGGCTACAACCTCTACTTCGACAACAGCGGGGGCGACGTCAGCCCCGGGCCGTTCGGCTCCGACATCCAGGGTGTCGACCCGATGATCGGAAGCCCTGCCCTCGGGTCCTGCGACATCGATGAGCTCCGCCCCCTCAAGGGCAGCCCGCTGGTCGATGCGGGCGACCCGAGCCTCTCCGATCCCGACGGCTCGCGGTCCGACATCGGCGCCTTCGGAGGGGAGTCGGCGAACCCCGGTGTCGAGCCCGACGAGCCCCTGCCCGACATCGACGGCGACGGCGACGGCTACCCCGCCTCCCTCGACTGCGACGACGCCGACAGCGCCGTGAATCCCGGCGCCCTCGAGATCGGCTGCAACGGCATCGACGACGACTGCGACCCTGCCACCCCCGACGGCGACACCACCGACGGCGACGGCGACGGCGTGTCGGCCTGCGACGGCGACTGCAACGACGCCGACGCCGCCGTGAGCCCCACCCTGCTCGAGGTCGGCTGCAACGGCGTCGACGACGACTGCGACCCCGCCACCCCCGACGGCGACACCACCGACGCCGACGGCGACGGCGTGTCGGCCTGCGACGACGACTGCAACGACGCAAACCCCGACGTGAGCCCCTACGCCCTCGAGGTCGGCTGCAACGGCATCGACGACGACTGCGACCCCACCACCCCCGACGGCGACGCCACCGACGGTGACGGCGACGGCGTCTCCGCCTGCGACGGCGACTGCGACGACACGAACGCGAGCGTCGCACCGGGGCTGTCCGAGCTCGGCTGCAACGGCGTCGACGACGACTGCGACCCCACCACCCTCGACGGGGTCGACGCCGACGGCGACGGCGTGCCCGTGTGCACCGACTGCGACGACAACGACCCCGAGGGTGCCGAGCTGCTGCTGGTCTACGCCGACTTCGACCAAGACGGCTACGGCGAGGGCCAGCCCGCCGAGTTCTGTGTGCCGCCAGCGAGCACCGCCCTCCTCGACGGCGACTGCGACAACCACGACCCCACCGTCTACCCCGGCGCCCCCGAGGTGCTCGACGACGGCATCGACCAAGACTGCGACGGCGCCGATCTCACCGACCTCGACGGCGACGGTGTGTCGGCAGCCGACGGCGACTGCGACGACAACGACCCCACCCGGCACCCCGGCGCGCTCGACGTACCTGAGGACGGCATCGACCAAGACTGCACCGGCTACGATGTCGAGGCCACCCTCGTCGGCGCCTCCGCATGGTCTTGCAGCTGCTCCGCGGGCCCGTCGGGAGGCGGTGCCCCGTGGCTGCTGTTGCTGGGCGGGTTGGTGGTCCGCCGTCGCGCCGGCTGAGGCTCGCGTCTGGCATACTCGCCTGAATGTGGACCCTCCTTACGACGCTAGCCCTCGGCGCTGACCTCCTCGTGGGGCCGGCCCAGCCCTACCTCACCCTCGAAGATGCCTTCGACGATGCGGTCGACGGCGACCGCATCCTCGTCGAGCCCGGCACCTATGGGGAGGGCACCCTCGACGTGGGGGCCCGCGCGCTGACGGTGCAGAGCACGGCGGCCGGCGTGCGCATCGAGTCGAGCGCCCAGCGGCGCGCGTTCACCGTGGCTGGGGGAACGCTCACGTTGGTCGACCTGGAGATCGATGGTCTCGACGACGTCGGGCTCGCCGAGGTGCGAGCAGGGGGCCTCACGTTGTCCGGGGTGACGGTGCTGCAGGCGAGGGCCCCCAATCCAGGCCAGCCCGGCGGATCCATCGACGCCGAAGACGCGGTGGTGACGATCAGCCAGTCGGTCCTCGACGGCGCGGTGGCTCCTGTCAAAGACGGTGGCCACATCTACGCGCTGCGATCCGTGGTCACCGTGCGCGACAGCGTGGTGCGAGCGGGTAGCGCCGATGAAGGCGGCGGGCTGTATGTCAGCGACACCGCCCTGTTGGTGGAGCGCACCAGCTTCGAGAGCAACCACGCCGACCGCGAGGGATCGGCCATCGCCGCCAGAGGCGGCTCGGTGCAGGTCTACGACTCGGCCTTCGTCGGCAACGACGCCAGCCAGCGAGCCACGGTGCAGTGTGTCGCGGCGAAGTCCTGTGTGCTGAACAACGTGCTGTTCGAGGCCAACACGGCACCGGCCGCGGCGATGGTCGATGCGGATGGGGTGGGCCAGCTCGAGCTGCACGGGGCGACCGGCTGCCGCAGCACGGGGGTGGGGTCCCTCATCGAGGTCACCAACAGCTCGCTGTCCATGTATGGCACGGTGCTCACCTCCATCGACGGCACCGGGCCTGGTGTCTTGGTTGGGCCTGGGGCCGTCGCGTCGCTCGTGAACAACTCCTTCGTGCTGGTCACGGCGGCCGACCACTTCGTGCAGGCCAGCGGCGACCTCGAGCTACGCAACAGCCTCATCCACCGCGTCGACACTCTCGATGCAGCGGTCGACGCCCAGGGCCTGTTCACCGGCGGCTACAACCTGTACAGCGCCAACCTCGGCGGCGACGTGCTGCCAGGGCCCTTCGCCACCGATCTGGTCGGTGTCGACCCGCTCATCGGCAACCCCTTGCCCGACAGCTGCGCCCTCGATCCACTGCGGCCCACCGTGGGCAGCCCCCTCATCGACGGAGGCGACCCCGCCGACCTCGACGCCGACGGCACCCGAGCCGACATCGGCGCCTTCGGCGGCACCGAGCCCAACACCGGCGTCGACGGGCTCGATGTCGACGGCGACGGCTTCTCCAGCCCCATCGACTGCGACGACGACGACCCCAATGTGAACCCCCTCGCGCCCGAGGTCTTCTGCAACGGGGTCGACGACGACTGCGACCCCACGACCGCCGACGACGCGGATGCCGACGGCGACGGCATCTCGGTGTGCAGCGGCGACTGCGACGACGCCGACGCCTCGGTCTTCCCCGGAGCCGTCGAGCTGCTGTGCAATGGGATCGACGACGACTGCGACCCGGCTACCCTCGACGGCGACGACCTCGACGGTGACGGCGTGGCCGGCTGCGACGGCGACTGCGACGACACCAACCCGGCCGTGGCGCCAGGGCTCGACGAGATCGACTGCAATGGGCTCGACGACGACTGCGATCCAGCCACGGTCGACGCTATCGACAGCGACGGCGATGGCGTGTCGGTCTGCGATGGCGACTGCGACGACACCAACGAGCGCGGCACCTACGAGGTCGAGGTCTACCTCGACCTCGACTACGACGGCTACGGCGTGGGGGAGCCCACCACGTTCTGCGTGCCGCCGACGAACTCGGCCATCCTCGACGGCGACTGCAACAACAACGACGACACGGTCTACCCAGGGGCCACCGAGATCCCCTACGACGGCATCGATCAAGACTGTGACGGTGCCGACCTCGACGACCTCGACGCCGACGGCGCGCTCGGCGCCGACGACTGCGACGACGCCGATCCCACCCGGTTCCCCGGCAACGAAGACGTGCCCGACGACGGCATCGATCAAGACTGCAGCGGCTCCGACGTCAGCGCCACCCTGGTGGGCGGCGCGGGGTGGCGGTGCGGCTGCGGCACCGTCGACCCCGGCAGCGCGCTCGGCGGCCTGCTCGGGCTCGCCCTGCTGGTCCGCCGCCGGCGCGTTCCACGTGGAACGGCCCCGGCGCGCACTCAGTCCGACTGACGCAGCACCGACAGCTCCACCCGCCGGTTGAGCTGCCGACTCTCGTCGTCGGTGCCGGAGGTCGCCGGGCGGGACAGGCCGTAGCCACGGGCGACCATCCGCTCCGGTGCGACGCCGCGCCGCGCCAGCTCCCGTCGCACCGCTACCGCCCGGCGCTCCGACAGCTGCTGGTTGTAGACCACGCCCCCCTGGTCGTCGGTGTGACCCGCCACCTCCACCAGCGCCGCCGACCGATCCGCTTGCAGCCAGCGGGCCAGATCGTCGATGACCGCGAGGGCGTCGTCTCGGAGGATATCCGAGTCCAGATCGAACAGAATCGGGGCCTGCGGGCGGAGGACATCGCCATCGGTCGCGGCCTGCACGGCGGCCACCTGCACCTCCACGCGCGCCTCGCTCGCACGGTCAGCGGGGACGACGACTCGGGTTGTTCCTACCTCGCCCGATGCCGAGCGCCCGGTGACCGTCCACGTTCCCGGTGCCAGCTCCAGCGAGCCCTCCCCCTGGGCCACCTCGGCGACCACGTCGCCCTCGCCGTAGGCCGTGACGGTCGCCGCTTCGACCGCGCCACCTTCGGCATCGACCACCGCCACCGCCACCTCGCGGGGCGCGTAGGGCACCACCACCTCGTGGCGTTGCTCCCCCTCGTCGGTGCCCGGAAGCGACACCTCGATCGGCCGCAGGCTCGTGTCGGCCGGCACCACCTCCACCGCCATCACCTCGCCGGGTGGGGCATCGAACACCAGGGTTCCCTCGCTGTCGGTGGTGCCGATCGAGGCACCACCGACCCGCACGTCGGCGCCGACCACCGGTGCCTCATCGGGAGACACCAGCCCCAGCAACACCACGGGTCGCTCCTCACCCAGCTCGATGCGCACCTCGGTAAGCTGAGCTGTCGCCGGCAGCTGCACCTGCTTGGAGGTGGTCGCCAGGCCCTCGTACGACGCGGTCAGCGTCCACGCGCCGGGCACCAGCTCCACCAGGCGTGAGCCGCCGGTCAGCTCGATCGGCGGCCGCTCCTCGGGGCCCGACACCACCAGACGCGCATCGATCGGGCCCTCCGGCCCCACCGTCGTCACCTTCACCGCCCCAGGGGCCCAGCTGGCCTGCAGGGTCACGTCGGTGGCCTCCTCGACCTGCACCGTCTGCACCAGCGGGGCCAGGCCCGGGCTGTCGACCTCGATCTCCAGCGGCCCCACAGGGACCCCGTCGAGCACGTAGCGCCCACCGATCACGTCGCCTGCGTCGATCCCTGCCAGGCGGAGCGAAGCCACCTCGGGCGCCGCGCCGCTCGGATCGAGCACCGTCACCGACAGGGTGCCCACCACCGGCGCAGGCGGCGCCAGCTGCACGGCCACCCGCTGCCGTCGGTGCGTGCCCGACCCGACCTGCACCGTTCGGGTGAGCGTCTCCTTGTCGGCCGCCGCGACCTGAAACGACCACTCTCCTTCGGGGAACACCCGGCGCTCGAAGCCGTCGAGCCCCAGCTGGAAGGCCGGATACGGGATCGGCCCGGTGGGCGTGACGGTCGCATCGAGGGGGCGACCGTCTTCCTGGGCCGTGGCCGTCAGGTCGACCACCCCATCGACCCACCACACCACCACGTCGGCACGCTCATGGTCGGCCACCAGGTCGACCTCGGTGAGCCGCGGCACCACCAGGCCCCCCTGCACCTGGATGAACCGCACGCCGCGCTGCAGCTCCCGCAGCTGCACCTTGCCATCGGGACCCGTCTTGCCAGCGGGGATGGTGTCGAGCTGCACGTCGAGGCCCTCCACCGGCCAGCCGTCGGGATCGAGCACCGTCAGGTCGAGGGCGGCATCACCGTCTTCCTCCGGAAGCAGGCCCAGCTCGAGGGTGACCAGCCGCCCCTCGGCGCCATCGACGACGATCTGCCGGGTCTGGGGTGCGAGGGTGGTGGACTCCACCGACACCTCCCACTCGCCAGGGCGCAGCACGAACAGCTCCTCCCCATCCGGCCCCACGGTGCGCTCGGGCAGCGCGTCAGGACCGCTGAACGACACCGTCGCATCCGTGGGCTTGCCATCGGGCCCCTCGACCCGCACCAGCACCGAGCCTGGCTGCCAGGTCAGCGGCACCGTGACCACCGATGTGCCCGACGGGTCGATCTGCACCTCCTGCACCACGGCCTCGCCGTACTGCGTGGAGCGCACCACGATGGCGTGCTCTCCCGCCGACAGCCCCCGCACCCGTAGATCGCCGCCCGAGCCCGTCGTGCCCAGGTCGCGGTTCTCCACGGCGACCACCGCGTCTTCCACCGGGCGCCCCAGGGCATCCACGACCCTCACGTCGAGCTCGGTTCCTGCAGACACCTCAGGTGTGAGGATGGCGTCGACGCGGATCGGGTCGACCCGCGTCTCGTCGATGAGGACTGTGCGCTCCTGCCGCCCGAAGCCCTCCGCTTCGATGGCGACGATCCATGATCCGGGGCTGAGCTCCCAGTTCTCCACGCCCGCTTCGTCGACCGAGCCCTCACCGACCTCGGCCGGCCCCACGACCGTGATCTCTGCGGCCGCCGCCGCACCATCCGGGCCCACAGCCGACACCGCGAGGGCCACCGGAGCACGCTGCAGCTGGACTTCCCAGTACGGATCGTCGACGGAGATCGCGAGGGTCGTCGGCAGGTAGCCCGGCGCCGACACCGTCAGCTCCCCCTCCTTGACCGCCTTGATCGGCAGATCGGCGAAGCCCTCGTGATCGGTGAGGACCTCGCTTCCGCCGGCCGCCACGGTGGCCCCACGCACCGGCAGGCGCAGCGCGTCGATGACGTTGACCTCCCGGATCTCGCGCTCGGGCGCCGCGAAGCGCTCCTCGACATCCTCCGCGTCGCCGAAGGAGAAGGTCGCCCCCATGAACAGGCGCAGCGAGCCCGCACCTACCCCCTGCGTGAGCGCGCGCCCGCCCCCGAGACTCAGCGAGACCTGCTCGACCACCCGCCCGCGAACGCTCAGCAGCGCTTCGGTGGGCACGCTCGGCACCGAGACACCCAGCGGCGACCGACCGCGCAGCTCCACGTGGGCCGCAGCCGACTCTCCCAGCCGCAGACCTCCATCGAGGGCGAAGCGCGCCCGCACGCTCCCTGGCCAGTCGCCAGCTTCTGACGGAACCCCTACGTCGACGCCCAGGTCGGCGTGGGCCAGGAAGGGCCCACCCGACCACCCCACGCTCCCCAGCACCCCGGCACCCGGCGGGTCTCCCAGGAACCGTGCATCCGGCCCTGTGGGAGCTCGCACGAACGGAACCGCCGCCACGCGAAGCGAAGACCGATCCACCAGCCGCACCGGCACCCACACGTGGGCGTCACCGACCGCCGCACCCGTGGCGATGCCATCGGTCGCCACCCAGACCGGCAGCGACAGGCCGAGGTCGACGCGTCGCCCCAGCGACGCGTGGCCAGAGAGGTTGGCACCGAACAGGCTCCCCAGCACCGGGTCGACGACCAGCTGCTCGCCATCGACCAGCTCATAGACCAGCGGATCGACCGCCGCCTCCCCCAGCACCGTGAACGACGCCGACTCGGCCGGGGACGCTCCGAAGCCGAGCAACGGGTCAGCGGGATCGGCGCGTAGAGGCGGCACCACCGGGCCAGACCCGTCGAAGGTCTGTGCATTGGCCACCATCGCGAGAAACACGAGCAAGGAGAGGTTCATGGCGTAGCATGGTAGTCCAAGCGCCGGCCCAGCCCCCTACACTGCGGAGCGACCATGACCCCACGCACCCTATTTTGCTCTTTTGCCCTTATGTATAGCCTACTGGGCTGCCGTGACGACAAGGGAGACGACGCGGGCACCGACGGAGCCAGCGACACAACGGCTGGCGACACCGACACCGACACCGACACCGACACCGACACCGACACCGATGCCGACACGGACTCCGACACCGACACCGATGCGGATGCGGATGCCGACACCGACACCGACACCGATGCGGATGCCGACACCGACACCGACACCGACGTCGACACGAGCGACACCGCCTCGGTGTTCAGCACCCCCAAGGGGGGCTGCGCCTTCGCCTTGCCGAGCAACGCGGTCGTGCACGAGAGCGACGCCTCGATCGTCGACGCCGACCATGTCGGCTGGATCTGTCGCAACAAGACGCTGACCCTCGCTGGCGACAACGGCGAGGCCTGGTCCACCGATCGCGGCTCGGTCATCGCGTCGGGCTCCGCAGCGACCATCTACGTCACCGGAAGCTCGGATGTCGTCTTGCTGACGACGGGTCACACCGTCTACGCCGACCCCTCCAGCACCGTCGACGACCGCGTGGGGGCCGGCAACCTCATCATCACCTGCGACCCGATGGACATCGACCTGACGAACGCGCCGAACCCCGGCTGCTAGCCCCACTGCCCGGCCGCGACCGACGACGCTAGGAGTCGCACCCCGTCGTCGGGAAAATGTCGTAGCTGTGGTTCATCAGGTGAGGCACACACGACGAGATGTCGGAGTCGACGAAGGTCCAGTTCCCGCCGCTGCCCGAGTGGCAGTACAGCACCTTCTTGTCGTAGGCCGTCTGGAACTGATCGAGGTAACCGGCGATCTGAGATGCGTTGATGCAGATCTGATCGTCGGTCAGCCCGGTGTCGCCAGAGGGTGTTCCGGTTCCAGTTCCGGTGTCGGTGTCGGTGTCGGCATCGGCATCGGCATCGGCATCGGCATCGGCATCGCTGTCGGCATCCGTGTCCGCATCACTGTCGGCATCCGCATCCGCATCCGCATCCGCATCGCTGTCGGCATCCGCGTCGGCATCGCTGTCGGCATCCGCGTCGGCATCGCTATCGGCATCCGCGTCGGCATCGCTGTCGGCATCGCTGTCGGCGTCGCTGTCGGCGTCGGCATCCGCGTCGCTGTCAGCATCGGCGTCAGCGTCAGCGTCACCATCTGCGTCAGCGTCGACATCGGCATCCGCGTCGCTCGGCAGCGCCGTGTCGAACGTCCATGGGTCGGTGCTGGGGTTCCATGTGTCGGTCACCCCATCCGTGCCGTCGTCGACACCCGGTTTGGTCTCCGTCGTCGGCTGGTTGGTCGACAGATCGCCCTTCAGGTCGGACTCCGACGCGCAGGCGACCCACAACAAGGACAGCGAGACAAGGGGGGCAAGCGTTCGCATGGAAACTCCGTTGCTGCAGTCTACCCTACGTCGCGTCGGACGACGGTAACAGCCGTGCTACGCTGAACCGCGCACGTGCCCGCTGAGGGGGAAGGGAGGCGCATGCAAGGCTCCGCCAGCCCGTCGTCCGACGGGCCGCACATCGGTCGCTATCAGGTGCTCGCCAAGCTCGGAGAGGGCGGCATGGCCGAGGTGTTCCTGGCGGAGGTCCGCGGCACCCAGGGCTTCACCCGCAAGGTGGTCATCAAGACCCTGCGGGCGGAGCACCAGGGCGACGCGCACCAGCAGTCGATGTTCGCCGACGAGGCGCGGGTGGGTGCCCGGATGGACTACCCCCACATCGCCCGGGTCCTCGAGCTCGGTGAGCAGAACGGCCTGCCCTACATGGTACAGGAGTACGTCGAGGGGCCGAGCCTGGGCACCCTGCTCGCCCGGCAGCGGGAGCGCGGCCGCATCGACCTGCGCATGGGCGCCCGCATCATCGCCGACGTCGCCCGCGCCCTGCACCACGCCTACCACCTCACCGACGATGAGGGGCGCCTGCTCAAGGTGGTGCACCGCGACATCTCCCCCGGCAACATCCTGGTGGCGAAGCAAGGGGTCGCCAAGCTCATCGACTTCGGCGTTGCCCGCTTCGAGCACCGCGAGACGAAGACCGAGGGCGACCTGCTGAAGGGCAAGCTGTCCTACCTCGCCCCCGAGACACTCTCCCACGCCCTCGTCTCCCACCAGACCGACCTATACGCCCTGGGCGTCGTGCTCTACACGCTCACCCTGGGGGAGCCCCCGTGGACTTCCTCCAAGCAGATCGGCCGCCGGATGCGGGGAGAGTTCGACCCACCATCGAAGCTGATGGCCAGCTTCCCGCCCGAGCTCGAGGCCATCATCCTGCGGTGCATGGCGGTCGACCCCACCGAGCGCTTCCCCGACGCCCGGCTGCTCGCGCAGTCCCTCGACGCGTGGCTGCTCACCACCGGCGGCCCGGTGGGCAACCCCGAGCTGTCCGCCTTCGTGGCCGAGCTGTTCCCCGAAGGCGCCGAGGGCTGGCAACCGCAGTACGATCTCGATCCCAACACGATGGGCAATGGCTCCGCCACCTACGTCGCACGCCGGCCCATCACCCGGCTAGCGAGGGGGCCCAGCCCCATCGCCGTGTGGGGGGCCGCGCTGGCCTCCGTCGCCGTCTTATCGCTGCTGATCGCTGGGCTGGCGGGGGTGGTGATCTACAACCAGCCCGGGCCCGAGCCCGAGCCCGAGCCCCTCATCGACCTCGAGACCGCCCGAGAGCGAGCCGACTTCCTCACCTACCTGCAGCTCGCGGCCGACGCGGCCGATCGTGGCGATCCCCGCCTGGCGTCGCGACACCTGTCGGCCCTCGACGAGCTCGACGTGGTCGACCCCGAGCTGCACCTGCAGGTGGAGGGCCTCCGCGCCAAGGTCGCCCTGCTCACCCAGGTCAAGCAGATCGAGGCGCTGGCCGACACCGATCCGGGCGAGGCCCTACGGATCGCAAAGAGGCTCGCCGCAGAACACGCCGACGACGGTAGAGTGCAGGAGCTGCTCGAACAGCTGTCCACTCCCTAGCCCCCCCGAGCCATGCCAGAGGAAGCGAAAGCGCTGCAGCCGTCTATCGGCCGCTATGCCATCCTCTCCAAGCTGGGCGAGGGCGGCATGGCCGAGATCTTCCTGGCCGAGATCCGCGGTACCAAGGGCTTCACGAAGCGGGTCGTGGTCAAGATGCTCCTCGACCAGCATCAGGCCGACGACCAGCAGCTGAGCATGTTCGCCGATGAGGCCCGGGTCGGGTCCCAGATGGAGTACCCGCACATCCCCCGAGTGCTCGAGCTCGGCGAGCATCGGGGCCTGCCGTTCATGGTGCAGGAGTTCGTCGACGGCCCCAGCCTCTCGGCCATCCTCAAGCGCCAGCGCGAGCTCAAGAGGATCAACCTGCGCATGGCCGTGCGCATCGTGGCCGACGTGGCCCGCGCCCTCGATCACGCCCACCGGCTGGTCGCAGAAGACGGCACGCCGCTGCGGCTGGTGCACCGCGACGTGTCGCCCTCCAACATCCTCGTCGGCAAGCAAGGAGTCGCCAAGCTCATCGACTTCGGGGTCGCCCGCTTCGAGAACAGGGAGACCCACACCGAGGCCAACCTGCTCAAGGGCAAGCTGCGCTACCTCGCTCCCGAGACGATCACCGATGGCGTCGTGTCCCACCAGACCGATGTGTTCGCCCTGGGTGTGGTGCTCTACATCGCCACCACCGCCCGCGCCCCCTGGCGCAACGCGCAAGACCTCGCCCGGCGAATGCAGGGCACCTTCGATCGCCCGAGCGACATCGTCCCGAGCTTCTCCAGGGAGCTCGAGGACGTCATCATGGGCTGTCTGGCCCCCGACCCCGCGCACCGCACCGCCGACGCCGCCACGCTGGTCGAGCAGCTTGAGGGCTGGCTGCAGGCCACCGGGGGCCGAGTCCGAAACGACGAGCTGGCTACCTTCGTCCGCGACCTGTTCCCCGATGGCGCCGAGGCGTGGCTCCCCACCTACGACCTCGATCGAACGACGCTGTCGGCCCTACGGGTCTCCGATCTACACGAGCTGGGCGACCGTCGCACCCTCGCGGCCGCGGCCTTGGGTGCCGGGGCCATCGCCAGCATCGCCATCCTCGCACTGCTGGCCACCTCCGTGCTGGCCTACAACCTCTACCACCGCGCACCGGAAGTGATCGTCGAGACGGTCGACCCCACCGTCAAGGCTCGCGCCGACTTCCTCGAGCTCCTCGAGCGTGCGGAGCAGGCGAAGGCAAGCGACGACCGTGCCGCCGCTCGTCGGCACCTGCGGGCCCTCGACCGCATCGCGGTGTCCGACCCGCCGCTCCTCGACCGGCAGCTGGTCCTCGAGGAGTGGGCCGACCTGCTCGACGAGGTGGATGCCCTGCGGGCACGTCTCGCCGAGGAGCCGAAGGAAGTGCTCGCGCAGGCGGAGCAGCTTCACGAGCAGCACCCCACGAGCGTGCCCGTCGAGCAGCTGCTCGAGGACGCGAGAGCCGCCGTCGCCGCCGCCAAGCCCGCACCGGCGGCCCCCCGCCCAGCGCCCCGGCCCGTAGCCACCGAGCCGAGCCTGCTCACCGTCGACGGCTCGCCACCGGGCGCAGAGGTCGTGGTCGACGGGCGCTTCGTCGGAACCATCCCCCTGCAGCTGGTGGTCGATCCAGGCCCCCACGACGTCGCGCTGCGCATGGAGGGCTTCGTGCAGCGTCGGCAGAACATCGAGGCGAACGGAGCCCCGATCTCCGTGAAGCTGGCCCTGCCGGCCCTCAAGGCGCCGTGAGTCTCCTCGGCCTCACCGGCTTGTTCTTCGCCGGGCTCGTGGCAGGCTTCCTCAACACCCTGGCAGGGGGAGGCTCCCTGCTGACGCTGCCCGCCCTGATGCTGCTCGGCCTGCCGGCCGACGTGGCCAACGGCACCAACCGACTCGCCATCGTCGCGCAGTCGGGTGCGGGGGTCGCCGCGTTCCACCGTGCCGGGCAGCTGCCCGTGGCGGCCGTCCCCGGGATGTTGCTCCCCGCCGGGCTGGGCACGCTCCTCGGCGCGATCACCGCCAGCCAGGTTCCTGCCGCTGTCCTCGAGGGGGTGCTGCTGGCCACCCTCACCGCCATGGCCGTGGTGCTCGCCGTCGCCCCCCGCGCTGCCGCGCCCGAGCCCGGCGCCGAGGAGCCCCACACCCTCGCCGAGCGACCCCTCGGCTGGCTCGGCCTGTTCCTCGCCGGCTGCTACGGCGGCTTCATCCAGGCCGGCGTCGGCTTCGTGCTGCTGTGGGTCCTCGGGGGCATGCTCCGCTACGATCTGGTCCGCGGCAACGCCCTCAAGGCGGTGTGCACCACCGTGTTCGGGCTGCTGTCCCTGGGCGTGTTCGTCGTGGCCGGCCAGGTGGCGTGGCTTCCCGCCGTCGTGCTCGCCGGGGGCACCACCCTGGGCGCCACCCTGTCCGTGCGTTTCGCGCTGCGCGCCCCTGGAAGCATCCGATGGATCGTGCTCGGCACCGTGGTGGCCGCGGTCGTCGCCGCCTGGCTCCGCTGAGTGAAAGTCCACGCACCCCGGCACCGTTGGCCCGCCGAAGCCCAACGGAGCCACCATGATCCTGCCCTCGCCCCTGCTGCTGCTCGCCCTGTCCGCCTGCCTCGACCCCCATCGCATCGAGGCCCATGACCTCGGCGAGACCCACCTGGTGGAGCCCGCCGGCCCCGCCAGCCGGCGGCTGCCCCTCGACCCGATGTACGAGACCCTGGCCGACGACCTCAAGGAGGCGTGGTCGGCTCATCCCGGCCGCCGCGCCTACGTGCAGACCGACAAACCTCTGTACAAGCCCGGCGAGTCTATCTGGTTCCGAGCCTTCGATCTGGGTACCGCGTCCCTAGAAGGCGAGGGCGCCTTCCCCGTCACCGCCGAGCTGGTGAACCCCCGCGGCGCGGTCGTGCTGTCGAAGCGGCTGCGCAACCTCGACGGGGATGCCCACAACGACATCACCGTGCCGCAGGCCGCGGCGGGTGGGCGCTACGTGCTGCGCCTCAGCCAGGTCGACCAGCCCACGGTAGAGAAGCCCCTGATGGTGGCGAGCTACGAGACGCCCCGCATCCAGAAAGACCTCGACTTCGTCCGGGAGGCCTACGGCCCTGGTGACCAGGTGCAGGCCAGCCTGGAGCTGCTGCGCGCGACGGGGGAGCCCCTGAAAGGCTCCTACACAGCGGTGGTGGACCTCGACGGCGCCGAGCTCACCCGCGTGCCCGTGATCACCGACGGGCTCGGCAAGGCGACCGTTCGCTTCGACCTGCCGCCGGCCATCGAGCGCGGCGACGCGATGCTCACCGTGCTGGTCGACGACGGCGGGGTCACCGAGTCGATCTCCCGCCGGGTCCCCATCCTGCTGAACAAGGTCGACCTCGGCCTGTTCCCGGAGGGGGGCGAGCTGGTGACGGGACTGCCGGGCCGCGTGTACCTGCGCGCCACCACGCCCCTGGGCGAGCCCGCCGATGTCGCCGGGCGGGTCATCGACCAGGACGGCCGCCAGGTCAGCACCTTCCGCACCCTCCTCGACGGCCTCGGGCGCTTCGAGCTGACCCCTCGCGACGGCGAGCGCTACCACGTGGTCATCGACGAGCCGGTGGGCATCGCCGGCACCTTCGCGCTGCCGGAGGCGCGGTCCGAGGGCTGCACCCTGCGCGTGTACGACGACCCGGCCTCCCTCGAGCCCGCCGTGCGTGCCGGCGTGCGCTGCACCGATGCCCAGGAGGTCACCGTGGCAGCGGTGGTCCGTGAGCAGGCCCTCGATGCAGCGACCGTCGCCGTCGCGCCGAAGGAGGAGTCCCTCGTCTACCTGCGAGGGGATGACGAAGCCACCGACCAGGGCGTCGTGCGGGTGACGCTGTTCGACGGGGTCGAGCCCCTGGCGGAGCGGCTGGTCTACCGCCATGCCGACCACGATCTACAGGTGAAGGTGACCCCACGCCGTGAGGAGGTGGGGCCCCGCGACGAGGTGGTGCTCGACGTGCACACCGCCACCCCCGACGGCACCCCCGTGGCGGCCGACCTCGCCGTCGCCGTGGTCGACGAGACGGTGCTGTCGTACGCCGACGACGAGGAGCCGCACCTGCTCGCCGCCCTGTACCTGCAGGCCGAGCTGCCCGAGCCCATCCACGAGCCCAACCAGTACTTCGACCCCGACGAGCCCGACCGCCACGCCGCCCTCGACCTGCTGCTGGGCACTGCCGGCTGGCGACGCTTCGACTGGGAGGCGGCGCTGGTCGAGCCTCCCCACCTCGCCCAGCTCCGCCAGGAACGAGCGCTGGCCGAAGCGAGCGACGCCATGGTGGCCACCCGGGGCGGCTGGCTGCAGGGCCTCGGCTACGTCGTCGAGGACGCGGCCGAGCGCCTCGCACGCCCCATGCGCCGCCCTCAAGCACAGATGGCGCCGATGGCTCCCCCGATGGAGATGCCGATGGCCGCAGCGGCCGAGCCCATGGGCGCCGACGCACCGATGGACATGGGCGGTGCTGGCGTCGAGCTGGACGCAGGGCTGCTCGACGAGGACGCGGTCCTTGCCGAGCCCGCCAAGGATGTCGACGGCCGCTTCGGGGTCGTGGGCCGGCCCGCCGCGGGTCCGATGCAGGCCAAGGCCGAGCAGGCAGCGGGGCGACGCCAGCGCGCCGACGACAGGCTGTGGGCCGACGCCGCCGGGGGCGAGGTCGCCGCGGTGGCCTGGGCTCCCGTCCGCACCTTCCCCACCCCGGTCTACCAGCCCGGCTACGAGGGCCCTCGCACCGACTTCCGCGACACCGTCTTCTGGGACCCCGCGGTCCGCACCGACGAACACGGCAAGGCCGTTATCCGCTTTCATAGCTCGGATGCGGTGACGAACTTCCGCGTCACCACCGAGGGCGCGGGGGGGGGCCACCTCGGTCGCGACGAGACGACGGTCGCCAGCAAGCTGCCCTTCAGCCTGGGCGTGAAGCTCCCCGTCGCCGTGTCGGAAGGCGACCGCGTGCAGCTGCCGATGACCCTGAGCTCCGAGCTCGACCGCCCCGTGACCGTGGCCGTCGAGGCCGCCTTCGGCGAAGGGCTCACCGGGGCCCTGCAGGTGGACCACGTCGATCTCGACCCAGGCCAGCGCGACAGCCGGTGGATCGACCTCGACGTCACCGGCAAGGCCGGCACCGCCCTGGTGTCGTTCGAGGCCTACGGCAACGGCCAGTCCGATGCCTTCGAGCGCCAGCTGACCATCGAGCCCCGCGGCTTCCCCGGCCGCTGGGAGGCCTCCGAGGAGCTGCAGGGCAGCCGCAGCTGGACGGTCGACCTCGGCGAGGCCATCGAGGGCACGGTCACCGCGACGGTGCAGCTGTACCCCAGCCCCGTCGCCACCCTCGTGGAGGGCATGGAGGGCCTGCTCCGCGAGCCCGGCGGCTGCTTCGAGCAGACCAGCAGCAGCAACTACCCCAACATCATGGTGCTGCAGTACCTGCAGGAGCACGACGATGTGGACCCCGCGGTCGCCCAGCGCGCCTCGGGCATGCTCGACCGCGGCTACCAGCTGCTCACCTCCTACGAGACCGGCGAAGACGGCTACGAGTGGTTCGGCAGCGAGCCCGCCCACGAGGCGCTGTCGGCCTACGGCCTCGTCGAGTTCGTCGACATGGCCCAGGTGCACGGTGCGGTCGACCCCGCGATGATCGAGCGCACCCGCGACTACCTGCTGTCGCGCCGCGACGGCAACGGCGGCTACCAGCGCAGCAGCCAAGCCCTCGACAGCTTCGGCCGCGCCTCGGCCGAGGTCACCGACGCCTACATCACCTGGTCGCTGGCCCTCGCCGGCTACGCCGACGACCTCGACGAGGAGCTCGATCGCAGCCGGGCGCTGGCGCGGTCCACCGACGACCCCTACCTGCTCGCCCTGGCCACCGGCACCCTCGTCGAGGCGGGGGAGGGCAAGGCCGCTCAGGCAGCTGCCCGTCGCCTGACCGCGCTGCAGGCCGACGACGGGTCGTGGCCCGGAGCCGACCACTCCATCACCCGTTCGGGCGGCCACAGCCTGGCCATCGAGACCACCTCGCTGGCCCTGCTCGCCATGCTCGAGCTCGACCCCCAGTCCGCCGCGGTCCGCGACGGCGTCGCCTGGCTGCAGGGCAACCGCTCGGGCTACGGCAACTTCGGGTCGACCCAGGCCACCATCCTCGCCCTCAAGGCGATGACCACCTACGCCCAGGCCAGCCGCGCCACCCAGAGTGCCGGCTACCTCGTGGTCGAGATCAACGGCGAGGTGGTCGACGAGTTCGCCTACGAGGCGGGCCACCAGGGCGCGATCACCTTCGAGGGCCTCGGCGACTTCTTCGTCCCCGGGAAGAACACCATCACGGTGTCCCATGACGGCGACAGTGCGCTTCCGCTGTCGATCGCCGTCGACTACCGCACCGACCTGCCGGCCACCAGCGACGAGGCCGTCGTCGGGGTGCACACTGTGCTGGACCAGGACGTGGTCCCCATGGGGGAGACCGTGCGCCTGACCGCCACCATCGACAACCTCACCGACGAGGGGCAGCCCATGGCCCTGGCCCGCATCGGCCTGCCCGGGGGCCTGGCGCCGCAGACCTGGCAGCTCGAGGAGCTGCGCGACCGGGGCCTGGTCGACTTCTACGAGACGCGGCCACGCGAGGTGGCCCTGTACTTCCGTGACCTCGCACCCAGCGAAGTCCACGAGATCGGGCTGGAGCTGGTGGCCGAGGTGCCGGGCACCTACACGGCCCCGGCGTCGCAGGCCTACCTGTACTACACCGACGAGCATCGCCACTGGGTGGCCGGCACCGAGGTGACGATCACGCAGTGACGACAGCCCACCCCTGGTGGGCGTCGGTCACGAGGCGCGCAGGAGACCTACGCTCGCCTCGTGACCCGCGGGAAGGTTGCGCAGCAGCGTGCGCGCCCGCTCGCGGTCGCCCCGCAAGGTGTAGTCGTGGTCTTCACAGCCCAGCAGCACCATGATGTAGATGGGCACGCTGACCACGTCGGCAATGCGCGACAGCACCTCGAGGCTGGGCATGCGCCGGCCACTCTCGATGAGTGACACGTAGCTGGGATCGAGATCTGCGCCGAAGGCGAGCTCTCGCTGGGTCAGGTTCCTGAGTCCGCGAACTTCGCGGACGGCACGGCCGATGTTCATGCGTCGCCTCCAAGCTGCAGTACACGGGGCCCCCGGGGTGGGACCCTCCGTACCGCTGGACACCGCGCTCTTCGGTTCATTGTCGCGGGGCTTGCAGCTCTGTAGCCTCGAAGGCCACCAAGACGTCGACCACATCTGCGTGACCAGCTTCTCGCGCGAGGTCGACGGCCCGATCCGAGCCCCCTGGGAACACGGACTGCGCCTGCGGATCGGCCCCTGCGGCCAGCAGCCGCCGCACCACCTCGGCCTGGCCCGTGCGCGCGGCCTGGTGCAGCGGCGTCTCCCCCGACGAGGCCATCGCCGCCGACGGATCGGCCCCCGCCGCGAGGAGGAGATCGACGCTGTCGGCGGACTGCCGTGCGGCCGCGTGAAGCACGGTCCACCCCGTCGGAAGCTGGGCCAGGGGGTCGGCGCCGGCCCGCAGCAGCCGGGCGACCACCTCCGGACTGCGCCCTGCCACCATCAACGGCGTGCGCCCGTCATGGCGCGGGGTGCCGACCAACGCCCCGGCCGCCAGCAAGGCCTCGACCACCTCGAGCTTCCCCGCCGCCGCCGCCTCCACCAGCGGTGGGCCGCGGGTGCCGTGCACGTGCGCGACGGGCGCTCCCTTGCGCAGCAGCCGCTCCACCACGGATCGGTGGGTGCCACTGCAGGCCACCAGCGCCTCGCCCAGAGCATCGCGCGACAGACCGCGAGTGAGCCGGTCGAGCAGCTCGAGGTCGCTGTCGCGGGCGGCGCTCGCGATGGCATCGGCCGACACCGGGGCTTCCGCCTTCAGCAGGCGATCCACCACGGCTCGCTGCCGCCGGGCGACCGCCGCCTCCAGCGCATCGCCGCCGGGAGCCACCCCGTCGTCGAGGAGCCAGCCGACGAGCTCCTCCCGCCCATCGCGGGCGGCCTCCCGCAGCAAGGCTCGCCCCCACCCCGCATCGACCGCCGCCAGCTCGCGGGACACCTCGGGACCACACTGCAGCGGCCTGCGAGCCTCAGCGCCCTCCGGGCGGGCGCCCGACCACACCAGCACCTCCGCCATCGGCCCATCGCAGGCGATCAGCACATCGGCCAGGACGAGCTGGGGGTCGGCGCCATCGGCCAGCGCCGCGTCGGCCAGGTAGAGGTCTCCGACGTGAGCGGCCAGACGCAGGTCGACCTGGGGGTCGGCCTGCGGGTCGGCCCAGGCCAGGGCGGTCGCGATCGGCAGCAGCAGCCACATGCACGCAGGGTGCTCCCTCAAAGCCAGCGATGCAACCCGGACGCCACCGTGCACGTCAATCAGGGGGTGCGGTCCGCCCCGCGGGAGAGCATGTTGCAAGGCACTAGAGGGAGGAAACTCATGCGCTCGATGGCTCTCTGCCTGTCCCTGGCTCTCGCTGTGGCCTGTTCCGGCGACAAGGACGGCTCTGACGACACCGGCACCCCCAGCACGACGGTGGGCGACGACGACGACGACACCACCGGCATCGACGCGGCAGGCCTGTACAGCAGCCAGTGCGCCAGCTGCCACGGCGCCAGCGGCGAGGGCGGTGTCGCGGAAGACACGATGGCCACCTACGTCGCCGGCTCCACCGAGGCGGAGATCTCCGCGCAGATCCAGAACGGCGGCGGCTCGATGCCAGCCATCTCGGCCCTCACCCCCGAAGAGGCCGACGCCGTGGCCGCCTGGGTGCTCGTCGAGTTCGGCGCCCGCTGAGCCCGACGTTTCACGTGGAACGCCCCCCCACCCGGTGGGGCGCTCCCCCCTGCCCGAGCCACCGAACCGAGGTACCCTGCCGTCGCTGATGGGGGGACTTCATGCGCTGGCTATCGCGACTTGCCGGCTCCGCCGCTGTGGTGTCGAGCCTGGCCTGCACCGGCGTGTTCGATCCGGTGCGGGTGCGCGACGCGGGCTGCCACTGCTCCATCGAGCGCCCGTGGAACTGGAGCCGGATGGAGCTGCTCGACGACCGGGAGCACCTGGGCCTGGGCGCTGTGGTGGCCGAGCAGTACCTCGCCGCGTCGTTCATCTCCAAAGACAGCCAGAACCACGTCAGCAGCCCTATCGTGCTCCTCGACAGCTTCACCGCCGACGACATCGACCTGCCCCTCACCCTCGCCGAGCCGGTGACCATCGACGGGCAGCCCGCCGCGCTCCGCGAGGTCGCGGTCGGGGGCGACCCACCGGTCGACATGCTCATGGCGATGGTTCCCTACCCCGACGGCCACGTCTGGCTGATGGGCTGGGCGCTCCAGGGCGACGAGGAAGGGCTGGAGGTCGTGCGCACGGCCATGCAGTCCCTGCGCCGCACCGAGGCACCGTGGAGCTTGCCCGAGGGCCTGGCCCTCGCGCCCGCACTGTCCACTCCCATCGACGCAGCGCGGGCCGACCTCGTCGGGGGCGTCGCCACCGACCACGAGCCCCCCGAGCTCGTGCCCGACGGCCTGGAGGCCGTGGCCGTGCCCACCGATGTCGGGGCGCTGCCCGCCTGGGCCAGCCCGGTGGCCGACGCGCCACGCCCCGGACTGCTCTACCTGGCGGGGGGCTTCGACGGGCACGACGCCGCGACGGCGGCCGACCTCGACGACGCGCGGCAGGCCGGCATGGCGGTGATGCTCCCCCATGTGCGCGGTCAGGCGGGCATTGGCCCCCACGAGCTGTTCGGCCGCGAGGTCGACGATGCCCGGGCCGCCCTCGAGCTGCTGCGGAGCCGCCCCGACGTCGATCCGGATCGCGTCTACGTGATGGGCTACGGCACCGGCAGCCTGCTGGCCCTGCTCCTGGCCGAGTCCACCGACGGCATCCGCGCCGTCGTCACCCTGGAGGGGCCCACCGACATGGGGCTGGTGCGGCGTGACTTCGAGCGCCTGTACGGCACCGATGCCTACCCCGCCGACCCCCATCAAGACGACCTGCGCAGCGCCACCCGCTTCGCAGGCCAGCTGCGGGCCCCCGTGTGGGCCATGCACGGGGAGTTCTCCGACGACGCGCTGCACGGGGAGCTGATGGCCGCCGCCGCCCACCGCGTGCAGGCTCCCTACAGGTGGCACGTCATCCCACGCGCCACCTCCGACTGGGCGGTGCACGCGCTGCCCGCTGTCGCCCAGGGCATGGTCGCCGACGACGGTCCCGAGGCCGAC
This sequence comes from uncultured bacterium, assembly GCA_965367245.1. Taxonomy (GTDB): domain Bacteria; phylum Myxococcota_A; class UBA796; order UBA796; genus CBDUIC01. The sequence continues at coordinate 11,934 of CBDUIC010000061.1, read as the reverse complement.
CTGGGCCTCGACGCCGCGACCCTCCACAGCATCGCGGCCACCGCCTGGGAGGCGCGCGCTCCCGAGCTGGTCGCCACCACCCGCCTCCGGGCCCGCGCCCTGTGGCACGGCCACGTCTACAGCGACCCGCAGCGCGTCGTGCAGGCCGTGTCCGACCTACGCGGCGAGATCGACGGCCGGCTCCCCACCGAGCTGGCCAAGCAGGTCACCCGGGAGCCGGTGGCCGCCATGACGACCTCCCGAGCGGCGCTGGAGCGCGCCAGTGACCAGCTCGCGCAGGCAGGCATCGTGCTCGCTCTGGGCTACGACCACGACACGATGGCCACCTACCTGGCGGAGTCCTCCCACCCCGGTGGATGCGCCTACGTCGATGCCGCTGGCTTCGTCGCGGCCACCGAGGGCACACCGCTGTGGCTGTCCTACGCCGACCGGGTGCCCGACCGCGACGACGAGCAGACGCTCCAGGTCGGCAGGCAGGTGGTCCTCGCCCTGCAGGCCGCGGGCCTCGAGGTGCGCTGGGACGAAGACCCCGACCAGGCCATCGGCGTCGTCGGCACGTGGTGGCCCGAGGCCGACCCGGAAGAGGCCAGCGATCCGTAGGCGCTACAGCCCGAAGAAGCCCAGGCTCCGGTCGATGACTGCCTCCCGCACCTCGAGGGCGTCGATGCTCTCCAGCGGAAAGCCGAGGTGGACCAGCTTGTAGGGGCCGTCGTACGACAGCGCCGCGACGCCGCCGGTGCCGCCCCAGTAGTCGAGCTCGACCACCGCCCCGCCGGTGGGCTGCAGCACGTCGGGGTAGGCGATGTTCATGGTGCCCGGCGTGTAGAAGGCCACCTCGCCCACGTCTCCGAACAGGCCCCCCGCCCGGGGCACCACCACGTAGGTTCCGGCGTCGTCGGAGGCGTAGGTGGCCTTGAGCACGTCGGCGTAGAACGCAGCGGTGGAGGCGTCGCCGCTGTAGTCGAGGTCCCAACCGATCTCGGCACCCGACACCAGCAAGCTGCCACCGGACGCCACGAAGGCCTCGACCTCGGCGCGCTCCGCGGCATCGAAGGTGTCGTCGGCGGTGGACTCCTCCCCGAGCAGCCAGATCACCGCGTCGTAGTCGGACAGGTCGACGAGCCCGGAGAGCACGGCGTCGTTGTCGGCGCTGTCGAAGGCCCGGCCCGGCACGGAGCGCCCCACCGTGTGCAGGCTGTCGTGCCCCTCCCCGAGGGTGTTCTCCGTCTGCCCACCCCAGCGGTCGTTGCCGTCGACCAGCAGCACCTGCGCGCCGGCCGAGGAGGGGGAGGCGGCGTAGGTGTCGGACAGCTCGGACGCCCCCTGGTCGTTGAGGGCGGCGACCCGGAAGGCCACCGGCGCGTCGGGGAGGTCGCCAACTACGGCACGGGTGCTCGTCTCGAACCGCGCGTCGGCGCGGCGCCAGGCCCCGTCGGTGGACACCCACAGCGCGTAGCCCGTGGCGCCCTGCACCGAGCTCCAGCTCACCTCGACCCGGCCGCTGCCGACGCCTCGCGCGAAGTGCAGCAGCGGGGCTCCGGGGCGGGTGCCGAGGCCGCGGTGGTCGCGCGCGACCGACTCGACGATGTCGTCGCAGTTGGCCCGCGCCGTCGTCTGCGAAGCGACGTCGTTGAACAGGATGCCGAACACGTAGCGGTGCCCGTCGTGGGCGTGGTGCAGCACGCCGCTGGTGGCGATGGTGTGCCACAGGGTGCCGGTCTTGCCCATGAACCGGCCAGAGGTGTCGGCGCCGAGCATCCGCCCCGCCAGGGTGCCCTCGTGCCCCGCCGTCGACAGCGTGCGCTCCCAGTGCACCCCCGAGGGGGCGTCGTACAGGGCCAGCTGCATCTCGACCACCTGCCGCGCGGTCACCCGGTTGTCGTGGGAGATGCCCGAGCCGTCGTAGAAGGCGATGGTGCTGCTGTCGATGCCCAGGCCGTCGAGCCAGTCGGCGACGGCCGCCTCGCCGTCGGCGTAGCTGCTGCCCCCCCACAGCTGCCAGCCCACGTGGCGCATCTGCGCGTCGGCGAACTCGTTGTGGCTCGACACGTTGAGGGGGTGGTCGGCCACGTGCAGGGGAGGGGAGAAGCGCTCGGTGAGCAGCACGCCCCCAGGCGACGACAGTGAGCTCGAAGTGCTCGCCGAGCCGCTGACATCGATGCCGTACAGGTCGAGGGCCGACAGCAGCGCGTCGAGGGCCTCACCCCGGTAGTAGGAAAAGTCGGTGTACTCCGACAGCGAGTAGCCCTCGAAGACCACCTCGCCCGACAGCACCACCGAGCCGGTCACGGAGCGCAGGCCCGCGTCGTACAGCTGCTCTGCGAGCCGGTCCGCCGCCACGTAGGGGTCGCTGTAGAAGTAGGAGGACCACGTGAAGTCGTGCTCCACCACCACCGTCAGCGACGACACCGCGCCCGACGCATCGGGCACCCCGCTGGTGTAGGCCGCCGTGCGGAACCGGTGCTCTTCGCCGAGCTGATCGAAGGCCACGCCGGTGGTGAACAGCTTGGTGTTCGATGCCGGCTCGTAGGGCACGTCTTCGTCGAAGGCGTAGACCACTTGCCCGCTGTCGGCGTCGACCACGTAGACCCCCGCCCAGTCGGTGGTGCTGTTCAGGATGGCGTCGATCTCTGCCTCGATGGTCGCAATGGCGGCGGCGTCGAGCTCATCGGCGTCGCCGAGGGGCACGAAGGGGTCGGGCTCGAGCCCGGTGTCGACGGGCTCGGTGCCGGTGTCGGTGGGCAGGTCGGTGTCGGTGCCCGTGTCGGTGGACCCCGTGTCGGAGCCCGTCGGGGTGGGCGTCTGCTCGGGGTCGCGGGTGGTGAACGAGCTGGTGACCGTGTTGCACAGCACATCGGAGCCCGGCTCGCACGCGTGCCGCACCTCCACCGAGTAGCTCGTCTGACCCTCCACCAGCCCCGCGAGGGACAGGCTCGCCTCGCCGATGCCCTCGGTCGTCTCCAGCACCACCCCGCCGGAGCCCCGCAGGGTGAGCAGCACCTCGGCCTCTTCCGACAACGACACGCTCAACGTGTCGGTGAGCGCGACCCCTGTGGACCCATCTCGCGGCGTGATCACCGCCTCGGCCTTGCAGCTGTCGCTGCACACCGGCTCGGCGATGTCGGCCGCCTTGGGCTGGCAGCCGATCAGGGTAGACGCGAGGACCAAGGCCGAGGAGAGGGTGCGCATGGTGCGTGCTCTAACCGTTGGGGCGCAGCCGCGGCCTTCCACGCCGGCCCACATCCGTGTCAGGCCGGCCGACGGGCCATCCACAGCACCTGCGTCCCCGACCCGTCGGGCGTGGGGCGGCCCTCCTCGGTGTAGGGCAGCATCTCCGTCTCGAAGCCGATCTTCCGCAGCCGCCGGGTCATCGAAGGATCCGACGCCGCGGACCAGATGCCCAGCACGCCGCCCGGGCGGAGCGCGTTCCATGCCCCCTCGATGCCCTGCTGGTGGTACAGCCAGCCGTTGCCGGGCCGCGTGAGGTGCATGGGGCCGTTGTCGGTGTCGATGAGGATGGCGCTCCACGGGGCCGGCGGCTTGACCACCAGATCGCCCACGCAGCCCAGGTAGACCCGCGCCCGCACGTCGCGCAGCGGGTAGCCGGCCGCCTTGCCCATCTGGTAGTCGCGGTTCCAGTCGACCACCTCGGGGATGAGCTCGGCGACGGTCACCTCGCCGGCCTCGCCCACCCGGCGCAGGGCGGCGGCCAGCGTGAAGCCGCAGCCCATGCCCCCCACGAGGATGCGAGCCTCCGGCAGGTGCTCGTCGTGGAGGCGATCACAGGCCCAGTCGGCCAGCGCCGCCTCCGAGCCGTGCTGCCGGTTCGTCATCAGCTGCCGATCGTCGACGTAGACCGCCCACTCACTGCCGCGATTGAGCAACATCACCCGGCCGTCGTCCTCTGGGACCTCCGCCGAGTCGATCACGTCCCACTGCCGCATGCCCACCTCGCGCCGCCCCCCTCTACCCCTGTGCCGCGCCAACCGCCTCGTCGACGGATAGATCGTGACCCTGGAGCGCGCCCTGTCCTCGACCGCCGCCACCCCCAACCCCCGCCTGCGCGACCTGGCCCGCCCGGTCCTCGACCGGGTGCCGTCGCGGGAGACCACGGCGCGGGTGCTGCAGCACCGCATGCGGGTGTACGGCGTGGTGCAGATCATCGACATCGCCGTGCTGATGTTCGCGCCGTGGGCGTGGCTCAAGGTGGCCACCGCGGTGCTGTTCGCGATGTACCGCACGCGCACGATCTGGTCGATCATCCACAACCGGGTCCACCAACCCAAGCTGCCGGTCACCCCCAGCCGGGTGTTCTACGACTTCTGCACGGGCTGGATCGCCATCTGGTGGCGCAAGCACCACCTGGCTCACCATGCCAACACCAACACCGAGCGCGACCCCGACACCACCCTGCTCGTCGGCCGCGACTTCAACCGGGTCCACGACACGCCGCGGTCGCCCGTGCGCCGCTGGCTGGGCTTCCTCGGCACCCTGGCGCAGTACCCCACCTTCTTCGTGTTCTTCTTCTACCGGTCCCTCGAGCGCTATGGCCGCCATGCCCTGCCCTTCGTCGCGGGGCTGATTCTCTATGCGCTCACGCTGTGGTGGCTGCTCCCCCCGTGGGAGGCGCGGCTGAACACGCTGTGCAACTTCGGCATCGGCACGCTGTACATCGTCGGCACCTTCGCCCCGACCCACACCGCCAACCTCGCCAACTTCGATCTGGTCGGGTCGCACGAGGCCGACCAGGTGCGGTCCACCAACAACGTGTGGCCCGAGTCGCGGTGGTACAGCTGGATGTGCGGCGGCATCAACCAGCACATCGAGCACCACCTGTTCCCCCACGTGCCCAGCGACCACCTCGACGACCTGGTGCCGATCGTGAAGCGCTGGGCCGAGCGCGAGGGGCACCCCTACCATCGGTTCTCGCTGGGCGGGATCTGGCGCGCTCACCTGCACTTCTTGCGCAGCTTCTGACGTAGGCTCGGGTATGGACCCCACCCAAGCCCTGACCATGGTCGGTGGCATCTCCGTGGCGCTGGTCGTCGCGGTCGCCATCCTCATCGCCGCCAGCCGCCAGAAGACCAAGGCCACCTCGGCCGACGACCGCACCCTCGAGGCGCTGTGCAAGCGCCATCCCGGCCTGCAGCTCACCCTGGGCAGCATGGTGCAGCCCTCGACCGTGAAGGGCACGGTGGGCAAGGCGCAGGTCAGCTTGTCGTTCACCAGCGAGGCCGATGCGATCTCCGGCAACCGGCGCAGCGTGGTCGAGCTCGCCGTGTCGGCGCCCGGCTCGCTGTCCGACGGCATCGTCATCCGTCGCGGGCAACGCACCTCGGCCACGATCCCGGGCGGCCGCCGCCTGCGAACCACCGACGAGGTCTTCGACGAAGCCTACATCGCACGGTCCGCCCACGCCGCCACGATGCTGTCCCACCTCGATGCCGACGCCCGCGACGCCCTCGTCAAGGCGCAGCACACCGGCTGGAGGCTGGAGTTCGGCCGCTGGACCTGCCGGATGTCAGATCTGCCCGACGTCGCACAGCTCGATGAGCGGCTGCAGCAAGGGCTGGCCGTGCTGGAGAGCACCCACCGAGAGGGCACGGTGGCAGAGGTGCTGGAGCGCATGGCCCACGACGACCCCCTGCCGAGCGTTCGCGCGGTCGCGCTGCAGCAGCGACTCACCACCGGGCGGGCCGCCTCCGCGACCCTGAGGCGCCTGGCTTCACGCGACGAACCGGTCGCCGTGGTGGCCGCCCGTGCCCTTCGCAGCGACGGCCTGGCCGACCTCGAGCGGCTGTCTCGCCTGCCCACCACGACCCGCGAGGCCCTGCTGGCCCTCGCCGAGCTCGACGACCTGCCCCCGGCCACACGTCAGGACTGCGAGGAGCGGCTGGTCGCCCTGCTCGCCCGCGACGAGGGCCGGCTGCAGGTCATCGACGCCCTCGGTCTCATCGCCCTCCCCACCGCGGTGCCCGCCCTGGCCCCCTTCGCCGAAGGCGGCTTCCTCGGCAGTCGCCAGAAGGAGAAGGCAAACGACGCCATCCGCCGGATCCAGGCCCGCGCGGTCGGTGCCGAGGCCGGCCAGGTCTCCATCGTGGCCCCGGCCGAGACCGGCAAGCTGTCGGTCGCTGCCGCCCGTGAGGCGGGGCGGGTGTCGCAGACGGAGCGCTGACGACTACAGCGAGGCCACCTGTGCCTCGAAGGTCGCCCGGTCGATCTCGCCGGCGGCCAGCTGCCGGTTGAGCTCGGCGAGCTTGTCGGCGTGGGCCGTTCGGGCGGCGGCCACGTCGTCGCCACGGGTGGAGAACTCGGCCCGCCCCTGTGTCGTCGCCGTCTTGAAGATGTCGGACAGCTCCTGGTCGGTCATGTCGCGACCCGCAGCGAACCACGCGTTGGCCGCCCGACCCATCGCGTAGGTGGTGGCGAAGCTCGTCGCCGCGGCGAAGGCCGACCCCCAGCCGGGCACGAAGCGGGCCACGTTGTTCACCGCGATGCGCAGCCCGATGGACCCCGCCGCCGCCCCCAGGAAGCCGCGGACGGCCTTCTGATCGAGGCTGTGGCCCCAGTACATGCCGATGTCGTGGACCAGCTTGCCCTGGATGGCCACCACGGCGATGTCGGCCACCACCGCCACCCCTGGCACGGGCATGGCGCCTGCCACCGCCGCGAGTGCAGAGTACTTCAGGGTGTCTTCGAGGACTTCGCTGTCGCGCTTCGCCGGGTCGGGCTCAGCCACGATGCGCCCGGGCAGGACCGTGTCGAGGGTCTCCCCCATCACCTGGCCCAGCAGCGACTCCTCGCCCTTGTTGGGCATCAGCTTCTTGAGGATCGCGACCTCGAAGGTCTGCGCGTGACCATCCGCGTAGGCCAGGGCGAAGGCCGACTGGTAGACCGCTCGCTTCTGCTCGTCGTCGAGCAGGGCGATCTCGGCGTCGACGTCGATGTCTTCTCCGAGCAGGTCGTCGAGGATGTCGGCGTGCTTGCCCAGCGCACCCTTCAGCACCTCCTCCTCCTCCGAGGTGAACTGCCCGTCGGCCTGGGCCACGGCGACGAGGATGCGGAACTGCGCGAGAGATGCGGGGGCGAGCGACATGAGAACGGACCTCCATCGGCCGGCGACAATACCGGGCAACGAGCCTACGGTCGAGGCCCGCGCCAGATTGCGCCCATAGCGCCTTCGTCGATCCTCGGGGGACCCTGCCTGCAGCGCGCCCCTCGGCCTGCGCCTGCGGTACAGTCCCCACAGATGGACGACGCCTCCGACGACCTCGATCTGGCGCAGCAGGCCAGCCAGCTCGCCTGGCACGTCGCCTCGGCCCTCCGCGCCGGCGACCTGGCAGCGGCCCGACGCGACTGCGAGCAGGCCCTGGTCCTGGCCGAGGCCAGCGGGGCCCAGGGGGCAGCCTCGGTGCGAACCACCCTCGGTCGGGTGCTGCTGGCCCAGGGGGAGCTTCAGCCAGCCCGTGCCTGCCTCGAGGCCGCCCTGGCAGTGCATCGGCAAGGCACCCGCGGCCACCTCGTCGGGCTCACGCTCCTCGAGCTGGCGAGCTGCGACCTGGAGCAGGGCGACCCCGACGCGGCGATGCACAAGCTCATCCAGGCCACCACCTCCTTCGCCCGAGCGGGGGAGCAGCTGTTCGAGGCCACCGCCCAGCTGCGTATCGCCGCCGCCCACCACCACGCCGGCCAGCTCGATGCCGCTCGCCGCCACGCGGAGGTGGCCCAGCGCGTGGCCCAGGCCGCAGGCGACGAGGGCCTGGTGGCGAGCACCGAGGCCCGCCTGGGGCTGCTGCTGCACGAGCGAGGGCAGCGTCGGGCGGCGGTGGCCCAGCTGCGACGGGCCCGCAGCCGCTTCCATGGCCTGGGTGACCGACGGGGCGACCTGGGCTGCCGCCTCGCGCTGGTCCGCCTGGGCCTGGAGCGCGGCGACGAGGTGCACGACGAGGCCGAACAGCTGGTGGCGGCCACCGAGCCGGTCGGCGATCCCTGGCTGCACGGGCAGGCCTGCTCGGTCCACGGCGCGGTGCTGGGCGCCGCAGGCGACCGCCTCGCCTACACGGTGCTGGCTCGGGCCGACGCTGCGCTCGCTGGCCATCCCTTGCTGTGCCACCTGCCCCCGATCGACCAGGGCTGGCTCGATCTGGCCCGTGGCGAGCGCGACGTAGCGATGCGCCGCTTTGGGGCGGTCCCCACCCACGCCCTGCGGTCGATTCCCCTGCGACTGGCCCTTGCCGGGCTGCGCACGCGCCTCGGCCAGACGCAGCCCCTCGGCGCCTGAGGGATCCAGGTTGCCCCACCGATGCACCATCCTGGCGGAGGTTGCCGTGTTCGTGTTCGCGTTGTGGGCCTGCCAAGAGCCCACGCCCACCCCGATCGTTCCCTACCGCGACACCAGCGAGCACACGGCCCTCGTCGACACCGCCACGCTGCCCCTGGGCCTGCAGCTGTCGGCGGTCGACCAGCCGCCGGTGGCGGCCGACACCGAGCTCGAGCTGGTGATGGTGTGGGGGCCCGCCGGAGGCTGGGACCTGCAGATCGACGCGCACCTGTCGGGGCTCGCGCGCGACCCCAGCACCATGAGGTGGATCGGGCTGGCCGAGCTGCCCGATGGGGCGACCGCCCAGGCCACGCTGAACCTGCTGGCCGACGAGGCCGATGGTTCAGGAGTACTTCGGGATATTCGTCACTACCTAGATATTGGCCGTAACAGCCCTGAGGCGCACGAGGCCGTGTGCACCTATGCAGGGCAGACGGTCGAGCTGCGGGTCGACCTGGAAGACCTCGACGACGGCCGTGCCACCACCCTGATCCAGCCGGTGGTGCTCCGCCTCGACCCGGTCGACGAGCCGAACTGCGAGTGATGACGGCTCATCCCACGGCCATCGGCTGGCGTTCTGCCCTCGCGGCAGGCTGGCTCATCGCGTGCGGGCCCTCCGAGCCTGCGTCGCCTGCCGAAGGGGGGAGCCTCACCACCTGGCAGCCCGGCGACTCCGGCATGCCCAGCGACACTGCCACCGTGCCGTGGTCCACGAGCCCCACCACCGACACCGGCCCTGCCCCCCCGCCACCCCTCACCCTGGCCCTGTCGCTGCCCGACGACCCACCGGCAGCCCCCTTCGAGCACCTCGAGCTGGTGATGGTCCACGGGCCCGCGGGCGGGTGGACGCTCCGGGTCAGCGGGCACCTCACGGGTCTGCTCCGCGACCCCACCCTGCTGAGCTGGAACGGCACGGCGACGGTGGCCGGCAGCGAGCTGGCCAACAGCACACCGGTGTACCTGGCGGTGCCCGCCGCCGACGACGAAGGGCTGGTCGACAACGTCTACCACTACGTCGACGTAGGCGACAGCACCGACTGGATGGCCTCCATCTGCGGCCTCGACGGCAGCCTCGGCCAGCTCGATGTGCAGGTGGAAGACCTCGACGACGGCCGCACGGCCGCCCTGCGCCAGCCCTTCACCCTGCGCATCGACCCCATCGACGGGCCCTACTGCGACTGATCCGCGGGGTGGGTGCTCACGACGAAGCCCCCGGTGAGCGCTCGGTGCACCGGGCAGCGGTCGGCGATCTCCAGCAGCCGGGCGCGCTGCGCGTCGTCGAGGTCGCCCACCAGCGCCACCGTGCGCTCGATGGCCTCCCGCGGCCGACCGCCTTCTTCCCGCGGCTGCTTGTGGTGCTCCAGGTGCACCTGCGCCTCGTCGAGAGCCCAGCCCTTGCGGTCGGCGTACATCCGCAGGGTCATCCCCGTGCACGCCCCCAGCCCCGCCAGCACCAGCTCGAAGGGCGACGGCCCCGTGTCGAGCCCGCCCGCGCTCACCGGCTCGTCGGCCCGAAAGTGGTGCACGCCATGGGCCACCAGCTCGGTAGCCAGGGTGGCACCGGTGGTCGTCTCCACGTCGTGGTCGTGCGTTGGCTTGGGGACCTCGAGGGACGCGGCGGCATAGCGAGCCGCCCAGGTCGCGATCACCGAGCCGGCGTAGCGAGCGTCGGCCTCGGTGGTGAGCAGATGGTCGGCGCCGTCGAGGCTGACGAAGCTCTTGGGATGGCGCGCCGCCTCGAACAGCCGACGAGCGTGGCCCACCCCCACCACCTGATCTTGGGGGGAGTGCAGCACCAGCAGCGGCTTGCGCAGCGCCGACAGGCCCCCGAGCAGGTCGTGGGAGGCCAGGTCGGCCAGCAGCGGCGCAGCGAGGTCGACGGGCTGCTGTGCGAGGTGGGTAGGATCGGCGGGAGCGCCCACGGTGGCCACCGCCTGCACCGACGACAGCGACGGGGCTGCGAGCAGGACGGCCGCCCCGCCGAGGGAGTGGCCGACGAGCAGGGTGGGGGCCAGGCCTTCGCTGTCGAGCCACCGAGCCGCCGCCAGCAGGTCGTCGACGTTGGTGGCGAGGGTCGTCTCGGCGAAGTCACCCTCGCTCTGGCCCAGCCCGGCGAAGTCGAAGCGCAGGGTGGCGAAGCCCTCGTCGGCCAGGGCGTCGGTGAGCCAGCCCGCAGCGTGCAGGTCTTTGCCGCAGGAAAAGCAATGGGCGAACACCGCCACGCCACGGATGGGGCCTGGCGGACGGTGCAAGCGCCCACTCAGTCGGCCGCGGGGCCCCTCGAACGGCACACTCTCGGATCGTCGCGACATCCCGCCCTCCATGACGTCCTGTCCGTACCGCGTGAATCGCCGCGGCGCCCGACGCGTCCCTGCGACACGCGAGGCGCTATCGTCGCGCGACCCTGGAGGTTCCGATGTCTCGTCACGCTGTGCTCTGCCTGCTGCTGCCCCTCGCTGCCTGTGGCAGTGCTCCCCTCTCTGGCACCTGGGAGTACACCGACGAGGAGCAACTCGAGAACACGTGCTCAGATGCCATGAACTACGACGGCGCCGAGGGCGAGTTCACCGTCGTCGACAACGGCAACGGCACCATCACCGTCGACCCCCTCGACGGCACTGATCCCTTCGACTGCGACCTGAAGGGCAGCGACTTCGACTGCCCCGAGCGGCTCGCCGAGGTCGTCGATCTCGGCGGTGGGGCCGAGGCGGAGATCCGCGCCTCCGCCGAGGGCACGTTCAAGGGGAAAGACAAAGCGGAAGGCACCCAGACCGCCACCATGACCTGCACCAACCAGCAGTGCGAGAACATCGCCGCCATGGTCGGCATCCCCTCGCCGTGCACCGTCAAGGTGAGCTTCGAGGCGGAGTGGGTGGGCGACCTCGAAGAGTAATCTTCACATTGATGTGAGATGTGGTTCGGATTGATGTGAGAGGGCGTCAGAACGGCCCACCACCTGCGCCCACACCCAACGCTCCCCCTCGCCCAAGCACGTCGCGGGTCCAGGGGCGCAGCCCTTGGCGGGGGGCGAGCGGGGGCAGAGCCCCCCGGCAACCCGTGGTCCGGATGCAACGCCCCGTCCTGCGTGGGCAGCTCATCCTCGATCCGGACCGAGCCGGACCAGCAGCAGAGCGCTCTACTCGACCTCCGGTACGCTCGCCAGCCGAAGCCACGAAGCCGCGAGGAACAAGGCTTCGAGCGCCGTGACAGCCAGCGCTGCGGGCGCCTGGAGCGGGAAGCTGGTCCGGTCGCCGTCGAGGGGGCGTTGGGGTTGCCACATGGCGGGCCCGACAGACGGCGAAGGGCCGCACGAGGGAGGCCGAGTCCGCGACCGGCCAGCTGGTGGCTCGGGGCATCCCGCTACCAGTCAACGGGGCTCTGCCCCGAAGAGCCCCGCCGGGGCTGCGCCCAGTCCCTTTGCGGTCGACCTCCGGGGGAGCCGCAGCGTGCACTCGTGGGCTGCGCTCGCAGGCTCCCTTCGCCTGCCTCGTCGCACGCTGCTCCCTCCGGTCTCCCTGGTGCCGCGACGTGCATGGCCGCCCGCAACGCTGCGTCCGTTGCGTGGTGCACGTCGTGCTGGCGGGCGGGAGGTCGAGTCCGCGACCGGCCAGCTG
>CBDUIC010000060.1:0-43632 GCA_965367245.1 uncultured bacterium | reverse complement strand
TGCAGCGCATCTGGCACGACAGCCCCTACTACACCCCCGACTTCCGCCTGGAGCCGACCCCGGTGGTCCAGCTGCAGTGGCAGGTGGGGTGGTCGCCCGGAGTGTGGTTCAGCGAGCTCAACGGCCAGGTCGGCGCGCTGTACCCCATGCTCGTGGGTGACGGGGGCTACCAGCCCGGCGTGGGAGCGATGGGCGGCGCGGGCCTGGTGCTGTCGACCGATGGCTCGGTCGGCCCCATCGTGACCGGCTCGGTGCTCGGGCCTCTCAGCGGCGCCCGCGTCGCGGTCACCCGCTGGCAGGGGGCCTGGCATGCGCCTCGCCTCTCGGTGGGCCTCCAGCTCCCGGTGACGTGTTGCTCGTACTACTTGTAGGGTCGTGGGCTGTGGGCACCGCATGGGCGGGCTTCCCCGGAGAGCGCTTCGGGGAGAACGTCGTCGTGGGCGCGCACCTGGTGGTGCCCCTGGAGGCGACGGAGGGTCGCAGAGGGGTCGGGGTGGGCGTCGACGTGGGCTACCAGGTGCAGTGGTACACCCAGAGATCGGGGCGCTTCGACGGCACCTTCGTGGTGTGGGCCGAGGAGCACCCGGCGTGGTCGTATGGCCCGGTGACCCACCTGTGGTGGCAGGGCGGCCACTGGCACCACAGCCTGGGCGCACGGTTCGGGGTCGCCTGGCCGCTTCGGGTAGGGCTCGACGGAGACTGGTGGCCGGGGCCGGCCGTGGCGGCCGAGGCGGGGCTCGGGCTGTCGACGAGCGGCGTGAGCGGGCTCGACGTGCAGGGCGTGGTCGACGGGCCGTGGGTGCAGGGGCGCGTGGGCGGCGTGCTCAACGGGCAGGGGCTGGTCGCGCCGCGGCTGCAGCTGGGGGCGTTCACCCCGCTGGGGGCGCCGTCCAACCCCCCTCCCTTCGATTCCGACCAGTGGAAGGCCCCCGACGGAGCGTAGCGAGCTACCCTGCGGGATGGACTTCGACTGCAACGCGTGCGGGGCCTGCTGCGCCTACGACCCGGAGTGGCCCTTCCTGGAGACGCCGGCGGATCGAGGTCCCGACGGGCCGCTGCCTGAGTGGGTCAGCGACGGGCACGTGCGCTGGGCGGGCGACCGCTGTGCCGCCCTCGACGGAGAGGTGGGGGCGTGCACCTCCTGCCGGATCTACGAGCGGCGGCCGAGCCCCTGCCGCAGCTGCCAGCCCGGAAGCCGGCCCTGCCTGGTGGCGCGACAGCACCACGGGCTGCCGGTGCCCCTCGAGGCGAGCAGCCTCGACGGGCTGGTGCCGATGTAGGCCGACGGCGTGGTACCTGGGAGCATGCCGACCCTCTACGATGGCTTCCTGGGCGCCTGGGAGCTGCTTCCCGAGACCTGCCTGTACGAGCAGGGCGACCCGCCGCGCTCGGGGCGCTACGACATCCGCGACGAGGGTGGGCAGCTGGTGTTCACCGCCCAGTGGGTCGATGCCGAGGGCACCGACCAGTCTGTGACCTTCTCGGGCCCCCCCGACGGCACCCACGTGCCCTTCGCGGGGGGCGATCTGGCGGATGCGCTGGAGGTTCGCGCGGTGTCAGCGCGAGAGCTCAACTCCTACGCGTACTACCGCGGGGCGCAGCGGATGGTCGCCCAGCGACAGCTCGACGACACCGGGCAGCACATGCGCATTGTGCAGCTCGTGCGGCTGCCGGGAGGCCACAGCCTGGCCAACAGCAGCATCTACCGAAGGGTGTGGGTCAACTAGCAGCAGCTGGGCTTGCTGGTGGGCCCGGGCTTGCGGGCCTCGATGGTGGCGGACTGCACGTAGTCTTCGACCCCGCGGCCGGGCGCCCAGTCCTTGATGAAGTCGCGGGAGCTGTCTTTGGGCTCGATGCGCACGTCGACGAAGCCCGCGGCGGTCATCGCCTGCTCGAGGTCGGCGACGAGGGCCGCGTTGCCCATGCAGCCGGCGATCAGCGCCTTGTCGTTGCGCATCTCCTCGGGCAGCTCGATGGTCGCGACCACATCCGAGATGGCGAGGCGGCCGTTGGGCTTGAGGATGCGGAAGGCCTCACGGAACACCTGGGGCTTGTCGGGCGACAGGTTGATGACGCAGTTCGACAGGATCACGTCGGCGGTGTCGTCGGCGACGGGGAGGTGCTCGATCTCGCCGAGGCGGAACTCGACGTGGCCGTAGTGCCCCTCGGCGGCGTTGCTGCGGGCCTTGCTGACCATGTCGGGGGTCATGTCGACCCCGATGACCCGCCCGCTGTCGCCGACCTCGTGGGCGGCGAGGAAGCAGTCGAAGCCCGCTCCGCTACCGAGGTCGACCACGGTCTCGCCGGGCTGCAGGGCGGCGATGGCCTTGGGGTTGCCGCAGCCCAGGCCGAGGTCGGCGCCGCTGGGGGCCTGGGCCAGGTCGGACTCCGAGTAGCCCAGGCGCGTGGAGATGAGGGCGTTGATCGAGGCGTCGTCGGACACGCCGCAGCAGCTCGAGGCGATTCCTTCGGCGTCGCCGGTGGACTCGGCGTTGGCCACCTTGGCGTAGGCCTCGCTGACCTCCCGCCGGATGGTGTCGTGGTCGACGGAGGTGTCGGGAGGGGAGGCCGGGCCGCAGCAAGACTTAGACATGGGTGACTCCAGGAGGACAGCAATCGGTGGTGAGGGTCAGTGCCCCGCTCAGGGGCTCGGAGAAGAAGGCAGACAGCGCGCTCAGGACGCTGGGGTCGACCGAGCACAGCACCCGCTTGCCCTGTCGCTCGGTGACCACCAGCCCTGCCAGCCGCAGCGTCTTGAGGTGGTGCGACAGGGTGGACGGTGCGATGTCGAGCCCCTCAGCGAGGTCGCCGACGCACATGCCTTCGACCTGCTCGAGGCCACAGGCGACCCCAGGGGTGCAGCAGGTGCACAGCTGCCGGAACAAGGCCAGCCGGTGGGGATGGCCCAGGGCGGCGAACATCGCGCTGAGGGCCTCGCCGTCTATTTGATAATTCGACATATTTCGAAGTGTAGCCCGTTCGCGAATCAGCGGTAGGGTAGTCCCCCGATTGGAGCTGCTTTGCACTACCTGCTCGCCCTCGATCTGAGCCACGAACCCGAGCGCATCGTCGATGCCGCCTCCAGCTGGGTGGTGGGCACCAACCACCGGATCGACCTGCTCTATGTGCCCCTGTCGTTCCCGATGGACTGGGGGCAGGAGGCGACCAGCGAGACGCTGGCGACGCTGCTGGAGGTGCAGGATCGGCAGCGCGATGCGGCGGTTGGCCAGCTGCAGACGCTGCTGGAGCGCATCCCCCGCGACAACCGGGGCGAGGCGGTGGTGACGGAGCCCGGCAACGCGGCAGACCGGGTGCTGGAGGCCTCGAAGCAGCGCAGCGCGATCATGGTCGGGTCGCACCGCCGCAGCGGGATCAGTCGCCTGCTGCTGGGCTCGGTCACCGATCGGATCCTCCGCCTCGCAGACCGGCCGGTCGTGGTGCTCCACGGCGACTGAGCCGGTGGCCGAACGACGCAATGAGCCGCGCGGTGGGCCGTACTCCGGGTAGGAGGTGGCGGTGGATGTGCGTCGGCTGGAAGAGCAGGTCGCACGGGCCACCGTGGCTGCGGAGGCCGCCGAGGCGCGCCGCGAGCGCAAGGAGGCAGAGCGCACCCGTCGGCGTCGAGCGGCGGCGCACGCGAAGGCCGGCGAGGTGACGACCGGCGTGGATGCCGATGGTCGCTGGCTGTCGTTCGTGGCCGACCTCGACCCGTCGGGCGATCGGGCGGCCCTTGCGGTGGCGGCCGCGACCCTGGTGGCGATCCTCGCGCTGCCGCTGGTGGTGTGGTGGACCTTGTGGACGCTGCCCCTGTGGTTGGTCGCGCTGGCGGTGACCTCGGGCTGGCTGGCGCTCCGCTTCGGGAAGGGGCGCACCGTGCGGGTCGTCGTCACCCCCCGTGGCTACTGGGCGCTGCTCGTCGAGGGGCGGCTGCGGGCGAGCGGGCGGGTCGAAGACCTGCGGGTGGTGGTGGCCGGGTATCGGGCCGACTCGGCGTCCCACGGGTTGGTGTGGGTGGCGGTCCATGGCCCCGACGGAAAGCTGTGCGAGAGCGACCAGCTCACGCCTGCGTCGGGTGCCGTGGTGCGAGCGTTCGTGGAGGCCATTGCTCCCCAGGCCTGACCGCAGGGGACGTCGCACGGCGCCTTCATCCCTCGGTTCGCCGTGCCGATGGGAGGGGCGGACGGAGAGGGAATGGCGCTGCCGCTGCAATCCGAGCTACCCGCGACGCCCTTCGGCTCGTCGCCCGTCGACCGCTTCCTGCCGGCGGCGCTGGCGGAGCAGGGCGATCTGTCGCGGCTGCGGCTTCAGGTGTGGTTCGGCGTGTGGGCAGCGCTCGTGACGATGGGCATCTTCGCGATGTCGTTGGTGCTGCTGGGAGGCGTCGTGCCTCCCTCGCTGATCGTCGGGGGCTCGTCGCTGCTGTTTGCGCTGGTCATCGTGCTGCCTCGGTGGAGCGGGTCCATGAAGCCGGGGCTGGCGATCATCGCGGTCCTCCCGCCGCTGCTGCCCGTGGCGGTGTCGACGATGGCCTACGGCATGTACACGCCGGTCGTGCTCGGCTACTTCGGCCTGCCGATCGTCGGCTTCCTCATCGGCGGTCGACGCCTCGGTGGCTGGTATGTGGTGAGCGGCATGGCGAGCATGGTGGTGCTTGCCTTCCTCCACCACGGTGGGTGGACGACGCCCTTCGAGCCCCACGACGGCAAATACGGCGTGCTGTTCCCGGTGGTGTTCTGCGTGATGCTGGCGCTGGCCGGCGCGTCGGCGGCCGCCTACGACCGGGTCCTGAGTCAGGCGCTGGCGCGCACCCAGGAGGCGATGCGCCGGGCCGAGGAGGCCAGCGAGGCGGCGGAGCAGGCCAGCCGGGCCAAGAGCCGCTTCCTGGCGAACATGAGCCACGAGCTCCGCACGCCCCTCAACGGGATCATCGGCTACAGCGAGCTGCTCGAGGAGGAGCTGGGCGAGCTGCCCGACGCGGCCGAGTGGCTGCACGACCTCGGCCGGATTCGTGGCGCGGGGAGCCACCTGCTGTCGATCATCGACGACCTGCTCGACCTCGCCAAGATCGAGGCGGGAGAGCTCGGTGTCGATCGGTCCGAGTTCGCCGTCGAGGGGGTGGTACGGCGGGTGGTCGCGGTCACCGAGCCGATGTGCCACAAGGGCGGCAACCGCCTGGTCGTCGACGTCGATCCGGGGCTGGGCATCATCCACGGCGACGAGCGCCGGATGGCGCAGATCCTCATGAACCTGCTGTCGAATGCGACCAAGTTCACCGAGGATGGCGAGGTGGCGCTGCGGGCGTCGGCCCTGCTCCGTGATGGAGCGCCCTGGGTGGTGGTCGAGGTGCACGACACGGGGGCTGGGATCGCGCCCGAGAAGCTCGAGCACTTGTTCACGGCCTTCTACCAGGCCCATGGCGAGGCGCCGGGCACCTTCGGAGGCACGGGGCTGGGCCTGGTGCTCAGCCGCACCCTCGCACGCATGATGGGCGGCGACATCGAGGTCCACAGCCAGCTGGGCGTGGGCTCGTGCTTCCGCCTGGAGCTGCCGGCCCACGCCATGCCCGCGACCTACGGGAGCGCGGGATAGAGCGGGTCGTATGTGGACCCTGCTCTGGCTCGTCGCGTGCGCTCCGCCTCCCTCCGTGGCGGCCTCCGACGACCTCCCCGCGCTCGGCACCACGACCGGCGACACAGGCCAGGTTCCCACGACCTCGACCTCGACCGGGAGCGCCTCTCCGGAGCGTCTGGCGCTGCTGTCGCTCAATCTTCACTGCCTGAAGCTCGACGGCACCGCCTTCGCCGACCTCGACGCCCGCTGGGAGGCGATCGCCGAGGCGGCGGCGGAGGGGGAGGTCGACGTGCTCGCGCTGCAGGAGGTGTGCCTGGCGGAGGATGTCGATGCCCTCGCGCAGCTCGAGGTCGCCCTGGAGGAGGCGACCGGCGATGCGTGGAGCGCCGCCTTCGCCCTGGCCCATGTCGCCTGGGAAGGCACGGCCGACGAGGCCGACGAGGGGGTGGGGCTGCTGTCGCGGGTGGGGCTGTCCGAGCCCACCGAGCTGGCCTACGTCGACCCGGGCGAGCTGCGTCGGGTGGGGCTGCTGGCCACCCTCGACGACGGCACCACCGTCACCACGGTGCACCTCGACTACGGCGACGAGGCGGCCCGGGAAGACCAGGCGCGGCAGACGGCGAGCCAGGCGCTGGCGGCGTCTGCTTCCCTCGATGTGGTGGTAGCAGGCGACCTGAACGCGCGGGCGGGCAGCGCTTCCTACGACGCCTTCGGTCCGATGGGCTTCCGAGCGGGGTCCACCGAGGCAGGAGCCGCCATCGACCACGCCTTCGTGCATCGCGGGTCGCGGTGGCAGGTCGAGCGGTCCGAGGCGTGGTTCGAGGGCAGCGAGGCGGTGTCCGACCACCCGGGGGTCTTCGTCGAGCTGGTGGCGGGGGAGCCCGAGCCCGTGGTGGTGACGCGCATCGTGGCCCGGGTCGATGTGGGCTTCGGGCACAGCCTGTCGGTGCGGGGCGACACCGAGCCGCTGTCGTGGGAGCGGGGCTGGTGGGCATGGCCTGCGGCAGCGGATCGGTGGGAGCTGGTGCTCACCGAGGTCGGCGGGAGCTTCGTCTACAAGACGCTGGTCGACGATGTGACCTGGCAGGTGGGCGACGACGTGGCGGGCTCGGAAGGGGTCGACAACGAGGTCACGCCCAGCTTCTGAGGGGCCTGGCTCGGCCGGGCGCGGCGGCGGCGTTCACAAACCTTCACACTCGCCAGGGATTCGTCGGACGGACCCCACGAGAGGTCTACAGGGGCTGCCTACCTTGTCTTCACCACCAAGGAGAGTCCCATGGCACGTCGTTCCCTTCACCTGGCCGCCCTCACCCTCGCCCTCGCGTTTGCCGCCCCCATGGCGATGGCCGAGTCCCCCCGCGGGCCCATGGGGCACCACGGCCCACCGCCCCCCACCGGCATCGTGCTCCACGCCCTGGAGGACATCGATCTCGACGACGCGCAGGTCGCGGAGCTCGAGGCGCTCAAGGCGTCGTTCGAGGCCACTCGTCCGGAGCGTCCCGAGCGGCCCGAGCGCATGGAGCGTTCCGAGCGCATGGAGCGCCCTTCTTCCGAGGAGCGGGCCGCGCATCACGCCCGGCGCCAGGAGGGGGCGGAGCGGCTGGAGTCGGAGTTGCTCAAGGCGACGCCCGACGCCGAGCAGCTGCACGCCTTGCTCGACGACAACCCCCACGGGGAGGCCCCGCCCGAGGCCCACGACCACCTCGATCAGCTCCTGGCCTTCCACGCGACCCTGACCGATGGGCAGCGCAGTCAGCTGGTGGAGGAGATGGTCGAAGGGCGTGAGTCGCACCGGATGCGTCGGGACAAGCGCTCGCGGGGTGACTGCAGCGACGAGGGCGCTGCCGGCGACCGCAGCGAGCGATAGCCTGACCCAGGAGGGCACCCCGTGCACCGCGTGCTCGTGATCGACGACGACCCCGGCCTCCGTGAGCTCCTCGCGGAGTACCTCGGCGGTCGCGGCTTCGAGACTGCCACCGCGGCCGACGGCCCCACCGGGCTCGAGGCGGCGCGGGCAGGGTCCCACGACCTGGTGGTTCTCGACATCATGCTCCCTGGCCTCGACGGGCTGGGGGTGCTGCGGGAGCTGCGCACCACCTCGCAGGTGCCGGTGATCATGCTCACGGCTCGAGGCGACGATGTCGACCGGATCGTGGGCCTCGAGCTGGGGGCCGACGACTACCTGGCCAAGCCCTTCAACCCGCGGGAGCTGGTGGCGCGGATCCAGGCCGTGCTCCGCCGCGGCGGGGTGCCCGACACCGCCCAGCCGCTACGGGCCGGGCCGCTCCTCGTCGACCCCGACCGGCGCTCCGTGCGGCTCGACGGCGACCCGATCGAGCTCACCACCACCGAGTTCGAGCTGCTCCGGGTGCTGGTGGCGCGGGCGGGTCGGGTGGTGCCCCGGGAGCGGCTGATGGAGCTGGCCCGCGGGGAAGACTACGCGTCGTTCGACCGGTCGGTCGACGTGCACGTGTCGCACATTCGCCGCAAGCTCGGCGACGATCCGCGCAGCCCACGCCTGATCAAGACGGTGCGGGGGGTGGGCTACACCGTGCCCAGCGACCCGGCCTGGGGCGAGGAGCGATGAGCCTTTGGCTCCGCTCGTACGTGGCGGTGGCGGCCATCGTCGCGACCACCGCGCTGCTGGCCTTCGTGGCCACCGGGCGGGGGGTCCTCGCGCCACTGTCCGACAAGGTGTTCGACGCCTACGTCGACCAGGCGCTGTTCGTGGCGGAGCAGGTCGAGTCGGGGGTGCCCCCCGAACAAGCGGGGCGCCGGATGCGGCTGGAGGTGCAGCTCGAAGACCACCCGCCGCCGCCGCCTCCCGGGAGAGGGCGACGGTCGCGGTGGGATGCCCCCCGGGAGCTGCGCCGCATGGAGCGCGACGGCCGGGAGGTGATGTATCGACCCGGCCCTCGCGACCGGGTGCACGTGCGCACGGAGCGGGGCTGGGTGGCGGTGCATCGGGAGCTCGATCTCGACCAGCCCAGCAGTCGGCTGATGTGGCTGCTGCTGGGATGCGCCGCCCTGGTCGGCCTCGCCGGCACCTGGTTCGTGCGGGTGAGCCTGCGGCCCGTGCACGCGGCCACCGAGGCGATGGAGCGGGTGGCGGCGGGCGACCTCGAGCATCGACTCCCCGACGAGGGGCCCCAGGAGCTGCGGCAGGTGGCGTCGGCCTTTCACCAGATGACCCAGCGCATCCAGGCGCTGCTGCGGGCCGATCGGCAGCTGGTGGCGGGGGTCAGCCACGAGCTGCGCACGCCGCTGTCTCGGCTTCGGCTGCGGCTCGAGCTGCTGCGCGACGAGCTCGGCGGCAGCGATCGGCTCGACGCGATGGAGGCCGACCTGGTCGATCTCGACCACCTGGTCGGGGAGCTGGTGGAGCTGTCGCGGCTGCAGCTGGGCGGCTTCGAGCTGCACCGGGAGGCGGTGAGCTTCGAGGCGTTGGTCGCGGAGGCGGCGCGTGGCGCCGGGCTGGGGGAGCGTCTGGTGGTCGAGGGGTCGGGCGCGCTGTGCGTCGACCGCGGCCTGGCGGTGCGGGTGGTCGGCAACCTGCTGCAGAACGCCGCGCGCTACGCCCCCGACGGCCCGGTGACGGTGCGCCTCGACGGGGTGCGGATGACCGTGCGCGACGAGGGGCCCGGGGTGCCGCCGGAGGCGCTGGCCACCCTGTTCGAGCCCTTCGTGCGGGTGGACGAGAGCCGGGCGAAGCACACCGGCGGGCTCGGGCTGGGGTTGATGATCGTCAAGCAGGTCGCCGAGCTGCATGGAGGCGGCGCCCGTGCTCGGCTGGCGGAGGGGGGCGGGCTGGAGGTCACCGTCGACTGGGGGGCGGAGGCGGGCCACGCCGCGTGAGGGCCGGGGGCGTCAGCGCCCGGGGCAGTACTGCACCAGGCTCGGAAACAGCTCGCAGCCGTCGTAGCGCTGCGACCGGTAGATCGCGTGGTCTACCGAGGGGAAGACCAGCCGGCTCGCGACCTGGCCGGAGGTGGGGTCCACCTCTACGATCTGCGAGCGAGCGCCCGGGTTCGACGACCAGCACTCGGGGTGGGCCTGGGTGACGAGGACCCGGCCGTTGGCGAGCTCGTCGACATCGCCGAGGGTCTCCTCGAACCACCCGGGCTCCGACCACGACCACACGCGGGTGGCTACGCGTTGGGTGGGGTCCACCTCCCACACGGCGACGGAGCTGGCCTGTCGCTGCCGACCGTTGTCGTAGACCACGAAGCGCGTGCCGTCGGTCTCGGCGCCGTGCAGGCACTGGGGGAGGGCCTCGTCGCTGAGGGGCGTGCCATCGGCCTCTTGCACGGCCCGTCCGAGCCCGGCACCCCACACCCAGCGCAGGGCGCCGGTGGTGCCGTCGATGGCCAGCAGCTCCTGTCGCCGGCAGGCACTGACGAACAGCGTGGCGCCGTCGGCGGCCTCGACCCACTCGACCCAGTTCGCATGGTACGGGTCGCGGTCGAGGTCGAAGTCGCCGGCGGGCAGCAGGCCTTCGTCGACGTAGCGCTGGCTGTCGATGTCGAGGTGAGGGGTCGAGCCGTCGGCGGCCAGCAGGCGGGCTCCGAAGCCCTTCCACCGCGTGGTGGCGTCGGCGTCGGTGTTCCATCGCTCCTCGAGGGTGAGCAGTCGGCCGTCGGGGAGCCGCTTGCCGTCGTGGTGGAACTCGATGCCTTCCCAGCCTTCGGGTGAGGCCACCAGCTGGGGGCCCTCCCACACGTCGACCGCTCGGACGCGCCCTGCCGGGCTCTCTCCGCCGCCCCAGACCAGGGCCTGGATGTCGTCGTGCCACAGCGCCTCGACGTCGATCCAGTCGAGCTCGTCGGGGAGGGGCTGCCACCAGCGGGGGGTGCCGTCGGCGCCCCAGATGCCGAGCCACTTGGTGGCCGTGTCGTCGCAGGGGCCGTCGACGAAGGCGGCCAGGGTGTAGTGCCCCGTCATCCCCAGCGACGCGTCGACGACCACCTCGAGCTGGGGCAGGGGTGAGGTGACCGGCGGCAGGTCGATGGGCCACGCGGAGCTCTCGGAGCAGGAGGGGGACACCGCGCAGGTGGTGTCGGGGGCCACCAGGCCCGACAGCCTCACCTCGTGGGTGGCGGCGGCGGGGGAGGTGATCACGTGCTCCTCGGTGCCGGCGGCGTCGGTGCAGCGCACGGTGAGCGGTGCGGCGGCGCTCAGCTCTGCCACGAGGTGCAGCTGACCTGGGGCGGGGCCCGGGGTGGACTGAACGGCCTGCACGGTCACGCCTTCGTCGGCGCAGGCCGAGGGGGTGGGGGGCTGGGTCGGGCTTGCTGGGGGGGAGGGGGCTGCGCACCCCGCGAGGAGGACACAGGCAGCGAACCGCTCGGCGCGTGGCATGGCAGGCTCCCGTGGGAGGGTATCGCGGTGCGAGACGATGGCGGGGGCCGCGGCTGCTCGGCGTAGGGCGCCCGGTATGCGCCGTGGTGGGCCCTGGATGCGTCGCGGTGGTGGGCCGTGCTGGTTAGGCGGGGGCCACGCTCCCGTAGCTCAGCTGGATAGAGCATCGGCCTTCTAAGCCGGCGGTCGCAGGTTCGAGCCCTGCCGGGGGCGCTTCCTCGCGCAGGCAGCTGGGCTACAAGACGCCCCGAGCCCAGCGCTCCTCGATCTGCTGTCGCTGCACGTCGACCTGGGCGACCCGCAGGGCGGCGAGGGCCCGTCGTCGCTCCGCCTGCACCTGGAGCAGGTCGGTGAGGGTCGCGAGCCCCTGGGCGTAGCGGTCGTCGATGACCTGCGCGGCCTGCGTGGCCTGCTCCAGGGCACGCCGTCGCACGTCGACCCCTCGCTCGGCGGTGCGGAGGCCTGCCTCGGCGCGGGCGAGGTCGACACCGACCTGCAGCTCCAGGGCGCGGCGCTGCTGGGTCGCCGCCCGACGCTGGGCGGACAGGGAAGCGAGGCGAGGCACGCGGGTGCCCCGGGCGAGGGGCGTCCAAGTGGCCCGCAGGCCTCCCTCGAGCCAGGTGTCGTCGACCAGGACGTCGTTGTCGCTGGTGACCACGCGCCCGTACAGATCGAGCTCCGGCACGAAGCCCAGGGCCACGGCCGTCCGCTGGCGGGACAGGGCGTCGAGCTGGTGGTCGATGGCGGCCAGGTCGAGGCGGTCGATGCCGGACGGGCTGGGGGCCTCGGTCGTAGAGGCGGTGACCTCGATAGGGCCGTCGCGGCCCAGCAGGGCGCCGAGCTGCAGCTGCAGCACCTGGCGCTGCTGGTCGAGGGCGAAGACGTCCTGGTCGGCGCCGAGGAAGGCCACCTCGGCGCGGAGGCGGTCGGCGGGGACGACAAGGCCCTGGTCTTCCTGCTCCTGGAGGCGGGCAGAGACGGCCTTCAGGCTGTCGGCGAAGGCCTGGGCGGCGTCGCGCTGGGCGTCGAGGGCCCACAGGTCGAAGACGAGGGCGGCGGCCTGGCGCTGCTGGTCTTGGATGCCGCGTTCGGCCTGATCCCGGGCGGCCTTGCTGGCTGCCGTGGCAGCGCTGGCCTCGGCCCATCCCTGGGCGCGGAGAAGCGGCAGGGAGGCCTCGGCGCTGGCGTCGAGCTGGGACTCGGGCTGCTGCGGGATGGGGCCGAAGGGGGTGTCGACCTCCACGGGGCCGTCCCGCTCGACGGTGGTGAGGGTGGCCCCGACGGCGGGGCCGGTGGCGGAGAGCCAGGCGGCGCGGCTGTCGTGGCGGGCGGCGTCGGCGGTGGCACTCGGTGCGAGGGACAGCGGGGCGGCGGCGGCCGCGGCGAGCACCTCGTCGAGGGTCAGGGTCTCGGCCTGGGCGGCAGGCGCGAGGACCAGCAGCAGGAGGACCAGGGCGGAAGGCGTAGCGCGGAGGAGGGGGCCCATGGAGGCACTGTCGTGGGGATCCGCCGGACCCGTCGTCCCACGCATCGGTTCCCCACCGAACCACAGCAGGTAGAGGGCCGGCACCGCCAGCACCGTGAGCAGCGTGCTGGCCAGCAGGCCGCTGATCATCGCCCAGGCCAGGGGCGGCCACAGGGAGCTGCCGCTGAAGGCGAGGGGCACCATGCCGCTGACGGTGGTGGCGGTGGTGAGCAGGATGGGACGCAGCCGCACGCGGACGGCGTCTTGCACGGCGGCGGGCACGCCCATTCCCTCCTCCCGGGCCCGGTCGATGCGGTCGATGAGCACGATGGCGTTGTTCACCACGATGCCGGTGAGGGCGATGACGCCGAGGAGGCTCATGAAGCCGAAGGGGGCGCCGGAGAGCGCCAGACCCGGCACGACGCCGGTGGCGGCCAGCGGCACCGTGAGCAGCACCAGGCCGGCGCGACGGATGCTGTCGAACTCGAGGAGCAGGAAGAACACCAGCAGGCCCAGGCCCACGGGCACGGTGGCGAGCAGGGCGGCGTTGGCCTCCTGGCTGCCCTCGCTCTCGCCCCCCCAGCTGCGCTCGATCCCGGGGCGGTCGACGGGCCCCAGCAGGGGCTCGGCGTCAGCCTGCACGGCGCTGAAGGTCGCGCCATCGGCGAGCTCGGCGAGGACGCGGACCTCCCGGACGCCGTCGCGGCGGGTGATGGCGGCAGGACCCCACACGAGGTCGCTGGTGGCCACCTGGCCCAAGGGCACCCGGGTGCCGGGCAGCGCGAGGGCGTCGAGACGGGCCGGGTCGGTGGCTTCGCCGCCGGTGCCCCGGACCCGGACCGGCACGTCGTCCCAGGAGCCTGTCCACGTGCCCGCGTCGATGCCGCGGGTCTCCCCGAGCAGGGCCAGGGCGACGTCGGTGCGGCTGGCCCCGCGGCGGGTGGCGGCGGCGTCGTCGATGGCCATGGAGAGCTGGGGCACGCCGAGGCCGCTGGTGGTGCGCACGTCGAGGGTGCCGGGCACGTCGCGCAGCACGCGGGCCACGTCGTCGGCGACGCGCTGCAGCTCGGACAGGTCGTCTCCCTGCAGCCGCACCTCCACGGGAGCGCCGACGGGTGGACCCTGCTGCAGCCGCTTGGCGACCACGAGGGCATCGGGCACGGTGGCGGCGAGGGCGCGCACCTCTTCGAGCACGGGCACCACGTGCTCCTTGCCGCTCAGGGTCAGCACGAGGGTGGCGGCGTGGGGGGCCGAGGGCACGTCGTTGAGGTTGTAGTAGAAGCGGGGCGGGCCGCGGCCGATGAAGCTGGTGTGGTGGTCTACGCCCTCGAGGGGTGCGACCTCGGCGTCGAGGGACTCGAGCAGGGCGCGGGTGCGCTCGATGTGGGTGCCCTCCGGCAGCTCCACCGAGACGACGACCCGGGCCTGGTCCGACAGGGGGAAGAACTGCTGCTGCACGAAGGGCAGCAGGCCGCCGGCGAGGGCGAGCACGGCGACCACGCCGGCCACCACGGTGCGGGGGCGGGCGATGAGCTGACGGGCCAGGCCGTCGGCGATGCGCTCCATGCGCCCCGCTCCTCCCTGCCTCGGGCGCAGCAACGTGGCGGCCAGCAGGGGCGTCACGGCCACCGCGGCCACGTAGGAGAGGATGAGGCTGGTCACCACCACCAGCGGGACGGTGCGGGTGAAGTCGGCCGTGCTCCCGCTCGACAGGAGCATGGGCGCAAAAGCGGCGAGGGTCGTGCCCGTCGCGGTGAACAGAGGCGTGGCCAGCTCGCGGACCGCGAGGCGGGCGGCCTCCATGGAGCCGTGGCCTTCGTCGAGGTGCTGCTGGACCGCCTCGGCGACCACGATGGCGTTGTCGACCAGCAGGCCCAGAGCGAGGACGAGGGCGGCGATGCTGATCTGGTGCAGCACACCGCCCCCCATGGCGTAGACGCCCATGGTGGAGAGCGCGACGACCGGCACGATGGCGCTGACCACCGCGCCGAGGCGGGGCCCCATGGCGAGCACCAGCACGCCGGCGACGATGCACACGCCCAGCAGCAAGGAGCCGGTGAGCTCCGCGAGGCGGGAGGCCACCTGCTCCGGTTGGTCGGCGAAGACGTGCAGCGACAGGGAGCCCAGCTCGCCGGATGCCTCGACGTCATCGAGGGTAGCGTGGACCTCCTGGCCGAAGGTGACGAGGTCGCGAGGCATGAGGGGCACGACCGCGAGGCCGACGGCGAGCTGCCCGTCGTGGAGCACGGTGGTGGAGGCGGGCTCCTCGGCGGTGAGCTCGACCGTCGCCAGCGCGGAGAGAGGCAGCGCGGCCCCGCCCGGGAGCGGGATGGGGGTCGCGGCGAGGTCGGACAGGTCGGACAGCTCGGTCTCGGGCCGCAGCACGATGGTGCGGCCGTCGGCCTCGAGGCTGCCTCCGGGCAGCACCAGGTTCCGGGAGGCGACGAGCTCGGCGAGGGCCGCGGGAGCGAGGCCCAGGCGGCGGGCGGTGCCGGGGTCGATGGTGATCTGCACGACGGCGCCGGGGTCGCCGAGGGTGTCGATGCGGGCCACACCGGCCACGCGACGCAGGGCCTCCTCGACGGTGCGGGCGCCGTCGCGGAGGGCGATGGGGTCGTCGGAGCCATACACGAGGACCACGAAGGAGGCGGGGTCGCCGATGTCGTCGTCGAGCTGCGCGGGGCCGGCGCGGTCGGGGAGCTCGGCGTCTGCCAGGGCGCGGCGCACGTCGTCCCACGCAGGGTCGGTGTCGTAGACGTCGTCGTTGAGCCGCAGCTGCAGCACGGCGACGTTGGCGCGAGCGGTGGCCTGCACTTCCCGCAGGTCGGTGACGGCAGCGAGCTCCTCTCGCAGGGGGTCGAGGACCAGGCGCTCGACCCGGGCGGCGTCGGCGCCGGGGAAGGGCACCACGACGGTGCCGAAGCGGGGCACGAAGGAGGGGTCTTCCTGACGGGGCATGGTGGACCACGCGGCGAGGCCGACGAGGCAGAGCAGCAGGGTCAGCGCCACGACGAGACGGCGGCGGTCGAGGATCGAGACGAGGGCGTCGATCATCGGAGCACCTGCACGCGGTCACCGTCGAGCACCCGCCCGTGGCCGGCGACGACGAGCTCGTCGCCGGGGCGCACCTCGCCGGTGATGGCGAGACCGTCGTCGAGCAGGGTGGCCCGGGTGATGGGCACGTGCTCCGCCTGGCCTTCGACGATCCGGACGACGCGGGGCGCCGAGCCGACGGGGTCGACCACCGCCGACAGCGGCACGAGGGCGTCGGCGTCGATGGGCAGCCCCAGGTGCACGTCGGCGGTGAGGCCAGCGGCGAGACCGGCGTTGTCGAGGGCGACGACCACGGGGAACAGCCCGTCGGGGCGGGCCGCGGTGGCGACGTGCAGCACCCGGGCCTTGCTCTGTCGGCCCAGGGCCGGGAGGCGCACGGTCGCTGGCTGGCCAACGGCGAGCTGGGCCCACCAGGCCTCCGGCACCTGCACCTCCACCTCCAGCTGGCCGTCGCCGGCGAGCTCCACCACCGGCACGCCGGGGGCGACGGTCTCGCCGGGCTGCGCGTTCACCGCCACCACGAGGCCGCCGTAGGGGGCGCGGAGCACGGTGTCGGCGGCGCGGCGGTCGGCGTCGGCCGCGGCGGCGCGGGCGGCATCGAGGGAGGCACGCACGGCGTCGGCCTGGGCGACGATGCGGTCGAGCTCCCCCTGGGTGACCGACCGGCCCAGGGTCAGGGAGGCCAGGCGCTCCCGATCGGCGTCGAGGCCGAAGAGCTGCGCCTCGAGCTGCCGCACCTGGGCCCGGGCGGCGGTCGCCTGGTTCCGGGTGGGAGCGGGGTCGAGGCGGGCGAGCACCTGGCCGGGCTCGATGACGTCGCCCAGCTCCACCGGACGGGCCACGAGCCGCCCGCCCTCCACGAAGCCGACCGCGCCTCGCCGCGTGCTTCGGGTGACGCCGTGGGCGACGACCCGGCGGGTCTCGGGGGCAGGGGAGGCGGAGGCGACCCGCACCGGAGCGTCGGCGTGGGTGATGGCGTTGGCATCGGCGCCGTCGATGCAGCCGGCGGCCGGCAGGGCGATAGCGAGCAAGGCGAGCAGCAGGGGCCTGGGCATGGCGTCTCCACACGGGTCCACTCGCCCGGCGCGGGGCGCACGAGCAGCGGGCGGCTCTCCGGTGAGAACCAGGGGAAGGAGCAGGGTCTTGACGAGGCCCTGTGATGTGAACGCTGTTAGGTTAAGAATGCATATAAACGGCGTCAAGATAAATCTTGTCGGCGTTCAAATAGACCGCAGCAGCACCGTGCCATTGGGGTTCGCAGCTGGGATCCTCGAACCGGAGGCGCTACATGGACGCCATGGCGAACGCCCGAACCCGCTACCACCACGGCGATCTGAAGAACGCCCTCGTCGAGGCCGCGGTGCGGCTCATCGACCAGAAGGGCGTGGGGGGCCTCTCCCTGCGTGGGGTCGCCCGGGAAGCGGGGGTGTCCCAGGCCGCCCCCTACCACCACTTCAAAGACAAAGAGGCCCTGGTGGCCGAGGTGTGCTGCGTCGGGTTCTGCCGCCTCGAGGAGCGCCTGAAGGAGGCCACCGAGGGCGTCGCCAGCTACCCCGACGCCCTCGATGCCATGGGCCGCGCCTACATCGACTTCGCGCTGGAGCACAAGGCCTACTTCGCGATCATGTGGGGGGGCTTCGTCGACGACAAGAACGACTACCCGGAGCTGATCGAGGAAGCCTCCTGCACCTTCCAGATGCTGGTCGACACCGTCGCGGCCGGGCAAGAGGCGGGGCAGCTGCGGCAGGGCAACACCATCGAGCTGGTGCTCGCCTGCTGGTCGGGGGTGCACGGCGCCGCCCGCCTCATCGTCGACAAGGGCATCGACGCAGACGCCATGCGGGAGAAGGGCATCGACACCGAGCTGGTGATCACGTCCACGATGAACATGCTGCGCATCGCCCTGGTGCCGTGAGAGGGAGAGAGCCCGCGGCCCCCGTAGGCGGTTGCGGTGCGTGCGCGCGGTGAGCCGGTGGCGAGGGGCTGCCAACAGGGTACGATCCGTTTCAGGTGAGGTACCGTCTTCACCGAAGAGGTGAGGATGCGCTGGGCTCTCTGTTCGTTGGTGCTGGCTGCCTGTGGCGGCTCGTCCGATGAGGCGTCTACGACGGATCCTTCGACCTCGTCGGCCGCCACGGGTGACACGGGCACGTCGACGACCGGCTTCGTCGGAGACACCACCTGCGCGGATGTCGCGCGAACCCACTGTGTCGAGGTCGCGGGGGGAGACGTGACCGGGCTGCTCGATGCCGCCAACCTGCTCGAAGACGACTCGGCCATCGTGCTGGGAGAGGGGTCGTGGGCCCTCACCAACGGGGTCTCCATCCGCACGGTCGACGGGGTGACCCTCATCGGCCAGGGCCCGGGGCGCAGCATCCTCGACCTGGGCCCCGCGCTGAACCAGGTCAACGGCGTCGACGTGGTGGCCGACGACTTCCACATCGAGGCGCTCACCATCCTCGATGCGCCCAAGGATGGCCTGCGCATCGAAGACAGCGACGGCATCGTGATCCGCAACGTGGAAGCCACGTGGACCGACCCCGACGACCCCACCAACGGCGCCTACGGGCTGTACCCGGTGCGGGTGCGGCACGTGCTGATGGAAGACAACCTCGCCACCAACGCGTCCGACGCGGGGATCTACGTAGGCCAGTGCGAGCACGCCATCGTGCGCAACAACGAGGCCCGCGGCAACGTGGCGGGGCTGGAGATCGAGAACACGCAGTTCGCCGACGTGTACGGCAACACCGTGGTCGACAACACCGGTGGGCTGGTGGTGTTCGACCTCCCCGGCAACCCCGTGATCGGGCGCGACATCGAGATCCACGACAACGTCATCCAAGACAACAACCGGCCCAACTTCGCGCCTGGCGGCGTGGTGCAGATGATCCCCGCCGGTGTCGGCACCTTCGTCATGGCCAGCCGACGGGTGGAGATCCACGACAACGCCTACGCCCGCAACCAAACGGTCGACATCGCCATCCTGTCAGGGCTGGTGGTCGAGACCGACGACAGCCAGTGGCACACCCCCACTGGCGACGTGGTGGGAGACATCACCGGTCTCGACCTCGATGCCGACGGCGAGGGGGTGTTCAACTTCCGCACCACCGACATGTGGGTGCACTCCAACACTCACGAAGGCTCGGGCACTGCGCCCGACACCTCGAGCCTCGCGGAGCGGGAGCTGGGCTTCCTGCTCGGTCTGCTCTACGGCGGCGAAGACGTTGACACGGTGCTGTACGACGCCATCGGCGAGTCGTCTCACGACCCGATCGATCCGTCGCTGAACAGCAACGACCATCGCATCTGCGTGGGCGCGGAGGCGGGCTCCATGGCCAGCCTCAACCTCGAGCTGCTCGCCGAGCAGACCATCCCGAACATCAGCTACGTCTACCGCCCCGCCCCGCCCTTCGTGCCGTTCGACTGCACGGGGATCGAGCCGCTGCCGCCCCAGGGGGTCGAGTGATCAGGCTGCTGTGGATGCTGGCGGCGTGCCGGGGAGGTGCGGAGGCGGTGCCGGCCGAGCCTACGGGTAGCGTCGACACGGCCCCGGCCTGGTCGCCGTCGGGCATGGAGGCCTTTGGCCTGCTGGGGTGGGATGGCGCTGAGCTGCACTACGACGACGACCTGGTGCCCTATGCGCTGGCGACCCCGCTGTTCTCAGACCATGCGCTGAAGCGGCGGGCACTCCGCCTCCCTGCCGGCACGTCGGCATCCTACGTGGAGGGAGACGAGGTGCTCGACCTGCCCGTCGGCACGGTCCTCCTCAAGAGCTTCTTGTTTCCGGCCGACCTGCGGGCGCCCGATGAAGACCTCCGGATCATCGAGACCCGGGTGCTGCAGAAGACCGAGGAAGGCTGGGAGGCCGAGCCCTGGCTGTGGGACGGTGACGCCGCCCGCTTCGCCCCCTCCGGTGGCACTGTGCAGGTCGATGTCATCGGGCTCGACGGCGAGCCGCTGTCGATCCCCTACCTGGTGCCCCAGAAGAACCAGTGCATCGACTGCCACGCCCGAGTCGTCGACGGCGAGGAGCAGATCGTGCCCATCGGGCCGAAGGCTCGGCACCTGCATCGTGGCTTCGACTACGGCGATGGCGAGGTCAATCAGCTGCAGCACCTCGCCGAGCAGGGCCTGCTCGACGGCCTGCCGCCCCTCGACGATGTTCCGCATGCCACCGATGCCCGGCAGCTGGAGGGGGCAGACCTGGGGGCTCTCCCCTTCGGTGAGCTCGAGGCGATCACCCGCGACTACCTCGACATCAACTGCGCCCACTGCCACAACCCCGACGGTGCCGAGGGGGTGAGCAGCCAGCTGTTTCTGCAGCGAGGCGCCACCGAGCCGTTCGACTATGGCGTGTGCAAGCGGCCGGGGAGCGCGGGCCTCGGCAATGGCGGGCTCACCTACGACATCGTGCCAGGCGACCACACGCAGTCCATCTTGTGGTTTCGAATGCACACCGAGCAGGTGGGGGCGATGATGCCCGACATCGGTCGGTCGGTGCGCCACGACCTGGGGGTAGAGCTGGTACAGCGGTGGATCGACGGGCTGGATGGCGACCCGTGTGACGACGACTGAGGGCGGAGGCCGCTAGTCAGCCGCAGGCAGCGTCACCGTGAAGGTGGTTCCCTCTCCCTGCTGGGAGGCGACCTCGATCCGACCGCCCATGCCCTCCACCAGCTGCCGGGTGATGGCGAGCCCGAGCCCGACCCCACCGTGCACCTTGGTGCGGCTGGCATCGCCCTGCTCGAAGCGCTCGAAGACCTTGGCGAGCTGCGCCTCGGGGATGCCGATGCCGCTGTCGGCGATGGCGATCCGCACCCACGCGTCGCTCACGTCGCCGGAGACGGTCACCTGCCCCGCCGGGGTGAACTTGACCGCGTTGGCCAGCAGGTTCACCAGCACCTGCCGCAGCGCCTGCTCGTCGGCGATGACGGAGACATCGGGCACGTCGAGCCGAAACGTGAGAGAGCCAGCCGACAGGCCAGGCACCAGCGAGGCGGCCGCCGTGACCGCTGCGCGCAGGCTGTGAGGGGCCAGACACAGGTCGACCTCTCCCTGCTCGATCCGCGACAGATCGAGGACGGCGTCGATCAGGCCGACCAGGTGGTTGGCGGCCTCGTGGACCCTCTGCAGATCGTCGACCATGTCGTCGCGATCGAGGTCTTCTGCCTCTTCTTGCACGATCTCGGTGTAGCCGAGGATGGCGTTGAGCGGGGTGCGGAGCTCGTGGCTCATGTTGGCGAGGAACTCCGACTTCGCAGCGCTCGCGGCCAGCGCTCGGCGCTCGGCTTCCTCCCGCACCACCGCCTCGGCATCGAGGCGCGCGACGGTGGCCCGCAGGGCATCGGTGCGCTCTTGCACCTTGGCCTCGAGATCGCTGTTGGCCTCGTGCAGCTGGCGCTCGAGGCGGCTGGTGGAGATGCCGACGTAGCCCAGGCCGCCCGACAGCAGCAGGAGCATGAGCACGATGTTGCGGACCGACACCTGCGGGTCGACGACGACCCAGTGCAGGAACAACCCTGCGCCGAACACCGTGAGGATGACCACCGCCAGCTGCCACGTCTTCTGGATGGGGGCACTGATCAGGCACACCAACACGAGGAGCCCGACGGCGTTCGATGCCGGCAGGCCGTTGTGGGCGTGGGCGTAGGTGAACCACAGGAAGCTGGCGTAGCCGGCCACCTGCAGCAGCAGACGCACGTGGTGAGGCACGACGAAGCTGACGCCCAGCAGCGCCGCGCTCAGCGCAGCGAGGGCCCAGCGAGCCGCCATGGAGTCGTAGACCACGGTCGCGGGGTCGAGGAGGAAGCCGAGTAGCGGCAGGCTCGGCACCATCAGCGCCAGCATCAGGCGGTGCAAGCCTACATGGCGCTCGGGCGGATGCGATTCGATGGTCGCTGTCATGCCCCCTCCACTGGCTACATCGGTCGACGAGCCACACCGCTTCAGGGCCTGCCACCCCGAGGGACGCTCCGCCGCATCCTACGGCGGATGCGTCGCGGGCGTGGGACGTGCGCGTCGGACCCGCCCGTGCCGCGGCCTACTTGGTGAGGGCCAGGCGCAGCTCGTGGGCCGACAGGTTCGTGAGGTCTTTCGCCAGGGTGCCCGCGACCTTGCGCTCGACGCTCTTGTCGAGCTGCTTGCGCAGGTGGCCCAGGAACCGGGGAGGGGCCGCGAGGTGCAGCCGATCGTAGTTGTCGCCGTGCTTCTTCGCCTCGGCCGCCACCAGGCGCGCGAACTGCTCGTCTTCGACCTCCTTGCGGTCGGTGTGGGGGCTCATCGAGGCCCCCGCCTTGCGCCCCAGGTCGCCCTCGTAGACATCCTGCGCCTTCAGCCGGGCCTCGGGGTGCACGAGGTTTACCTTCTCGGTGAGGGCTCCCGTGTCGTCGTCGATCTCGAAGAAGCGGGCACCACCGGCGTCCGCGACGATCAGCCACTGCATGGTCGACCTCCTGGGGCCTCAGACTACCGCATCGTGGGGACCGCGCTCTAGCGCCTCCCGTCGCCGGTGCGCGCCTTCTCCCAGGCTTCTACGCGTGCGGGCAGAGGCACCTGGAGCATCTGCCCGAACAGCGCCCACCCCATCAGCGCGGCCGCCGGCAGGTGCGCGCCCAGGAAGTAGGCCACCAGCCCGAAGGTCGCCGCCGCTTCCATGAGGCCGAAGCGGATGATGTAGGCGGTCTGGGCTGGCTGGGCGCGGAACAGCAGCGGGGCCCCCACCAGCGCGACCGCCGACTGCATCAGCCCGAGGACCAGCAGCGCGAGGGCGGCGCTCTCGTCGTCGGGGGAAGGGTCGTCGGGAGCGGCGGTGATCGCCACGATGAAGAAGATGACGATCGAGGTGCACATCGACGACCAGATCAGCATCAGCGGAGAGCGGGGAGTGGACATGGCGCACCCTACCCCGGGGCGGGGCCTCGCGACGAGATACGCGGTGGCCCCTCACGAACGGAGTCCATCATGCAGCTCGGTGCCTTTTCGGTCAGCCTATCGGTCAAAGACCTCGCCGCCTCCCGCGCGTTCTACGAGGCGCTCGGCTTCGACGCCCTGGGCGGCAACGCCGATCACGGCTACCTGATCCTGAAGAACGGAGACACGGTGATCGGTCTGTTCCAAGGGATGTTCGAGGGCAACATCCTCACGTTCAATCCCGGGTGGGACCAGTCGGCGCAGAACGTCGACGCGTTCACCGATGTGCGCCAGCTGCAGCAGCAGCTCAAGGCCAAGGGCATCGCGCTGACGACCGAGGCCGACGAGTCGACGACCGGGCCCGCGAGCTTCACCCTGGTCGACCCCGACGGCAACGCCATCCTGGTCGACCAGCACCGCTAGCGGTCACTCGCTGAAGTCGGCCTCGGGGATGGGGTCGCCGACCACCAGGTTCGCGACCTCGACCCGGGTGTTCTGGGGCCCGGGCGCGCCGTCGTTCCACGCGTGGGAGCTGTAGTGGGTGGCGAAGCGCAGCCCGTCGACCTCTACCAGATCGCTCCAGATCATGAGCTTCTCGGGGCTGTGCCCACCGTCGGGGAAGAAGGCCGGGAAGGTCACGATGTAGCGGAGGGCCAGCACCTCCTTGGTGGTGGGGTGCAGGTGCAGGACGTAGAAGTCGTCGGGGGCATCGCCGGTGCCGTCGGCGTAGGTGATCTTGAGGGTCGGGAGCGGGCCTTCGACGGCGGCTCCCGGCACCACGGTGTCGGGGAGGCGCTCGGCGTTCGCGCCCTGGTCGGCCAGCACCCAGGGAATGCCGACGAAGTAGAACGGGGTCATCGCCCAGAAGCGCGGGTCGGAGGGGAAGGCGTCGGGGGAGGGGGTGATCCAGGCGGTGGTTCCGTCCCAGCCAAGGGCGGCGTCGGCGCCGTCACCCAGCTCGTGCTGCACGGCGCGACGGGAGCGGAGGTCGACCCGGCTGCGGCTGTACCGACGCTTCGCCGGGTCGTCGAGGGGGGCGTAGTCGAAGTCGAAGGCGAGAGTGCCCGCCTGCAGCCAGGGGGTGAGGCCGCCGTGCGCCTCGATGGCCTCGGCGAGGAGCTGGCCCCCCTCGGTCTTCTCCAGGCGAGCGGCGGTCTTGTCGCGCTCCTCCTCGACCCACTCGGCGGTGGGTCGGGTGACGATGGCCTCGACGGGCGCACCGACGGGCACACCGACGGGGGTGGGGGACGAGCAAGCGAGCACGGCGAACAACAGCATGGGAACTCCAGCCGGCGTCGGTATCCGCTGCCATCGGCAGCCCACGTGGTCGAGACCGACCGTTACGAAACCCCGCAGGTCGCGACGAGTACGGATCGGGACTGGACAGGTCCACCCAAGGCGGCTATGAAAATGAAAATCAATTTCAACTAGGGCTGCTCTCCCCGCCACGCCGAAGGGTCGTGTGCCTGTCCGCTTCTGCTCGCCGACGCTGGCGGGGAGGGCTGGCCCCATGGAGTCGAGATGACCGCACTGCCTCTCGTGTTCGCCCTAGGCTCGGTGATCATCGTGCTGGGGGTGCTGCTATCGGCCTTCCTGGCCGACGAGCTGTAGCGCTACGTGCCGTCGTCGCAGATGCACGCCGCCCCGGTGCACTCGACCCCGACGATGGCATCGAGGGAGGAGCAGGTGCCGAAGAAGGCCTGCTCGGGGGTGCCACAGCCGAAGACGTCGATGATGGAGCTCGCATCGGCCTGCACGGCACGGGCACCCGCGTGGGTCTGGGTCTCGCCGCTGAAGCACGGGCCTCCGGGGAAGGGGACCAGGGTGCTGTGGGCAAGCACGGCACCGTTCGTGAGGTCGACGCCGACCCCCGCGGTGGTGGTCGACAGGCCCTTGGCGCGCACGATGGTGCTGTCGGCCTGCAGCAGGGTGACGCCGTAGACGGCCTCGTCGCAGCCCTTGCCCTTGTCGCAGTTGCTGCTGCTGAGGGTGACGTCGGTGAGGGCGAGGTCGCCGGCCCCTGTCTGCAGGACGGGGAGTGGGGGTAGGTGGGTGCCGTCGCCGGTGCCTCGGGCGGTGATGGACACGTCGAAGAGGGTGGTGGTGCCGTCGGTGGTGTCGAGGGTGTAGGGCGGCGCGCCTCCCGAGCCCTCGAGGGTGAGCGCACGTAGGTCGACATCGCCGCCCGCGACGGTCAACAGCGGGGCCCCCTGACCCTCCGCTTCGCAGGTCCACAGGCCCCCCTCGACCTCCAGATCGCCGTCGGTGAGATCGGCGATACCCATGCGAGGGCATGCGGCGAGCACGACCTCCTCGAGGGTGAGGTCGCCCTGGTCGAGCACGAACAGGGCGCCGTCGTCTGCGGTGTTGCCGTCGGCCAGGTGGGGGCTGGCGATGGTCACGTCGTGGTCGACGGCATCGACGAGGGGGCCGCTGTTGTTCGTCAGGTCGCCGCCACTCAGCAGGGTGGAGCCGCCGCTGGCCACGATCAGCCCGCCCAGGTTGCCCTTGAAGGAGGTGTCGATGCCGGTCATGCTCGCGTCGAGCAGGTCGAACACGGGCAGCAGGCCGTCGACGTAGGAGGAGCCGAGGTCGGTGAGCTGGGACTGCTCGAGCTCGTACAGGGCGCTCTGCGCACCGTACGACGACACCTCGATGGCTGAGATCGAACTTCCGAAGGCGTCGACCAGGGGAAAGGCCGACTCGAACAGCGAGGTGCTGTCGAGGATGATCAGCGAGCCATCCGCGACGATGAGGGGCTTGGTCTGCGGGTCGAGGAAGATGCGGTCGAGCTCGACCCGGCCCCCGTTCATGACGATCTGGCTGTCGACGAGCACATCGAAGATGGGGCCGATGCTGACGGTGGCGTCGCCGAGGAAGTCGTCGATGGAGGCCTCGACGCCGTCCCAGTGGGTGTCGTAGAAGGAGATCTCTTCGGCACTCAGGAACAGGTCGGCGCTGCCGTCGCCCTCGAGCCGCAGCCCCTCGATGTGGAGGTTGCCGGTGCCGATAGCGCCCACCAGGTAGCTGCCGTTGTCGGTGGGGGTGATGGCGGGCCGGTCGGTGAAGGCGTTGACCTCTGCCCCGGTCCAGCGCCCGACGACCTGGATGTCGCGCCCCTGCAGGTCGTTGAAGTCGAGGGAGACCTGCAGGGGGTCGGCGCTGTCGGAGCAGACCTCGACCAGCAGGCTGCTCTCTCCCGCCGACGGCAGGAAGATGCTGCCCTCGGCCAGGGGGAGCTTCAGCTCGCCGTCGATCATCAGGCTGATCAAGCGACTGTCGGCGTCACCGTCGCAGTTGCTGTCGATGCCGTCGCAGCGCTCGAGGGCGCCGGGGTGGGTGGTGGGCTCGTTGTCGTCGCAGTCATCGGGGGGACCCACTGGCAGGCCCGCCTCGCTGGTCGCCCCGATGCAGTCGACGAGATCGCGGCCGTCGGTGGGGAGCAGGTCGAGCAGGTCGCCCTGGCCGTCACGGTCGGCGTCGATGCCACACAGGATGCCGGTGCCCTCGGCCGGGTCGCAGTTGTTGTTGATGCCGTCGAGGGGCACCTCGAACGCGCCGGGAAACACCTCGGGGTTGGTGTCATCGCAGTCGTCGGCGTCGGCGTCGTAGCCGTCGCCGTCCATGTCGTCGTCTCGAGTGAGCGGGTCGCAGTCGTTGTCGATGTC
The DNA here is from genome assembly GCA_965367245.1 of uncultured bacterium. Classification (GTDB taxonomy): domain Bacteria; phylum Myxococcota_A; class UBA796; order UBA796; genus CBDUIC01. The sequence continues at coordinate 17,607 of CBDUIC010000060.1, read as the reverse complement.
GTCGTAGTAGATCTCGCGGACGAAGGGCGAGATGTCGGGGTCGGTGTCGTCGCAGTCGCCGTCGTAGCGGTCGGCACCGTCGAGGTCTTGATCGCGGTCGTTGGCGGGGTCGCAGTCGTTGTCGACGCCGTCGTCGACCACGCCCCACTGCTCGTCGTTGCCGGGGTAGGCGGTCGGGTCGGTGTCGTCGCAGTCGGTCTCGAGGTGGGTGTCGACGGGGAGGTAGCCGGTCAGGGGCTCGTCGCAGAGCAGCTCGATGTCGACGGATGGATAGCCGTCCTGGTCGAAGTCGACGAAGTAGCCGACGAAGGCGAGGTCTTCGTCGATCTCGTCGTCGCAGTCCTGATCTTGCAGGTCGCACAGCTCGTGGTTGCCGGGGAACTGCTGCGCGTCTTCGTCGTCGCAGTCGCCCGACGCAGTGGTGTAGCCCTGGGGGGCCGTTCGCTCGCACAGGTCGACGATGGTGTCGCCGCCGAAGCCGTCTTCGTCGCCGTCGACGTAGTAGGGGAGGGGCTCGAACAGCTGGTCGTCGGTGTCGTCGCAGTCGTCGGCGGTGTCGGCGTAGCCGGCCGGTGCCGAGGTGGCGCACAGCGCAGCGGTGCGCACGTCGACCGCATCGCCGAAGCCGTCGCCGTCGTCGTCGACGTAGTAGTCGAGGGCGCGGGTCAGGGCGCGCTCGTCGTCGCAGTCGTCGTTGGCGAGCACGGAGTACCCGGCAGGGGGCGCGCCACAACCAGGCTCGGCGGTGGCTCCGCTGGCGCCGACCCCGTCTCCGTCGGCGTCGACGAACCAGTCGATGACATCGGCCGCGTCGGGGTCGGTGTCGTCGCAGTCGGGGGTGCCGGGCCAGGCGCGGGCCGTATCGGGCTCGCTGCGGCAGTCGGTGTGGGGCTGGTCGGGGTTACCGACGCCGTCTCCATCCAGGTCTTCCCACCACAGGGTGGGGCTGGTCAGGGCGGGGTTGTCGGGGCATTGGTCGAGGGCATTGGCGACCCAGCCATCGGGGGGCGGACCGCAGAAGGTCTGCGCGTCGAGGGGGGCGCCGGCCCCGTCGCCGTCGCCGTCGGCGAAGTAGTCGGCGGCGACGGAGGCGTCGGGGGAGCTGGGGTCGCAGTCGGTGGTGGCGGGGACCCCGTCGTCGTCGAGGTCGAGGCGCTCGGCGAGGTCGTCGTCGGACAGGTAGGTGCAGCCGACCAGGGCGAGGGGGAGGGTCCATCGGAAGAACGGCATGGGGGACCTCACTGCAGCCGACACAGGCGCATGGCGGCGACACAGCGGATGGTGTGCGTCTGGTTGGGGACCACGATCAAGGTGCCCGCATCGACCTCGGTGTCGCCGAAGCGGGCTGCGACGCGGTAGCTGCCGGCGGGGACGACGCCTGGGCCGTGGCTGCCTCCTTCGCCATGCAGGGTGACGGTGGCGCCGGCGCCCTCGACGGTGACGGTGCCGGCGTCGGCGGGGGGCGCGTCGGGCATCGGGGCGGGGGCTGGCGCGGCGGGGGCTGGCGCGGCGGGGGCTGGGCGCGGGGAAGGGGCTGCGGCGGGCTCGGGCTCGGGCTCGGGTGCGGGCTCGGGCTCGGGTGCGGGCTCCGGCTGGGGTTCGGGCTCGGGAGGCGGTGTCGCCACGGGGGTCGGGGCCGGGACGGACGCCAGGTCGTCGGGAAGGACGAACCACCAGATGCCCGCGACGAGGAGCAGTCCGGCCAGCCCGGCGAGGGTGGCCAGCCCGCCTGCTGCGACGAGCCAGGCCCCCAGCGAGCGGCCCCTCGTCGGCTCTTCGTCTCCTTCGCGGAGCACCATCGTCTCGGACTGCTCGGTGAGCACGTCGCCGGTGAGGTCGTCGTGGGCGAGCTTGGTGCGGGCGAGGTCTTGGGCGAGGGCCACTGCACGCGGGGCCCACTCCGCGAGGCGGGGGGCACCGGCCTCGTCGCGCAGGCGCCAAAGGAGGCGCTCCAGCTCCCCCGCGTCGGGTCGGTCTTCCGGGTCGTAGGCCAGCAGCCTGCGGACGAGGCCGCGCAGGGCCTGGCCGGTCTCCCCCAGCGCCTCCTCCAGGTGGATGTCGGCCATGCGCACCGTCTCGGCGTGGCGCTCGCGCGACGACGAGGTCTTCTTCATGCGACGCCGTGCCGCGGACTCCACGAGGAGGATGCCGAGGGCGTAGACATCGCCTGCGGGCCCATCGATGCCGTCGAGGCGCTCGGGGGACATGTAGGTGAGGGTTCCGAGGATGACGCCGACGGTCTCGGACTCCCGCGTGTCGAAAGAGGCCCGGGCGATGCCGAAGTCGAGGACCTTGACCTCGCCGGCGGTGGTGAGCTGTATGTTCGAGGGCTTGATGTCGCGGTGCACCAGGCCGAGGGGCTCGCCATCGGCACGGGTCGCGGTGTGGGCCACATGCAGCGCGCTCGCGACCTCCGCGGCCATCTCGAGCACACAGGGCAGGGGCATGGGGCCGGCGCGTAGAACCTGGTGCAGGTTGGCGCCGTCGACGTACTCCATCACCACGGCCCAGGTGCCGTTGAGGCGCACGAGCCCGTCGACTTGAAGGATGGCACGGTGGCGGATGAGGCCCAGGAGCCTGGCTTCGTCGCGGTGGCGGGCCGCCTGCGCATCGACATCGTCGGCGCTGGCATTCATCAGCTTGATGGCGACGTCTTTGGTGAAGCCGCCCTCGCCGACCATCTGGGCATGGTAGACCGTGCCGAAGGCGCCCTTGCCGACGGGCTCGACGATGCGGTAGCGCCGCGACGGGCCGCTCACCAGGCCACCGCAGCCGCGACGCCCAGGCCGGCACCGGCGAGCCCGGTGAGCAGGGACGCGGTCTGGAGCCCGTTGGTGCGGGCTCGCAGCCCGGCGAGGTCGGGGGTGGGGGTGGTGGGGTCGAGGAACTCGGCGCGGGCCCCACGGGACAACCCGTACATGGCCGCTGCGCCACCGAGAGCGACGCTCGAGGCGACGACGAGCTCGACGGGGCGTCGCTGGCGGACGCGGATGACCTTGGCCTCCGACAAGTATGCGGCTCGGTAGTCGTCGCTGATGGCCTCATAGGCCGGAGTGGGGGCGTCGGCTTCGAGGAGCGACGTGAAGCGGACGTCGCCGTCAGCGGTCAGCAGCTGCAGCAACACGGCACGGTCCGTCGGTCGGGACAGCACGGGCTGGCCATCGACGAGCAGCCTGGCCTCGCTGGGCACGGGGAGGTCATCGGTGGGGGGGAGCGGGGTGGTCTCTGCGGCGTCGTAGGCGGCACGCAGGGGGTGCCCCTTGGGGGCGATGGCGGTCGATAGTCGGTAGCCGGGCACGGCGTGGCGCAGGGAAGCCATGCTGTGGTCGACGCGCTCGGTCTGCCCGTCGAGGAACGCGTCGAGGGCCCGCACCGCGTAGATGTCGGCGACCTCCAGCGGCCCGAGGGGCTCGTCGACGCAAGGCAGGGACCGCCACAGGGTGTCGGCGTGGCTCTCGAAGCCCGCCACGTCGAGGCCGGCGAAGCTGGCGGTGGCGGCACCCGTGGTCTGGGTGACCGTGGTGACGGGCACGGTCGACGGGCAGTCGGGGGCAGGAAGGTCGGCAGCCCACACCTGAGTGATGGCAACGAGGGCAGCGAGTGGCACGGGGCCTCCGCGGACGGAGGGATGGTACCACCCGGGCCAGTTGGGTCGGTTACGGCCGCGTTTGCCGCTTGTACGGGCAGGCACAAGTTGCGGCTGCCCGTACAATCCCGCTCGCCTCTTGTACGGGCAGGCACAAGTTGCGGCTGCCCGTACAATCCCGTTCGGCTCGATCTGTCAGGAGACTCCCATGTGGCTGCTGCTCGCCCTTGCATGCTCCCCCGACGACGCGACCGGCACCAAGGAGGGGCCACCGAGCTCCTCCACCCCTCCCGGCACCTCGCCGCCGACGACCTCGTCGCCACCGACCGCGCCTGTGGCACCGCCTACGCTGACAGTCGAGTCCTCCGACACGCAGCTGCTGGCTCTCGACGTGACCATCACCTTGGCTGCTGCAGGGCCCACGTGGGCGGCCTGCACCCGTGACGACCTGTCGGAGGAGGTCCTGCTCCTCGAGGGGGAGGGGGTCACCGGTGAGCAGACGTGGGTGCTGCTGGGGGCAACCACCGATGCGAGGTACTCCTGCGAGGTCCATGGCCCCGGCGGGCAGGCCACCGACACGGTGACGACGCCTGCGCTCCCCGAGGCCCTGCTCGGCTATGAGGTCACCACGGCCGCTCCGCCGAATGCCGAGCCGTTCCTCACGTTGTTCGCCGATATGCGTGCCTGCTCTTCGGTCCTCACCAGCCAGCAGTCCCATGTTGTGATGGTGGACCACGAGGGCGCCCCGCGCTGGTTGTTGCCCGTACCCGAGCCCATCCCCAGCATCGACCTCGATGTGTCGTTCCTGCAGCCCGAGGGCCTGGTCCACATCGGGGGCGGGTGGGGCACCACCGACGCGAGCATCCCGCACCAGGGGCTGTTCCGCACCGTGGAGCTCGACGGCAGCGAGGTCTACGAGCGCACGGTTCCGGCCATCGGGCTGGGCTTCAACCATCACTCCGAGCGCCTCGACGATGGTTCCTTCCTGACCCTGTCGTTCGAGGAGATCAGCGACGGTGGCGACCGGCAGCTCGGTGTCGCCATCGAGCAGTGGGACCCCACCACCGACGAGCTCACCTGGTCGTGGTCGAGCCAGCAGCTCGTCGACCGTGACCAGCTGCACTTCGCCGACACCCCCGACCTGGGCTCGTGGACCGCCAACAGCCTGTCGCTGGCGGCCGACCCGCTGGGCACCGGCCTGTACCTATCGGTGGTCACCATCGACGAGATCTGGCGGCTGGATCCCGACACCGGCGATCTGACGCACCGCATCGGCCCCCACGGGGACTGGGCGCTCTTCGATGTCGACGGGCAGGCGCTGGAGTCCCGTGACTGGTTCTACTTCCAGCACGATCCGGAGATCTCGGCGGATGGTCGCCTGCTCCTGCACGACAACGGAACGACCCGCGGTCTGTTTCCCGACAGCCGGGTCCTGGAGCTGCAGCTCGACTTCGATGCCCGGGAGGCGCAGGTGCTCTGGGAGTGGACGGAGCCCGGCTGGTACAACTCCTTCGTGGGCGACGCCGATCGGCTGCCAGACGGGCACGTGGCGGTCACACAAGGCTACTTCTCGTGCTTCAGCGGGCGGGACGGCCACTCGTCGGTCGTCGAGGTCGATCCTGCGACCGACGAGGTGGTGTGGCGGCTGGACTGGAGCGACCCGGACTTCGCGCCCTACCGGTCCGAGCGCCTCGCGCTGTGTGACGTGTTGCCCAACAGCAGGCACTGCCCGGAGGTGGCGGAGCGTCTGGCGGCCCTGCGTGGCGAAGCGAGGTAGAATGGGGCTCCGCGAGGTGTATGTGTTCCCCAGCGACCGGCAGCGACTCATCGAGACCATCCGCACCTCGACCATCGGCGAGGAGCAGGCGATCGACGGTCCGTTCGGGGCGCGGCGGGTCACCTACGCCGACTACACCGCGTCAGGGAGGTCCCTCACCTTCATTGAGGACTTCCTGCGGCAGCACGTCATGCCGCTATACGCGAACACCCACACCGAGACCTCGGGCACCGGCCTGCAGACGACCCGCTTTCGTGAAGATGCGCGCCGGATCATCAAGAAGGCGGTGGGGGGCGACGAGCGCGACGTCGTCATCTTCTCCGGCTCGGGTGCCACCGGTGCCATCAACAAGCTCATCGACATCCTCAACCTGCGGCTTCCCGCGGACCTCGACCGGCGCTACCGGTTCTCCCAGCAGATCCCGGAGAACGAGCGCCCCGTAGTGTTCATCGGGCCCTACGAGCACCACTCGAACGAGCTTCCGTGGCGCGAGTCCATCGCTGATGTGGTGATGATCCCCGAAGACCGCAATGGGCTCATCGACCTCGACGTGCTCGAGAAGCAGCTGGTCGCCTTCGCCCATCGGCCGATGAAAATCGGCAGCTTCTCTGCGGCCTCCAACGTCACCGGGATCGGAAGCAAGACCAGGGAGACCTCGTCGCTGATGCATCGCTACGGCGGGGTGGTGTTCTGGGACTTCGCGGCCGCAGGGCCCTACGTGCAGATCGAGATGAACATGCAAGACGACGCCGACGACGGGCACCTCGTCTACAAAGACGCCATCTTCATCTCGCCGCACAAGTTCATCGGTGGGCCGGGCACACCGGGTGTGCTGGTGGTGAAGCGTTCCCTGCTGCGCAACAGCGTTCCCAGCACGCCTGGGGGAGGAACGGTCAGCTACGTGTCGTCCACCGAGCACACCTACCTCGACGACCCCGAGCATCGGGAGGAAGGCGGCACGCCGGCGATCATCGAGTCCATCCGGGCGGGCCTGGTGTTTCAGCTCAAGGAGGCGGTGGGGGCCGAGGTGATCCGGGAGCGAGAGCACGCCTTCATCCGACGTGCCATCGACCGATGGCGAGCCAACCCCAACATCCACATCCTCGGCAACGCCGACGCTTGGCGGTTGTCGATCGTGTCGTTCATGGTGCGTCACGGCGAGCGCTACCTGCACCACAGCTTCGTGGTGGCGCTCCTCAACGACCTGCTCGGCATCCAGGTGAGAGGGGGCTGCTCTTGCGCCGGGCCGTACGGTCACTCGTTGCTCGACATCGATCTGGAGGAGTCCGAGCGCTTCCACCAGCAAGTGAGCCTGGGGCTCGAGGGCATCAAGCCTGGATGGGTTCGAGTCAACTTCAACTACTTCATCTCCGAGGCGACGTTTCAGTTCCTCATCGAGGCCATCGACCTGGTGGCTACAGAGGGCTGGCGCTTCCTGCCGCTCTACCGCTTCTGCCCGCGAACGGGCCTGTGGCGGCACCGTGACGCGAGGCCGGAGTCGGTGATGTCGCTACACGATGTCGACTATGGCAGCGGCCGCATGGAGTTCCGCTCCCGTCACGCCACCGAGCCCGAGTCGGCTCTCCATGGCTACCTCGCAGAGGCCCGAGCGCTGGTCGCGCGCGCTGCTCAGGCGGAAGTGGAGCCCGCCGAGGCGCTGTCGGAGGGCTTCGAGGCGCTGCGGTGGTTCCCGTTGCCGGCAGAGATCGCCGACGAGCTGCGCCAGCCTTCCTAGGCGCGAGGGGGCCGTGACGCATCGCGACAACGGGACGAAGGACGCGGCGTTAGGTGTCGGCCGTGTTGGAGGTCCCGTATGCGTACCCTGATCCTCGCCGCGCTCTGCGTCGCGGCCCCCGTCGTCGCCCATGCGGGGGATGCCCCCGACAAGACGGTGAAGTACCGGCAGACTGTCATGAGCGGGTTGTCGAAGCACATGTCGGCCGCCGCGATGATCGCCAAGTCCGAGGTGGCGCGCCCAGCAGACATGAAGGCCCACGCCCAGGGGGCGGTGAACTACGCCCGGCTCGTGAAGACGTTGTTCCCAGAGGGAACTGGGCCCGACAAGGTCGAGTCGGAGTCCAAGCCGGAGGTGTGGTCGAACCGGGCAGCCTTCGACAAGGCCGCCGACGAGCTGGTCACGAAGGCGGAGGCCTGGCTGAAGGCTGCTGAAGGCGACGACCCGGCCGCGACCGTCGCGGCCTTCGGGCAGGTCGGCAAGGCGTGTGGCGGCTGTCACGACGACTTCAAGGTCGACGACGATTGATCCTGTGGCTCGGGCTGGCGCTGGCTGGCACACCGGATCCCGAGTGGGGTGAGGTGCTGGCAGGCCTGGCGGGGTGCGCCTCCTGCCACACAGCCGACGATGGGGCCGCCTATGCGGGGGGTCACGCGATCGAGACCGACTTCGGCACGTTCTACGGCTCGAACATCACGCCCGATCCCGAGCACGGCATCGGGGCGTGGTCGTTCGAGGACTTCGAGCGGGCGATGCTCAGGGGCGTGTCGCCCGACGGGCATGCCTACTGGCCGGCCTTTCCCTACCCCTCGTTCACGGGCCTGTCGGATGACGACCTGGTCGACTTGTGGGCATTTCTCCAGCAGGTACCGGCCGACCCGCGGCCCGACACGCCCCATGAGGTAGGTGGGCGCTGGCGGCTGCCTCTGTGGCGGCTCGTCGCCTTCCGCAAGGGGCCGCGCCCCGCGCCCGACGACCCCGTGCTGCAGCGGGGCGCCTACCTGGCCAACGCGGTCGGGCACTGCGGTGAGTGCCACACCCCGCGCAACGGCATCGGAAAGGTGCTGTGGCGTCGGCACGACCTGGAAGGCACGACAGAGGGGCCTCGGCCTGGGCCCTCGCTGGTCGCTCTCGACTGGAGCGACGGCGACCTCGAGACCTTCCTGATGATGGGGATGGAGCCTGACGGTGACTTCGCCGGCGGGGGCATGGGGAGCATCGTGGCCGAGGGAACGTCGCGACTGTCGGTGGAAGACCGTGCGGCACTGATCGCGTGGATTCGCTACGTGGCTGGGCCTACCTGATCCGCTCCTGGTGCATCCGAACGACATTGCGGACGCGCTGTGCCAGGCCCTCGTCAAGGCCATCGATGTCGATGTGGACCTTGTTGCCGGCACCGCTGAGCAGCACTCTGCCTTCGCCTTGGGGAGTGCTCTTGGCGATGTCGGCCAGGTCATGAACGAGGGCCCGCGGGGGCGTGCCCCTGCGGACCACCGCCTCCCCACCGTGCAAGCGCACCTCTGTGTGGGGGCGCCCACCCCACTTCAGCAGCCCGACAACGAGGGCGGTCACGACCAGCACGACGACAGCAGCTTCCATCCTGGCGATCTATCCCATCAGCTCACCAGCAACGAGGTCCCATCGACGTAGTCGGTCTGCGGGTACCCGGGCCGTAGGTAGCAGTAGGGCCGGTCAATCGTCGTAGCCACGAGGGCGTCGACCTTGGCGCATGTACCGGGTCGGAGGCGATCGAACGTGGCAGGAGGAAGGCCGAGTATTCGGCGGCACATCGACTCCGCGGACCATGGCTGCCACGCCCGCTTGGCGGCAAACTGGGCATAGCGAGACAGCCACCGCGCACTCACGCCATGGAACACATGGCGAATATGGGTCTCGATATCGTCGAGAACCGCGCGCGCGCCATCCACGGCCCAGCTCGGGATCAGTGCAGGCTGGTAGCCGATGGCCTCGGTGAGTGTGCGAGCGAGCTCGTAGCCGACCTGGGCCACCCACGGCTCTCCGGAGCAACCAATGAGGTTCACGCATGCGAAACGTCGCGTGGCACACAGGTGTCGGAGGGCGCGGCTCGCGTCGGCCGGGAGAGGCGGCGCATGGTGGGTCGGGCGCCGGATGGGAACCCGCCGAGAAGCGCTGTGTAGGTGACCTCCCACCTTGGCAGGCAGCGAGGCGATGCCCAGCAGAATCCGGTGGCGCCACTGCCACGCGGTCTCGGGGTGAAGGCCGAGGGCGCAGGCCAGCGCGCGAGCCGAAGGCCGGTGCTCCTGGGTGAGATTGACGAGCAAGGCCCAGATCTGCCACAGACGGATCTTGGCCCCATGCAGGAGGGTCCCGGCGGTCACGCTCCGCTGACAGTGGCACCCCGAGCAGCCAAAAACCCGCGGTCGGTCTGTCACGCTCCACAGGGAAGCCTGACAGTCGGGGCAGCGGAGGGTTCCGCTGTCGTCGCCCCAGCGGAGGTGGGCGAAGCGCAACGCCATGGCATCTTCGCTTCGATCGAACGTGGGACCAGGGAGCCAGACCATGTCACCCTCCATCTGTCCGGCTGATAGCAAGCTGCATGCCGGCGAAAGGCGGCGTTTGCCCGATGGGTGACGGACGTCGGTGGCGGAAGGTTGACGGCAATGTGGATTGTGCGGGCAGCCGCAAGTTGCGTCTGCCCGTACAAAGGGGTGTCCACCTCCCGCACGTTGGTTGCGACTGCCCGTACAAGGCCTTTCTGGGCACATGACATGACCCCAGCCGCTGCCAACTCCCCAACGGTCATGCTCAACCTTGAACCTATGCGCCGCGTTCTGGCGGAGTCCACCACGCCCATCTTCCCGTTCCGATCCCGCCGGAGGCGAGGCATCTCCACCCGCGTGCCTTCAAGGGCTCTGGGTAGAGCGGGTTGACGTAGGCGAGACAGCAGGAACGAGGACTCGCCGCGAGGCTGGCCTGGACCCTGCCGAGCATGACCTCGAGGGTCTCAGCATCGAACGGGTTGTACAGGTAGAGCACGAGCGGCTCTGTCGGCCAGGCGCACCGGGTTGCGTCGGCGTGTAGGAGCTGGACGTCGATGGAGCGCCGTTGGGGGTCTCGTCCCTCACGGAGGTTGCGCAGCCCGACCTTCACCAAGGTGGCGTCGAGCTCCAGCCCAACTACTCGGGCGTAGGGCCGGCGTGCGGCGAGGAAGAGCATGCGGCCCTTGCCGGCTCCGACGTCGACGAAGGCTGCTCCCTCGGAGGGCATGGGCTGCGCGTCGAGCACCGCCTTCGCAAGATGTGGCGGGGTGGGCTCGTAGCCCGACAGCGTCCACCGACCCGTCTCCACGCCGTGGTCGAGGTCGAAGGCCACCGACCCCTCCGAGTGTTGGTCGCGCCACCGAGCCAGCGCATACCCAGCCAGATCGTGCCAGAGATGGGGCCACAGCGGCATGGGTCATCATGCCCCGCGCCGATCGGTTGCCGCCAGCCGCACCGCCCCCAGATCCCCGCAGCGCGCCGTGGATGGGCCTGCTCACGATGTCGACCCACACCGTGTTGTGGAGGGTCCACCGACGGGTTGGCAACCGTTTGACGGGGCATCGACAAGTGGTCTGGAGCCTCTGCGTTACAAGCGGCCGGTCTGAGGAGTCTTTCGGATGTCCGATGTTCCCGTCGTCGTTTTGGGCCTGGGTGGCCTCGCTCTCCTGATGATTCTCGGTGCGACCGGTCTGGCCGCCACCAAGCGGCGTGTGCCGCTGGTGGTCTGGGTGCTGGGGCCGCTCCTCGTCGCGGGGGCCTCGGCCCTGAGCGCGTGGTTCGCCGCCGGTGGATTCATGGGCGATATCGCCGCCGCTGAAGCCAACAACATCGTGCCGCTGGCTGCGCAGGGGCTGTACGACTCCCTCGCGGTGGAGTGGGCCGGTCGCTGGGTGGCCGCGCTGCTGTTCGGCGCCGCCGCCTGGGGAGCTGCCGTGGGCGCCTTCCTGGCCGGTCCCGAGGGTCGGATGACCCCGATCGCCGCGGGCGTGACCGCCCTGCTGTCGGTCATCGGTGCAGCGACCATCTTCGGCTACGCCGGCTACCACGGTGTGGGCGGCATGCAGGCCGTGATGCTGTCGGGCCTGGTGCTCATCGGCGGCATCGGCGTTGCCGTGGGCGCGCTCAAGCGCGCGCTCTACGAGCACGCCGAACGCGTGGCGTCGATGCGCTTCGTGTCGGGGATTTCCCTCATCCTCGGCGTGTCCTACGGTGGTCGGGCAATGACCATGGGCAACCGCATGGAGTCCTTCGGCCCCGAAGGCATCGCGGTGAAGGCCAGCGACCTGTCGCAGGCGATCATGATGTGGCAAGACGTGGCCGCGCCGACCATGACGCTGTCGTGGATTGCGTTCGGCTTCGCCCTCGCCATCGGCTTTGCCGGCTTCTACAACGAGCTCGGCGAGGTCGTCGACCGCTTCACGCTCCTCGACGTGTGGGCGGCTATGGCGGTGTTCCTGGTGGTCGGCGGCGCACGCACCCTCGAGGGATGGCGCATCGACACCCTGCAGGCTGTCGCCAACAACAACCCTGCAGCGGCCATGTTCAACGAGATCGGCACGGAGATCCCCGCCGCACTGCTGCAGGTGGGCGACAAGACGCTGTCGGGCCACGCCCAGCGGGGCGGCTTCGGCGATGTCTACGTGTACGCAGAGGAGACCTGGACGCGTCGGTTCGCGTGGGATGGGGCAGGCTGGTACGCCGACGAGACGCCCATCGACCAGGTGCAGCCCAACGGCCTTCGGCCCCTCATCGTGATGAGCCAGGGCGACGACGCTCAGGATCTCGTCAAGGTCGTGGAGGGAGCCGGCGGCAAGGCGCTCCTGCTGCTCCGCGCTGAAGAGGTGAAGGCGGATGTGCTGGTTCCCGAGGAGCTGGTCTACCTGCAGGTGACGTTCCTGCCCCTCGAGGTCGCCACCGATATGGACCTCAAGGCAGAGCTGTGGTCCGGTGCTGGCGCCCGCGTCGTGAACTGGGGTCCCACTACCTGGTACGGCGACACAGAAGAGGAAGACCCCGTGACCTACCTCGACGACGTGTTCGTCGACACCGAGGCCACGGGTCTGCAGGTGCTCTTGGGCGATGGCGGCCGCGTGAAAGACGTGGTGAACAGCTGCATGGCAGCGATCATGGCCCTCGACGAGTCGGGCAAGAGCCTGTCCATGAACGACAAGTGGTGCAAGATCAGCCTCGCCGAGATCGAGCAGGTGCGGGCCGAGGCCATGGAGCTGTGGGAGACCCCGGAGCCCGAGTTCACCGAGATGTCGTTTGGTCGTCCGACCGAGGCTATCGGCGAGCTGGTGGGCCGCAAGCTCATCGACGACCGGCTCCGTCGTGAGCTCGGAGCCATCGACTACTGCATCGGCGTGTTCCGCGACGAGGGTGAGGAGGTCAACGGCCGGATGTCGCTGACGCTCACCTTCAAGGATGATGGCTCGGTGTCGACGACCCTCGACGAGCGGTCCAAGAACACCAACGCCATGGTGCTCCGTTGCGTCAACCAGCGCTTCAAAGACGTAACGTTCGCCTTCGACGAAGAGGCCTGGCCCCAGCCGGAAGAAGTGGAGGAGGGCGAAGAGCCGGAGGAGCTCGACCCCGAAATCATCGAGATGACCCTCGACGTGAACTACCCCAAGCTGTGATCGGCTTTGGCGCGCGCCTCCAGGCGCGGGTAGCGGCTACGGCGCCCGCGTGTGTGGGCATCGACCCGCACTTGCAGCGGGTGCCCGGCGTGACGGGCTCCCAGTCGCGGGTAGCCACCGCCCGTGCGGTAGCGCGCTTCGGCTGCGCTGTGGTGGAGGCGGTGGCCGGCGAGGTCGCTGCGGTGAAGCCGCAGGTGGCGTTCTTCGAGCAGCTGGGTTCGCCCGGGGTGGCCGCGCTGGAGGAGGTGGTGGCAGCGGCTCGCGACGCGGGCCTGCTAGTGCTGCTGGATGCCAAGCGTGGCGACATCGGGTCGACGGCGGAGGCCTATGCACGCGCCACGCTCGACGATGACGGCCCGGTGGGCGCCGACGCGGTCACCTTGAGCCCCTACCTGGGTCCTGAGTCTCTGGCCCCTTTCCTTGAGCGGCGGGCGGCAGGCAAGGGGCTCTTCGTGTTGTTGCGTACCTCCAACCCTGGGGCGGGGCCTTGGCAGCAGGGCACGGGGTTGGCAGGGGAGGTCGCCGACTGGGTTGCCGAGGCCAACCGCGATGGCACGGGGAGTGTGGGGGTCGTGGTCGGGGCGACGCTGCCCGACGAGGCCCCGCGGTGGCGGCAACGCCTACCGGAGGCCTGGTTTCTGGTGCCGGGCTTTGGCGCTCAAGGCGCCACGGTCGACGATGTGCGCGGCCACTTCCGCCGCGACGGGAGCGGGGCGCTCATTACCAGCTCCCGCGGTGTGTTGTTTCCGGCGGAAGGGAAGGATGCGCCTGCAGACGTGGTCCGCGCGGTGCGCGAGCGGGCGCGAGCCCTCGTGCAGAGCCTGAGCGGGTAGTCCAGCAGCCGTCGAGTCCCACATCTTCGGCCTACAACCTGCTACCCTGGGCGCGTCGCGGAGGGGCCTCCGCGCGAGGGGGGTTGTATGTGGTTGCTCGCGTTGTGGGCTTGCTCGTCGAGCTACACCTTGGAAGGAACGGTCGAGAATGGCTTGTCTGGGGAGCCGTTGGGTGGCTTCGGTGTCGTGGCAGCGGCCGACGACCCCGCCATCACCTTGAGCTGTCGCACGTTCCAGGGAGCGGTCGATGAGCAGGGGAACCTGTCGGTCGCCGGCTTGTGTGCCGGCACCAGCTACACCTTGACCCTCTCGGGGGAGGTCGTGTCACCCGATCTGGCCAGCGTGCCGGCGGGCGGTCCGGGGGGCCCGTTGTCGGCGAAGGCCTATCCAGCCCCAGAGGGGGAAGGCATCTACACGCTGGTCGACGGGGCGCTCACCTCGGTGAAGAGCAACGCGGATCAGAAGAAGGAGGTGCCCCTCGGCGGGTCCGAGCCCGTGTACTTCCCGGGCACGACCCCGGGGAAGTTCCCGGTGGTGCCCGCGGGAGGTTTCCTGGTGCTGTCAGGAGAGGCGACCGACCTGCAGCTTGTGCCCCTCGTGGTGAACCCCAACCGGCTCGAGCTGGAGGGCAGCCAGCCGATGACCCCGTGGTTCTACGTGGGGTCCTCCTTCGAAGGCAACGTGGCGACCCCCGTGGCCGCCGACGTCGACGCATCCAAGGTCACCGAAGTGAGCGCGGGCGAGCGCACGCTCCGCTACCTGGCGGCGGATGCGGTCCCTTCTGGGCGCTACGTGCTGTACCAACCCGGTCAGCGTCGCATGACGATGTTCGACATGGGCGGCGAGGCGACACTGGAGCTTCCCGACGCATCCGGCGACGACGATGGTGACGGCAAGAAGAAGAAGGGGAAGGGCAAGGGTCGAAAGAAGTAGGCATGTACGGGCAGTCGCAACTTGCGGCTTCCCGTACAAGGCGGGTCAGGGCAACCGTACCCCTCGACATGCTCCAGCAGCGTGGATACCGCGCCGCTAGTGAGGTGTTGATGTTCTCGGCCGAACGCATCCAGGCGCTCATCGAAGCGGGCCTTCCCGATTGCCAGGCTCGCGTGGTCGATCCGGCGAACGATGGCGCTCACTTCCAAGCAGAGGTCACCAGCTCGGCGTTTGCTGGCCTGAACCGGGTCAAGCAGCACCAGGCGGTGTATGCCACCCTGGGTGACCACATGAAGGCCGACATCCACGCCCTGGCACTCAAGACCTACACCCCCGACGCCTGGCCCTACGGGTCGGCCTGAGGAGCCTCCATGTCTACGCAGCAGCGCATCGACGAGATGGTCAAGTCCAAGCCCGTGTTCCTGTTCATGAAGGGAACGCCCGACTTTCCGCAGTGTGGCTTCTCCATGCGGGCCGTCAGCATCCTCAACGCCCTCGGCGTCGACTACGGCACGTTCGACGTGCTGTCCGACATGGAAGTGCGGCAGGGCATCAAAGACTATGCCAACTGGCCGACCATCCCGCAGCTCTACATGAAGGGGGAGTTCCTCGGCGGCTCCGACATCATGATGGAGATGTGGGAGCAGGGGGAGCTGGAGTCGATGGTCGCCGAGCTGCCCAAGAAGGGCTGATCAGAACGGCAGCACCACGCGCGACGCCGCCTTCACCTGGGTGGTGAGCGTGATGGTCTGTTGGTCACCTGGATGCAGGACCAGCTCCCAGGTGAGGAAGCCGTCGCGATCCGGGCCGGTGGCGGGTGGCGTCACATCCTCGAGGGAGACCGAGACCTCGGTGAGCTCGCTCACCGGCACTCGCTCGGTGATGTGCACCGTGACCATGTCGGAGCCGAGGTGGCTAAGCCGTAGGCGTGTGTCGAAGGTGTGCACGTGCGTGCCTCGGAGCAGCGTGCGGTCGGTGCGGTGATCGGTTCGGCGCACGACCCGTAGGCTGTCGTGGGAGCCCCATCCCACCGAGAAGGGCTCGCCCGGTGGCACCAGCTCGATCTGGGTGCGACCGACGGACTCGCCGTCGCGCACGAGATGCACGGGGCCGGCCAGGAGCGGTCGGGTGTCGGTATGCGACTGACGGGTTCGGAGGACCACGGCTGCGCCTCGCTCCGGAGTCGCCTCCCAGCGACGTTGGCAGGGCATCTGCAACTCGGCCAATGTGAGCAGGACGGGCTTGCCGTGGCTCGGCAGGCTCACGGGCTTCGGCGCTACGTAGACGCGGGTCTCGCCGCCATCGTCGACCCCGGGCAGATGCGTGGCGATGGCCCGCTCCCCGTCGCGTGACTGGGTGACTTCCTCGTCGCGGGCTTCGACGATGAGCTCGGTCTCCCGACGCTGCACCTGGAGGCGGTCTTCGCGGAGCACGGGGGGCTCGGCGCGCTCCCCAGGCCTCGCGGTAGAGCAGACGAGCTCCACGTCGTGCCAGGACTCGCCCGTGACGTTCCAGGCGGCCGCCTGGACCTCCCAGCGGACCTCGTTGCCCTGCAGGGTGGCCCGATGCAGGGGCCGCCACAGCGCGCACGGGAGGACGTAGCGGAACCGTGCCGAGCCTGCGCCGTTGGCGACCACCCGTGCATGGAGCCACGCCTGCTCGACCGGATGACCGAGGCGCAGCTCCGCGAGGGCCTGGGCGGCGCGCTGGTGGGCCTGCTGAGCTCGTGCCAAGCCCTGACGCGCCTCGTGGGCTGCATCAACGGCGGCTCGGCGCGCATCGGCCAGGCGCCGCACGGCGGACAGCCAGCGCTGGGGGGCTTCGCCACTCTGCAGCGCGACCGGGGTGGCGTCTGCCGCGGCTTGCAGCACCTCGTGGGCGCGATTGACTCGGTCGTCGGCCCGCCGCACGGCGTCTTCAGCCTGCGACACGGCGTCGCTGGTCGCTTCTTCCGCCTCACGAAGGCCTTCTAGGGCCTCGGGGTCGGCGTCGACCCGGCGCTGTAGCGTGCGCCGCACCTCCATGTCTTCGACCAACACCGACTGACCGCCGACAAAGGCCACCGCCTCGGCGCGAAGCAGGGGGGAGAGGGGACCGATCCGCAGCGCCTGACGACCATCTCGCAAGGCCACCTCCCGCACCACCGCGGCTCGGTCTTCGAACAGCTCGATCCGCACGGCCGGGGCGTCGACTGTGGCTTCATCCACGGCGGTCTCCTCCGACGAGCTCGTCTTTGGCGGACAGGGTCACGGCATACACGAGGCGGGCATGGCCTCGGCCGCCAGCTGGCAATGGCAGGCGCTGACGATGCAGCCCCTCCTGCAGTGGGTCGTCGGCGCCCCCCTCCCAGGGCACTGCTCGCGGTGCGGCCTCTACCAACTCGACCGAGACGTCGACCCCTTCGGACGCTACGGGGACCCGCTCCATCAGCTCGACCTCTACGTCGCGGGACATGGCGCTCGCTACGTCGACCTCGATGCGAGTCGTCAGCTTTCGCCGCCCCCCGAACATGCCGGCACTGGCCTCTTCGTAGCGAACGTTGCGGGCGACCTCGAGCCGGTCTTCCACGCCCAGGTGCAGCGTGAGCGCCCCGGCACTCGCGGTGCCCTGCCATGGGGTGGTGATCTCCAGCGCTCCGTCGACGAGCACCTCCACCGGCCCCGGCAGCAGGGGCTCCGAGCGCTGCAGCGATGCGGTGACCCGCCGGTAGACCCGTGCGTCGTGGCGCGGCACGGCCACGTAGCGGGTGGTGAGCTCGATGGGCTCTTCGAACAGCGCGACGCTGTGGAAGCGACCGTCGGAGGGGAGGTGGACCTCGCCTTTCGCGCGGCACACGGTGTCGGCCCCTCGCACGGGGCCGGGTCGGACGTGGTGCGGTGGCAGGGCGCGGTCGCGAGCTCGGTTCATCGCGGCACGTAGCTCCGCGACCACGTCGCGATAGCGGCGGCGCGCACTGACCGGCAGCCCGGCTTCGGCGAGCCACGCGGCCTCGGACAGTGGCTGCAGGCGACCACGCTGCCCTCGCGGCGCCTCTGGCCCGGCCAGCCGAAGGCGGGGGTAGTCGAGATGGTCGGGGGCGGC
>CBDUIC010000059.1:0-43993 GCA_965367245.1 uncultured bacterium | reverse complement strand
CAGCGAAGAAGAAGGCGCCAGCGAAGAAGAAGGCGCCTGCGAAGAAGAAGGCGCCAGCGAAGAAGAGCGATGCCGACGCGGCGTCGGAGGTGGGCCCTCCCAAGCCCCGTCCCAAGCGACGGGGGCCGTCGGCGGCGGCCCGGGCCATCGCCGCGAAGGCGGCCGAGGCCGCGAAGGCGAAGCTGGAGTCTGACGACTGAGGCCAGGCGCCCGCCACAACCACGGCATGCGGTGTGAGGCCGGCCCCAGCACGATAGAGGGGACGGCATGACCCAAGTGATCACCGTACGGGATCCCGAGGGGGTCGAGGGAGCCACGCTGTATCGCTGCGTGCGCCCCGATCGGTCTCCCGTTCCCGGGCCGCGCGTCGCCATCATCGGCCTCATGCACGGCAACGAGCTCGTCGGCGATGGCGTGATCGCTGCCCTCGCCGACCGGGTCGCCGAGGAGCTCACCGCGGGGGAGCTGTTGTTGGTGCGGGCCAACCTCGAGGCCTTCCGACAAGGCCTGCGTCACACCGCCGAGGGGCTCGATCTCAACCGCCTGTGGGATCCCGCGACGCTCACCCGGCTGGCGGCGGAGGCCACCGACGAGCTCTGCTACGAGGAGCAGCGGGCGCTCGAGCTCGCACCCCTGCTCACCACCGCCGACGCCGTGCTGGATCTGCACAGCACCTCACGCCCGAGTGCTCCCTTCCTGCTGTTTCGCGACGACCAGAAGCACGCGATGCTCGCGCGCAAGCTGGGGGTGGCCCACCTGGTCACCGGGATGCACGAGAACACCATCATGAGTGGTGGGTTGGGTTCGAACGTGGGCCTAGCGCCCGGCGAGCGGTCCGAGCGGATCGGCTTCACCTTCGAGGCGGGGCAGCACACCGACCCGAGCAATGTGGGCACCGCGCTGGAGGTGACGCTGCGGCTGCTCCACAGCCTGGGAGTGTGGCGAACGTGCCCGGCACCCGCCCCGATCGAGGGCTCGGTCTTCGAGGTGACCGAGCGCTTCATCCAGGCCCCAGCAGGCGTCGAGCAGTGGCGCTTTGTCGGCTACGCCGGTGGCGAGCCCGGTGCGGGTCGGCGCGGCCCGCTACGGCAGCTACACTCCTTCGAGCAGGTGCAGGCCGACGAGGTGGTGCTGAAGCGCACCGACGCGGTCGTTCGAGCAGCCTTTCCCTTCACCATGCTCATGCCGGCCCCCGACACCGATCCTGGCACCGACCTGTACTACGTGTCGCAGGAACGCCACGGGGGGCTCACGGGTGGCGAGGCGCGCACCCACGAACAGGCGCGGCGCGAGGCGTTGTCCATCGAGCGGATGCTCGACCTGTTGGCCGACGACGACTTCGTCACGGGCACCAGCTGGGCCGCCTTCGACAGCCGGCGCCTGTTCGACCTGTGCGCGTCGGTGGTGGGCCGCAACATCCGCCTGCCGGAAGGTCATCCCCACCGGCGCATCACCATCGTGGGGCGAGGCGACGCACCGACGGGGGAGGGCGCGGAGCGCCGCATGAGCCACCGCTACCGGCAGTCGATGCAGGTAGCGATGGCGCGAGGGCTGCCCATCGAGCGCATCCAGCTGCTCCGAGGAGCGTCTCTGGGTTGGCTCGACTCGCTGACCTCCCACGCGATGCTCGACGTGCTCACCCGACGCGCGGGGGCGCTGGGATCGGGCGATGCCGGGGTCGATCTGCGGATCAGCCTCCGCCAGCCCCACACGGTGTCGCTGCTGGTCGCCGGCGACCTCGACATGGCCCTAGCCACGGGCGACACTCGCTACGTTCGTGTCGCGCTGGTCGTCGAGGCGGCCACGGTCGAGCCCGACGGGGCGACGGCGAGGCTTCGGGTGCTGCGCACTGGCCTCGTGTCGTCGCGACGGGAGGTGCTGGTCTCCGCCCATCGCCTGCTCGGGGCCCTGCAAGACGAGCACCGCTACGACATCGAGCACGGTGCGCTGCGCGACGAGCCCGCGGTGCACGCGCTGCTCACCGACGACCTGGCGATTCGCTCGGTCCCCGATCCCGAGCGGCTCGTCGCCTTGCGCTCCGCCCTCTACCGGGTGCAGCTCGGGCTGTGGTGCGATCGCCTGCGGCACGAGGTGCGCGAGCCACAGTTGCTGGCGGAGCCCGAGGCGGTGGGGCGCTGGCTGGCCCACACCATGACCGCCACGGGCATCCTCGACGCATCCGCCCTTCGTGCCCTGGCGGTTCGCCGCGAGGGCACCGGCTGGGTCGTCGACCCTGACCACATCGAGCGGGTCGACGCCCGCGTCCGCGAAGGCCGCGACAACGACGCGCCCACCGGTGTGCTGTTCGGTCCTCCGGCGGCGCCGTCGCTGCCCCAGCCGTTCCTGGCCACCGACGTCGACGCCGACAGCCTCGAGCGCTGGGTAGGGTGGAAGCGCTTCGTTCGGGGGGTCGGCTCCGTTCCCGACACCCGAGGCAAAGACTTCGACCTCGCCTTCTCGGGCGAGTCCATTCGGACCCGTCTGGCCCGGTGGTACCGCCATGCGCGCTCCAAGGCGCGGTCGGGGGAGTGCGAGACACTGGTCGTGCTGGCTGGCGACGGCCTGAACCCCGAGCGCGATCAGGTCGACTCGGAGCTGTTCCTGGCGCACCAGGCCCTGATGACGGAGCCCGCCCTCGACTACCTGCGCATCCAGCACGCGCAGGGAACGCACCTGTCGTGGATGAAAGACTTCGTGATGTCGCTGCAGCGCCGTCCGCGCCCGTCTCGGCCCGTGGCGCTGCAGTGGGAGGGCGAGCACGGCGCGACGGTGTCGGTGGTCGTGGTGGCCGAGCGAGAGGTGGGGTCCCCACCTACGGAGCCATGGACCCTCGAGGGCTGGACGATCAAGCGCTGTGGCGTGATCCTGTCCGATCTGGAGTCCACCGGGGAAGACTACGAGGTCGGGATCTTCACCGAGGCATCCCCTGGCTACGCGAGCGGAGCCAACCAGGAGCTACTGGCCTTCGGCCGGGCCCACTGCGATGGCCTGATGGCACAGGCCGGCTGGCGGGTGCGGGGCGATGCGGGGGCGCCCGACGAGGCGGCCTTCGAGTCGTGCCTTGTCGGGCAGATCGCCCGGTGGATCGAGCGGGTGCGCGTGTGGCGACACAGCTCGCGCACGGCTCCCGAGAGCACCGACGAGCGGGCCCGATGGGTCGCGCGCCGGCTCGGCCTGAAGGATCAGCGCCTCGCACGGGCGCTGGCTCGGGAGATGATGACCGACACCCCGGTCGACGAAGCGGCGCTCGCGTTGTGGCGGTCCGTGCCGCCGTGGCCGGGAGACCGCGTGGCCCGTCGGCGCCGCCCGACGAGCTGAGAGACTCGGGCGAGGGAGACGCGGCCCATGTCGCGCGTTATGGCGCCGCTTCGCGACGGGAGTCGGGTGTGGAATACCAGGTGAGTGCCACGGGTGGGGCCAGCGTCGCGGTCGACGCGGAGGATTGGCTGCGAGCGTTCGCAGCCGCCCTGCCAGAGCTGGGGGTGTCGCTCGACGCCATGGAACGTCTCGTGTTCACCCAGTCGCCAGACGGTCACGTCGACGTGAGCCGCGGCGGCCCCCGGCCTACGTGGCACATCACGCCTCCCCCTCCGTCGCTGGAGATCCGGGTCTCCTCGCGCTCTCAGCTCGAGGAGGAGGAGCTGCCGCCCATGGAGATCCCCACCGGCGAGCTCGGTCTCGACGGGCAGGTCGTGCAGCCCATCTACGTGCCAGAGTCGTCGCTGCAGCGCGACGCCCCCGAGAGCCTGGCCGAGCGCCTCTTCGACCTGTCGATGGAGGTCGCGATGGCCGAGGGCGACGAGCCCTACGAGATGGCCCTCGACCTGCTCCTCGAGTTCGTTCCCACCGAGGCGGCCTCGGTCGCTCGCGGCACCCTCAACGACCCCTCGTTGGTGTTCGTCACGGCACGCGGGCCCGTCGCCGACGAGATCAAGGGGCGAGAGGTCGCCTTCGGCGAGGGCCTCGTCGGCATGTGCTTCGACGTGCGCTCCACCATCGTCGTCGACGATGTCGATCAAGACACGCGCCACCTCGACCAGTTCGACGAGGCCACCGGCTTCGACACCGTGGCGGTCATGTGCGTGCCGATCTTCGACGCCGAGCAGGGCCTGATCTACGGGGTCATTCAGCTGCTCAACCCGCCGGGCCGCGGCTTCCGCACCATCGACAAGGAATCGGCCGAGGCGGTCGCCGAGTCGCTGGCACGCGCCTTGTCTGCACGCGGCTGAGCAGCGTGTCGGCGCCATGCGCCCACACCTGCTACGTTCCCTGTCTCCGGAGGACTCCATGGACTGGCTCGACACCAACGTAGACCTCGATGCGTCCGCTGCTGCGGTCATCGCCCAGGGCATGCGCGAAGTCGCGCAGGCCGACGGCGTGATCCACCAGCGCGAGCTGCAGCTCATCGCGACCTTTGAGGCCGACATCCCCCCGGGGGGCGACGCCGATGCCGCCCTCGACGACGAGGTGAAGCCGCTCTACCTGCGGTCGCTCATCATGGTGGCGTTGGCCGACGGCGTGATCACCGACAAAGAGGCCGAGCGCATCAACGCGCTGGCCGATGCCCAGGCCATCGGTCGGGCGATGGTGCACAGCGAGACCCTCGAGGTGAAGCGCTGGTTCCTGCAGGCCTTCCAGGGCGTGTCCATCTTCCGCGACGCGGTGGTTCGGGTGGCCAACGACCTCGGGCTCGACGAGTCCGAGGTGGCGGCGCTGCGGAGCGAGGCCTGACGACGCCACCGTCGCTGACGGGGCCGCGCCCGGGAGGAGAGTCCCTCGACCGGTTGGTCGGCGACTGGTGCCTGTTCCAGCTGCAGCGCGGTCACCGCTTCTCCACCGACGACCTGGTCACGGCCTGGCGCGCGTGGCGTGCGCGCCCTGATGCCCGTCGCCTGCTCGACCTGGGCAGCGGCATCGGGTCGGTGGGCCTGACGACCCTGCATCGAGTGTCTGCGGGGCGCGAAGGCGAGGTCCACCTCACCACCATCGAGGCGCAGGCGGTGTCGGTGGGGCTGGCGCGGCGCACGGTTCGTCACAACGGGCTGCGCGAGCGGGTGCGGGTGCTTCATGGCGACATCCGCGATCCGGCCGTGCTTCCCCCCGAAGAGGGCTTCGACCTGATCACTGGCTCTCCGCCCTACTTCCCGGAGGGCACCGCGCTGTTGTCCCCCCATCCGCAGAAGGCGGGGGCGCGCGTGGAGCTGCGAGGCTCGGTGTTCGACTACTGTGCGGCGGCTCGTCCGCACCTCGCGCCCGGCGGCCGCTTTGTCTATGTGATGGCGGCGGCCGACCCTCGCACCGAGGCCGCACCCCTCGCTCACGGGCTGGCGGTGGTCGAGCGCCTCGACGTGGTGTTCCGGGCGGGTCGTGACCCGCTGGTGTGTGTGCTGGTGTGCGCCCGCGACGACGAGCCCGACCTACCGGAGCGCGTCACCGAAGAGCTGGTGGTGCGCGGCGCCGACGGCGAGTGGACGGCCCCCTACTTGGCCTTCCGCGACCTGTTCCAGTTCCGCACGCCGAAGGCCTGAGGCAGCTACCAGCGGAAGGTGGGCTGGGTCCAGCCGCCTGTGCGGGTGATCTGCTTTTGGTGCCGCCCGTCGGCGGTGCTGATCCACAGCTCGCTGCGGCCGGTGCGGGTGCTGCTGAACACGAGATAGCGGCCGTCGGGGGACCACGTTGGATCCTCGTTGTCGGCGGTGTCTTGCGTGATCCGGATGGCGTTGGTGCCGTCGATATCGGAGACGAAGATGTCGAAGCCGCCCTGGGCCCGCCCGACCCACGCCACCTGCGTGCCGTCGGGGCTGACGACCGGGTCGATGTTGAAGTCGCCCACGAAGCTCACCCGCTGGGCCTTGCCGCCCCGCTGCAGGTAGATCTGGCTGCCGCCCCCCCGCTCGCTGCTGAACAGCATGCCGCTGCCGTCGGGGAGGTAGACGGGGCTCACGTCGATGCCGCCGCCTTCGGTGACCTGCCGGACCAGCTCACCGGTGCGGGCATCGACCTCGAAGATGTCGGCGTCGCCGCTCTCGGAGCGCGCGAGGGCGATGCGGCGGCCGTCGGGGGAGAAGGCAGGGGAGGTGTTGACGCCCCGCACGTTGCTGATCACCCGGGTGCGGCCCGAGCCGAGGTCTTTCACGTACAGGTCGGGGTTGGCCTTCTTGTAGCTCGTCCAGCCGATGCTCCCGCCGTCGCGAGACCAGGCCGGCGACAGGTTGATCGCGCCGTTCCGGGTGACGGGCGTGACCCCGAAGCCGTCGAGGTCGAGCAGGTAGATCTCCTTGTTGCCGTTCTGGGACCCCACAGCGGCCAGGCGCGCGCCGAAGATGCCAGGAACGCCCGTGGTGGCCTCGAGCACGGCGTTGGCGATGCCATGCCCCAGGTGCCGGGCGCTCTCCGGGGGGCCCCGGAACCGTGTCGACAACAGCTCCTCGCCGCTGGGCACGTAGTAGGCGTAGACATCGGCGCACATCTTGTCGGCGCCCCCGCCGCAGCTGGCATGGCCGGCTGGGTAGACCCGGGTCTTGACCAGCACGGTGGCCTTGATGGTCGTCCAGGGCTGGAAGTCGAAGGTGCCGGGCTCGACGCCCTTGCCCTTCTCCAGGTAGCCAGCGGGGTCTTGCAGCCGGAAGTAGCCGGACTGGTCGAGGTCGGTCCACATGGCGTTCCACACCATGTCGGCCTCGCGCTGTGGCTCGCCCGCGGGCAGCTGGGGCTTGGGCGCGGCGAGGGGCACGTCGGCGCTGCCGGGCACCTCGATGACGATGCCCTGCGCGAGGGCAGTGACGGTGGCGAGCAAGATGCTGAGCATGGGGACCTACGGCGGAGTGAAGTCGATGGCGAGCCCAGACGCGAGGAGGGGGAGCCAGGCTTCGGGGGGGAGCGGGATGGTGCCTACGTCGTCGACGGCGCGGGTAGCCGCAGCGTCGAAGGCGGGCACGCCGGAGGGGGTCTGTACCGTGCGCTGGGTGATGCGGCCCGTAGAGGGGTCGACCGTGAGCAGCACCCGGGTCTTGAGGTTGGGGTTCTTGGCGATGATGGCGGTGAGGGGGTGGAAGTTCTGCATCATCAACCGCTGCACCTTGCCCACCCACGCGACGTACTCGGGGTCGGCCTTCGAGTTGCCACGGCCGTTGACGTTGATGGCCACGTCGCTGGTGGAGTTGGGGTCGGTGGCGTCGCGGTCGACGGCACCATCCGCGGCCATGAGGTCTTCCATCAGCTGCTGGCGCTCGAGCTTGCGCATCTCCTCGTCGCGCCGGCGCCGATCCGCGTCGGTGGGGCCGGGCTTGGGCACGGGCTTGGGCTGCTGGAACGCGAGGTCGGACTCGACGGGAGGGGGCTTGGGGGCGGGCTCGGGAGGGGCCGTGCCCTGCTGCACGGCGGCTCGGGTGGCCTTGTCGGGCACGTTGGTCTTCGACTTCGGCAGCGACACGACCGACACCTCGAGGGCGTCTTGGATGATCGGCTCGGGGGTGCTGCACTGCCCGACCACCGCCGACACGACCAGCGTGAACGCCAGGATGCCCGTGTGGCCCACGAACGAGACGGCCAGCGGCAACCACAGCGGCTGGCTCTCTCGGTGCAGGGCCCCTTGGGCGGTGCTCACTCGTCGGACTCCGGGCCAGGGGGCTCGAACACCAGACCGACCCGCGGCATGCCCGCCTGCTTGGCGAGCTCGAGCAGCCCCACCACCTCGCGGTAGGGAAGGTCGCCGTCGGCGCGCAGGAACACCGGCTGCTCGGGGTTGTTCTCGGCGATGAGGGCCAGCTTGGGGAGCAGCTCCTCGAGGGTGAACGACGTCTCGTCGATCCACACCATGCGGTCTTTGTCCATCGACAGGACCAGCTGCTCCTCGTCGTCCATCGACAGGGGCGGCGTGTCGGCCTTCGGCAGGTCGATCTCGACACCGGCGTTGTTGAGCATCGGTGCGGTCACCATGAAGATGATGAGCAGCACCAGCATCACGTCGACCAATGGCGTGACGTTGATGTCGGCCATCGTCTGGCCTGCGCCGCCCCCGCTCATGCCCATGGTGCTACCTCAGGTGCCGCTTCACGATGTTCAGGAAGTCGGCGGAGAAGTTGTCCATCTCCGTATCGAGGACCCGGATCGAGCTGTTGAAGTAGTTGAATGCGATGACCGCCGGGATGGCGGCGGCGAGCCCCACGGCGGTGGCGATGAGCGCGTGGGCGATGTCGGGGCCGACCACGTCGATGGTGGCCTGGCCGGCGTTGCCGAGCTTCTGGAAGGCTCGGAGGATGCCCCACACGGTGCCGAACAGGCCGATGAACGGTGCCGTCGACCCGGTGGTGCCCAGGAACGTGATGTAGCGCTCCAGGTTGGTGCGCTGGGTGCTGGTGGCCCGTCGCAGCGTGCGGGTGAGGTTGCCCTCGGCGTCGGCGCGCTTGCCCTCGGGCTGGGCCTGGATCTTCGCCAGCTCTTGGTAGCCGGCGCGAAAGACCTCGGCGACCGGGCTCTTTCGGTAGCTGCCGCACTTCTCGTAGACCGCGTCGAGCCGCTTGCTGTTCCAGAACAGGTCGAGGAACTTCCGGGACTGCCTGGACGCTGAGTACAGCCGCACGAACTTCTGCAGGATGATGGCCCAGCAGGCCATCGACATGAACAGCAGGCCGAGCAGCACCATCTGCACGATGAAGTCGGCCGACCAGATCAGACTCCAGATGGAGGTGTCGTTGCCTGCCTGTACGGCGGCCAGGTAGACCTCCATGCTGCCGTTCACGTGCGCCTCCTGAGATGCCCGTGGGTCCTAGCACACCGGGCGACTCGTCACCAACAGCGCAAGGATCGGCACCATCGACTCGATCTACTCCGTCGAGGCGACGACATTCCACACCTCGACGGGCACCTGCCAGCCCAGCAGGAGGTCGTGCCAGCGCAGTTGATCATCGGACAGGGTGTCGCCGGGGCCCTTTACCTCGACCAGCAGCAGGCCCTCGCCGACCCGAGCGGGATGACCGGTGACGCGTGTGCGGGGGCCTGGTAGCACCACCAGATCGGGCAGCCCTCGGCTCCGATGGTCGAGTAGGTGCTCCACGATGGCGGCGCAGGCCGACGGCGCGAGGGCGTCGGCGACCCGAAGCAGCACGGTCGGGTCGAGGTCGTGGCGCCCGGCGAGGCGGACCCCCTCCCAGCGAGGCAGGGCCTCGGTGAGCAGCGGGACGGCGTGCCCTGCTTGGAGGGAAGCGAGGAGGGTGTCGACCGCCTCCGCTCGCCGGGCACGGAAGGCCGGGGTGCCCAGGTCGAGGGGGCCCGCGAGGCGCGGCACAGGGAGCTGGCCCGGCACCGGCAGGAAGTACAGCTCGGCGAGGAGAAGGGCGGCCAGCGTGCGAAACAGACGGCCCTCCACATGATGGGCCTCCCTCCCGCGGCTCGCCAGGTGAGTGATCACGGCCTCCTCCACCGGCTGCTCTGGCTCGGTGGGGGCCCCCCTCCACAGGGGCCGGTCGTCGGAGCGCACGTGCTGGAGGACCACCTCTCGGGCCCTGGCTGAGGCCAGCGGCGGGTCGGGAGCGACACCGACCCGAAGGGAGCGCCCCAGCCGCCGCGCTGCTCGCCACAGGGACGGACGCGCCCTCGGCGGGGCCACGCGTCGTGCCGCCTTCAGCACCTCAAGGGCCTCGGTGGCTCGCCCACAGGCCTCGAGAGCGCGGGCCCGACGAAAGGCCACCGTGGTGGGGGGGAGCACGGGATCGAGGCGCTCGTAGAGGGCCACCGCCTGCTCGGGGTCGGCACGCTCCAGCTCCCGCGCGTGACGGGCCAGCGCGTCGCCGAGGGCTCGTCGCAGCGACAGTCGCCCCGGGGCGTCGCCGTGGCCGCCCTGCAGCGCCTGCAGTGCCTGCTCCACCGTGAGGCTGCCCGCAGCCAGGTTCCCGTGGACTCCCTCCCAGCGGCGCAGCGCCGCGCGCGTCGGGTGCAGGGCGGGCCCTCGCGTCAGGGGGTAGCTGGGCCAGCGCTGAAGCTCCATGCGCTCGAGCACGGCGGCCTCGGGGCGAGGCCAGGCACGCAGCGCGGCCCATCGCTGCAGGCGCCGCACCAGGCCACGGTGTCGTGGGCGAACCCACGGGGATGGGTCCCAGTCGGTGTGGGGGGCGAGGCGGTCCGCCAGGTCGCGCCAGGAACCGGTCGCGCGGAGCCCGAGCCGCCGACACCCCGCCACCAGGCGCCGGGCGGGGAGCAGCTCGGCGCGGAGGCTCCACGGCACCAGGCCGTCGGCCAGGCCTGCGGCGCAGAGCGTGGCGACGGCGGCGGGCACATCGTCGACGCCGGGGACGGTCAGCTCGTCGAGGGGGAAGGCGAGGGGCTTGCGGGCGACGAGGCGCGCGTAGACCCGGGCGGGCGGGCCGGCGAGGGCGAGGATGCGGCGCACCACGAGGCCTTCTCCGCAGGTGAGCAGGTGCCCCCCGCGGGATCGGCCCACCCGCAGCGCCTCGTGCAGGTCGACGACCGGCCAGTCGGCGCCGTCGACGACCTCGCTCACTCGCTCAGCTCGATGGCCTCCTCGACGACGCCGAGGTCGCCGGAGGGGGCATCGGCGAGACGGCGCAGCGAGGCGTGCATGCGGCGGCCGATGGCAGCCTGGCTCTTACGGCTGGAGGCGGCGGACGTGGCCGAAGCGAGCACGGGGACGAGCCGGGTGAACCGGAGCATGCGGAAAGCAGAGCCTCGGATCACGCTTCGCGCGAGGGTGCCGCTCACGCTGGGGGACCGCGACAGGAGCAGCCCCGGCACGTCGCTGGCCTTCATGCCCACGGGACCCGACGGCGGCAGCTCGACCTCGTAGCCGGCGGCCATCGCTCGCCACAGAGCCATCTGCCCTCGGTCGGTGTCGGGGTCGAAGCCGAAGACGACGCACAGGCGCTGCGCGAGGCGAAGGCCGCTCACCAGGCTCGCTACCAGCTCCGGCGGGATGCTCGCCCACCCTCCGAGGCCTGCGGCCCCCGCCACCATCGCGGCGCTGGTCGCGTAGCGGTCGATCACCACCTGGGCGGTGTAGTCGAGCTCCTGCAGGGAGGGGATGCGCTCGGCATCGGGATCGATGAACGGCAGGCGTCGCCCGCGCAGCCAGCGCCGGGTGCGACGCGTGGGGACGCTGACCGCGACGAGCCAGCCCTCGACGATGCGAGCGTCGAGGCGGGAGAAGAGATCGGCGATGCGCGGCGGCACGGGCATGGGCAGGCTCTATCCCGCCGCTCAGGTCTGAGGGCCCGGCCCCTCGATGGCCCGCTGGTAGACCGCTTCGTAGGCCGCGACGGCGGGGCCCCACGAGCTGTCGCGGGCCATCCCGCGGAGCCGCAGGGCCTCGAAGGCCTCTCGGTCCGTACGAAACAGCTCGAGGCCCCGGTACAGCGCGTCGCGAAGGGCCTTGCCGTGAGGCACCTCGAACAAAAAGCCGGTGCCCGTGCCCTCGTCGGCCTCGACGACGCTGTCAGCGAGCCCACCGGTTCGACGCACCACGGGCACGGTCCCGTAGCGCAGCGAATACAGCTGGTTGAGGCCGCAGGGCTCGAACATGCTCGGCATGGCGAACAGGTCGGCGCCTGCTTCGATGCGATGCGCGATGTCTTCGCGGAAGCCGATCCAGGCACGCACGTGGTGGGGGAAGCGGCGCTCCAGGGCGCGCAGCTGCTGCTCGTAGCGGCGGTGGGCGGCGGCGGCGGTGCCGAGCACCACCACCTGGGCGCCCTCGGAGACGAGCCAGGGGATCGAGTCGAGGAGCAGCTCCACGCCCTTCTGGGGATCGAGACGCCCGACGGAGCCGACGAGGGGAGCCTCGGGGTCGACGGGAAGACCGAGCTCCACCTGCAAGGCGGCCTTGCACACCGCCTTGCCCGACAGGTCGTCGGCGCTGTAGGGGGCTTCGATGTGGGGATCGGTGGCGGGGTCCCACTCTTGCTCGTCGATCCCGTTGAGGATGCCTTGCAGCGCGTCGGCCCGCAGGGCGATGACCCCCTCCAGGCCGAAGCCGCCGCCGGGTTGCACGATGTCGCGGGCGAAGGTGGGGGACACGGTAGTGAGCTGGTCGGCCCACAGCACACCGCCCTTCAGCAGCCCCAGGTCGCCGTAGAACTCCAGGCTGGCGGGACCGAACCAGCGGCTGCTCAAGTCGAGATCGCGGAACAGGGCTGCGGGTAGGCGCCCCTGGTGCGCAGGGTTGTGCAGCGTGAGCACCGTGGCGGCTCGCTCGAAGCGCCCGGCGGGGCGAAAGACGGCGTGGAGCACCACGGGCACAAGGGCGGCCTGCCAGTCGTGGGCGTGGAACACCATCGGTTCGTCGCTCCACCCGAGCAGCCGGTCCGCCGCGTGCAGGGCGGCACGGCACAGCACGGAGAAGCGGAGGTGGTTGTCGCCGAAGGCCCCTCCCTCGTCGCCGTACAGGCCACCACGGTGGAACATCGGGTGGTCGACGAACACATGGCGGACGCCGTGGCGGGTGACCTCGTGCAGGCCCACGCGGTGGTGGGTGCCTGCGCCGGGCACGTCGAAGGTCACCTCGGTGTAGGTGAGCTCGTCGAGGTCGACCGAGGCGTAGCGGGGCGACACGGTGACCACCTCGTGCCCCCGCGCGGCGAGGGCGTCGGCCAGGGCGCGACAGACATCGCCCATGCCCCCGCTCTTGGAGAAGGGTGCGATCTCGCTGGTGACGAAGCAGACCTTCATGGGGGGCCTCCGAGCGCGGTCTATCGCGGCGCCGTCGGGCGTCCGATCAGCTGGCCATGGCCTCGCGCAGATCGAGCTCCTCGAGGACCCTGCCCGCTCCGTCCACGACGGCCCGCATAGGCGTCTCGGCCGCCACCGTGGGCAGCCCCGTGAGGTGGCCCAGGCAGCGCTCGATCCCCGGCAGATGGGCGCCGCCGCCGACGAGGACCACGCCCGTCTCGACGATGTCGCTGGCGAGCTCGGGGGGGACTTCGTGGAGCAGCCCGCGGATCCCCTCGGCGATGGCCTGCAGGGACGGTTGCAGCGCGGAGCACACGCCCTGTGCGGTGATCTGGGTCGCTCGTGGGGTCCCACTGCGCAGGCAGCGCCCCTTGACCCAGGTAGTGGCGCTCAGGTCGGGGTGAAGGGCGGTGCCGAGCTCGAGCTTCACCCGGTGCGCGCTGGGCTGGCCCACCAACAGGGCATGCTCCTTCTTGCACCACGCGATGATCGCCTCGTCGAGGGCATCCCCTCCATGGGAGACCGCGCGGGATGCCACGACACCCGACAGGCTGAGGACGCTGATCTCTGTCGCGCCGGCACCCAGATCGACCACCAGGTGCCCGGTGGGCGTGTCGACGGGGAGCCCGGCTCCGAGGGCTGCGGCGAGGGGGCGGGGCACCAGGTGCACGGCCCGGGCGCCTGCCGACTCGCAGCTGTCGCGGACCGCGCGCAGTTCCATCTCGGAGGCGCCGTGCGGGACAGCGACGACCATTCGCGGCCGCATCCAGCCGTTCCTTCCATGGATGCGGCGCACCAGGTGCAGGAGGAGTGCCTCGGCGACCTCGAAGTCGACGATGCGACCGGCACGGATCGGCTGGATGGTCTGGATGTCGTCGGGCGCGCGCCCGAGCATCGGCAGCGCTTCTTCGCCGATGGCGATGACCCGCCGACGACCGGCACGGTCATCGAGGACGGAGACGACGGAGGGCTCGTCGGCGACGACGCCTGCGCCGCTGAGGTGTACACGGGTCGCGGAGGTACCCAGATCGACGGCGAGGTCCTGGGAGAACAGGCCGAGCACTGCGCTGAACATGTCGAGCGTCCTGGTGGGGGGCGGCGAAGGGGGGAGAGCCGCGAGGAGGGAGGGAAGAAGCGGGGGAGGGGAGGTGTCGCGGAGGACGACGTCACGATACTCCAGCGCCGATCGTGGAGCAACCCAGGAGTCCCGAATGCAGCGCCTCTCCCACGCCCTCGCCTTCGCCCTCGCCGGCACGGCGCTGTTCGCCGCGTGCCACAAGATCCCGTACACGGGGCGGGTGCAGTACAACCTGGTTCCCAAGGGCATCATGAAGAGCCTGGGCAAGTCGAGCTACGCATCGACCCTCGCCGAGTACAAGGTCGCCAAGCGGGGCACCGACGACGTGAAGACGCTGCGCCAGGTCGGTGACCGCATCTCGGGCGTGGCGAACGAGCCCGACTTCGCCTGGGAGTTCAACCTCATCGAAGACGACACCATCAACGCGTGGTGCCTGCCCGGTGGCTACATCGGCTTCTACGAGGGCATCTTGCCGGTGCTCGACAATGAGGCCGGCATGGCCTTCGTCATGGGCCATGAGGTCGGTCATGCCACGGCCAACCATGGAGCGGAGCGGGTGAGCCAGCAGCTCACCCTCATCGGGGGCTTGCTCGGGCTCGAGGTCTACCTCGCCAACAAGACCGAGATGAAGCCGGAGAACCGTGCGCTGTTGCTCGGCGCCATCGGGCTGGGCGCCGAGGTAGGGGCCATCCTGCCGTTCAGCCGGCTCCACGAGCGCGAGGCCGATGTCATCGGGATGATGTACATGGCGAAGGCGGGGTATCCGCCCGAGGAGTCGGTGAAGGTGTGGCAGCGGATGGAGAAGCTCACCGGCGGGTCGGCCATCCCGGCGTTCCTGAGCACCCACCCCAGCGGTGACAAGCGCATCGCCAACCAGCGCGAGTGGATGCCGCAGGCCAAGAAGAAGTACCAGCGCAACGCCCTGCCCGGCGACCTCACCAAGACGCTGTGGGCCCAGTGAGGCTGATTCGCAGGCGTTGAGGTGGGGCGCGGGCCCGGCTCCGGTTAGTCCGCCCCCTCCGGAGAGTTCATGGGCATCCTCGAGCAGATGCGGTCGGGCACCGACTCGACCTTCATGCAAGTAGTGGTGGCGGCCGTCGTGGTGTCGTTCATCGGCTGGTATGCGCAGCCACAGGGCGACATGAGCCGGGTGGTCGCCGAGGTCAACGGCACCAAGATCATGGACACGACGTATGGCCGGGCCTACCGCAACCGGCTGCGCCAGGCCGAGGCGGGGGCGCAGCGCACCCTGTCGGATGCCGAGCAGAAGATGCTGGGCGATCGGGTGAAGGCCGAGCTGGTCGAGGGGGAAGTCATCCTGCAGGAGGCCGAGCGTCTCGGCATGGAGGTCTCGCAGACCGAGGTGGCCATGGAGCTGCTTCAGATCCCCGTCCTGCTCGATGAGAACGGCGTGTTCGACCCGCAGCGCTACGAGCGCTTCCTCAAGCAACAGCAGTACACGCGGTCCGCCTTCGAAGACGAGCTGCGCAAAGACCTGCTGCGTCGCAAGCTGCGGTTCCTGGCGTTCATGGGCGCGAGCATCTCCGAGCCGGCCCTTCGCGAGGCGTGGGAGGAGCAGCAGACACGCGTGGATGTGTCGTACGTGCAGCTCTACCCGACCGACTTCGCTGACGCGGTGGAGATCACCGACGAGGAGCGCGCCGCCTGGCTGGCCGAGAACGAGGAGCTCGTTCGCACCACCTACGACCAAGACTTCTCTCGTCTCTACAACCACCCCGAGACGGTCACGCTGTCGATGATCCGGCTGGGCGTGGTCGATGGGGGCCCCGACCGGGCCGATCTCATCTCCCTCGCGAACCAGCTGCGCGACCAGCTCGATGCCGGCGCCGACTTCGCCACCCTGGCGCGCCGCTGGAGCGAAGACCCGTCCGCCCTGCGCGGCGGTGCCCTCGACCCCCGCGCGGTGACTCAGCTCAATCAGGAGGTCGCTGACGCCCTCGAGGGCGTGGAAGCGGGCTCCCTGACCAAGGCCATCCCCAGCGCGGCCGACGTGCGCATCTACCGGCTCGAGGAGCGCGTCGAGCCCTATGTGGAGTCCTTCGACGACGTGCGGGATGCCCTGGCCGACCGCTTGATCACCCAGGAGCGCACCCCGGCCCTTGCGGCTCAGTTCGCCGAGGAAGAGCTCCTTCCCGCCTGGCAGGCTGCCTCGGCGCCTCCGCGCGACCTGGTGGAGTCCAAGGGGCTGCGCGTCCGCGAGACGGGCCTGGTGCCCCTGCAGGGCGGCACGCTGCCCGCCTCGCTCCTCGATGCGGCACGTCGGGTCGACGTGGGGGGCGTGCTCCCCGAAGTCTACGAGCAGTCCGGCATCTTGTTCGTCGGTCAGCTCTCGCAGCGCATCGAGCCCGACGCGGCACAGTTCGCCGAGGTGCGCGACGACCTCACCGAGCCGATGCTGGGGCGGCGCCGGTCGGAGTTCTATCAGAACTGGGTCGCTGACATCACGGCCTCGGCGTCGGTTCGCTGAGGTAGGTTCGGCCGCCGCGGCGCCTCGACGGGCGACGATCGAGTGCCACGGCGGATCCGGTGCATGGTGCCAGAGGGGAGGATCCTCGTGCGCGCCATGGGCGATCGCGATCGCGATCGCCGAAGTCCAAAAAAAATGCGCTGAGTCGGGCGAGGGGAAGGCCGGGCGGTTGGGCAGGGTCCGCGCCGATTATGATCAGGTGTTGACGTGTCAAACCATCACCTTGAAGTGGTCTCAAGGACCACGGAATGATCCCGTTGCCTTGGCAGGTATCGGAAAGGGTCCTACACTACCGGTGAGACCTCGCCAGGGCCTCCGGCGGGTCGAGG
This sequence comes from uncultured bacterium, assembly GCA_965367245.1. Taxonomy (GTDB): domain Bacteria; phylum Myxococcota_A; class UBA796; order UBA796; genus CBDUIC01. The sequence goes on along the minus strand of CBDUIC010000059.1, from coordinate 27,420 downwards.
CGCGGGCGCGCACCCCACGATCTTCCTTCCCCTCTTTCCGCTGCGTCATCCCCCATGACCTACCTTCCTGATCCAGTGCGCCCGCGTCTCACCCAGCCCGCCCGCCGTATGGCGCGGGGGGCCCTCCGGCTGCTCTCCGCGGCCGCATGGCGCACGCTGCATCCCAGCACGCGTGAGCCGTTCGTCGAGGCTCCTCGCCCCACGCCGCTCCCGCGACTCCACGTCGAGACCCCCGACGGGTGGGTGCTCCCGCTGTTCCGGCTCGATCCGGCTCCTGGGGGTGCAGGCGACCCCATCTTGCTCGTGCACTCGGCGGCGGGCTCGGCCCACGCCTTCCGATACGGCTCCGAGGGCCTGGCCCAGGCCCTCGCGGCGGCCGGCTACACGGTGTTCCTGGCTACGCACCGTGGCGACCAGGATGCCCAAGCCCCCCTTCGCCCGACGGCCGTTCGTCTGGCCGACGTGGCCGCCCTCGACCTTCCCGAGGCGCTGATGGCGGTGCGCGAGGCCACCGGTGCTCACGCCGTCCACGTAGGAGGCTTCGGCCTCGGCGCCGTGCTGGCGATGGGCCTCGCCGCCCGATGCCGTGACGAGGTCGCCTCGGTGACGGCCCTCGCCCCCCCGCTGTGCCTGCCCACCCCGTCGACCCACGCGCGCTCGGTCGCGGTCGCGCTGGGCCTCCTCCCGGCGCACTGGTCGGTGCCGTTGCGGTCGCTGGCCAGGGCCGGCGTGCCCCTCATCGAGGGAGGGGTGAGCCCCGGCGACCGGCTGCGAGGGCAGCTGGCCTACACCACCGAAGACCTGCCCTTGTCCGTCGCGGAGGAGCTGCTGGACTGGGTGGCTCGCGGCACGCCACACCTCGCGCCAGGCGTCGACTTCGAAGCCTCCCTGGCCGACGCGAGGGCGCCCCTGCACGTGCTCCAGGGGAGCGACGATACCCTCGCGCGCCCCGAGAGCGCCGCCCGCGCACAAGCTGCCTGGGGAGGCGAGACCACGGTGACGCAGGTGGCTGGGGCCGGGCATCTCGACCTGCTCCTGGGGCGAGACGTGGCAGCCGACGTGCACAAGCCGCTGATCGAGTGGCTCGTCACCCACCGCGACCGGGCCTGGGCGGGCACTCGCGTCTCGGCTTGAGGTTGACGCGTCAATATGGCGTGGCATGCTGACGGCAGGGAGAAGCTGGCATGGCCAACAACCGCGAGCGGGTCGCCCGCAATTTCGTCAAGCGCTACGGGCGCGAGCGCTTCGAACGCCTGCTGGCGGCGCTCAAGGGCAATGAGTCCGGGCAGGCCATCGCCGACGAGTTCGAGGTGAGTCGGGAGCGCGTGCGTCAGTGGAAGAACACCTTCGGCACGGTCCTCACGCTCTACCAGGTGCACCCTGACGTGCAGTCGGTGCTCGACGACTGATCGCTAGTCGTCGAGGGGAGCCTCGGCGTCGAGCAGGTCGAGGATCTCCTCACCCCAGTCGTCGACCTGCCACTGGCGCACGTCGGGGATGGCGGCCATCTCCTCGAGGTCGACCGGTCGCACCGACGCGATGGCCTTGAGGATGTTGTTGGACGCCACGTTGAACGGGGTCAGGTCGTCGCGGGCATCGAGCAGGTCGCTGCGCCACTCCTTGAGGGCGGCGAACACGCGGTCTGCGTGGCGGCCCCGGAGCTTGGACTTGGGGCCCTTGCGCGGGGCGCTCTTCTTCTTCCGCACCTTGGGCAGGGGCGCGTCGTCGTCGAGACCCGCCACCAAGGCCTTGTAGAGCCCCGAGCCGTGGCGCCGCAGCATGGCGCGCTTCGCCCGGAGGAGCTCATCGAATGCGCCGCGCGAACCAGGTCGCTTGCGCGAGATCTGCAGCAACACATCGTTGGGAATGACCTTGTAGACCGGCCGGTTCATCCGCTTGGCCTGGGCCTCTCGGTAGGCGAAGGTGTGCTTGAGGATCTTCAGGCCGCGCTCATCGAGGGTGTCGGCCTTCTTCATCGTCAGGAACGCATTGGGATCGGGCGTTCGGCCGCCCCACTCCCGCTGCTCCAGGATGAGGCACTCCTCTTCCATGTGGCGCATGCGGCCTGCCGACTCGAGCTTCCACGAGACGAGCTCCCGCAGCGCCGCCATCCAGTGGGTGTCGCCGCGTGCGTAGTCGAGATGGGCCTTCTCGAGGGGCCGAAGGGCCCAGTTGTGACGCTGGTACTTCTTGTCGAGCTCGATGCCGAAGAAGCGCTTGATGAGGTCGGCGAGGCCGATGCGCTCCATACCCAGCAGCTGGGCGGCGATGAGGGTGTCGAACAGGCCCCGGATCTCGAAGCCGTAGTCGCGCTTGAGGCAGACGATGTCGTAGTCGGCACCGTGCAGCACCTTCACCACCGAGGGGTCGGCCAGGATGTCACCGAGGGCCGACAGATCGTCGAACGCCAGCGGGTCGATGATGAAGTCGGTGTCGTGATTGGACACCTGGATGAGGCACACCTTCTCCTGGTAGGCGTACGACGAGTCGGACTCGGTGTCGATCCCGATGACGTCGGCCGTGGAGAGGATGTCGAGCATGCGGTCGAGCGCATCGGCGTCTTCGACCATCACGAGGGGGGTGTCCTCGAACAAGAGCGAACTCCCGGGGGCGGGGGGAAGGGCCCCTTCTAGTTGGCTGGACGAGCCGTCGCTACCCGCCAACCCAAACGAGTCGCATCGCCTCCCTCACCTGTGGCAGCATGGCGTGTTCCCCACGGAGGACCCATGCACCCGGAATCCGCCCCTGTGGCCGCCGCTGCGGCCGCCCTCGCCGCTCGCTTCGGCCCCGCGCCGAAGACGGCCATCACCCTCGGCTCGGGCCTCGGCCTGCTGGTCGATGCGATGGAGGAGGCGACATCGGCGCCCTACGAGGAGGTCGGCCTGCCCGCGGCGGGGGTCATCGGGCACGCCGGCGTGGCGCACGTGGGCTCGCTGGGCGGCCATCGCATCCTGGCCTTCGCCGGCCGCAAGCACCTGTACGAGGGCATCTCGCCAGGGCAGGTGGTGCGCTACGTCCGCGCGGCCCATGCCTGGGGCGTAGAGCGCCTCGTGCTGACGTGCTCGGTGGGCGGCATTCGCCCGGGCCTGGGGTCGGGGCATCTCGTCGTGGTGCACGACCACCTGAACTTCCAGCGAACCAACCCGCTGGTGGGGCCGGCCTTCGGCACCCGCTTCCCCGACCTGTCCACGGCCTACGACGAGCAGCTGCGTCACGGCCTGCTGGCTGCCGCCAAGGAGGCGGGTGCGCCGGTGCACGAGGGCATCCTCGCGGCGATGAACGGGCCAGCCTACGAGACGCCCGCCGAGGTGCGGATGCTGGGGCAGCTCGGCGCCGACATCGTGGGCATGAGCACCGTGCCGGAGATCCTGGCCGCGGCAGAGATCGGCCTGACGGCCTGCGTGCTTGCTGTGGTGTCCAACCCGGCCGCTGGGCTGGGCGATGCACCGCTGAGCCACGACGACGTCACCGAGACGGCCAACGCGGCGGGGCAGTCGATGGTCGACACGCTGCGCTGCCTGTGCCGGAGCCTCAGCGAGTAGCTGCGATGGCGTCGATCTCGACGTCGACGTCGCGGGGGAGTCGGGCGACCTCGACGGCCGCTCGCGCGGGGCGGTGGGTGCCGAAGAACTCCGCATACACCCCATTCATCTCCGCGAAGTCGTCCATCGACGACAGGAAGACGGTGCACTTCACCACGCGATCGAGCCCGGAGTCGGCGGCGTGCAACACAGCGGCCAGGTTGGTCAGGGCCTGGCGGGTCTGGTCGGCGACGCTGCCGCCGGTGAGCGCGCCGGAGGCCGGGCTCATCGGGATCTGACCCGAGCAATAGACCATGCCGTTGCACACCATGGCTTGGCTGTAGGGGCCGATGGCTGCGGGGGCGTCGTCGGTGTGTACGGTCTTCATGGGGACTCCTGTGGCGCGCCAGCGTCGGCGAGCAAGGTGGCGATCTGCATGGCGAGGTCTTCGATGGTGCCGTCGACCAGCGACTGGGCGAGCCAGCCGAGGGGGGGCGGGCCGTCGTCGGAAGGCCTCTCGGTGAGCAAGGCGTCGACGACCTCGGCGTCGGAGAGCACCAGCAGCGCCGCATCGATGGTGGCCGGGTCGGTGATCCAGGTGCGCGCGGGAGCGAACAGCGACAGCGACGGGTCGTGAGCGTGCAGCTGTCGGTACAGGTCGAGCCCATGGGCGAGCTGGCCGTCGGTAGCCAGCACATCCGCCACCCTGCCGAGGGCTTCCCAGGATGCATCCGCATCGAGCACGGAGCGGGCGAGGCCCTGCAGGTCGAGCACCCGCTCGGGGTCGCTCACCAGGCGCCTCGTCGCCTCCAGGCCGCCGGCCAGGTGAGGCTCCGCGGCCAGGCCATGGGCCTGCGGATTCGCCAGCGCGCCGACCATCCGAGCCAGCCCCCCTGCCGCCAGGGTGGGGCCGACATCGCGCAGGGCCTCCTCGAGAGGGGGCAGGCCCCCTTCGTCGTAGGTAGCTTGCACCGCGTCGGCGACGTCGGGCAGGGCGCCGTGGGCATCGGCCACCTGCAAGACCTCGATCAACGCCACGAGCAGTGGCTCGGCCTCCGCCTCCTGCAGCACGGTCACCGCCGCCAGGTCGTCGAGGGTCTCGTGGGTGAGGGTCGGGCAGGTGCCGGAGTCGATCGCGAGCTCGAGGACAGCCTCGGTGAGGGCGCTGTCGGACAGGTCGCCGAGGAAGCTGGCCAGCTCCTGCGCCTCGCCGGGCTGCAGCTGAGACACCAGCTGTAGCACCCGCACGGCGAGGTTGGGAACGCTCCACTCGAACGACGTGAGCCACAGGTCGAGCTCGCAGTCGATGGGCTCGTTGGTGGTCGCCAGGAGCCGCACGAAGCGATGGAGCGCGGAGGGATGGCTGTGGGTCGCCGGCGCCCCGTCGATGGACTGCTCGGCCAGCCACGCGGCGCTGGCGGGCACGTGCTCGAGCAGCTCGGCCTGGTGGACCTCGTGAACCGCTGTAGCCAGGTCGTCGCCGAGCCCGGGCGTGTCGAGCAGCGCCTGCAGGGGGGCGGCCAGAGCCTGCAGCACGGGCTCGTCGCGCAGCAGCCAGGTGTCGAACAGGTCGCGGAGGCTGTCGCCGCTTGCCTCGGGGTGCCGGTCGTTGAAGGGACTCCGACTGGCGTCGACAGCACGGCCGGCCTCTCGCAGCCAGGCATCGACCCCCTCGGCTTCGCTGGCCGCCGCCAGCCCCGCCGCCCACAGTGGGACGGCGTCGTCGTCGAGGAGCGTCGCGAGCTCTCCCAGCGCGCGAGGCTGGCTACGGAGGGAGGCCGCCATGCCGGGGAGCTCCGGAGCCAGCACGACCCAGGGGCTGGCCGACAGATCGGTCGCGAGGGCCGGAGCGATTCGCAGGGCGTCGGCTGCCTGCCCGGTGGCGAGCTCGGCCATGGCATCGAGCATGCCGCGCGTGGGGAGATCGGCCGCGCTCAGCCACGCGGCCACTACCCCAGCCCCGGCCAGCGGGTCGGCCCCTGCCTGCATGGCGGCGCGCTGGGCATCGGCGAGGTGGTCGGCTGGGCGGCTGCCGAGCGCCTCCTCCTGCAGAGCTGCCGCAGCGGGGCGGAGGGGAGCCAGGTGGCCGTAGCGATCGAGGCAGGTGAACAGCTGGTCGACCTCGTGGGCATCCGCGAGGCCGTCGACCAGGTCGACACGGAAGCACGGGCTATCAGCAGACAGCTCGGCCAGATCGTCGGGAGGGGCGGGACGTCCACAGGCGAGCCCCAACAAGAGGGACCCGCCTGCGATCATCGGCGTAGCACGCTTCATCTGCGCATGGCGTCAGTCGAAGTAGTAGCGCGCGCCGGCGGTGAAGTTCCCGGAATGCTGCCATCCGCGCTGCTGGAAGCGAGCCTGGTAGGCGAGCTCTGCGAACACGTGGAACTGGCGGGCCGCCTTGTAGGTGATGCCCGGGCCTGCTCCCGCCGCGAAGAACTCGGTGTGGTCGGTCGTGAGGAAGCCAGAGCCCACGTGGCCGACCGCCATCAGGCGGAGCCGATCGGAGGCGAACTCCACGAGGCCCCAGTTGAGCCCGATGAGCCCCATGCCGATGTGGCGCGGGTCTTCCCGGTAGGCCGAGACGATGTAGTCGCCTGGCACCTTCGAGGTGAGGGTGCCGGGGTCGACCTGCGGTGCATCCTGCAGGTAGAAGAACCGCACCGAGCCGGTGATCAGGTCGTCACGGTCGCCGAGGACGACCTCGAGCCCGCCACCGAAGTGGCCGAGGTTCTGGTCGACGGAGAACTGCTCGTAGTCGGTGTAGTCGTCGTAGTAGACAGGCTCGTCGTCTTCGAACGTCTCGCTGTCGACCTCGGAGTAGAAGTAGACCTTGTCGGTGTGCGCACCGCCGGTGCCCAGCAGCGAGATGCCGCCGGCGTGGGCGGCGGGGCTCACGAGCAGCGCGAAGGTGGTCGCGGCCGCGAGGTTGGGGAAGGATGCGCGCATCATGTCTCCGGTTTCGGCTGGGCAGGACCCAGGACGACGGGGCAAGGGCCCATGGCGAGGGAGTGAATACCTCACTGGCATCGTCGGTTCAAGGGCTCGACGCCATCTTGGTGGAGCGGGGATCGGACCTCGTTAACGGCGAGGCTCTGGCTAGCGACGGCTTCGGGGGGTTCTCGGCCGCGGCGCGTCAGGCCCCGGTATCGGCGGTGTCGGCGGTGGGAGCGGTGTCGGCGGTTGCTCCGGTAGCGGCCGTGTCGGCGGTGGGCCCGGTGTCGACCGCCGTGTCGGCCGTGGCGGCAGCGGTGTCGGCCGTGCCCGCCGCGGTGTCGACCGCCGTGCCGGTATCGCCCGTGGTGGCGGCGCCTGTGTCGGCCGTCGGCACATCGGTAGGCGTAGGGGTGGGCGGGGCGGTGTCGGTGGGCGTCGCCGCCGTGTCGGCCGTGCTCGAGGTGGCGCCCTCGACAGAGAAGGCCAGAGGCGCTGAGGCGCCGTTTCGGTTGAGGACCACGATGGTGGTGGGCCCGGCCGGCAGCTGCGGGACGACGAACGCCACCTGCTCCTCACAGTCGCCACAGATGCCCTTCGTGCCCTCGAAGGGGTCGCCGAAGCATGCCACCCGGCTGTCGTCGTCGAGCTCTGCCCCCAGGCAGGTGCCGCACACCAGGCACTCGGCATCCGTGCGACAGGTCTCGCAGGTGCTGCAGGCGGCGTTGCGCTCGATGCCGACCACCTCGGCGGGAACGCCGCCCACCTCTACGCGGGTGTCGTAGGGGCTCGTCTGGGGGCCACCGAGCAGCACGACTTCCTGCCCGGGAGCGGCGCTAGCGACCTGAAGGGAGACATCGAGCTCGCACGTCTCGAACTGGTCGATCGCCGCCACACCGCAGCTGGCGAGACCGAAGGCCGACACGACGGCCAGCCACCGACTCATAGATCGGTGGAGAGGTCTTCGATCGCGACCTGGCCCGCCTTGAGCCCGCTGGACTCCGGCGCGGTGTCTTTGACGAAGGGATAGCGAATGCCGCCCCCGCTCACCCTGCGGCCCGTCTTCTCGTCGATCGACGCCCATTCCACCTCGCCACGCATCGGGAAGGGACGGTCGTTGTCCTTCGGCGCGGCGACCCTCATGTAATCGATCCAGATCGGCAGGGCCGTGCGCCCGCCGGTCGATGACACACCGAGACTGCGTGGCTGGTCGTAGCCGACCCAGCTGGCCGTGATCACGTCATTGGTGAAGCCCACGAACCAGGTGTCTTTCTCCTCGTTGGTGGTGCCGGTCTTTCCTGCGAGCCCCCTGAGCTTGAGCGCTGCGGAAGCCCGGTGCCCGGTGCCGCCGTGCACCACGCCCTCCATCAGCCAGGTGGCGATGGACGCTACGGCGGGGTCCATCACCTGTGGGAACTCTTGCCGCTTGTGGGACTCGAGCACCTCTCCGCCCCGCGACTGCACCTCTTCGATGTAGTAGGGCTCGATGAGGTAGCCGCCGCTGGCGAACGCCGAGTAGGCGCGGACCATCTCCTCCATGGTGAGGGAGGCCGAGCCGAGGCCCATGCTCATGTCGCAGGCGCGACACCAGTACACGTCGTCGGGCTTCAGGTTGGCACGGTGCCGGGTGTTGGTCATGCCCTCGGGGATCGGCGGGTAGCGGTCCATGCAGATCGTGGAGTCTTTCGTCTCGCGAGTCCACGGGCACAACACGTCGGTCTCCCGCGTCGCGACCCAGTCGTCGGGCAGGGCGTGCAGGGGCGGGCCACCGATGCCGAGGCGCCGCGCGAAGTTGTAGATCACATCGTCGTTCATGCCCGGGTCGGTCGCCTCGAGCACCCGCACGGTGCAGGTGTTCTTGGACGCCGCGAGGGCCTTGCGCAGCGTCATGTTGCCCTCGTACTCGTGCGAGTAGTTGGAGGGCTTCCAGATGAACTCCTCGCTGGTCGCGAAGGCGAGGGGAGCGTCTGCGACCAGCGTGGCCGACGTGACCCGCGTGGACTCGATAGCGGCGGCATACACGATGGGCTTGAAGGTGGACCCGACCTGCCGCCGGCTCTGGATCGCGCGGTTGAACTGCGACTTGCGGAAGTCGGCGCCACCGACCATGGCGCGCACGGCCCCCGTGCCCACCTCCATCGACAGCAACGCAGCCTCGACCTCGGGCTCCTGCCACAAGCGCGCGGCGACGAAGGCCTTGCTGGCTCCTGGGGTGCCCTTGAACGCCTTGCTGACCTCTTCGTCGAGGGTGGACAGCGCCGCGACCTTCACCTCCACCACATCGCCGACCTGCAGGATGGGGGTGTCGGGCTTGCGGTCGTCGTCGGTGTCGATCTCTGCGGTGAGGTCGGTGGCGTCGCGGTAGCGCCACGACCTCTTGGGGTTGGGGTCGTAGACCCACTTCGACCACTCGAGGGGGATGACCGCGTCGTGCTCGCCGATGCCGACCTTGACCCACTTCGGGCTCGTCTCGGTGATCACTGCCTCGTAGAAACCTCCGGCCTCCAGGGTGGAGTGGTCGGGGATCTCTACCCGGCCGGCGGGGTCTTGCTCGTAGGCCCACGCCTCGCGCATCGCCTGGTCGAGAGCGGCGCGCTTGGCGGCCACGCCGTCGCTGCCGACGTTGGTGACTCCCTCGCGCCGGAAGCCCATGCGCTGGTCGACATCGTCGACGCCGGTCGTCACTGCCTCCTGAGCGACCCGCTGCAGATCGAGGTCGCAGGTGGTGCGCACCTTCAGCCCGCCGTTGAGGACCGCCTCCTCACCGTACTTGTCGACGAGGTAGCGCCGCACGTGCTCGGTGAAGTAGGGCGCCTGCTCGAGGAAGGCGTTCCCCTTGGGGGCGATCCGAATGTCTTCGGCGACGGCCTCGTCGTGCTGGGCCTGGGTGATGTAGCCCTTCTCCAGCATCTGCCTGAGCACGTAGGACTGGCGGCCCTTGGCCTTCTCGAAGTGCCGATGCGGGCTGTAGTCGGAGGGGCGCTGCGGCAGGCCGGCCAGGATGGCGGCCTCGGCGATGGTGATGTCTTTCACCGACTTGCCGTAGTAGGCACGCGATGCGGCTTCTACACCGTAGGCCTGCGACCCCAGGAAGATCTCGTTGAGGTACAGGTAGAGGATGTGGTCTTTCGTGTAGGCATCCTCGATGCGCCAGGAAAGGAAGATTTCCTTGATCTTCCGCTCGATCTTCTTGTCGCGGGTGAGCAGGAAGTTGCGTGCCACCTGCTGCGTGATCGTCGATGCCCCCTGGGCCTTCTTGCCGGCCGCCGCGTTGCGGAGGATGGCGCGAACGATCCCCATGTAGTCGATGCCGTCGTGGTTGTAGAAGTTCGCATCTTCCGCGGCGAGGAACGCGTTCTTCACGTGGTCGGGCATCTCATCGACGGGCACGACATAGCGACGCTCTTCGAAGATCTCGCCGAGGATCTCGCCGTTGCGGTCTTCGACCACGGTAACGGTGGGCGGGTCGTAGGAGCGGAGGGTCTCGATCGTGGGCAGCTCGGCGGTGTAGTGCCACTTCACGCCGAAGTAGCCGCCGACACCTGCGAGTGCGGCGAGGACCACGCCGCCCGCGGCGAACATGCCCATCGAGCCCATGCAGCCCATGGCGCCGCCTACCAGCCCTTTCTTGGAAGTCTTCATGGCGTCTGCCTGGGTCTCGTCGACGGGGTCGAGGGAGTCTTCATCGTCGAAATAGCTCGTCGGGTCGTTGTCGGCAGGGAGCACGGGCCGCTCTCCCTCCGGCTCGGGGGCGTTGTCGGCGAGTGCGCCGTAGGGCGAGCGGGCGGACGGCACGGTGCGGTCGAGCTCGAAGAAGCGCGGCCCGTCGTCTTCGTCGACCATCGTGGGGTCTACCGCTGTGGGCTCGAACTCGGTGGGATCGAAGTCTTGTGGGCCCTCGGGGGCGAACCGCTCGGTCGGCATCTCCGTGGGGATGGAGCGGGGGCTGGCCGGCGGGGGAGCGACCCGGCGCACCCGGCGTGACTGCGGCGCGGGGGTCGTCCCCATCACGGTGCTGGGGACTGTGTGGTGCGCGCCTCCTCCACCGGCCGCTGCGGCCACCGCCACGTCTTCGCGGAGCGCCTGGACTGTCGACACGCGCTCGTCAGCGAAGCGCTTGCCGCGCTTCCGAAGCGCTGCCATCACGCCCTGCGGGTAGGTGACCGCCAGGGGCGAGGCGCACGAGGGGCACTGGGCGCGCGCGCCGGGCAGGGGGAGCGGCTCACGCAGGGGCACGTCGGCTGCGCAGCCTGGGCAGACCAGCTTGATGGGCATGGGGCGTCCGGGGAAGGATCAGGGGGAGGGGAGGGGGGGGAAGGTGCCAGCAGTCTACATCACGCCTCGATCCCTCGCAACGGGTGGAGGGGGTGGCGGGCGGCGGTCACGAGCCGCCGTGGATTGTCCCGAAATGTCGTGACAACGCACGTTCTGACGGGGCTGCGGACGTGTTGACGGTGGTGGATACGTTCACGTACGCTGTGAACTCGTGGGTGGGAGCGTGCATGCGCCGTGTGGTTCGGCCTCTGGCCGTGTTCGGAATCGCGAGTGGAGTGTCGGTCGCGGCGGCGGTGCAGGTCGTCGTCGCCCACCCCGATGAGGGCATCGCCGAATATGGCGCGTCGGCGTTCTTTCCCGGCTACGACCTGGCGAGGCTCGAGCTGCTCGAGCCCACGCTGTACCACGTGGAAGAGTCCTACGTGGAGCCCGCACGGGTCGACTGGGAGCACATGTTCGTGGAGGGGCTCGAGTCGGTGGAACGTCGCGTGCCGGTGTGCCTGTTCCACCGTGAGCCTGGTGGCTCTGTGGTGTCGGTCGAGGTGGGGAGTCACCGCACCGTGCTCGACGTGCCCCCCGTGGGGTCGCGCAAGCAGCTGCAGCGCGAGCTGCGCCGGGTCGCCGCGCTGCTCGCCGAGCACCTCGACCCCGCCCAGGTGCCCAACGTGGCCGACGGCATCGTCGACCCCCTGGCCGAGATCGAGTACGCCATGGTCAACGGCATCCTGCAGACCCTCGACCCACACTCCGTGCTGCTCCCCCCGCCCGACGCCCACGAGATGGACGTGGAGAACCAAGGGGAGTTTGGTGGGCTGGGCATCACCATCGTCGACCGCCGCACCGAGGGCGGGATGACGATCGAGTCCACCCTGCCCGACACCCCTGCTGCCCAGGCAGGCCTGCAGGCCGAGGACCGCATCGTGCGCATCGACGGCGAGTCGACCGTGAACATGACCCTCGACGAGGCCGTTCGTCGTCTTCGCGGGCCGGTTGGGGCGGCGGTTCACGTGGATGTGGAGCGCTCCACGCTGGTCGAGCCCCTCCGGGTCACCGTGGTGCGGCAGCTGATCGGTCTCAATCGCGTCGAAGGGCAGCTGCTCGAAGGCGGCATCGGCTACGTCACCATCAAGGCCTTCCACGAGCACGTGGAGCGCGACCTGCATGACGTGCTGTCCCGCTTGCACCGAGAGGCTGCGGCGAGCGGCCAGCTCCGCGGCCTGGTGCTCGACCTGCGGGGCAACCCCGGTGGCTTCCTCAACCAGGCGGTGCGCGTGTCCGACACGTTCCTCGCCGAGGGTGACATCGTGTCCACCATCGATGGGGGGGGGCGGCGCACGGAGCTCGAGCGCGCTCGGAGGTCGGCGGAGCCCGACTACCCGATGGCGGTGCTCCTCGATGCCAGCTCGGCCTCGGCGTCGGAGATCGTGGCGGGTGCGCTGCGCAACAACGACCGCGCGGTCATCGTCGGCGAGCGGAGCTTCGGCAAGGGCTCGGTGCAGAACCTCCACACCTTCTACGACGACTCCAAGCTCAAGCTCACCATCTCCAAGTACCTGACGCCCGGCGACAAGAGCATCCAGGCCGTGGGCATTCCCGCCGACGTGGAGCTGCTGCCCGCGGTCGTCCGGGCGGCCGACGAGGCGGAGGAAGAGCCCTTGGTGCGGCTCTTTCATCGAGAGCGTGTGCGCCGGGAGGCCGACCTCGACGGATCCCTCGAGCAGGTCTCCTTCCGCACGGAACGGCCTGCCTACCAGGTTCGCTACCTGTCCGAGCCCGGCCAGCGACGCACGACACGCCCCGCCGATGACGCGCAGGTGCAGATGGCCCGTGACCTGCTGCTGGCGGCGGGCACCCAGTGGCGTCGCACCGACGTGCTGCAGGCCTCCGGGCGGGTGGTGCAGCAGCTGGCTCGGCGTGGCAACGAGGAGGTCGAGGCGGCCTTTGCATCGCTGGGGCTCGACTGGACCGACGGGGCGCCGGGGTCGCGGCAGGTGCTGCCGGTCGCCGTCGACGTTCACCTCGGTGACGACGGGCACCTCGTCGCCGGCGAGGAGGCCGTGGTCACCGTCGAGGTGACGAACACCTCCGCCGAGCCGCTGTACCGGGTCGCCGCCATCGCCCGCGATCACGGCGTGCTCGACGGGGCCGAGTTCTTCTTCGGGCGCCTCGAGCCCGGGGAGAGCCGCCGCTATGAGCGCCGCGTGACCATCGCCGATGGCTACGGGTCCGAGGTGGCGCCACTGACGCTGGAGCTGCGCGACGCGGGGGAGGGCGCGCTGGGCGAGGTGCGCTCGTCGCTGCACATCGAGGGGCGCGAGCTGCCGCGCTTTGCCTGGTCATGGGAGGTCGACGACGCCGATGGCGACGGTGTGGCCTCGGCGGGGGAGACGCTGAAGGTGCATCTGTCGCTCAAGAACGTGGGCGATGGCCCCACCAGCCTGGCGACTGCACGGATCCGCACCGACGATCGCAAGCAGCTCGACATCCTCGAGGGCACGCTGCTCGCCGGCACCTGCGAGGGCGACGACTGCAAGCCGGTGCTGCAAGCCGGCGAGACCTTCCAGGGCACCTTCGTGGTGCAGCTGCGTGAGCCCAGCGCCGGCGACGTGCAGCTCGACCTCGAGCTCCGGGAAGAGTCGGCGTTCGACCATGCCACGATCATGCGCGCAGGGTTCTACGAGTACTACGGGCAGAATGACCAGCTGACGGTCACGGTGGGAGGCAAGCTCCCGTCGGCAGGGTGGCGCCTGCCCCCGGCCATCGAGGTGAGCCGTGCGCCGGGCGTCACCTACTCGGGGCGCCGAGCCGCGCTGTCCGGCATGGTCTCTGACGATGCTGGCTTGTCGCACGTCATGGTGTTTGCCGGGGGCGACAAGGTGTTCTTCGAGGGCGGAGGCGAGGTCCCCCTCAAGAGCGTGCCGTTCACCGCAGACGTCGACCTCGACGAGGGCGAGAACGTGCTCACGGTGCTCGCCACCGATGTCGATGGCTACTCGACGAGCCGCTCGGTGGTCACCTGGGTCGACCGCGAGGCGGTGGCGAAGGTGGAGTAGCTAGCGGATCTCGCTCGGCTCGTCGGCCGTGAGCAACAGCTCGGTGAGCTCGGCCCGGAGCCGGTAGATCTCTGCGGCATAGAACAGGGGGGCACGAGCCCCCAGCTCGCGGCGCTGCCGCTTTCGCATGGCCAGGTCGGTGGCGACGCGCACGTAGTGGTCGTGGTCGACGTGGGGGGGCAGCCACCCGGTGCGGGAGCGCTGGCCCCATGACGCGAGGATCGACGGGTGGGCCGGGGGCAGCACCCCACGCTCGACCTCGTCGGCGAGCTCGGCGCGGATGGTGCGGCTCTCGTCGAACAGGCAGAGCTGGAACACGGCGAACACCAGCGCCACCTCGATGGGCAGCAACACCAGGTCGGCCACCCACAGCTGCTGCGACGGCGCACTGGCCAGCACGTTCCACACCCCGTGCACGCCCATCGCCCCCGCGAGGCCTACCGCGCCCCATCCGATGAGGGCGGGCACGCCGCGAAAGCGCGCATGGCCCAGGGATGCACCGAGGATGGCCGTGGCCGTGGCGTGCATGATGGCCGAGTACAGGGTGCGGACGACGATGGTGCTCCCCAGGGTGGGGAGATCCGACGACAGCGTGAGGTAGTACCAGAGGTTCTCGGTCATGCCGAACCCCAGCCCTGCGGCCGCCCCGTAGACGAAGCCGTCGGTCATGTTGTCGAAGTGCCGGTTGAACAGGACCAGCGACAGCACGAGCCCCTTGGCGGGCTCCTCGGCCATGGGGGCGACGAGAACGACCGCCACCCGCTCCAGCAGCCACATCGGCGCCTCGAGGAGGGTCAGGGCCTGCAGCAGGGAGACGTGGACCACGAGGGAGGTGGGCAGCGCCAGGAGAATGGCCCCCACCGCCCCCCACACGAACACCGCGGTCAGCAGCCACACAGGCTCACGGTCGTAGCGGTCGAGCCACCAGATCGCCGCCAGGAAGGCGAGCATCGGCATGCCAGCCGCGAGCACACTCGCGATGGTGACGACGGAGCCCACCGGCCCTCAGCGAACGATACGGTCGGCGAAGCGGCGCAAGACCGACGTGGCCTCGGGGCTCGGCCGGAAGGCGTCGAGGATGCTTCGGGCGCCCTCTTCGCCGAAGGCCTCGCTGTATTCACGGTAGTAGCGCTGGAAGCGGAGCTTGTTGTCGTCGCAGGACAGCTCGGGGTGGAACTGCGTGGCGTAGACCCGGGAGCCCAGCCGCAGCGCCTGGTAGGCACACCGCTCCGAGGCCACGAGGTGCACGGCGCTCGCAGGCAGGGCGCGAGCGCAGTCTTTGTGGCCCATCTGCGCGGCGAAGCGGCGTGGCAGCGCGCCGAACACCGGGTCGGCGTCAGCGGCATCGCACAGCGCGACGTCGAAGGTGCCCACCTCGGAACCCTCGGGGTCGTAGGCCACGGGCTCCCCCAGGGCCACGACCAACCCCTGAAAGCCGAAGCAGCTGGCGAAGGTGGGAAAGTCGTGGGCGGCGAGCTCGCCGAGGACCTCGACGAACGGGCGCAGCCACGGGGCGTCGTCGTTGATACCGAAGCGGCCGGAGCCGCCGACCAGCACCGCGTCGACGCCCTCCGTCACGGCGCGGTAGGAGACCGGCTCGGTGAGCAGGTCGTGGGCGATGATCTGCTCGAGGGGCAGCCCGAGCTTGTCGGCGAACGCGGCGTGCTCCTCGGCACGAACGGGCTCGTCGGCCTCCCGGGCTTGTAGCAAACGAAAACGGGGGTGCGTCATGCGGGCTCCGTGGGCTTCGACAGGCGCGCGGCGAGTGCACAGCAGACCACGGTGACCGTGGCTCCGGCCAGCCCGAGCCCGAGGGGCATGCCTTGTTCCAGGGCGTCGGGCTGCGCCGACACCACCACGATGCTGATCGCGTTGTTGCCAAAGTGAGCGGCGATCGCCGGCCACAGAGAGTGCGACGCCCACCGACACCATCCCAGGAACAGCGCGGTGGGGAGGAGGGTGACCACGTGCAGAGGGTCGAGGTGGTAGGCGGCGAACAGCAAGGTGGTGGCGCCAAGGGCGAGCAAGGGGCCGCCTAGCCGCTCGAAGACAGCCCACAGGTAGCCTCGAAAGATGAGCTCCTCGAAGACCGGGGCGGACAGCACCACCGCGAGGGCCATCACCCCACGGTCGAGGAGGGGCCCTTCGGTGAGGAGTTCCCCGATCCACAGCAGCGAGCCTCCGTCGCTGCCCATCCACTCGGCGAGGCGCGTCGCGCCCCAGCTGGGGAGCATCCACACCGTCAGC
Organism: uncultured bacterium; assembly: GCA_965367245.1. GTDB lineage: Bacteria > Myxococcota_A > UBA796 > UBA796 > CBDUIC01. The sequence goes on along the minus strand of CBDUIC010000059.1, from coordinate 11,390 downwards.
GCGCCGCCGAAGGCCAGGGCCAGGTGCTGGGGTGCCAGGTGGGACAGGGCGAGCCGCTGGCGCAGATCGGCGGTGCGCGGCCAGCGAAAAGCGGCCGCGCTGTCGGCTTGGGGGAGGGCGGCCGTCAGCACCAGGGCCCACAGCGCGAAGCCACTGATCTGCACGATCGACAGCAGACCCACCCAGCGACCGTCCCACGTGTCGGCAGGCGGGGGGACTCCGCCGCTGGCCAGGGCCACCGCGATCCCCGCCGTGATCCCCACGACCAGCGCCCACCCCAGCGAGCCGCCGAGGAAGGCCGCGACGTGAGCGAGCGCGGGAAGGTAGAACGACCTCATGTCGCGCTCTATCCCCTCGCACTCTCGCCTGACGGAGCCCTGATGCTGATCGTGCGCGGAGCCCGTGAGCACAACCTCAAGGGGGTCGACCTCGATCTGCCGGCCGGCCAGGTGGTCGCGCTGTGCGGGCCGTCGGGGTCTGGCAAGTCGTCGCTGGCCTTCGACACCCTGTTTGCCGAAGGCCAGCGGCGCTACCTGCAGGCCCTCGGCCTGTCGAGTCGGGCCGATCTCCCTCCGCCGCGGGTCGACCGACTCGATGGGCTGCCCCCCACGCTGGCGCTGCGGCAGCGGGTGCAGGCGCCCGACCACAGCGCGCGGCTGGTGGAGGTGGCCGAGGCCGCGCCAGCCCTGCGCCTGCTGTTCGGCCGCTCGGGGGAGCTGCACTGCCCGGCTTGCGGGCGACCCGTTCGCCCCACGAGCCACGACGGCATCGTGGCCGCGCTTCTGGAGGCGCCGGAGGGGGCGCGGGTCCTGATCGAGGCGCCGCTGACCTCGGCGGCTGGGGTGCTCGACGAGGTGCGCCGGGCGGGCTTCTCGCGGGTGCGCGTCGACGGCGAGGTGATGCGCGCCGAGGGCCTCACCCTGCCAGCCACGGCATCGCTGCGCGTCGTGGTCGACCGCGTCAAGGTGAGCGCCGACCGACGCGCGCGCCTCGCCGACTCGGTTCGCCTCGCGGCCCAGGCCGGTCGCGGGGTGGTGGTCGCGGTGGTCGACGGGGAGGAGCACACCTGGGTGGACCGCCCGTACTGCCCCCACGACGATCAGGCCCTGCCGCCCCTCGAGCCGCGGCTGCTGTCGCGGCGCAGCCAGACGGGAGGTTGCCCGTCGTGTGCGGGCTCGGGCTGCGAGGCGTGCGATCAGAGCGGGCTGTCGAGCGTGGCGCGGGCCGTCACCTGGCGTGGGTTTCGGCTCCCCGACCTGTGGGCGATGTCGATCGACGAGCTGTGCGGCGCCCTTCCCTCACAGGGAGAGCCTGCCGAGCAGGGGGCCCTCGATGAGCTTCGGCGCCACCTGTCGGGGCTGCAGCGGCTGGGCCTGGGGCCTCTACCGCTGTCGCGGCGCGCGCTCACGCTGTCGGCAGGGGAGCGGCAGCGCGTTCGCCTGGCCCGCACCGTCGCCGCGGCGCTGGGTGGGGTGCTGTACGTCCTCGACGAGCCGGCGGCGGGGCTCGACGAGGGATGGATCCCCGCGGTGCTGGGGGAGCTGACTCGCCTGCGCGACCAGGGGGCGATGGTGCTGGTGGTGTCGCATCAGCCGACCTTGCTGCTCGGTGTCGACCGGGTCGTGGAGTTCGGGCCGGGCGCGGGCGCAGCCGGTGGTCAGCTGCTGTATGACGGGCCGCCAGGCGGCTTGGTCTCCGCGGACACCCCCACAGGTCGGTGGTTGTCCGGTCGTTCTCCGCTGCCGCCGGCTCGGGGGCGGGCGCCGGGGCCCTGGGTGGGGGCAGCGCCCGAGGGGCTTCCGACGGGGGTGCTGGCGGCCCTCGTCGGTCCCAGCGGCTCGGGCAAGTCCCGTCGGATGCGGGCGCTGGCCGAACGAGCCGTTGGTGTCGGGGGCATCGAGCAGGTGGTGGCCGCCGACCGGCCCGCGGGGCGCAGTCGCCGGTCGACGGCGGGCACCTACGTAGGCGTGTGGGGCGTCCTCCGCAGCCTACTGGCACAGACCGAGGAGGCGCGGGTTCGGGGCTTCGACGCCTCGACGTTCTCGCTGAACGTGCGAGGCGGCCGCTGCGAGGCCTGCAAGGGCGACGGGGTGCTGCGCGTGGCGCTGGAGGCGCTGCCCGACGTAGAGGTCGGGTGCGAGGTGTGCGGTGGGCGCCGCTTTGCCCGTGACGTGCTCGATGTGCGCTGGCGGGGGCTCGACCCCTCCCAGCTGCTCGAGGCCGACGCCGCCACGCTGCGACCGATCCTGTCGGGGCATCCCAAGCTGGAGGCGGGGCTGGGGGCGCTAGTGCGGGCAGGCCTCGGCTACGTGCCCCTGGGGATGGCCACCGACGCCTTGAGCGGCGGGGAGGCCCGGCGCCTGGCCCTGGCCCGTGAGCTCGTGCGCCGCCCGAGCGGGGTCCTCTACCTGCTCGACGACACGACGGTGGGGCTGCACCGGGCCGACGTACAGGGCTTGATCGAGGTCATGCAGGAGCTCGTGGAGGCAGGGGGAACGGTGTGGCTCGCGACCCACGACGACGAGGTGGCGGCCTGCGCGGATCACGTCGTGCGGGTGCTGTCCCCAGACGTCCCCAGCCTTGTGGACGACGCTGTGGATAACTTGCCAGGGTGAAGGCGAGCCTACACCATCCAGACGCTAGATCGTGCTGAATGGTGGGTTTGCATGCTGTGGGGCAGCGTGCTCGGGCTGTGGACGAGTTCGTGCGTGGTACCCCGATGTGGGAGGACCACCCGTCAGCTGCCCGTCAGATGTGCACCGTCTGCCCGTAGGCCTCGGCGACCGCTTCGAAGACGGCCTCGCCGAAGGTCGGGTGGGCGTGGATGGTGTACAAGACCTCATCGGCGGTGCACTCGGCGGAGCGGGCCAGCGCCAGCTCGCCGATGAGCTCGGTGGCCTCGGAGCCGACGATGTGAGCGCCGAGGATCTCGCGATGCGGCTCCCCGAGGATGACCTTTACGAAGCCCTCGGCGGCCATGGCACCCTGAGCCTTTCCGTTGGCGAGGAAGGGGAACCGACCGATCGTGTAGGAAAGCCCCTGCTCCTTGGCCTGTGCTTCGGTCAGCCCGATGCTCGCGACCTGTGGCTGACAGTAGGTGCAGCTCGGCACATTGCTGTAGTCGATGTCGGGCACGCGGTGCCCAGCGATGCGCTCGACGCAGACCTCACCCTGCCGGGTGGCCGTGTGAGCGAGGCCGCCTTGCGGCGTGATGTCGCCCACCGCATAGATGCCGCGCACGTTGGTCTGCAGGTTGGCATCGACGGGCACGAAGCCACGGTCGAGGGTGACCCCGGCCTCCTGCAGGCCCAGCCCCTCGGTGTTGGGCGTGATGCCCAGGGCGATGAGGGTGAGGTCGGCGTCGAGGGTGCGGCCGTCTTTCAGGGTGACGCGGGTGCCGTCGCCGCGGCGCTCGACCTTGTCGACGAAGGTGCCCAGCTCGAACTGGATGCCGCCCTTGGCCAGACCCTTGCGTGCCGCCTCCGCACACTCGGGGTCTTCGCGGGGGAGGATCTCGTCGGTGCCTTCGATGACCGTGACCTCGGCGCCCATGTGCCGCCAGAAGTAGGCGAACTCCAGGCCGATGGCCCCTGCTCCCAGCACGGTGACCGAAGCGACCGGCTCGTCGCGCACGATGGCCTCGCGGTAGGTGACGATGCGCTCGCCATCGGGCTCGATGCCGGGGAAGGTGCGGGCCCGGGCGCCGGTGGCGACCACGATGTGGTCAGCGGTGATCTCCTGGTCGCCGATCGCGATGCGGCCAGGCCCTAGCAGGCGGGCCTCCCCCTGCAGGTGGGTGACCCCGTACTTCTTGAACAGGCCCGCTACGCCGCGCTCGTGGCGCTTGGCCACCTTTCGGGAGCGACCGATCACCTTGGCGAAGTCGACCGTGAGCTCGGGGATCCCGAGCCCCCAGTCGTCGGCCTTGCGCACCTTGGCGGCGAGCTCGGCCGTCTTCAGGAGCGCCTTGCTCGGGATGCAGCCCCAGTTGAGGCAGACCCCGCCGAGCTTCTCTTTCTCCACGCAGGCCGTCTTGAGGCCCAGCTGGGAGGCGCGGATGGCCGCAGGGTAGCCGCCGGGGCCGGCTCCGATCACAACGACATCGTAGTCTGCCAAAGCAGCCTCACACGAGCAGGAGGTAGGGGTTCTCGACGTAGCGTCGGAGGGTCTGCAGGAAGGTGGCGCCCACGGCCCCGTCGATGACGCGGTGGTCACAGGTCATGGTGACCTTCATGCGGTGCTCGATCAGTAGCTCGCCGTCGTGCACGGTGGGGGTCTGCACGATGCTGCCCACGGCGAGGATGGCAGCTTCCGGCGGGTTGATGATCGCCGTGAAGTGCTCGATCCCCATCATGCCGAGGTTGGAGATCGTGAAGGTGCCTCCGGTGTACTCCTCGGGGGCCAGCTTCTGCTCCCGGGCGCGCCCTGCCAGCTCGCGCACAGAGCTGGCGATCTGCGACAGCGACAGCTGGTCGGCTCCGCGGACCACCGGCGTGATGAGGCCCTGGGGGAGGGCGACCGCTACGCCTACGTCGACCCGGCCGTGCTGGGTGATGGCCTTGTCGCCCCAGCTGGCGTTGACCTCGGGGTGCTCGACCAAGGAGCGGGCGACGGCCTTGATGAGGATGTCGTTGTAGCTGACCTTCACGTCGGGGAGCTGGGCCTTGAGCTGCGTGCGCAGATCGACAAAACCCTGCATGTCGAACGACGTGGTGAGGAAGAAGGTCGGGATGTCTTGGTGGGACTCCAACAGCCGCCGCGCGATGGTCTTGCGCATGGGCGTGTTCTTCACCGTCTGATCGGCACGGGTAGCGACGACGGCACCACCGCCGACGGGCGCGCTCTGCACGTCGGCCTTCACGATGCGGCCGCCGGGGCCGGTGCCAGAGACCCGACGCAGATCGACGCCGCGCTCCTCTGCGATCTTCCGGGCGAGGGGGCTGGCCTTGGGCCGGTCGCCGCTCGCTGCAGCCCCACCGGCGCCGAAGCGGATGTCGCCTGGCGGATCGTAGAAGTCGGTGTGGACCTCGCGGCCCTCCCACCGGCGCTCGATGGTTCCGGTGGACTGTGGGCGGGGGGCCTGCGCCGGCGCTTCGTCGCGCTCGACAGCGGGTGCGGGAGCCGGCTCGGCCGCTTCGGAGGCGCCGGCGGCAGCAGCTGCCTTCCTCGCCTCGAACTCGGTGAGCAGGTCGGAGATGTCTTCGTCGGCCGCCGCCCCCCAGATGGCGATGGGGAAGCCTGGGGGCACCTCGTCGTCTTCGGCAACCAGGCGCTTGATCAGCACCCCGCTGTCGAAGATCTCTGCCTCCATGTTGGCCTTGTCGGTGCCGACCTCGGCTACCACGGCGCCAGACTCGAAGGCTTCCCCTTCGGCCAGCCGCCACTCGACCAGCACCCCTACCTCCATGGTGGGGGAGACCGCGGGCATCTCGTAGAACTCAGCCATGACGTGGCTCCTTCAGCGGCCGCAGACGGTGCGGGCGGCCTCGACAATCCGGTCGACCGAGATCGACACGAGCTGCTCGAGGTTGGTGGCGTAGGGCTGGTTGATGTCGCGGTTGGTGACGCGCAGCACGGGGGCATCGAGCGCATCGAAGCACGCCTCCTGCACCCGGGCAGCGATCTCGGCGCCGACCCCCGCGTAGGGGAATCCTTCTTGCACGACGACCAGGCGACCGGTCTCGACGGCGCAGCGGAACAGCAGCTCCTCGTCGAGGGGGCGGATGCTACGCAGGTCGAGGACGCGAGCAGAGATGCCCTTCGCCTGCAGCTGCTCGGCAGCGGCGAGGCAGTTGAAGGTCTGCTTGTTCCACGTCACCAGCGTCACGTCGGTGCCATCACGCTTGATGTCAGCCTTGCCGAGGGGGATGACGTATTCCTCGTCGGGCACCTCGCCCTTCACGCCATACGACAGCTCGGACTCCATGAACACGACCGGGTTGGGATCGCGGATGGCGGCCTTGAGCAGCCCATAGGCGTCGGAGGGCGTGCTGGTCGACACGACCTTGAGCCCAGGGAAGTGCGCGAAGAGCGACTCGAGGGCCTGGCTGTGCTGGCTGCCGAGGTTCTCTGCGGCGCCGTTGGGACCCCGGAAGACGATGGGGACCGAGTAGGAGCCCGCCGTCATCTGGTAGATCTTGGCCGCGTTGTTGATGATCTGGTCGTAGGCCACCAGGGAGAAGTTCCAGGTCATGACCTCGACGATGGGGCGCAGCCCCGACATGGCGGCACCGATGGCCAGGCCGCAGAAGCCGTTCTCTGCGATGGGCGTGTCGATGACTCGCTGCTCGCCGAACTCCTTGAGCATCCCCTGGGAGACCTTGTAGGCGCCGTCGTAGTAGGCGACCTCTTCTCCCATCAGGAACACGCGGTCGTCTCGACGCATCTCTTCGTTCATGGCGCGGCGCAGCGCCTCTCGTAGCTGGAGCTCAGCCATCGGTGCTCTCCGCGGGCGCGTAGGTGTAGTCGTACAGGTGGGCGGGGTCGGGCACCTCGCTCTGCTCGGCGAAGCGGTAGGCCTCCTGGGCCTCCTCCTCCACCGACTTCTTGATCGCGTCGAGGTCGGCATCGGAGACGCCGTGCTCGGCGCGGAGCCGGTTGGCCGCCGACTTGATGCCGTCTTGCTCCTTCTTCTGCTCCAGCTCGCCTTCCTTTCGGTACTTCGCCGGGTCGCTCATCGAGTGGCCGCGGTAGCGGTAGGTGACCGCCTCCAGGATCACCGGGCCCGCGCCACTACGAGCGAGATCGGCGGCAGCCTTGACGTTCCGGTAGACATCGACGACATCGAAGCCCTCGAACTGCCAGCGGCGCATGCCCACGCCGTCACCGCGGCGGCTCATGTCGGTGAGGTAGGACTGCCGGTCGAGGCTGGTGCCCATGGCGTAGTAGTTGTTCTCGCACAGGTAGACGGCGGGCAGCTTCCACAGCTGTGACAGGGCGAGGGCTTCGAAGAAGGCTCCCTGCTGGGCTGCGCCATCGCCGAAGTAGCAGAGGCTCACCGTGTCGTCGTTGCGGTAGCGCGACGCGAAGGCCGCGCCCGCAGCCAGCGGCACGTGGCCGCCTACGATGCCGAAGCCACCGAAGAAGTTGATGTCGGCGTTGCCCATGTGCATGGAGCCGCCCACGCCCTTCGTGATGCCGGTGCGCTTGCCGAACAGCTCGGCCATGACCTCCTTGGGCGAGGCGCCCTTGGCGATGGCCTGCCCGTGGTCGCGGTAGGCGGCGACCACCGTGTCTTCGGACCGCAAGGCCGCGGTCGCACCGACGCAGACGGCCTCCTGGCCGATGTACAGATGGCAGAAGCCCAGGATCTTGCGCTGGGTGTAGGCCTTGGCTGCCAGCTCCTCCACACGCCGAATGAGCGCCATCTGGCGATACCAATCGAGGAGTTGTTCCTTGGTGATTGGCAGGTCGTCGAGGCCTTCGGGGGCGCCTGCGGCCCCCTCGCTCGAGGCCGTACGGTCCGTCATCGGAGCTCCAAGTAAGGGGGCAGGCGTAGCATGCGGTGACGCCGGACGGCAACCGGGCACGGTGAGGCTCGACAGGGTAGACCGACGCCCCTGGAGGGCTCGTTGTCTGAAGAACTCGCTGACCTGCTCGCGGCCGAAGACGTCGATGCGTTCAACGCGCGTCGCTCGGAGCGGTCGCGCCCCGACCTCTTCGCGGCCGACCTGGCTGGCAAGCGCCTCGTGAACGTCGACCTTTCCAACGCCAACTTGGAGAAGGCCGACCTCACGGAGGCCGACCTGTCCGATGCCAACCTCGCGAAGGTGTTGGCGTCGGGGATCGACGGCACGGGAGCCATCCTGCGCGGGGCGATGGGGCTTCGGGCACGGTTCAAGGAGGCCTGGCTCGATCAGTCGGTCCTCGAAGAGGCAGACTTCGCGCAGGGCGACTTCGCGGGAGCTGTCCTCGACGGCTCGAAGGGCGCCGGGGTGCGTTTCGCGCAGGCTCGCCTCAAGAACGCCCAGTGCAAGGGAGTCGTGTGGCCTGACGCCGACCTGTCGGAAGCCAAGCTGTTCAAGGCCGACTTCACAGGAGCGGATCTCCGCAGGGCCGACTTCACCGAGGCATCTGGGGCAGAGCTGATCCTGGTCGACGCGATCCTCGACGGAGCCGTCGGAACGGCGGCGAAGATGCCCGAGGCCAACCTCGAGCGCGCGAGCCTGGCAGCGGCACGGTTCACCGGAGCCAACTTTGCCGGAGCGCGGCTGGTCGGGGCCAACCTCGCGGCGGCCGACCTGTCACGGGTCAACCTCACCGGGGCCGACCTGACGGGCGCCGACCTGTCCGACGCGGTGCTCTCCGAGGCCTGTCTCGACGACGCCATCCTCGAAGGCGCCAACCTGCGGGGAGCCGATCTGTCGGGCCTCGACGCCCGTTCCCTCGGGCTCGACGAGGCGACCATCGCCAGCCTCTCCGGGCACGGCATTCCCTACGATGCCGATGCGGCGCGCAACCTGAAGGGGTGCAGCGTCGCACGTGCCGGTGGCGTCGTCGCCACGGTGTGGCTCAACGCCGACAGTGAGGAGTCCAAGAGCCTGCGCTGGGGCGTGGTGAAGGGCGGCGAGTTCCAGCACGGCGTGGTCAACGTCCCGGCCGACACGGTCCTCGACGCGCAGGTCGTGTGCCACGAGGGCGCCATGCGTCTGGTGATGCTGCGCAAGCGCCCCGACGGCATGGTGCTGGAAGACGCGGCCTTCACCGTCGACGGGCCCGGTGCGTCGAAGGTCGTGCCCCTCGGCTACGAGCCGATGGTTCGTCCCGTGTTCACCAGCGAGGGCGGCCGGCTCTACCTGTTCGGGCTGGCTCGCCGAGGGCCCACGGTGGCCGTGCATCGCCACGATCCCGAAGAGGGATGGGCGGTGGTGAACTCCGAGCGGTCGGCGACGGCGATGGGCTTCCTGGCCGGGCGCCCGGTGCTGCAGGGCAAGGGCGGAGTCCTCACACCCGTGGGCCCCAGTGGCCTGGGCAGCCCACGTCGTGCGCCGGACGGCTTCCCCGGTGTGGCAGCGATGGCTGCGGTCGACGGCGACGAGCTCATCTGCGTGTGGGCGCTTCAGGGGCGCCCGCCGGAGATCCCGGGAGGGCTTCGCTTCGCGCGCATCGAGCGGCGGGGCACGCCCGAGGTGGAGGTGGTGTCGCTGGCCGACGAGGTGCGGCACGTGGTGTCGGCGCAGTCGAGCGAGGGTACGGTCATGGCCTGGCTCGAGGGGCTGGCCGACGGCATCCACGGCACGACGGCGTGGGTGTGCCAGCTGCCCCACGGAGCTCCGCGACCGGTGGGCGATGACATCGACGATGCCATCCGGGTGCGCGTGGCCGACGGAGTCGTGGCGGTCGTGCGAGCCGACGGCACCGCGTGGTTCGGCGATCTGGAAGGCAAGCGCCTCGGCGTGTCGAACTAGCAGGGTGTTGAAGAACTCGGACCGAGCCATCTGAGGCGCATCGGGCCGCGGGGACGAGGCGGCGCAGCCGCCGATTCCCGAGGAGGGAGCGTGCCGAGGCACGTGACCGACGAGGGAACGGCTCCACGGTTCGATGCGTCCAGAGGGCGACGGGAGGGTTCTTCAACGACCTGCTAGGGCCCGCTACAGGAAGAAGTCGGGGAGCAGGTCGGCCTCCGGGTCGACCGCGTACTTGTCGAAGTCGCGCTCGCCCGCGCCCTGCAGCACCTCCTCGTCGATGAAGAAGTGCCCGCTGACATCGACGCCTTGCGACAGGATCCAGTGCGCCGCATCGGCCATGATCTCCGGCTTGCGGCTGCCACGCATCATCGACGCGCCGCCGAGCATCTCGATGGCCGCGGTCGCGATGGTCGTCTTGGGCCACAGGGCGTTGACGGCCACCTTGCCGCGAAGCTCGCCGGCCATGCCGAGCACACACATGCTCATGCCGTACTTGCTCATCGTGTAGGCGACATGGGGAGCGAACCAGCGCTCCTCCATGTTCAGTGGGGGAGCCAGGTTGAGGATGTGGGCGCTGTCGCTCTTCAGCAGGTGGGGAAGGCAGGCCTGGCTGGTGACGAAGGTGCCGCGCACGTTGACCGAGAACATCAGGTCGAAGCGCTTGACCGGAGTGTTCAGGGTGTCAGTGAGGGAGATGGCCGAGGCGTTGTTGACGCAGATGTCGATGCCGCCGAAGTGCTGCGCTGCCTGGTCGACAGCCTGCTGCACTCGCTCGTGGTCGCGCACGTCGACCACGAGGGGGAGGGCACGACCGCCGGCGGCCTCGATCTCCGCGGCCACGGTGTGAATGGTTCCCTCGAGCCGTGGATGGGGCTCGCCGGTCTTGCTGGCGATCACGACGTTGGCGCCGTCGCGTGCGGCCCGAAGGGCAATCGCTCGGCCGATGCCGCGGCTTCCGCCGGTGAGGAACAGGGTCTTGCCGTCGAGCACGATGCCTCCTGGGTGGTGAGGCCGCCTATCCCGTGCGTGGCCCCGACGGCCGGGGTAGGGGCGCGCGGGAGGGCCCCAATGGCCGAACCGTATGTGTTCCCCGTGTCGGTGTACTACGAAGACACCGACCACTCGGGCGTGGTCTACCATGCCAACTACCTCAAGTACTTCGAGCGGGCGCGAGAGCACGTGCTGGGGCGCGACGAGCTCACACGGATGTACCGAGAAGAGGGGCTGGGCTTCGTGGTCTACAAGGCCGACCTGTCGTTTCACGAGGGGGCCGTGTTCGGTGACGACCTCGAGGTGCGGACGACGGTCACGGTGGAGTCCGACTATCGGGCCATCTTCCATCAGGCGTGCTGGAAGCCCGGCGGGAGAAAGGCCATGGTGGAAGGGCTCATCCACCTGGTGTGCGTAAAGGATGGGCAGCTGGTGCGTCTGCCCGCCAAGGTGATGAGCCGTGCTCGGGCCACGGGTGCGGTACAGTAGGAGCATCCAGACGGCGGAGAGGCGTGGCTCAGCGACCAGACAAGTCCGCACCTCACCTACGTGCCCAGCGCAGGCAGGGGCCGGTAGGGCCTCCCGCCGCCCTCGGTGGGGGAGGGCTGGGCAACAAGCCCGCCCCGCGTCCTCGCGCGGAGGTAGAGGCTGGCACCACCGGCCGTGGGCTGCATGGCATCCCTGGCTCGGCTCAGCCGTCCACGCCGGCCACCCCCGCCCCGGACGACGGAGGCCACTCGCCCTTCGGGCGCTTCGCCCCTTCCAGCGAGGAGATGCACCAGGAAGCGGATCGCCGCCGCGACGACTCGCTGGGCCTGGTTGCCATCGTCGGCGGGTTGATCTTCATGCTGGCGTCGGCGGCGGTCGTGGCCCTGGCGGTGTTGCTCGTGGGGCTGTGGGTGTCGACCCGCGGTGAGGGGGAGCTGGCCGGTGGTGCGGGCGACCCCGAGCACATCCGAGACACAGGCCTCGCCGAGGTGGGGCCCGAGCGGG
>CBDUIC010000058.1:0-45564 GCA_965367245.1 uncultured bacterium | reverse complement strand
GGCACCGGGGGCGCGGGCAAGTCCTCGCTGACCGACGAGCTGCTGCGCCGCTTCTTGCTCGACGACGACGACCGCCGGGTGGCGGTGCTGTCCATCGATCCCACCCGCAAGCGCACCGGTGGGGCTCTGCTCGGCGACCGCATCCGCATGAACGCGCTGCGGCCCGACCGGGTGTTCATGCGGTCGCTGGCCACCCGAGCCCGCAAGGGCGAGCTGTCGGCAGCCACCGGCGACGCCGTCGCGCTGTGCAAGGCCGCTGGCTACGACCTGGTCATCGTCGAGACCTCGGGCATCGGCCAGGGCGACGCCGACATCACCGAGCTCACCGACCTGTCGCTGTACGTGATGACGCCTGAGTACGGCGCCCCCAGCCAGCTCGAGAAGATCGACATGCTCGACTACGCCGACGTGGTCGCTATCAACAAGTTCGAGAAGCGCGGGGCCCTCGACGCCTTCCGCGACGTGCGCAAGCAGGTCAAGCGCAACCGCAACCTGTGGCACGGCGACGACGAGCTGCTGCCGGTGTACGGCACGGTGGCCAGCCGCTTCGCCGATGAGGGCGTCACCGCGCTCTACCACGGCCTGCTCGACCTGCTCAACGAGCGCTTCGAGCTGGGCTGGGCGAGCCGGCTGCCGCGCCCCGCGCTGCGCTACAGCCCCCAGGCGGGGGCGCTCATCGGCAAGGGCCGCGAGCGCTACCTGGCCGACATCGCCATGGCCGTGCGGGGCTACCACGCCCAAGGCGAGGCGCAGGCCGAGGCCGCTCGGCGCTGGCAGCGCCTCGACGCCACGCTCGCCGAGGTGCAGGGCACGGCTGCTGCCCCGGTCCTCCAAGACAAGCTCACGGAGGCACGTGACGCTGTCGAGCCCGACGTGCGCCACTACCTGGAGCAGTGGCCGACGACCCGTGAGCGGTGGTCGGGCGACGAGTTCGTCTACAAGGTTCGAAACAAGGAAATCCGACAGCCGCTGGTGCACACCAGCCTGTCGCACCAGCGCATCCCCCGCGTGGTCCTCCCCGACACCGACGAGTACGGCGCGGTGTGGCGCTTCGCCTACAAGGAGGGCATCCCCGGCAGCTTCCCCTACACGGCTGGTGTGTTCCCGCTCAAGCGCCTCGGGGAAGACCCCAAGCGCATGTTCGCCGGGGAGGGGGGTCCACAGAAGACGAACGCGAGGTTCCACTACCTGTGCGAGGGCGAGCCCGCGAACCGGCTGTCGACGGCCTTCGACTCGGTGACCCTGTACGGCGAAGACCCCGATGAGCGGCCCGACATCTACGGCAAGGTCGGGGAGTCGGGGGTGAGCGTGCCCCACCTCGACGACATGAAGATCCTCTACGGCGGCTTCGACCTGTGTGCGCCGAACACCTCGGTGTCGATGACCATCAACGGGCCCGCCCCCATCCTGCTGGCGATGTTCTTCAACACGGCCATCGATCAGCAGGTCGACGCCTTCGTGGCCGAGCACGACCGGCAGCCCACCGAAGAGGAGCACGCCGCCATCTCCGCCCGTGCGGTCGCGACGGCACGCGGCACCGTGCAGGCCGACATCCTCAAGGAAGACCAGGCCCAGAACACCTGCATCTTCTCCACCAACTTCGCGCTGCGGATGATGGGCGACATCCAGAAGTGGTTCATCGACCACGACGTGCGCAACTTCTACTCGGTGTCGATCAGCGGCTACCACATCGCAGAAGCAGGGGCGAACCCCATCTCCCAGCTGGCGTTCACGCTGGCCAACGGCTTCACCTTCGTCGAGTACTACCTCAACCGCGGCATGCCCATCGACGCCTTCGCGGGCAGCCTGTCGTTCTTCTTCAGCAACGGGCTCGACCCCGAGTACACCGTCATCGGCCGCGTCGCGCGCCGCATCTGGTCGGTGGCGATGAAGGAGCGCTACGGCGCCAACCCGCGCAGCCAGAAGCTGAAGTACCACATCCAGACGAGTGGCCGGTCGCTGCACGCGCGCGAGATCCAGTTCAACGACATCCGCACCACGCTGCAGGCGCTGCTGGCCATCACCGACAACTGCAACAGCCTGCACACCAACGCCTACGACGAGGCCATCACCACGCCGACGGAAGAGTCGGTGCGGCGGGCCATGGCCATCCAGCTGATCATCAACCGCGAGTTCGGGCTGGCCCGCAACGAGAACAACACCCAGGGTAGCTACTTCGTCGAGCACCTCACCGATCTGGTCGAGGAGGCGGTGCTGCAGGAGTTCGAGCGGCTCAGCGAGCGCGGCGGCGTGCTCGGGGCGATGGAGCTGCAGTATCAGCGGATGCAGATCCAGGAAGAGTCGCTGTACTACGAGCAGAAGAAGCACGACGGCTCGCTGCCCATCGTCGGCATCAACACCTACCTCGACCCCGCCACCAGCGGCGACGACTGGGTGCCCGAGACCCCGGAGCTGCGCCGCGCCAGCCCCGAAGAGAAGCAGGCGCAGATCGACAGCGTGCGCCGCTTCCAGGCCGCCCACGCCGAGGAGAGCGGGCCGGCGCTGAAGCGGCTGCAGCAGGTGGCCATCGAGGGCGGCAACGTCTTCGGGGAGCTGATGCACACCGTGCGGGTCGCGACCCTGGGCCAGATCACCCGGGCGCTCTACGAGGTCGGCGGCGAATACCGGCGGAACCTGTAGATGCTGCGGCTGGCGAGGTCCACCGACCCGAGCTGGGTGCAGGGCATCGTGGAGCGCCTCGACGAGGTGTTGGTCGACCATGCCCACTGCGAGAAGAAGGCCGCATCGACCGCGGTGAACCTCATCTTCCGGTACCAGCACGACGCGGGGCTGATGCGTCCGCTGTCGGAGCTGGCCCGCGAGGAGCTCGAGCACTTCGAGCAGGTGCTCACCTTGCTGCGGGAGCGGGGCATCGACTTCGTGCCCCAGCACCCCTCCGCCTACGCCTCCGGTCTACACAAGGCGGTGCGGCGGGGGGAGCCCGAGCGGCTGCTCGACACGCTGCTGTGCTGTGCCCTCATCGAGGCGCGGAGCTGCGAGCGCATGAAGCTGCTGGCCGAGGGGCTCCCCGACGCGGAGCTGGCCGCGTTCTACGGCACGCTGCTGGCGTCTGAGGCGCGACACCACGCGATGTACGTCGACCTCGCCATCGAGCGCTACGGGCGCGAGGTCACCCTGGCGCGGCTCGCCGAGCTGGCTGCGCTGGAGAGCGAGGTCATCGAGGGGCTGCCGGTCGAAGGGCGGCTGCACAGCCAGTAGCGGTCAGTCGAAGTGGGGGTAGACCTCGTCTTCGAACACCGCCTGCACCTCTGCCGACTGCCCGGCCACGGCGGCCTCCAGGTCGGCGCGCACGTCGACCTGGTAGGCGGCGGTGCGAGGCGCGGCTCCCGCAGTCCACAACGAGTGCAGGGTGAAGGGCATCGACAGCTCGGGATGGCCCAGGCGTGCGATGGGACCCCGCGCCAGCTGCGCCGCGTCGAAGACCCACAGCTCGTCGCCGGACGACCGCGCGTCGCTGGCGTCGTCGCTGATCACGGTGACGAGCACGTAGCCATCGGTGTCGTCGGTGGACCCCACCCGCGGCACGAAGCAGGGGGACAGCCCCCAGCGGCCGTCGGGGAAGGCGAAGTGCTCGACGACCTGTGCGGTCTGCCCGTCGAGGCGGGCCAGGGTCGCGGGCATCCGATCGGGGACCTCGTCGAGGGCGACGGTGCGGTGGGGATGGTCGGCGTACAGGTCGATGACGCGGCGCACCTGCAGGTCGCGATCGATGCCTGCGGAGCACCAGAACATCGCACCGAGGCGCTCCGGCACCGGCTGCGCCTGGGCGACGAGGGCGGGCCCTCCCCACAACGCGTCGTGGGAAGTGACCTGGCTGGTCGTCAGCTGGCCGGTGGCCGGATCGAGCACGTAGCGGCCGGCGAGCCCGATGTCGGTGGCCGCGACGGGCAGCCCGACGAGGGCGGGGTCGACCAGGGTGACGCCGTCAGGGCCTACGTCGTCGGCGCGCACCATCTCCGAGGGGTCGGCGGCGACGTTGTGGGCGATGAACAGCCCGATGCCGTCATCGTCGTCGTAGTCGGCGGCGAAGTGCACGCTCTCACGGGGCAGCACCACCGTGTACGCGGTGACCGTGTCGGCTTCGTCGGTCAGGTCGGACCGGGCGATGATGTGGAGCACGGTGTCGGGGGACTGTGCAACCGCATCGGGCTCGTCGCCGCCGAAGGCCACCTCCACGACGAAGGCGGTGTCCATCAAGATCACGTAGTTGCGGGTGAGCGCCATCTGGTGGACCGACTGGGTGATCGACACGGGCTTGCCGCTGCGGTCGAGGACCTTCCACCGGCGCAGCGCACCGGCACCCCACCAGGCCATCACCCAGGTGTCGGGCTGGCTGGACCCCAGCAGGGCCAGGCCGTAGTTGACGGTGAACAGCTCGCCGGTGTGGGGGTCGGTGGCGGGGTGGGCGGTGGTCATGTGCAGCGGGAACACCCAGTCGACGAAGCCCTCGAGCCAGGAAGGGAGAATCCCGGACCACTCGTCGCTCCACCCGACCGGAGTGGCGACCTCGAGGGTGTCGGGGTCGAGCTCGTAGGGGCGGCCGGCATCGCTGGTGACCAGCAGGCGGTCGCCGAGGGCGACCAGCGCGGTGTTGGCGAAGTTGCGGAAGCCGAGCTGGAGGCTCATGCGGGCGAAGCCGTTGTTCTCGAAGCCGTAGGAGGCGCCGAGACTGGCCGCGTCGAAGTAGTGGCAGGGGGTGCGCACGACGCGGCTGCGCAGGGAGGCGGCGCCGGGGGACAGGTCGAAGCGCAGCACCTTGCCGTCGCCGACGAACACCGAGGTGCCATCGTCGTAGGGGATGGCATGCAGGATGTGGGCGTGGCCGTGCCAGTCGTCGGGGAGGGACCCTGCGAGCAGCTCGAGCTCCACGTCGAGCTCGCTCCGATCGCTGACGGCCAGCGAGCGGGGCACGCCGGGGGCGAGGGGAGCCCCCAGGTCGATCCCCGGTGTGGTGGGGCTCGTGGCGGGCGTGGGGGGCAGCCCCGAAGATGCGGTGTCGGCACCACCTGCCGTAGCGCCTTCGCCGGCAGCACAGCCAGCGAGGACGCCAGCGGCCGAGCCAGCGAGGAAGCGGCGTCGTGTGGTCATCGGCCCTCCGAAGGCTGCTCGATAACCGCTATTCGGGGAGGAGCATCTGGGTGGCGGTGTCGAGCACGCCGTCGGGCACGTAGGCCTCCAGCAGCTCCGCGTGCTGCTGGGCGACGGCTCCACCCATGCCCTGAAGCGCCAGGGCCGCCTGACTCGCTTCGTCGTCGCTGAGGTCTCCGCTCGACAGCGCCTCGGCGAGCACCTCCGCCGCCTGGGTGGTGCCCAGGCCCTGCAGCGCAGAGATGGCGGCGAAGCGCACCTCCGGCGCCTCGTCGCCCATGGCCTCGTCGAGGCGAGCGTCGGCATCGGACGCCCCCAGCCAGGGCAGCTGCTGCACGATGCTCGCGCGCACCTGGGGGCTGTCGGCGTCGGCCGAGGCTCGCAGCAGGGCCTCCCGGGCCGACGGCGTGCCGACCTGCTGCAGCGACGACACGGCGGTCCACGCCAGCTCGGGATCGTGCAGGGCATCGACCAGGGCCGCCTCGGCATCGGCGCCCCCCAGCTGGCCCAGCGACGACAGCGCGGCCGATGCGACCGTCTGGTGGGGGCTGCGGGTCATGCCCAGCAGCTGCTCGCGGCTGTCGGGGGTGCCCATTCGTGCCAGGCCATAGGCGGCCGTGGCGTGAAGCTGGGGGTTGTCTTCCTCGAGGGCCCGCTTGACGACGCGCTCGAGGTCGACGGTCTCCGAGTACGACAGGCTCTGCAGGATGTGGCTTCGCAGCGCGGCGTCGTCGGTGCGGTCGGCGATGGTGAGGAGGCGCTCGCTGTGGGCGCGGCTGCCCGACATCGCCAGTGCGGAGACCGCACTCGACCACTCCCGCTGGGTGCCCGTCTCGATGCGGGCCATCACCGTGTCGATGGCGCGTGGGGTGCCCAGGCGCACCAGCAGCTCCTCCGCGGAGCCGTAGTTCTGCAAGCCCGCTGCGAGGTGCTCGAGGATCAGGCGCTCCACGTCGTCTTCGGCACCGAGATCGAGCAGGGCGTTGAGGGCCGACTGGCGCACGCCGGGGTCGGTGTCGTCGGCGAGGCGCAGCAGCAGCTCCTGGGCGCCCGGGGTGCCGAGCTGCTGCAGTGACCACACCGCCGCGGTGCGCACGGGGGTGGGGCCCTCGGTCAGGGCGGTGGCCACGAGCTGGGCGTCGTCGAGGCTGCCGTGCTGGAGCAGCAGGCCCACCGGGTCGACCCCCCAGGTGTTCGCGGTGGGGTTGCGCAGCTCGATGCGAGCCAGCTCCAGCACCGCCTCTGGGACCTCGCCGATGGGCCACGTGCCGCCCAACAGTCGCTGCAGGGCGGCTCGTCGCACGTCGGTGGGCCGGTCGGCCACCGCGGCGAGCAGGGCCTCGAGGACCTCCGGCTCGTCAGCCCGGGGCAGGGCCATCACCGCGCGGGCGGCCACGGTGGGGGGCGCGGTGGCGATGATGTCGATCAGCGCGGCGTCGGCTTCGGGGTGGTCGAGGCGAGACAGCGCGTCGAGGGCGGCCCCTCGCACCTGGGCCTGGGCCGACACGGCCAGCTCCGACAGGGCGGCGACGGCCCGCGGGTCGCCGAGGGTGCCGAGCCCGAGGGCAGCCTGGGCCGCCGTGGGGGCCGGGCCATCGAGGTCGTGCATGAGCACGTCGTAGACCAGCGGGTCGTGAGCCTCGGCGAGGGCGGCGAGGGCCGCTGAGCGGCGTGGGTTGCGGGGACCCGACAGCACGCCGTGCAAGGAATCCGCTGCCTCGGGCACGTCGTCGACCATCGACGCGAGGGCCCGGGCCAGGGCTCCAGCGCGGGACGGGTCGGCGTCGCGGAGAGCCTTCGCCAGGAAGTGCACCGCGCGGGGGGTGGCGAACTGCGCCAGCGCCCACGAGGCCACCCAGGCATCATCGGGGTGCTGCAGGCGCTCGACGAGCTCGTCGAGGGCGTCGGCGTGGCCGGTGTGGCCCAGGGCGGCGATCACGGCGTGGCGATCGACCGACCGGTCTTGGAGCAGTGCCAGGAGTGTGGTGACCGCCTCGTCGGTGCCCAAGCGGCCCAGCGCCTCCAGGCCGGGACCCTCGAGGACCCCGTCGCCCGACCGAGCGAAGCTCAGCAGCAGATCGTGGTCTTCGGGCTGGGCCACCCACCCCAGCAGGCGCACGGCCTCGGCGAGGGCCACATCGCCATTCGCGGTGTTGATCACCTCGAGGACCTCGCTTCGAAGCCCTGCGGCAGCCGGGTCTGCCCGTGCCGCCTCGGCAGCGGTGCGCCAGCTCGGCACCTCGTGCCCAGGCACCCCGGCACGCACCGGCTGCGGCGCAGGCTCGCGCGCGCCCAGCAGGTAGCCTCCTACGCCGGTGCCTGCGGCCAGCGTCAGGGCGAGGCCAGCAGTGATCCAGCGGTTCATGGGGTGCCCTCTTGCTCAGAGCATACCCCCGTGGGCGAGGGCGCTACTCTTCTTCGACGGGCTCTTCTTCGGCCATGGCCAGGGAGCCCTTCAGCCCTTCTGTCTCGCCATAGACGGAGACGGCCTGGTCGTACAGCGCCTTGGCCGCTTCCACCTCGCCCTTGTCGGACAGGATGGCCACGGCCATCTCGGCACCCGTGAGCCCCATCTCCTTGGCCCAGCCCTTGCCCTTGGCCTTGAGGAGGACCTTGCTGGCGCCTGCGTTGGGGTGCGCGTCGACCCAGCCTTCGGCGAGGATGTCGGACCGGAGCTGCTCGAGGGCATCGTCAGCGCGATCGAGGGCGATGAGGGCCCGGGCGCGGGTGACGTGCGCATCCCACGGGGCCCAGTCGAGGTCGGCCAGCAGCTTGTCGGACAGGTTGAGGGACGCCTCGGGCTTGCCTTCTTCGTAGCGAGCCATGGCCAGCGCCATGCTGATGGCGTCGCTGCTTCCCGCTCGCATGAGCGCCTTGACAGCCTTCTCCGCGTCGCCCTCGATGAGCGCCAGCCAGCCCTCGGCGGAGCGGCGCACGTCGGCGTTCTTGCTCTCGCTGCACGACTCCCACTGGCCCTTGGCGGCGTCGACATCGTCGCGGGCGGTGTAGATGAGCACCTTGTGGCAGGCGACGTCTTCTTCGGCCAGGCCTGCGTCGACGGCGCCTTCGAGGGCGGTGAGCGCGTCGTCGGTCTTGCCCATCTGGATGTAGCTGTCGGTGCGATCCGCCCAGGCCCACCCGGCATCGGGGTCGACGAGGAGCACGTTGTCGAGGGCCTCGACGCTGGCTTCCCAGTCGCGCTTCTTGCGCATGGCGCTGGCCACGTTGCCCCAGCCGTTGATCTTGTCGGGGTAGAGCGTGGCGAGGAGCTTCCCGGTGTCGGCCGCCGCGTCGTAGCGCTCGGCGCCGATGAGCACGTCGCCGAGCTCGTTGAGGCACTTGCCGCAGCCAGCCTGCTTCTCGAGGCTCTGCACGTACAGCTCGGTGGCCTTGCTCCAGTCTTCCTTCTTCATCTGGATGCGGGCCTGGAGGTAGACCTCCATGGCCTTGCCCTTCGGATCCCACTTGCCCTTCTTGGGCTGCTCCAGGGCGGCTGAGATGTCGACCTCGTCGGCGTGGGCGACGGGGGTGCCAAGAGAAAGCGCGAGCAGGCTCACGAGCATGGTTCGTCCTCGTTCGTGGTGGTGTGCGCGTCTAACCGTGACGGGCGCACCGGCCAAACCCTCGCCCCCTCGACCGCTATTCCACAACCCATCCGAGGTCGGTCGGACGGGCCACGCCGTGCTGCTTCAGCCAGTGGAGGTGGGTGAGGATCTGCCGCGAGGCGAGGTGCAGCCAGGCCCCCTCCAGCTGTGGATACACCCGTGGTGCGAGCTCGATGGGCTGCTGGGCGCCATGGGCCTGCAGCGCCTCGCGGATCTGCTCGGTGCGCATGTGGCGATGGGCGATGTAGCCAGCCAGCACCGCGTCGGCCTCGGCCAGCACAGGGCCGTGAGCAGGAAGCAGGGCGGTGGGCTCCAGGCCCCGCAGCCGCTCGAGGTGGTGCAGGTAGTCGCCGAGATCGCCCTCATCGGGATCGATGGCGATGGTGCCGACGCCGGCCACCATGTCGCCAGCGACCAGCACGCTCGACGCCTCGTCGAGCAGGCACAGGTGCCCCGGGGCATGGCCAGGGGTGTGCAGGACACGGAGCCGTAGCCCCCCGACCTCCCGAACGTCGGGCTCGTCCCACAGCTCGTCGACACGGATGCTGCCCTCGAGGAGCTCTGCGGTCACCGGGTGGGCGATGATGGGGACCTCGTGGCCGCTCTGCCGCAGGGACTGCTGCAGGTGCACGGCCCCACGGACGTGGTCTTGGTGATGGTGGGTGAGGAACAGGCCGCGGAGCACCTCACCGGCGCTCAACCGCGCCGAGACCTCGGCCAGCAAGCGCTGCCGCTCGTCGTCGTAGGGGCTCGCGGGGTCGACCACCAGCAGCTCTCCCTCGCCGAGCACCCAGCTGTTGGTGTGGGTGGCGGGGGGAAGCGTGGGGGTGCGCACCGCCACGAGGGCGACGCCGGGGCGAACCGATTCCATGACCACGCGTATCGCGGCGCCGACGCAGTGGTTACACGCAGGGAGGAGGCCCAACATGTGGATCTTGCTCGTGTCCCTGGCCCAGGCGCAGGCGGTCGACTTCACCTGCACCCCGGCGCGGAGCAGTGGTGAGGTGCTGGGCGTGCCGCCCCTCGCCGTGACCTGTCAGCTGCAGCTCAGCGACCTGTACACCTACGAGCGCGCCGAGTGGCTGATGGGCGACGGCACCGTCCTCGAAGGCGACGAGGTCTCCTACCTGTACGAGGAGCCAGGGCAGTTCGACGTGCAGGTCTTCCTCGACGGGCTGGGCTACTCCGTGGGCGACACCGGGGAGCCCTCCGTCGATGCGTCGGTCGTCAAGCGGGGCATGGTCACGGCCTGTGCGCCCCCGGAGGTGGAGTTCACCTACCTGTTCAAGGGCGGGCTCACCTACCAGCTGTTCAACCACAGCGACTTCATCCCAGGCTGCGTCGACACCATCCGCTGGGCGGTGCACGAGGGAGAGGGGCGGTCCGCCCAGCCGGTCCTCGAGGCCGACACCTGGGAGGCTCGGTTCGAGCTGCCCGACGAGGGCACCTACACCTTCTTCCTCGACATGGGCGGGATCGCCGGGGCGGGCGCTGCCAAGCTGTCGGTCGACGCGCGCTACGGGCTCACCGACGAGCTGGAGAACGGCTCGGTGGCGTGCGCTACGGGAAGCGGCGCCGCGGGCTGGCTGGGGCTGCCAGCGATGGCCCTGCTGTGGGGGCGGCGACGCCGATGATCTGGGCCCTCGCTCTCGCCTGGGCGGCCGACGGCCCGGGCGACGTGCCACCCGCGTGGTCGCTGCCGCTGCGTGAAGATCAGCACCCGCGCTACCTCGACGTGCGCGACCAGCCCGTGCGGTGGTCGGAGATCCGCCCCATCGCGCGGGAGACCGACGTGATGCGCCGCGTGCGGAAGCGCCGGCTGGGCCGCAGCGTGCTCAGGGTGTTGTTCACCTCCGCAGCCGTCGCCGAGGGCTACGGCACGGTCCACCTCATCCAACGCGAGAGCGACTGGGCATGGGTGGTCGGGGCCCAGACGGGGTTCACCGCCCTGGCGGCGGGGCTGCTGTGGGCCGACATCCCTCGGAGCCGGCGGATCGATCACGCTGAGATGCTCGATGCGGCCAACGCCTACCTGCGCACGTCGCCTGGGCGCTGAACGGCCCACCACGCGGCGGTGTCGCGCATGCCGGTGGTGACGCCGCGCGGCGTGAAGCTGAGGTCTCGTCGGGCTGCGCGGTCGTCGAAGGCGACCCGCAGCGGCACGGGGAGGGGAACGACCGGCCCGCGCCCGAGCTCCCGACCCAGGGCTCGCACGGCTCGCCACACCGAGACCGACGGGCCCGCCAGGTTGTAGGCGCGCCCGGCGGTCTGTGGGCGCTCGGCGGAGGCGATGGCGGCATCGGCTGCATCGCGGCCGTGCAGGTGGGGCACCGCCACGGTGGGCGCGCTGGGCACCCGCCGGTTGAGCATGTCGACGTAGCGAGCCACCATCTTGTGGTCGCCGGGGCCGTACAAGGGGCCGGCACGCAAGGCGGTGAGCGCGGTGCCTCGACGGGCCGAGGCCTCCCACACGGCGATCTCTGCCGCAGCCTTGGAGGTGGCGTACTCGGGGTGGGTGGTGAGCTGGTTCCAGTCGAATCCGCGGTGGAGTGGGTCGAAGCGAGGGCTGGCCTCGCCCATCGCGCGCATGAGCCGGGTGCGGTACACCGCGACGGTCGACACGTAGACCACGCGGGCCACGCCGGCGTCGGCGGCGGCCTCGACCTGGGCGCGCGCACCCTTGACGTTGGCCTCGTAGAAGGCCTCGGCAGATGCCCCCTGTCGCCCCGGCGCGAGGGCGGCGTTGGCGACCACCGCGTCGCAGCCGCTGAAGGCCGCCTCGAGGCTGGCAGGATCGCCCAGATCACCGTGAACCCAGCGGCAGCCTTCGCGCTCGGCCAGCTCGTGGGGGCGGCGAACGGCTCCCACGACCTCGTGGCCGCGAGCCAGGGCGGCGTCGACGAGGTGGCCCCCGAGGAAGCCGTTGGCGCCGGTGATCGCGATGCGCATACCGACGGGTATCGGGGTCGGTCGTTGGGGGCACGCGCCGACCTGCTTGGCACAGGGTAGGGTCCACCCATGGTCTTCTCGCCCCGCGTCATCGTCCCTGCCTTGCTCGTCTGCTGCGGCGGCGAGGGCACGACCGACACCGCAGCGCCGACCGAACCACGCGATGCGGCCGTGCTGGCCGACATGGCTGCGTGGGTGTGGTCCGACAGCGACCCCGAGCCCGGCCACGACCCGGGGAGCGGTCCATGCGCCGCGTCGTCCTATGGCCTCGAGGGGTCGGTGCTGGAGGTCGACACGGGGCTGTGCCCGTATGCGGTGCTGGAGCAGCCGCTCCTCGCGGATCTACGGCAGGGTGAGCTCATCGAGCTGGTGTGGTGGCACAACCAGCTGGTCGCCGAGGAGGAGGCCGTGGGGCATGTGCTGCTCGTCGCGGATGGTGTGGTGCTGTACGAACGCGAAGTCCCCATTCCCTCCGAACCCCTGGCCTATACCGAGGTCGTGGAGTTGGCGGCCGACGTGCCCGAGGGGGCGGCGCTGGTGCTGCACCTGCACAACCACGGCGCCAACGCGTGGAGCTTCCTACGGATCGAGCGGCTGGCCCCGACGCGCTGACCAGCCCGAGAGCAGGCCGTCGATCGCCAGGTCGACGAGGCTCTCGGCGCGATGCTCGGCGGCTCGGCGATGGTCTTGCTTGCGGAGCTGCTCGAGGCCTGTGACCGCGCCCCACAGCACCCACACCCGCGCCTCGCGATCTCCCGGCAGAAGGGCGCCTTGGGCCTCGGCCTCGGCCAGCAGCGCACCACAGCGCTGAACCATCGGCGCGAACCGCTCCGCGACCTGGGCCGCGCGGGTGTCGTCGAGGAGGGCCCTGGGATGGGCGATCGACAGCTGGAGCAGCTCGTGCAGCTCGGGCTCCTCGGTGATGAACCGGCCCCAGCTGTGCAGCGCCCCGCGAAGGCGGACCAGCGGGGGCTCACCCTCGGAGGAGGCGAGCTCCTCCGCGAGCAATCGGTCGAAAGCCTCCAGCGCGCGGATCTGCAGCGCGAGCAGTAGCTCCTCTTTGCTGGCGAAGTAGCGATACAGTGCGCCGACCGCCCCACCGACCTCCTTGGCCAGGGTGGGCATGGTGAGGGCATCGAGGCCCCCGTCGCGCACGATGCGCAGCGCGCCCTGCTCGATGGCCTCGAGCCGTGCGCGTCGATGGGCCTCTCGCCTGCTCACAGCATCCGCAGCACGAACCACAGCACGAGCAGGCCGACGAACATGAGCACGAGCACGGGAGCGACCATACGGAGAAGGTCGCTGCTCTGGGCGGGTGCCTGGGGGGAGACCTGAGCCTGGGAGGGCTCTGAGGGGGCCTCGTCGGTGGTCTCGAGGTCGGGGCTGGTGGGGTCGGTGTCGGGACTTCCTTCTCCGCTGTCGGTGGCAGGCACGGCCGTGGCGGCGCCCCCCTCCAGCTTGCCGAAGTACTCGTCGGTGATGTCGGCGATGTCGTCGGCACGGAAGATGACGGTGGCCGACTCTTCGGAGTCTTCGTCGTCTGTGAGGTCGATGGACTCCTGGAACTGCGGAGCGAAGCCTACGGAGGGCGTCGATGGCTCGGTGTCTGCTTCGGGCACGATCTCGTCGGACTCCGCTTCCGGGGGGGCGTCGTCGTCGGGGCCGGCGACCAGCCGACCCAGCGTCGCCACGGGCACCTCGTCGGCCACATCGGGTCGAACCACCGGGAATGGCTCCTCCGGCAGCTTGGCCAGAGGCGGCTTCAGGCCCGCCGCCCCGAGGGGGTCGGGGTCGGTCATCGCTTCTTCCTCGCTCTCCTCCGTGTCGTCGTCGGGCGGTGGGGGGAGGGGGGTGTCGGCGGTGAAGCCGTCGGGCTCCGGCAGGGGCGACGAGGCGTCGGAGCTGACACCCATGGCGTCTTCGAGCAAGCCGAGCTCGGCCAGCAGCTCCTGAGCGTTGCTCGCGTCGATGATCTGGGTCTCGGCTTCTTCCTCTACGGGTGCCTCGGGCTCCTCGTCGCTGCGATCCCTCGCGGCGGCGGCGGCGAGGGCGCGGGCACGGGGCTCCGTCAGCTTCGCGCCGAGCTCGCGGCGCTCGGAGCGACCCCCGGCCTTGCGGGACAGCGCCAGGAGCTCCTGCCGCACCGGGTGCATGGTAGGGAACCGGTTCTCGGGCCGCACCTCGGTCATCCGTCGCAACAGGCGACCCAGCGCAGGCCACTGGCCTTCGACCTGCGACAGCACGGTGTCGACGTCGCCGCGGGCCGCCTGGTCGTCGGACTGGTAGGGCGTGAGGCCGGTCACCAGGCCAGCTGCGAGCACGCCGAGGTACCACTGGTCGGTCGCGGCGGTGGCCTCACCGCCCTCTCGGCGTTCCGGGGCGAGCCACTCGTGGTCGTGGCGTGCGCCCGGGGGCGTGCCGAAGCCGAACAGCCACACCTTGCCATCGGCCCCGAGCAGGATGCGATCGGGCGACAGGTCGCCGTGCACGCGGTTGCGGTGGTGCACGCGCTGCAGGGTGTCGGCAATCTCCAGGACGATGTCGAGCAGGGTCGCAGGGCTCATCCCAACCTGGTCATGGCGTCGCTTGGCGACGATGTCGCGGAGAGACACCCCGTCGACCGCTGCGAGAGCGAGGGCGCCGAGGCCCTCGTAGAAGGCGATGGCCTCCGGAATGCGAGGATCTTCCAGTGCCTTGAGGACCTCGAACTGCCGATGCAGCGCTTGCCGCTCGTCGGCTGACGCATCGGGAGGAAGCAGACGCACGAGCACGTCGTGCGGTTGACGCCGCGTCATTCCGGTGCGCTGGGCGAGATGCCAGTCACCGGGCTCCGGGACGGCCGTGCGGCCCAGGATCTCGAAGGGCCCCACGCGGAGACCGATGGCGGTCATGCCTCTCCTGATCTGGCGCCCGACCTTATCACGGAGATAGCGCCGAGCAGGCGCCTGCCTTCCCTTGCTGCACCAGCCTCGTCGAAGCACTCCAGCACGACCATGGGAACGTCGAGGAACATGCGCAGATCATCGGCGTTGGTCGAGGAGGAGAGGCTTCGGCCGGAGCGGTCTTGCCCACGTCGGTGTCGGTGCCGGAGATGAACAGGCGCATCAGTAGGGGGCGGCCACCGTGCCCAGGGAGAACTCGTAGGTCACGCTACCGGAGGGCACGTCGACGGTGGCGGGCTGGTAGGTGCCGAACCACTGGCCGGGGCCGGGTGCGTAGTACATGAACATCGGGCCGTAGGACACCCCGCCGCTTCGGTAGTTGCTCGTGTAGCCCCATCCAGCGGCGGAGGGCGTGGGGGAGGCAGACAGGCCGAAGGGGCTGCAGTCGCCCTGCAGCTCGGTGCCCTCTGTGCGGTTGACGTTGAACGCGAACTGACAGGCGTTGCCGTCGGGGTCGCTGCAGGCCGAGGTGTTGTAGGGGCCGGGGCCCCCCGTGGTGGGGTCGCTCGCCCAGTCGAGGGCGGTGTACGACCACGTGCAGAAGGCGTGGCCCGACAGCTCTCCGGTCACCGAGACCGTCTCGGTGCCAACCCACGTGCCACCGCCGAAGTCGACGGAGGCCTCGCCTGCCAGGAGCACGGCTGCTCCCGTGTCGCAGGGGGCGTAGTCGCGCGAGTCGCAGTCTTGGTCGATGCCGTCGCCGCAGATCTCCTGGTTGCCGGGGAAGCGGCCGGGGTCGTTGTCGGCGCAGTCGTCGGCGAGCTCGGCGACGATGTGGTCGGGGGTGGGCTGGGTGCAGCTGGTGACCAGTGGTGGCCGAGCGGACCCGTCACCGTCGAGGTCGCGGCCCCAGGTGAGCAGCCCGACACCGGGGTCGGTGTCGTCGCAGTCGTCGTAGCAGGACAGGCCGTCACCGTCGGCGTCGACCTCGTCGAAGGTGGCGGGGTTGCAGTCGTCGTCGAGGAAGTTGCAGGTGAGCTCGACCTCGCCGGGGTTGATCTGTGGGTCGGTGTCGACGCAGTCGTCGACGCACTCGGTGAAGCCGTCAGCGTCGGCGTCGGGGTCGTCGGGCGTGAGGGGGTCGCAGTCGTTGTCGAGACTGTCGCAGGTGCGCTCGGGGAGGCCGGGCCGCACGTTCGGGTTGTTGTCGTCGCAGTCGTCGTCGCAGGCGCTGGCACCGTCGCCGTCGTTGTCGACCTGGTCGCGGGTGAAGGGGTCGCAGTCTTCGTCGACGCCGGTGCACAGGATCTCGGTGAGCCCGGGATGTGCGTCGGGGTTGTTGTCGTCGCAGTCGCCGAGGCACTCGGTGTAGGAGTCGCCGTCGAGGTCGAGACCGATGTCGTCGGGGGTCCCCACGGGATCACAGTCGTCGTCGACCCCGTTGCACGGCCGCTCGGGCTGCCCCGGGTTGACGGCTGCGCGGGTGTCGTCGCAGTCGGTGTCGCAGCTGGAGAATCCGTCACCGTCGAGGTCGGGGCGGTCGGGGGTCTGTGGCATGCAGTCTTCGTCGATGTCGCTGCACTCGATCTCGGTGGCTCCGGGGAAGGCCGTGGCCTCTGCGTCGTCGCAGTCACCCTCACAGAAGGTGAAGCCGTCGCCGTCGCCGTCGAGCTCGTCGTCGTCGATGGTGGCGGGGTCGCAGTCGTTGTCGAGGCCGTCGCACAGCCGCTCCGGGACGCCCGGGTTCACCCGAGGGTCGGCATCGTCGCAGTCGTCGGCATTGTCTGCCAGACCGGGCGTGGAGGGGAAGCAGCCCTGCTCGCCGGGGTCTGCGGGGTCGCCGTAGCCGTCGCGGTCGGCGTCGACGTGGTAGCTGCGGATGGAGGCTGGATCGAGGTTGGGGTCGTCTTCGTCGACCAGCAGGTCGCAGTTGTCGTCGCGACCGTTGCAGATCTCGGGCATGCCCGGATGGATGTCGGGGTCGTCGTCGCGGCAGTCGGTGTTGTTGGGGGCCGTGCCGGGTGGCGGCTCGCAGGTGACCACGCCCTGCGTGCCCCGGCCATAGCCGTCGCCATCGCTGTCGATGTACCAGGTGGCGTTGCCACGCAGGTCGGTGTCGGCGTCGTCGATGTCGCCGTCACAGTCGTCGTCGATCTCGTTGCAGACCTCGTTCGCCGCCGGGTTGATGTAGGGGTCGGTGTCGTCGCAGTCGTCGTAGCCGACCTCGACCGAGAAGTAGCCGTCGCCGTCGGCGTCGCAGAACGACGCGCAGTCGTCGTCGGCGCAGTCGGCCACGCCGTCGCCGTCGTTGTCGACCTGGTCGTCGCACTGCTCCGGGCACTGGCCTGCACAGTCGTTGTCGGCGCAGTCGACGAGCTGGTCGAGGTCGTTGTCGAGGCCGTCTGAGCAGTCCTCCGCACAGGTGCGGCTGAAGCACACCTCGTCGGCACAGTCGGCCAGCCCGTTGCCGTCGTCGTCGACCCCGTTGTCGCAGATCTCCACGCATGCAGAGGCGCAGTCGGTGTCGTCGCAGTCGACGTCGCCGTCGCCGTCGTCGTCGGAGCCGTTGCGGCAGTCCTCCACGCCGAGGTCGGGCTTGTCTTCGGGGCAGCCGGCGAGGAATGCCAGCGTGAGGAGGGCGAGAGTAGGTCGGTGCATCATGGCGTGAGTCTACCGCTCCGTGAGGGCGACGGCGATCCGCCGCGCACGGCGAACAGGGTTGACGTGTCAATTCAAGACCTCGAAGCTACTTGACGACGTGGCAGGAACGCGCGAAGATCGGTGTACTCCCCGGTGTCCGTCCGCGACGCCACCCCTCCCTCCCAGGATCCCCCATGCGAAACCTGCTCAAGGTCGGGCTGCGCCGCTTCGTGGCTGCCGCCCAGGAACGCCACCCCATCGGCGACCGTCACGCCACCATCGTCGCCGTCGCCGCGCAGAAGGGTGGCGTGGGCAAGACCACCACCTCGGTGAGCCTCGCCGCGGCCCTGGCCCGCTACCACGGCCAGCGGGTCCTCCTCGTCGACCTCGATCCGCAGGGGCATGTGGCCACGGCCCTCGCCGGCCAGGTCCGTCCCGGAGGAGGCCCCCTGTCGCGGGTGCTGGAAGACGAGAGCGGTGGGGAGGTGCTCGACTGCATCACCCACACCGAGATCGAGGGCCTCGACGTCACGCCTCTCGACCCGCGCCTCGCCGCGTGCGAAGACCTGCTCGGCACCCGCATCGGCAAGGAGTTCATCCTCCGCGACAAGCTGAAGATCACCCGAACCCACTACGACGTGATCGTGTTGGACTGCCCCCCCAACCAGGGCAACCTGGCGCTCAACGGCCTCGTGGCTGCTGATCAGGTGATCATCCCGTGCGATCCCTCCCCACTGGCGCTCAAGGGCGTGCAGACCCTGGTGGGAACCGTGTCGACGGTGGCTTCGCGACTCAACCCCGACATCGACGTGCTCGGAGTCCTCCTCACCCGGGTCGACGGCCGCAACACCACGCTCAATCAGGCGATCAGCGACGAGATCCGGGCGCAGTACGGCGATGCGCTCTTGCCCGTGCAGATCGGGATCAACAACAGCCTGGCCAAAGCGCAACACGCGGGGCGTGACATCTTTGGATACGACGAATCCAGCCGGGGCGCACAGCAATACCGAGCCCTCGCGGAGCACGTCGCAAGCGCGCTGTAGCGGGTTACCCTCGTCCTCGACTACCTTCGGGCGGGAGGACGCGATTCGCACCTTGATCATGATCGCGGTCGTCGCAGGCTGCTCGGGCCCAGACGCTGATGCGCCGAGCCCGAAGCCGCAGCCTACGACCCCCGTGCCCACCTATACAGTGCCCGTGGTGCCCGGCGAGCTCTTGGAGCTCACGCCGTCGCAGCACCTGGTGCGCTCGTCGCTCACCCTCCGAGGCATCCGCCCGTCGCTCGCCGAGCTCGAACAGGTGGAGGCCGACCCGTCGGCGGTCGACACCCTCGTCGATGCATGGCTGGCGAGCGATGACTTCGGCGAGACGGTCAAAGACCTGCACGCCGAG
The DNA here is from genome assembly GCA_965367245.1 of uncultured bacterium. Classification (GTDB taxonomy): domain Bacteria; phylum Myxococcota_A; class UBA796; order UBA796; genus CBDUIC01. The sequence continues at coordinate 26,987 of CBDUIC010000058.1, read as the reverse complement.
CTGTTCCTCGTGCGAGCCGACACCACCTACCAGCTGCCTGTGCTGGGGCTGCTCACGGAGCGTGGCTACTCCCAGGCCGATCTGCATCACTCCACCGTAGAGGCACCCCTCGAGCTGGTGCGCGATGTGGTCACGACCGACCGGCCCTACGGCGAGATCCTCACGGCTGACTACACCCTGGCCGACCAGGTGGTCGCCGATATCTACGGGCTCCCCTACGACAGCGCGCAGGGCGGCTGGCAGGCTACGCACTGGGTCGATGGCCGGCCGCAGTCCGGGCTGCTGTCCGACTCCGAGATGTGGCGGCGTCACACCTCGAACGCCGCCAACTTCCACCGCGGTCGGGCCAACTTCATCAGCCGCACGTTCCTGTGTGAAGACATCGGCGCCCGGGATGTGTTCGTCGAGGGCGGCGTCGACATCAGCGACGAGTTCGCGGTGGCGCACGCGGTGTCCACCGACCCCGGCTGCGTGGGCTGTCACAACGTGCTCGATCCGCTGGCAGCATTCATGTGGGGCTACAAGGAGCAGCTGGAGCGTGGCGCCATCTCTGCGGCCTACGACTCCGACTGCGAGTGGGACTGGTCGAATGGCGAGCCGCCGCGCGGGTCGTATCGGGTGGAGCACTGGTGCTACCCGCTGAAGTTCTACGATGTGTCGGAGCAAGACGGCTGGGAGACCTGGGGCCTCCGGCCGCCCGCCTACTTTGGCGAGCCCGCTCGCGACGTAGTCGACCTTGGCTGGATGATTCGGGAAGATCCTCGCTTTGCCACCTGCACGGTGCGCAACGTGTGGTCGTGGATGAGCCAGCAGGAGCCCGACGACATTCCACTCGACGTGCTGACCGACCTGCGCGACGTGTTCGTCGACAGCGATCAGTCCTTCAAGGAGCTCGTGCGCGCGGTCGTGCTGCACGACGCCTTCCGCACGGTGGGGGCCACGCCCGCCAGCGACGGCTCCATCGAGCCCACGGTCGGGCTGCTCTCGCTCCGTCCCGAGATGTGGGCGCGCACGATGGAAGAGCTCACCGGCTTCGTGTGGGAAGCCAACGAAGACCCCAGCGGGTGCGCCACGCCCAGCAACCTGTGCTGGGGGGTGGTCGACATCGCCAACTCCGACCTGTACGGCTTCCGGAGCATGTTCGGGGGGATCGACGGCACCACCGTGACCCACCCCATCCACGGCCCCACGCCCACCAAGATGATGGCGCTCAAGGCGATGGCTGAAGAGGCCGCCGGCTACGTCGTGCTGCAAGACTTCGCGGTCGACCCGGCCGAGCGGAAGCTGCTCGCCCTGGTCGATGCCGACACGGTCGACGAGGCCGCCGTGCGGGAGCAGCTGTCGTGGCTGCAGGCCCGCATCCTCGCCGATGTGGTCGACGCCGACTCGCCGGAGGTCGACGCGCTGTTCACCCTGTGGAGTGATGCTAACGCTCGCTCCGGTGACCCCGGTGAGGGCTGGCGCGTGGTGCTCGCGGCCCTACTTCAAGATCCCGCCCTGGTGTTGTTCTGATGGATCGTCGACGCTTTCTCCTGTCTGCAGCGGCCACCCTCGGCATCCCCGGCGTCAGCTTCGCGCAAGACGGCGGTGCCGGCGGAGGCAAGAACCTCATCGTCGTGATCGCCGTGGGCGGTTGGGACGTCACCTTCTGCTTCGACCCGAAGCTGTCTTGCACGCAGCCCGATGGCAGCGGCTGCTTCATCGAGGGCCCCGAGGTCGACGAGGTGCAAGGCGACCCCGACGACCGTGAGGCAGTGCAGACCTTCGGAAACATCCCGGTGGTCGTCAACCCGGTCAAGCGCCCGGCCGTGGCCGAGTTCTTCGAGGCGTGGCACGGCCACACCCACGTGGTGAACGGCATCTGGACCGGCTCGATCGCCCACGATCCCTGCCGCTACCGCCTGCTCACCGGCACCCCTGACGGCACCAAGCCCGACCTGGCGACGATCGCCGGCTTCACCAACGGAGGCAGTCGCCCACTCGGCTCGGTCGACCTGTCCGGCTGGTCGATCTCGGGCCCCCTCGCAGCCAGCAGCGGTCGGGTCGGGCACAACAGCCAGATCAAGACCCTGCTCGACCCGGCGACGAGCTTCCAGGCCCCCGCGGCCAGGCCCTACAGCTACCCGCTGTACCAGCCCGACAGCGCGGATGCGTCGGCTCTCGACAGCTACATGCAGGAGCGGGCCGCCGCCCTCCGCGAGCGCTTCGGCGGGATGGGGGGGCGCAACGATCAGGCCCTCGACCAGCTCGTCGACTCCATCGACCGCAGCAAGCGGTTCACGTCGCAGGCGGCTGGGATCCTCGACTCCCTCGAGCTCGGGCAGGAGTCGAAGTTCCTCGATCAGCTCGACATGGCCGTGAACCTCCTCGACGAGGAGGTGTGCCGTAGCGTCACCGTCGACACGACCTACGACTGGGACACCCACGACATCAACGACCTGCAGCACGGCTTCTTCAACGGCTTGTTCAGCGGTCTTTCGCACCTCATGGAGCAGCTGGAGGAGCGCGGCTTGCTCGAGAACACGGTCGTCGCGGTGATCAGCGAGATGACGCGCACGCCGTTGCGCAACGCGAGCACCGGCAAAGACCACTGGGGCCACACGTCGGCGCTGCTGCTGGGCGCCGTGCAGGGCGACCGCGTCAGCGGGGCGACCGACCACTACCTGGAGTCGCAGCTGGTCGACCTGGTCACCGGGGTCCCCGACGACGGCGGCGAGTACAACAAATACGACAACTTCTGCGCCGGTGTGCTGGAGCTCGTCGATGTCGACCCCGAGGAGTGGCTCCCCAAGGTGGTGCCCTTCCGTGGGGCGCACCAGTCATGATCCTCGCTGTCGTCCTATTGATGGCGTGTGGCGGCGACGACGGCACGACGCCACCGCTTTCGACCACGCCATCCGCCTCGACGGGCGACACGGCGGCGCCCCTCGAGGGCTGTGAGACCGTCAGCTGGGGCAACACGGCCGACCCGTTCCTGAGCACCTGGTGCACGAGCTGCCACAGCTCCCAGCTGGAAGGGGAGCTGCGCTATGGCGCCCCCGACGGGATCGACTTCGACACCTACGACGGCGCGGTGGCCTGGGCCGCACGAATTCGTGCCACCGCCACGGTGGAGCCCACGGTGATGCCGCCAGCGGGGGGCGTCGGGGCCGACGAGATCGGTCAGATGGCCCTGTGGCTCGACTGTGGGCTTCCCGGTGAGCCGGATGCGCCAGCGGCCGACTGCAGCGGCGACGTGGCCGAGGTGGCGAGCCTGCCGACCGGCTGCGTGGAGCCGGTGGCGGTCACCGGCGACGTAGTCATCGACGCCAGCACCGATCTGTCGTGCGTGTGTTCCATCGACGGCAGCCTCGAGGTCCGCGGCGGAGAGGTTCGCCTGGCGGCCCTGTCGTCGGTCGGAGGCGACCTGATCGTGTCGGGGGGCGAGGTCGTCGATGTCGGCAGCCTGGCCACCGTGGGCGGCGACCTGACGGTCACCGCTCCCGCGCTGCACACCCTGGAGGTGCGGCGGCTGGAGGCGGTCACGGGCGATGTGTCGGTGCTCGATACCGCGAGCCTGGCGCTGGTGCCCTTCGTCGAGCTGCGGGAGGTGGGGTCCCTCGAGGTCGGAGACAACCCTGGCCTCACGGGCCTCGACCTGTCGCGCCTCGAGGTGGTCACCGGCGACCTGTGGGTGCACGACAACGCCGCCCTTGCGACCTTGTTTGGTGAGGCCTACGCCCTCGAGGCCGTCGGCGGCGACCTGGTGCTCGCCGACAACCCGTCGTGGGGGGGCTTCTACGGCTTCGCCTACGTGGTGTCGGTCGGCGGCGACCTGCGGCTGGAGCGGCTTGGCTGGGAGACGACGCAGGGGTTCACGGCCCTCGAACAGATCGGCGGCAGCTTGGTGATGGCCGACAACCCCGCGCTCCGGCTGCTCGACGGCTTCAACCAGCTGACGACCGTCGGCGGATCGCTGGAGGTCGTCGACAACCCCGCCCTGGAAGGGGAAGACGCCTTCGACTTCCTCGACACGGTCGGTGGCGATCTGGTGATCGAGGGCAACGCGAAGCTCGCACTGCTCAATGGGCTGCCCCTGCCGCGGGAGGTGGGTGGCATCCGCATCATCGACAATGCAGCTCTGCCCGCCATCGGTGGCTTCAACCAGCTCGAGACGGTGTCGGGGTCGGTCGTGGTCCGCGACATGCCCGGGGTGACCGTCATCGACGGCTTCCACAACCTCGCCACCGTGGGCGGCGATGTAGAGCTGTCGGGCATGGCGGGTGCAGGGAGCGCGGTAATCTTCGACGATGTGGTGAGCATCGGTGGCCACCTCATCCTGCAAGACCTCCCCGGCATCGCGCTGCCCCAGATCGTGCCACGCCTTCAGACCCTCGGTGGCGACTACGTGGCTCGGCGGGTCGGGTGGTCCTTCCTGCGCACCGGTCCGAACTTCCAGAGCATCGGTGGGCGCCTCGTCGCCGAGGGGAACCTGGCTCTGGAGCGCATCGACGACTTCGGCAACCTCTCGGTGGTGGGAGGCCTCGAGGTGCTCGACAACCCCCTGCTCACCGAGGTGGCGGGCCTCGCGGGGCTGGCGGCCGTCAACGGCGACCTACGGGTCGAGGGCAATGCCGCGCTCCCCGGGCTCACCGGGCTCGACGATGTCGACTTCGTAGCCGGGAGCCTGGTCTTGCACGACAACGCTCAGCTGGGCTCCGTGCTCGCGCTACATGGCGTGCAGGGGGTCGGGGCCGACCTGGTGATCACCGACAACCCGACACTTCCGACGAGCGCCGCCGATGCGCTCGCCGCCGCGATCGACGACGTCGCGGGCACCACGAGCATCAGCGGAAACGCTCCGTAGCGCTGTTTCAGCATGTGTCGTGTGCGCGGGGTCGTCGAGCTCGCCGCATAGACGCTGCCTCATGACGGAGGTGGCGTATGTGGGTGTTCTCGATCCTGATGGTGGCCCTGGTGGCGATGGGCTCCTTGTTCGTGCTCGCGGCGACCGTGCAGCGGCTCCTGTCGTTCCGAGCCGAGGTGGTGCGGATGCGGCTGGCGGATGAGGTCGACGAGGCCCCCGCGAGCCTGAGCGCCGGCCTCCGCGACGGCCTGAGCGATCTGCAAGACGCCGACCTGCTGCTGGCTACCGCCGAGGGCGCCTTCGCCCACGCCCTCAAGCGTCTGAAGTGGACCCTGGTCGGACTGGGCGGCGACCCCGGCCTGCGGGAGTCCCAGCTGGCCTCCGCCAGCCGCGACCTGCTGGAGGCCAACCAGGCTGTGCAGCAGGCGTCGATGAAGCTGGCAGCCTTCGGGGCCGAGGGCGTGGGGGAGGTCCCCCTGTTCCACGACCCGGTGCGCGAGCTGGCAGCCCAGGGCCGCTGGGGCGCCTTCGCCTTCTTCTGGCTGATGCCCCGCTTCGTTCGTGGGGTGTACAGCTACCGTCGGGTGCGCGCCCAGCTCGTTCCCCTGCTGGCCGCGACCCGCGAGCTGCAGGATCAGGTCGGTAGCTACCGTAAGACCCACGAGCCCGCTCCCCCACGCCGACAGAGCCTCCGGCAGCGTGTGGATACTGCCCGTCCCCTGGCGGCGCGACGCCACGCGGCCGCGTGAGAATCTGCCTCCGGTGCGCCGTCGGATTGGTACGATGTGCGCCAGGAGGCCTCGTTGCGCAGGTTGGCCCTGGTGGCGTTGTTGGTGGCAGGGTGCAAGGGAGGCGGTGAAGACCCGCCCGCCCCCGAGCCGACCACCACGCCCAAGCCCAAGCCCAAGCCCAAGCCGGAGCCGGAGCCGACCGTCCCCACGGGAGACACGGCGCCGGAGCCGGTGGAGGTCGATCTGGGGTTGCCGGGCCTCGACTCGGTGAACAACGGGCGCTTCGCGACCAGCCTGGTGTGCTCCGAGTGTCACCGTGCCGGCGACGGCGACGCGATGCGCGACTCCAGCGGTCAGCCCATCGGCGCCTACGATGGCTGGCAGGCCACCATGATGGCGAACGCAGCCCGTGACCCGCTGTGGCGGGCCGCCGTGTCGGCAGAGGTGGCAGCCACCCCTGAGGCCAAGGAGGCCATCGAGGCCACCTGCATGAAGTGCCACGCGCCGATGCGCCGGGCCGACACCCAGATCACCGGGCTCGGCGCCCCCGCGCTGGCCGACCTGGATGCGGGTGATGAGGCCATGCATCTGGCCCTCGACGGCGTGAGCTGCGCGATGTGCCACCAGATCGAGCCCGACAACCTGGGCACGGAAGCGGGCTTCAACGGGGGCTACGTCGTAGCTGGCGATGGGTCGGTCTATGGCCCCTACGACGATCCGGCCTTCTTCCCGATGGAGTCAGCGACTGGCTTCCGCCCGCAGTTCGGGCAGCACGTGGCCGACAGCCTGGTCTGCGCCACCTGCCACACGGTGCAGACGCGAGCGCTGGCCGCGGATGGCTCCGAGAACGGCGGCCAGGTGCTCGAGCAGGCTCCCTACCTCGAGTGGGAGAACAGCCGGTGGCCGGGCGCGCTGGGCACCTGCGTGAGCTGCCACATGCCCGATCGCGACAGTAGCAACCAGCTGATCGCCACGCAGATCGCCACCCTTCCCGACGGCACCGACGACCCGACCTATCCGGTGCGGTCACCGTTCCGCCGTCACGTGCTGGTGGGGGGCAACACGTTGATCCCGACCATCCTCCGCGACAACGCCGAGCTGATGGGGGTGACCGCGCCGCGGGAGGCCTTCGACGCGGTGATTGCCGAGGCCCGCGCCAACCTGCAGTTCTCCGCCGCTTCGGTGGTCTTGTCCCAAGCCACACTGTCCGACGGCGAGCTGGCGTTCACCGCCACGGTGGAGGCGCAGACAGGTCACAAGTTCCCGACGGGCATCCCGGTGCGGCGTGCCTGGCTGCAGACGAAGGTGTGGGATGCCGACGGGGCGCTGGTCTTCGTCTCGGGCGAGGAGAGCTACGACGGGATGATCCGCGGCAGCGACGGCGCCGTGCTCCCCTCGGAGCTGGCGGGCGGCCCGCAGGCCCCCCACCTTCAGGTGGTGACGAGCGCCGACGAGGTCCCCATCTACGAGGCGGTGCTGGCCGATGCCGACGGGGAGCCGACCTACCTGCTCATGCGTGGTGCCGGCTTCTACAAAGACAACCGCATGCTCCCGCAGGGGTGGAGCTCGCAGCATCCCAACGCCGAGCTGGTCGCGCCGGTCGGTGTCGACGACGACCCCGACTGGATCAACGCAGGCGACGCGATCGACTATCGGCTGCCCATCGGCGATGTGCCGCGCCCCGTCAGCGTCGAGGTCCAGCTCCTCTATCAGCCCCTGTCGCCGCGCTACGCCAACGAGCTGTTCACCGCCGACACCCCCGAGACGCGGGCGTTCCGTGAGCTGTACGAGGGGGTGGTCCGCTTCGGAGAGCTGGTGGCGTCGAGCACCACGATCGCCAACTGAAAGATAGACGGCGTGCATGAAGAAGGCTCCGGTACGGGTCCTGCGGCGCGCGTCACGCTCCGTGGGCGTGGTGATGTTGGGCTTGGCGGCCGTCATGCTCCTGTGTGCGGCCGTCGGCGGCGTCCTCGAGCTGGTCGGCTCGGTCCGGGTCGGCATCGACTCCGGTAGCGGGCTCGACCTGCTGCTGAGTGCAGCGGCCACCGGGCTGGCGGGAGCGCTGCTGGCCCGGGTCGGAGAGCGGGGCGAGCTGGCCGACCTGACCCGCCGTGACGCCATCGTGCTCACCGCCGGGATCTGGCTGTGTTCTGGCTTGTTCGGGGCGCTGCCCTACATGCTGGGCGCAGGGATGTCGCCGGCCGACTCGGTGTTCGAAGCGATCTCGGGGTTCACCACCACCGGGGCCACGGTCGTGGGCGACATCGAGGGAACCCTGTCGCGGCCGCTGCTGCTGTGGCGGTCGCTGACCCAGTGGCTGGGGGGCATGGGCATCGTCGTGCTGTTCGTCGCGGTGTTCCCGCGGGTCGGGGCGGCAGGCAAGCACCTGTTCCGCGCCGAGGTGCCCGGCCCGACCTCGGAGGGGCTGGCGCCGCGGGTCGGCGAGACCGCCACGTGGCTGTATGGCATGTACGTGGGGCTCACGGTGCTGGAGTTCGCCGTGCTGGTGGTGTTGGGGATGCAGCCCTTCGAGGCCATCTGCCATGCGTTCACGACCGTGAGCACGGGGGGGTTCTCCACCCGTGACGCGAGCGTGGCCGCCTTCGGCTCGGGGCCCATCGAGGTCGCCATCTCGGTGTTCATGCTCGCCGCCGGCGTGAACTTCGGGCTGTACTACGGCGTGCTGCGCTCCCGGCGCCTGTCGTTGTTCCTTCAGAGCACCGAGCTGCGCGGCTACCTGGCGCTGGTCGGCTTCGTGGCTGGCGGGCTCACGTTGTTCAACCTCGGGCTGCACGACGGCAACCTGCTCGTGTCGGCGCGCTATGCGCTGTTCACCACCGCCACGTTCATCACCAGCACCGGCTACGGCATCGAAGACTACATGGCCTTCCCCGGGGGCGGCCTGGGGCTGGTGCTGCTGCTGATGTTCGTCGGCGGCTGTGCCGGGTCGACCGCGGGGGGCATCAAGGTCGCGCGGGTGTTGTTGGTGCTCAAGACCCTGCGGGCGCAGGTGAGGCGCAGCGTGCGGCCCCACGTGGTGCAGATCGTGCGCATGGGCGGTCGCAAGGTGGAGCCATCCCTGCTCCTCGAGGTGAGCGCGTTCATCTGCCTGTACGTGGCCAGTGTCGGGGTGTTCACCTGGGTGCTCTGCGTGATGGAGGGGGTGTCGCTGGGCACCAGCTTCGGCGCGACCCTGACGAGCATCTCCAACATGGGCCCTGCCCCCTACTACACCGACGCCGACAACTTCGTCGTGTACAGCGACCCCGCCAAGCTGCTGTTCTCCTTCGAGATGGTCTTGGGGCGGCTCGAGTTCATGACCCTGCTGGCGCTGCTCATCCCTGACGCCTGGGAGCGCTGATGGCCTGGTGGCTGCTCCGCGTCGCCCTCGCAGGCAGCTGCCCGACCTTCCGAGCGGAGCTGGCCGGCGTCGTCGGCATCGAGGCCTTGCCCGAGGCCTCGGGGCTGGTCGCGAGCGGTCGTGACCCAGCGCGACTGTGGTCCCACAACGACAGCGGCAACGCGGCGGAGCTCATTGCGATGGGCCTCGACGGAGCGCTGCAGGGGATCTGGCCGGTGGCCGCCACCGCCCTCGACTGGGAAGACGTCGCCCGACGCGGCGACGAGCTGCTGGTGGGCGACATCGGCGACAACCGCGGGGTGCGCCCCCATGTGTCCATCTGGGTGGTCGCCGAGCCCGTGGATGGGCCGGGCGAGCCCCTCGCCGCGAGGGAGATCCGGTTCACCTACGAGGATGGGCCCCGCGATGCCGAGGTGTTGCTGGTGGAGCCTGGCACCGGGCGGCTGTTGGTCCTCAGCAAGGGCCGGGAGTCCGAGCACGCCATCTACGCGGTGCCGGAGCAGGGAGGGGTAGCCGTGCGGGTGGGCGAGGTCCCATGGGTGCGGGCGACGCCGTACCGAACGGCCGGCGACGTGGCGCCCGACGGGAGCGCCGTGATCCTCCGCGGCTACACCTTCGGCTGGTGGTATCCGGTGCCAGCGAGCGGCAGCGTGGTCGATGCCCTCGTCGGCGAGCCCTGCCCCTTTCCTACGGTGCCCGAGGCGCAGGGGGAGTCGGTCGCCTTCGGGCCCGACGGGATGGTCTACACGGTGTCGGAGACGGTCGGTCAGCCCCTGTGGCGCTATCGGAGGGTCCCCTGAGGCGCTTCGGCAAACGGCGCTTCCGTGGTATCGATGGCGTGCAGGAGCACGATGGGCGGCATCGACGACCCCGACTGGGACTCGGGCAAGACGCTCGGGTCGACCACCCTCACCGACATCCGTCTGCCGCTCACGGGCGAGGAGCGTCGCGAGGGCACGCTGTTGGTGATCGCGGGCACCTCGGCCGACCTGGGAGCCCACCTCGTGGTGCGGGGCGAGGCGGTCGTCGGGCGCGACCTGGGGCACCTCAAGCTGCGTGACGGCCGGGTCAGCCGCCGCCACGTGCGCGTGTGGTCAGACGAGGGGCGCTACTTCGTGGAAGACATGGGGAGCACCAACGGCAGCCTGCTCAACGGCCGTGCGCTGGAGCGCCCGAGCCCCCTCGGCGACGGCGATCGGATCTACCTGGGCGGCACGGTGCTGAAGTTCGGTCTCGTCGACGAGACAGAGGCTCGCTACCTCGAGCGCATGGAGCGGCTGGCCGGCACCGACCCGCTCACGGGCCTGCACGCCAAGCACCGCTTCGACTCCATGGCGGAAGAGGCGATGCGGCAGGCGAGGCTGTCACGGGAGCCCCTGGGCCTGATGATGATGGACATGGACGGTCTGAAGTCCATCAACGACCGCCACGGCCACCGGATGGGCGCGCACACCATCGCCACGGTGGGCAAGGCGATCGGCGAGGTGCTGCTGGGCAAGGGCGAGGCGTGCCGCTTCGGGGGCGACGAGTTCTGTGCCTACCTGCGGTCGCTGTCGCCGGCGCGTTGCCGGCTGGCCGCCGAGGAGATCCGGCTGGTGGTGGAGGATGGCGTCTACGAGCTCGACGGGGCCCAGGTCGCGCCGACCATCAGCATCGGGCTGGCCTTCCTCGGTGACGACACGCCGACGCTGGGGGCACTGGTCGCCAAGGCCGACGAGGCGCTGTATCGAGCCAAGGGGGCGGGCCGGAACCAGGTGTCGGAGTAGCCTCAGTCGAGGTGGCGCAGGGCGCGGAGGCGGTCGCGAACGGGCGGGTCGAGCTCGGTGGCGTCGAAGGCCCCCACGGCTCCGTTGCGCTCGGCGCCCAGGAGACTGAAGCCGTCGGCGCCGAGCAGGTCGCGTGCGTCGAGGATGCGCTGGGCGTCGGGGCCCACCACCACGCGCTCGAACAGGGAGGGGCGCCCCAGGCTGGCGACGATGGCGTCGGCGACGAGCTGAGGGTCTTGGGGGGTCTCGAGGACCTCGCCCTTGCGCTGCGACCAGAGTGGCCTCAGGTCGGCGTAGGGGGACTCCGGGGGCGGCGCGGGCGAGCGCTGCTGGGCGGTGTCGAGGAAGCGCGTCGCGAAGCTGCCGGGCTCGATGACCCGCACGCGCACGCCGAGGGGCCCCACCTCTTGCACCAGGGCGTCGCTCATCGCCTCGATGGCGTGCTTGGTGGCCGCGTAGAAGCCCGACTCGGGGAACACCGTGCGACCCGCGACGCTCGACAGCTGCACGATGGTGCCCTGGCTGGCGCGCAGCAGGGGCAGAGCCGCGCGGGTCATCCGGGCAGCACCGAGGACGTTCACGTCGAACAGATCCCGCACCACCTCGAGGTCGACCTCCTCCTGCGTGCCGAACACGGCATAGCCACCGTTGTTGACGAGCACGTCGAGGTGGTCGAGCTCTCCGACGACCGCGGCGACCTGGGCGGGGTCGCGCACGTCGAGGGGGCGCACGGTGAGGCGCTCGGCGTGGGGGAGCGCCGTGTGCCATCCGTCGAGCTGAGGGTCGGTGGCGACCACGGCCCAGCCTTCGTCGAGGAGGCGCCGGGCGAGGCGGTGGCCGAAGCCGGAGCGGCAGCCGGTGATCAGCGCGGTGTTCACGGGCATGGCCCCACCACGATGCGAGGCGCCGGGGCCTCCGCTTCCGCCTCGGGTGCACCCACGCAGCCCTCCGTCTGCTCAGCGTAGTGGTAGAGCTGCTCGCGCAGCAGGGGCCCCTCCTCGAGCTTGGTGGTGCCCGCGAAGGCGGGGCCGAGGTGGTCGCCCCCCCCGTAGAGAAAGTCGCTGGTGATGACGCGGTAGGTGGCCTCGTCGTCGATGGGCTCCCCCTTCACGGTGACCGCGCACAGCCGGTCGGTCTCCCACGAAGCGACCTCGCCGTCGCCATCGAGGTCGGAGCCCTCGCTGCGGTCGGGGTCGAAGGCGTAGCTGCCTCCGGCGACCGACAGCAGGCCGTGGGCGCCGGAGCTGCCGATGCGGAACATCGTGCGCACCTGCGCGCCGGTCATCTCGACCAGGAAGGTGCGGTTGTCGAAGGGCATCACGTTCTGCAGGTGCTCTCGACGCAGCGTGCCCGCCGGGAGGTCGGCGCGGATGCCGCCCCCGTTCTGGATGGCCAGATCGGCCTCGGGCCAGGTGGCGAGCAGGGCGTCGCTCATCCAGTTGCCGAGCTCGGTCTCTGCGTTGCGACCCTTGCTCATGGCGTGGTCGACGCAGCCCAGCTCGGTGCACAGGCTGCCGACCTCGTCTTCCAGGCCATGGATGAGATCGACGGCTGCGGTGGAGGGACCCAGCTCCCGGCCGCCCACCGTGAGGGCCTCGATCGGGAAGTCGCCCCCGCCACACCCCGGGTCGGCCGGGGCATGGGTGAGGGCCCAGGGCTCGTGGAGCACCGAGGCGTCGAGGTCGACCCCGTCGGCTCCCACCACCAGGTCGAGGCGCGACAGCACGTGGCCCTTGGCCCGGCTCTCCAGCACGAAGGTGTCACCGATGCGCTGCTGAAGCAGCGTGTGGGCATGCCCGAGGACCATGACATCGAAGGTGCCTGGCGGCAGCTGCTGCAGCAGCTCCCCGATCTCCCCGTCGGGCATGCAGTCGGCCGCTGGGGGGGTGAGGTAGCCCTCGGTCTCGCACTGGCCGGTGAGGTGGCCGACCAGCACAGTGACGTCGGGCTCCACGGCCTGCACCTCGGGCAGGATGGCGTTCACCGCCTCGACGACAGGGGTGAAGCTGAGCCCCTCGACGTTCTGGGGGACCGTGACCTGCGGGGTGTCGATGGTGGACAGCCCGATGACGGCCACCTTGACGCCCTTGCGCTCGATGAGCGTCCAGGGGGCGATGCCCTCGGGGGCGTAGCGGCTGCCGTCGTCGTTGTAGACGTTGGCAGACAGCAGCGGGTAGGGCGCGCTGGCCGCGGCGCGCTCCAGGGCCCCTCGCAGCGGGTGCCCACCCTCGATGCCGCCGTAGTCGAACTCGTGGTTGCCGAGCGCGCTGGCGTCGACGCCCAGCAGCGAAAGCGCCTCCACCGAGCCTCGCCCCTTGGTGGCGTTGACGGGCCAGGAGCCCTGGAACTCGTCACCGCCGTCGAGCAGGATCAGCTCCGGATCGTCGGCGCGGTAGGCCTCGACAGCGCTGACCAGCCAGGGAAGCCCACCGATGGCCTGCCCCGACTCCTTGTCGCCGGGAATGGGCGTCTCGTAGAGCGCGCCGTGGAAGTCGTTCATCGACAGCAGCGTCAGGGTGACGGGGACGTCGTCGGTGGCGGCCCGAGGGGGCTTGCAGGCGACGGCGACGAGGAGGAGCATCAGAGGGATACGCATGCGCGCCAGATAACCCTCAGCGCTGTGCTGCGAAGGCTCCTCGGTCGCGGGTGCCTTCCCTCCAGCGCCCCTGCAGGCCACCGGCATCGAGCGTGCCCTGGTAGGTGACCGGGCGCGGGCCGCTCTGTTCGGTGAACGCCACCTCCACGCCCGTCGGCCCTTCGAGCCAGGTTCCGGACACGGCGGCCTCGCGGATGCTGGGGCCGAGCTGAACGCCGGCGGTGCCGCCCACGGTGCCATCGGCGGCCAGCGACAGCTTCAGCGTGAGGGGCCGGCCGCCACGCTCGCCCTGCAGGGTGCCCGACAGCTGCGCCACATCGGGGCCCGCGGGCTCCGGAAGCGGAGCCGGCACGGCAGCCGGCGCTGGCTCCGGGGTTGGCTCGGCGGCGGGGGCCGCTTCTTCGGCGGGGCCCGCTTCTTCGGCGGGGGCCGCTTCTTCGGCGAGGCCCGCCGCCTCTGCGGTGGGGGCCGCTTCGGCAGCGGAGGTTGGCTTGGGGACAGGGATGGGAGGTGCCGGCTCCGTGGCCCTGGGGGCCGCGGTCGGGGGCGCGGCGGGGGCCACCACGGGGGCGGGCTGGGGAGCCCGTTTGGGGGAAGGCGTGGCCACCCGCACCTCCACCGGGGCCTGGGGAGCCGGCGGGCTCGGCAGCTCCGGCACCCCACGCATCGTCGCCTCCGGCACCGGGGTCGTGGGGACGTCGCGAGGGCTCCACCAGGTGACGACGCCGATCGAAACCGCCAGCAGCGCGGCACCTCCCATGCCCAGCAGCAGCAGCAACGGCCAGAGCCGACGCCGTGGGGCGGTGGGGGTGGGCACGAAGGTGGCATCCCCGGACGCCATCAGCAGCCGCCGCTCGGTCTCCAGCTCGACCGCTACCGCGGCCAGGTCGGAGTAGCGGCGCGACGGGTCGCGGTGGATCAGCCGGTGGACCACGGAGCGCAGGGCGGAAGGCACCGCCTCCAGCTCCACCGGCTCGCTCCAGCGCCCGGTGAGCAGGCCGGCGAGCACGATGCCGATGGCCACCTGGTCGGAGGCCAGCGTCGCCCGGGCATCTCCTCCGGGCAGCGGCCCTCGGCCGGCGAACAGCAGCGGCATCGCCGGAAAGGCCACCCGACCCATCGCGAAGCTCACGTCATCGGGGCGCAGGTCGCCGACGGGGCGCCCGAGCGCGTGGAAGGCGAGCATGGCCTGGGTGAGCTCCCTGGCGATGGCCAGCGCGTCGGCGGGCTCCCGGGCGGCCAGCGTGCCTATGGGGGGGCCGGGGTCGGGCCCGAAGTCGAACCACAGCGCGTCGTCGTCGAGGGTGGACCCGCTGGCGACGGGCGCGCGCAGGCCGGGGTGGGCGAGGCGGTTGGCGTTGTCGACCTGGAGCAGCAGCTCGTCGCGGGAGCCGCCCGTGACCTTGACGACGGCGACCCTGCGGGCCTGGCCAGCGTGGGTGGCTCGCCACCACTGGGCCAGGCCCGGCGGCCCGATGGGCCCGACCAAGTCGTAGCCATGCAGTCGGGGCTGGTCGGCGCCGGGCAACAGCCCGAGCACGGGGCGGTCTTTGTCGGAGTCCATCCGCATCTCCCCGTTGTAATGTGTCTTCCCGTCGGGTGACGGTGGAACACCCGTCTGCTGGGAGCCGAGTTTGCTACATCGAATCTGTCTTGCGGTGCCGCTGTGCGCGACGCTGTTCACGCTTCCTCGCGTGGCCGTGGCCGGCAGTGGCCCGTGGACGCTCTCGCCCGGGGAACACAATGTGTATGTCGGGGCCGACTATTTCCGGTACCAACGCTTCAACGGCGTGAGTCCGGGGATCGAGCTGTCCAGCGGGCTCACGGCGGCGGGGTTGACCGGTGTGTGGACCACGGGGCTCGCCTACGGTCTCGAGGCCGAGTTCAAGCTGGCCTTCGAGTCGGTCCGGGTCAACGATGCGCGCACCTGCCTGCAGGGCACACCGAGCGACTTCTGCGAGCCTACGGCCGGCATCGGCGATCTGGCGGCGCGGGTGAAGTGGCGGGCCGTCGACGAGGCCTACGGGGCTCCGCTGTCGGTGGCGCTGCACCTGTCGGCTCGCTCCGGGGAGGCCTATGCGGGTCGGCGTGGGCGGCTCACGACTTTGGGGGATGGCCAGACGGACGCGGGGGCCGGTGCGTCTGTCGGGCGCACCGACACCCTCGGCAAGGGCTGGTACATGGCCTCGGTCGACGCCACCTACTGGTATCGGTTTCCCAACGTCGTCGAGGCGGGGCGCAAGGTCCCCACCGACGAGATCAGTGCCGATGCCGACGTGCTGGTGTCGCTGCACCCCCGGTTCGGCATCGGGCCCTCGGTGTCGTTCTTCACACGCACCGGCGGCGTCGACTTCGTGCCGGCGACCACCGACTTCTTCGATCCCGACCTGTTCAACCGCCTCGACGCCAGCCAGCTCAAGGTCGGGGGCAAGCTCGGGATCTACAGTGTCGACAACGGGCCCACCGTGTCGGTCGCTGCCCTGTGGACGGTCGCTGCGCGCAACAACCCCTCCGACACCTTCGCGCTGTCGGTGGGGGTGGGGCAGTGGCTCCAGCCGCGCGACGGCGGCTGAGGCTCCGCGCTGTCAGAGCACCAGGCCGCCGTCGACCTCGAGGACCCGGCCCGTGAAGTAGTCGCACTCCACGATGAACCGAATCGCCTGCCAGATCTCCTCGGGCTCGCCGAGGCGGCGCAGCGGCACCGGCTTGATCACCTTCTCGAGGACCTCGGGGCGCATCGACTCCACCATGGGCGTGCGGATGAACCCCGGCGCGATGGCTCCGACGCGGACGCCGTAGCGAGCGAGTTCCTTGGCCCACACCATCGTGTCGGCCACGAGGCCGGCCTTCGCGGCGCTGTAGTTGCTCTGGCCCATGTTGCCCGCGCGGCTGATGCTGCTCATGTTCACGGCGACCGAGGCATCCTGGCCTGCCTCCACGGCCCGCCGCGCGAACTCGCGGAAGCACAGGAAGGGGCCGGTGAGGTTCACCGCCAGCACCGCGTCCCACTTCTTCTTGGAGAGGACCTTGATCTCGCCGGTCTCACGGTCCTTCTTGATCAGCAGGCCGTCGCGGATGATGCCCGCGTTGTTGACCAGCACGTTGACCGGGCCACCCAGCGCGTCTTCCGCTTCGGCGAACAGCTTGGCGACAGCAGCCTCATCGGACACGTCGGCGACGAGGCCGGGCACGTCGAGGGCAGCGCTGGTGGCCTTCACGCCGTCTTCACTGACGTCGCAGAACACGACCTTGCCGCCGGTCTCGGCGAGGCGCTTGGTGAAGTGCTGGCCCATGCCCTGGGCCCCTCCGGTCACGAGGGCGCGTACGTTGTCGAGCTTCATGTCTCTCCTCCTGGGCGCACGGGTGCAGGGCCGCCTTCGGCAGCTGCGTGCGTCGGTCGTCGTGGAACTCAGCGGCGGCGGCGGGCGATTCCCAGCGCTGCGAGGAACAAGCCCAGCGCGGTGCTGGGCATCGTGGAGCTCGCGCACCCGCCACAGGGGCGCGCGAAGTCGGTCGTCTCGCCCGACCCGACCACCGGCCGCTCGCCGGTGGTGAGCCCGGTGTCGAGGACGGCGGTGTCGGCCACGTAGGGGTCGGCGAGCACCCCCTCCACCCAGTTGAGGGTGTCTTCGGAGGTGTAGCGCTGGCCGACGCCGCGAGCCCACTGGTCGTCGGGCCCGCCCTGGTCGGCGGCATCGATGAGCAGCTGGCCGGTGATCGGGCTCGCGTAGAGCAGGTCGATGTGCGACAGGTTGGCGCGCCGTGCCTCGACCACCACCGCACCGCGGGCGTCGACGGCCCGCTGCTTGAGGGCCGACCCCACGAACACCAGGCCGTCGCTGGGGCCGGTCAGCTCTCCGAGGACCAGCTGGCCCCCTTCGAGGCCGGCGAGCTCGTCGGCGTCGGCGCTCATCGGGATGCCTCGCTCCGTCGCCTCGGCCATCAGCTCTTCGTAGTCGATGAGCCCGCTGAGGCTGTCGAACTGCTTGGCGAGGGTGTCGTCGCCGTTGGGCATGATCGGGCTGGTGCCGGCGAGGAGGAACAGCTCGACGTCGGGGTCGACGCCGATGGTCTCGAGGCGGGCGATGAGGTCGCCGCCAGCCTCGATGGCCTCGTCGATGCCTTCGCTGTGGGAGACGAAGCCGAAGCCGCCGTCGTAGGTGCTCAGCCAGTCTTGCTGCAGCGCGTAGACGCCGAGCCACTGCTGCGAGCCGGGCAGGGCGTATTCGTGGTCCCAGCGGGCCAGGAGCTGCCGCTGGCCGGGGAAGTAGTCGGCGCCGTCGGGGAACATGTCTTGGTCGGTGAGCTCTTCTTTGGTGGCCGGCACCGACGGGCTGTTCGGGTAGTAGGTGCTCCAGCTCGAGGGCGACACGGCGATGTCGGCGTCGAGGCTGTAGTAGTTGAGGGAGCTCCACCGGTAGCTGGTGTCGACCCCGCCCAGGGGGACCGCGATCAGCACCATGCGGCGGATGTCGCCTCGGTAGGCGGTGCCGTGGGTGGCGTAGTCGTCACGGCCCCAGTCGGCGCCGGCGTGGTGGGAGGCGTAGACGGTGGTGGCGATGCCGCCCTTGCTGTGGGCGACCACGTCGACCTGCTCCGCTCCGGTGCGCTCCTTGATGACCGCGATGGCGTCGGCCACGGCCTCGGCGTGCTGGAACACGTCGCCGTGGGGGTGGGCGAAGGTCATGGCGAAGACGGGGCGGTTGATGCGGTCGAGCTTGGTGGCCAGGGTGACGAAGCCGCGGGAGGCGTTGTCGCCGGCGCCGGGCACCATCAGCACGGGCGTGCCCTCGGCGGTCGTCTCGTGCAGCCCGACGTGCAGCAGGAACTGGGAGCTGTGGGGCGTGCCGGTGCCGAAGCTGCTGGCGATCCAGGGCGTGTAGTCGGTGTCGGACCAGGCCAGGCCGTCGTTGAAGGACTCCTGCACGAACAGGCCGGGCTCGCGGTCTTCCCAGCGCTCCACGGCGTTCCACAGCCGGATGTCTTCGGGCTGAGTCCACGTCTCGCTGCCCTCGAAGCGGGCGGCGGGCACCGTCGGATCGAAGGCATCGGTGGCGTGGGCGAGGGCGAGCAGGGTGAGGATCATGGGCGCGCTCCGGTAGGCAGCGACGCCAGGAAGGTATCCGCCGCGCGATGGAAGCCGTCGGGATCGTCGTGGTGGACCGTGTGGCCTGCCCCCCGAAGCATGGCGAGCTGGGCGCCGGAGATGGAGGCCTTGGCTGCCTCGGCGATGGCCCGGGTGCGGCCTCCGTGGAACACCGGGTTGGGGATCATCCGGTCGTCGGTGCCGTAGACGATGAGGGTGGGCACAGCAAGCTCGCCGAGCCGGTCGAGCACGGGGTGGTCGAGCATGCCTGCGACGGAGCGACTGACCGCCACCGAGGTGCCGCGGAAGGCCTCGCCGCGGCCCATGCGCACCCGCTCCTCGAGGAGGCGCTCGACGCCTTCGTCGGGACGGTTGAACACGATCGAGGTGAAGGAGGCGCGCAGCTCCTGCTCGGTGGCCTTGAGCGCTTGCGATTCCGTCCAGTAGCCCTTGATGAAGTCGGCTTCCCCGGGGGTGAACCGCTCGAAGCCAGCAGGGCCGGCCAGCACCAGAGCGTCGACGCGCTCGGGGTGGGCGAGGGCGAGGGTCAGGCTGATCTGGGCGCCCATGGAGTGGGCCATGATCGGCGCGTGCTCCACCCCTACCGCCGTCATCCAGTCGGCCACGACCTCGGCAAACCAGGGCGGGGTGTAGGGAGCGTCGGGTCGGCCCGACTGCCCGTAGCCGGGCAGGTCGAGGGCGATCACCCGGTAGCGCTGGGCGTAGTGAGGGATCTGGTGCTCCCAGAAGGAGTGGTACGACGACAGGCCGTGCACCATCACCAAGGGAGGCTTGTCGCCGCCGGAGTCGACGAAGGCGATGTCGACGCCGTTGACCTCGATGTGCTGCACGGGCAGGGGCGACCACAGCTGGTGGGGCTCCATGGCCTCGAGGTCGTGGTAGCGAGGTGCGCAAGCGGCAGCGAACATCGCGCTCATCACGATCTTCCACATCAGAACACCAGCCAGTCGACGGCCGCATAGGCGGCCCAGGGGGTGGCCGTGAGGCCGGAGGCGGAGCCAGGGATCACCGTGGCGGCGTACAACCCAAGTTGGCAGAACAACAGCGGCTCACCGCTGATTCCCGCGTTCAGCTCGGTCCCCCAAGGAGTGCCCTCGCCGGTGAGGGCCAGGGCGCCGCCGACCTGGGTGTGCAGCCGGTCGGGGATGGGGTCGTAGCCGAGGGTGGCGGAGCCGCCGACGAGGCCCAGCCCTGCTGCGGATACATCGGAGACGACCCCGACCATGCGGTTGATGGCCCGGGCGTCGGGGAACAACAGCAAGGTGCCGTGGGTGGGCATCAGGGCACCGGCGATGCCGTAGGCGTTGCCAGTGACCGGGCCCTGGTAGGACTGCGGGTCGAGCCCGGCAGACGAGGCGTAGACGACCTCGGCGCGCGCCACCGAGCCCTCGCCGGCAGCCCAGCGCACCCGCATCTCGGCATCGGCTACCAGCCCGCGGATGTCGTCGTCGTGCACGATGGGCGCGTACATCCGGCCCAGGGTGAGGAAGGCGTTGCCGTGGAAGCCGACGGGGCCGTGGGTGAGGCCGGCGTCGTAGCCGACATCGGTGCCCAGCCACACCAGATCGGCGTCGATGGCGGCCCCTTCCGGAGGCGGGAAGCCGTCGTACAGGTCGACCTTGGGACCCCCCTGCAGCGCGTACAGGTCGGAAGAGGGGCCCATGCCCAGGGCACCGCCGTTGCCTCCGGAGCGGTCTTGCAGGTACCACGCGTGCAGGCCGATGGAGGTGGCGTAGGCGGGGTGGACCTGCACGTCGGCCATGGTGAGCCACACGTCGTCGGGGAGGGCCAGCGCCTGCTCGAGCAGGGTGTAGGTGCCGACCCGGTAGCGCACCCGGTCGCCCCACGCGTCGTGGAGTCGCCCGAAGGCAGCCACGCCTGCGGCCTCGCTGGCGAAAAACATCATCCGGCCGCCGCTGCGCTGCAGCCCATCGGGGGTAGTGGCGGTGGGGTCGTTGACGCTGTCGCCCACGAACTGCAGCCCGGCGACGATGTGCAGCGCATGGCGGCCGCCCAGATCGGGCCACCAGTCGGCGTGCAGGCGGCGGGTCTGCAGGTTGACCTGGTCGCCGCCGAAGCCACCGCCGACGTTGCCGCCGGTGCCGTAGGCGCTGTCGCCGAAGGCGAAGTCGACCTCGAAGGCGGCCGACAGCCCGCCACGGCCCCCCAGCAGGGGAGGGCGGTAGGTGGCGAAGGCGTTGACGCGCTGCTCGGTGTAGGCGGCGGTGTCGGTAGGGCTGACCACGACCCCGTTGAGGCCACCGAGGCGACCGACCACCTGCCCGTCGAGGAGAGGGTTGGTCGAGGCGAGGTCGTTGAGGCTGGCGCGGGCTTGGAACAGGGCGAAGGCGTCCCAGCCCGTAGCGGGGGCCGCCGCGGCCGGCTCCACCGACTGGCGGGCGAGCTCCCGGCGTGCCTCTGGCGGCGCGGCGGTGCCGAGGTCTTGGGCGGCAGCAAGGGTGATGAGCCAGATCATCGGCGCACGTAGGTCTGCACGTTGATCCCGGGCGTCAGGCTGGGGCCGCTGGTGGAGCCGAAGCCGGCGGAGGGCGTCGGCGGCACGTAGCCGTAGTCGGGCTCGACCTGCACGACCTCGTAGGTGAGCTCGTCGCCGGTGACTCGGAAGATGCCCTCGAGGCGGCCGTCGTAGGGCTCGATCTGCTGCAGCACGATGCTGGCGGGGTCGGTGCTGTCGTCGATGACGTAGGTGCCCGACGTGACGTAGCTGGCGCCGTCGTTGTCTTCGATGTCGGTCGTCACGGTGCCGTCGGCGCGGAACAGCGCCTCGATGTGCACGTAGGAGAACGGCAGGTTGGCGAACAGCGGGGAGATGTCGGAGCCCTCGCTGATCCATGTGCCGACCAGGGGGACCTCGTCAGGGGTGGCAGCGGCGGTGTCGTCGGTGAACGACGGCCCTGGCGTGGTGCCGGGCTGGTAGGGCTGACCATCCCAGTCGTCGGGGAAGCACCCGGCCCACGCCAGCGCGCACGCTGCGATGCAGCAAGAGCGCGTCAGGGATGAGGACCACGTGGTGAGCAAAGCACTGCCTCCGGGCATCGGGTGGTGTTGTACCCGCTTTGCTGCAGCGCGTCAACGAATATGCTGCGCCGCAAAATCAGTCCCCCAGATCCCGAGCCATGCGCCGCCCGATCCAGTCGGCGGGGTCGACGGCGTCGAGGGCTTGGCGCCATCGCTCCTCCGACCACGGATCGTTGCCGGCGGCCAGTGCGCTCATCCGGTGGGCGAACACGCTCATCACCATGTGCACCGCGGCGTGACGGCGCACGCCCTGGTCGGTGATCCGTTCGATGGTGGCGACGACGTGGACCTCGCCCTGGGCCCACATGGTCTCGACGGTGCTGTGCAGCCCGACGTGGATGCTGCGGCGCAGCGAGGGGGGGTGCAGCGCGTCGACGAGATCGGCGTGGGCTGCCTCGACGTGGGCGCGTCGATCCGCGGGGTCGAGGCTCAGCCAGGCCTCGGCATCGGGCTGGTCGGCGTCGTAGGCCATCACAGCCCCCACACGCGGCGGGCGACCTCGGCCACGGCGCCTCCATCGCGGGAGGCGGTGAGCACCTCGTCGGACAGCGCCTTGAGCTCGTCGGTGGCGTGGCTCATCGCGAAGCTGCGCCCGGCCACCCGGAACATCGGCTCGTCGTTCCACCAGTCCCCGACGGCCACGACCTGCTCGGGGCGAAGGCCTCGCTCTTGCGCGAGCTGCCGCAGAGCGGTGCCCTTGTCCCACCGGCTGCCGGCGAGGTGCAGGAAGCGGTGCCCGGTGAAGGTGTGGAACAAGACGGGCTCGAGGTCGGCGGGGAGGTGCTCCTGCATGGCACGGTGGGCCGCCTGCACGGCGTCGTCGTCGCCGAGGGCACACAGAGCGACGATGTCGTCGGCCTCGTCCCAGTGGGGGTGGGCGTAGATGTCGTCGTGGCGCGACACGTCGGGGGACCAGATCGACAGGTAGTCGGCGTGGTCGTCGGCGGCGGCGCCGTAGTGGATGTGGCGAGAGCTGAACAGGAAGGGCTCGAGGGCGTGCTCGCCGAGGATCTCGCGCACCGCCTGCCGCACGGTGGCGTCGATGTAGTGGCCCGAGACGGTCTGCCCCGTCGCAGCATCGATGAGCTCGTTGCCGTTGACCACGGCCACCGACCCCTGCACCCCCAGGGCCTGAGCGACCCACTGGGTCCCAGGAAAGAGACGACCCGTGGCGATGGTGACCTCGATGCCGGCACGACGCAGGCGATGGGCCGCTTCGCGGTCGGCGTCGTTGAGGGTGCGGCGCTCGTCGAGGGTGGTGCCATCGAGGTCGAGCACGAGCATGCGATAGTCGGACACGGGGCCTCCCGCGAGGCTGTAGCCCACTCGCGGGCGACCGACCGATGTGGCGTGGGGTCTCAGGAGAGCCACGTCATGGCCGATAGCAGGGCGAACAGGGAATGGGATGAAGCTGTCGACCTACCACGTGGAGGAGTCCCGGGTCGTCATGGCCGTGCTGGCCATGTCGGTCGTGCTCATCCCTGTGATGGGAGCGGCCTACCAGGTGGCGGCGCCCCACGAGGTCGACCCGATGGCGCATCGGGCGCTGTTCTCCGGCTACGGCCTGCTGGTGCTGGTGGTGTACTCCGTGCGCCCCCACGCGCTTCAGCTGGCGCGCCTGACGCGGCTGTGCCTCTGGCTGTTCTCTGCATGGTTCGTGCTGCTGTCAGCGATCAACGGCTTTTCCATGGTTCGGACTCTGGGCGTGGTGACGCTGCAGTTTGCCTCCGCCCTGGTGTTTCGCCGGCCGCTGGACGCGGCCCTGTTCAATGGTGGGATCCTGGTCGTGGCCGGCGTGGTGCTCTACGGGCGGCCCGCCCCCCTGGGCGAGTGGGTCATCACGATGTCGACCCTGACGACCATGGCCGCCCTCACCCTCGGCTCGGTGGTGCTCAAGCAGCGCGCGCTGGGGGAGCTGGCACAGCGACAGCAGGCCCTCGCGGCGGCCCGGGCGGAGCTCGAGGCCCGGGTGAAGACGCGCACAGCCGCGCTGCACGCTACCGTCGCGGCGCTGGAGCGGCAGGTCGCGCGGAGCGAGGCGGCCGAGGCCCGGGCCCGCACCGCGAGTGTCGCCAAGAGCAGCTTTCTGGCCAACATGAGCCACGAGCTGCGCACACCGCTCAACGCGATCCTCGGCTACTCGGAGATGGTCCTCGACGAGCTCGACGACGACGACGAGCTGGAGCTCAGCGCCGACGTGCTGCGCATCCATCAGGCGGGCGGGCACCTGCTCACCATGATCAACGACGTGCTGGATCTGGCCAAGGTGGAGGCGGGCAAGCTCGAGCTGTCCATCGGTCCGGTCCGGGTCGACGATGTGATCGAAGAGGTGATCGGCACCGTGCTTCCCCAGGCCGCGGACGGCGGGGTGGAGGTGGTCGCCGAGCTCTCGGCCGACCTTCCCCTGCTGTACACCGATCGGATCCGTCTCAAGCAAGTGCTGGTCAACCTGTTGAGCAACGCCGTCACGTTCTCTGCGGGGGGCACGGTCACGGTACGAGGGCGATGCACCGAGGCCGACACGCTTCGGCTGGAGGTGCACGACACGGGCATCGGCATCGCACCCGACGTGCTGCCCACCCTGTTCGACAAGTTCACCCAGGCGGATCCCTCCAGCACCCGGCGCCATGGCGGGACCGGCCTCGGGCTGGCGATCTCCCGGGAGCTGGCGAGGCTGCTCGAGGGCGATCTGGTCGCGACGAGCACTGTCGGCGTGGGGTCGTGCTTCGTGCTCACGGTGGCCGTGTCGCACCCGCTGCGGGAGTCGACCCCGGCGAGTCCACCGACTCCTGACGAGCGGGCGGCCCCGGCGACCGGGTAAGGAGAGGTCCACACGAGGGAGGCGGGTATGCGGTGGATGTGGCTGGCATGGGGCGCCATGGCTTGTGGTGGTGGGGACTCCGAGGGCACCGACCCGGGAACCGACGCCGACACGGGCGAGCCCGTCGCAACGGTCGACTCGAGCACGCCCGTCGACAGCGGCACCGACACCGGCACGGCGCCGATGCGCACGGCGGAGGAGCTCGCCACCTGGGGCGCGTTCTCTGTGGGCACCGACGAGCTCGACATCGACGGCCCAGAAGGCCTGACCCTGACCGCCCAGATCTGGTACCCGTCTGCGGCGCCGCAGGGGGATGGCGAGACCTACGACAACGTGCTGGCCGGCTACGCCACCGAGGGCCTTCCGTCGGACTGCTCCGACATCCGGCCAGTGCTCGTGTTCAGCCACGGCAACGGGGGCGTTCGCTGGCAGTCGCCGTTCTTCACAGAGCATCTGGCCAGCCATGGGTACGTCGTCATCGCGATCGACCACCTGTACAACACGCTGTTCGACCTCGACCTCTCCAAGCTCGACGAGCTCGCGATCCGCCGCCCCGCCGACGTCGAGGCAGCCTTCGACGCGCTGCCTGGCATCCCGGCGGTCGCCGACTGTGTCGATCCGTCGGCGGGCTACGCCGTCGCTGGCCACAGCTTCGGTGGCTACACCGCGCTGGCGGTTGCCGGGGCCGAGGTGAACGACCCGACGGCCGGGGGCGCTCCGGTGTTCCTCGACGACCCGCGGGTGTGGGCGACCATCGGCCTGGCCCCGTGGGACGGCTTCGGAGCGATCACCGATGGCACGCAATTCATCGAGGTCCCCACCCTGATCCTGACGGGCCGCCGCGATGCGACGACGCCGATCCTGCAGGTGCGGGGGCTGTGGAGCCCGCTCACCGTGGAGCCGCGCTACCTGGGCATCTTCGAGCGAGCCGGGCACTACAGCTTCTCGCCTGCGGCCTGCATCCTCGAGACGAGCGACGGCTGCGCCCCCGACGACATCCCCATCGACGAGTTCACGCCCATGGTGAACCAGGCGTCGCTGGCCTTCCTCGAGAGCGTGCGGGTCGACCCCGCCTACATCGACCTGCGGCCCGAGGCCAGCGCCGAGCTCACCTGGGAGTGAGCCCTGCCGGCCTCAGTGGCCGAGGTAGGTGTAGCCGTCGAGGCACTCACGGTAGAACGTGAGGATCTGGGCGGCATCCCTGCGCTTCAGGTCGCCGGAGCGAATGCGCTGCTCGGTGGCGGTGCGCACCTGGTGGATGAGCTGCTTGCGCTCGTAGTGCACATAGCCGCTCACGTCTTCGACGGTGTCGCCCTCGACCACCCGATCGATGTGCATGTCGCCGTCGTCGTCGACGCGCACGTGCACGGCGTGGGTGTCGCCGAACAGGTTGTGCAGGTCGCCGAGGATCTCCTGGTAGGCCCCCACGAGGGCGAGGGCGATGACGTAGCGGTCGCCGGGCTGCCAGGCGTGGAGCTCCAGCACCTTCTTCACGTCGCGGCGGTCGACGAAGCGCGCGATCTTGCCGTCGGAGTCACAGGTGAGGTCGGCGAGGATGGCGCGGCGGGTGGGCTCCTGGTCGAGGCGGTGCACCGGCAGGCAGGGGAACAGCTGGTCGACGGCCCACGCGTCGGGGGCCGACTGGAACACCGAGAAGTTGGCGTAGTAGGTGTCGGCGAGCAGGCCCTCGAGGGCGCCCAGCTCCTCGGGCACGTAGCTCTGCCCCTGGACGATCTGACGCAGGCGCCCACAGATGCGCCAGAACATCCGGTCGACCCGGGCCACGTCGGGAAGCCCCAGGTTGCCGGCGTCGAAGGCGTGGCGGGCCCGCATGCGCACGTCGAGGGCGTCGTGCCACGACTCCTGGTAGTTGCGCTCCGTGAGGTTGTCGAAGACGGCCCGGATCTCGGCGATGAGCTCGTCGTCGTCGTCGGTGGCCTCTTCGGGCGGCCCTGACACCGGCAGGCTCTCGACGCCGAGGATGTCGAACAGCAGCACCGAGCAGTGGGCGGCGGTCGCACGACCCGACTCGGTGACGATGTCGGGGTGGGGAAGCCCGGCCTCGGTGCAGGCCTCGCCGATGTGGGCGACCACGTCGGCGGCGTACTCGGCGTCGGAGTAGTTGCGCGACGACTCGAAGGTGGTGCGGCTGCCGTCGTAGTCGACACCCAGGCCGCCGCCGACATCGAGGATGCCCATGGGGGCGCCGAGCCGGGCGAGCTCGGTGTACAGGCGGGTGGCTTCGCGCAGGGCCCGCTTGAAGGTCTGGATGGAGGTGACCTGGCTGCCGATGTGGAAGTGCAGCAGCTGCAGGCAGTCGAGGCGGCCCGCCTCGCGCAGCTTCTCGACGAGGTCCATCATGCCGAGAGCCGACAGGCCGAACTTGGCCCGATCGCCGGCCGAAGACTGCCAGCGCCCTCGCCCGGGGTTCGACAGCTTGGCCCGCACGCCGATGCGTGGGGTGACCTTCATCTCGGCGGCGGCCGCCAGGATGGTGTCGAGCTCCGACAGCTTCTCCACCACGAGGATGGTCTCGCGGCCCAGGCGCTCGGCGGTGAGCGCGATCTCGACGTAGCGGCGGTCTTTGTAGCCGTTGCAGATGATGAGGCTGCCGGGCGCCTCGACCATCGCGAGGGCGAGGAGCAGCTCGGCCTTCGAGCCGGCCTCGAGGCCCAGGTGATGCTTCGCTCCGGCGGCGAGCACCTCCTCGACCAGGTGGC
>CBDUIC010000057.1:0-46055 GCA_965367245.1 uncultured bacterium | reverse complement strand
TCGTCATACCGACCGGCGCCTCACGCCCCTTTCCGATTTCGACCACGCCCAACGCGAACTCTACAGACCTGCAGATCCACCGGTGCCACCCTCAGCCGCTGCAGAACTCCGGCATATCCGCCCCTCTACAGACCTGTATCGGTCCCAGGACCAACCCAACCGGACCCGCTGCAGACCAGTCTTTTACCTGCATTACCCGCAATCCAGCCCGCCGTTCTACACCGCTACGATGCCGGTCTGCGTATCACAGCACGGAGCCTTGCCGTTGACCGACATCTCGCCGCGCCATGCGGCACGGCAGCACCCACCCCATTCCTCGATGTGTCTCGACACACCTTCGTCATGGCGTGGTCACTGCCGCACCACCTGGCTTGCGATCTGTCGATCAACGTCTGCGGTCCGCGCTGTCAGGCGGGGCTCTGCACCGAGCGGTTCCAGCTCGGGGCGCACCTGGGTGCACGGCATCGTGGTGCGCAGGCCGACCCCGCCCGAGCCTCACACACCCTCCCCACCGCACACGACCAGCCCCGCCCCCTCCCCCTCGTCGAGCACCTCCAGCCGCCACCCGTGCCGCGCCACCACCTGCCGCACGATACCGAGCCCCAGCCCGCCCTGCCCCCTCGTACGCGCCGCCGCCCGCGGCAGCTCCGCCCCCGACGACAGCGCCTCCGCCACCGCCTCCGGCAAGCCAGGACCGTCGTCGCGCACCACGAACCGAAAGCCCTCACCCACCGCGTCGAGCACAAAGCCCACCTGGCCAGCACCGTGGCGGACCGCGTTGTGCAGCAGGTTGCCCAGCGCCCGCTCGGCCAGGTCTTCGTCCCCCACCACCCACAGCGCTCCGTCGGGTACCGCCCCCGAAAGCGATACATCCTGCAGCCCCGCAAGTACCCCGAAGCGTACCTCCAGCCGCCGCACGGTCTCCGCCAGGTCGAAGCGCCGCCCCTCCTCCACCGGTGCCAGCCCCCCGTCGAGGCGGGCCTGCTGGTGCAGGTTGTCGGTGAGCGCCACCAGGTAGGCCAGCTCCCGCCGCGCCACCGCCACCTCCTCGCTCGGCGGCAGGCCCTCGAGCTGCACCTGCAGGTGAGCCAGCGGCGTGCGCAGGTCGTGAGCCACCGCCCACAGGTGCTGCTCCGTCGCCTGCTGCCGCGCCTGCAGCGCCTCCGCGTCGGCACGGATCCGCGCGTGGGCCCCCTGCAGCGCCTCCGCGAGCACCGCCAGCTCGTCGGCCTCCGGCCCCTGTGGTGGGACCCAGCCTTCGGCCTGCCCCAGCTGCTGCGTGTGGTCGGCCAGCGCCTCCACGCGACGCACGAAGCGCCGCCCCACCCAGGCCCCCCCGCCCACCGCCAGCCCCGCCGGCACCGCGATGGCCAGCAGCAGCCCCAGGGGGAAGGGTGTGCGCGGCAGGCTCAGGGCGCTCCGCACCACCACCTCGCCGCAGGGCCCCACCCCCCGCTGCTCCACCCAGTCCAGCGGCTTGGCCCGGTCCTGCTCGCCCCGAGGCGGCGCCTCCGGGTTCGCTGACCGCCCGGTGCTCGGGTCGTAGGCGTGGGCCACGAAGCCGCGCTCCACCACCGCCCAGGTCGCGGGGTCGGCCCCACACGACGGCCACCGGTCGTCCAGGGCGACCTGCATCGCAGCGGCGTCCCCCGACCGAGACCACCCGACCACCACCAGCGTGCCGCCCACCACGTTGAGGGCCGTGGCCACCGCGCCCAGCAGCACCAGCCCGGCGACCTGGGTGCGCAGCCTCACGAGACCATCAGCCGGTAGCCGACCCCGAACACCGTCTGCAGCGCGTCGGCCCCTGGTGGACCCAGCTTCTTGCGCACCCGCGAGATGTGCGTGTCGACCGTGCGCGGCAGCCGGTCGCCGTCGAGGGGCAGCGCCACCTCGGCGATGGTCTGCCGGCTCACCGGCCGGCCCGGGCGCTCGGCGAGGCAGGCAAGCACGTTGACCTCGATGGGGGTGAGGTCCACCACCTGCCCGTCGCGACGCACGAGGCGCTGATCGAGGTCGAGGGCCACGTCGCCCCACTGCACCAGCCGACTCGTTCGGGGGGTCGGGTCGTCGAGGCGCAGCCGCAGCCGCGCCACCAGCTCTTCCACGAAGAAGGGCTTGGGCACGAAGTCGACCGCACCGAGGGCGAAGCTGCCCAGCCGCGCGTCCAGATCGGACCGCGCCGACAGCACCACGATGGGCACCGACAGCCGCCCCGCCCACCGCTCCAGCAGCGCGTGCCCGTCGAGCCCCGGCAGCATCAGGTCGAGGACCACCGCATCGGGGGGCGTGGCCGCGACCTCGGCGAGCGCTCGCTCCCCATCGGCGGCCAGCACCGCGTCGTAGCCCTGGCGATGCAGCGCCGCGACGACCGACGGGCCGAGGGCCGGGTCGTCTTCCACCACCAGCACCCGGCGCCGCGACGCGCTCATGGCTCGCTCCCCTGGGCCCGCCATCGCACGACCTCCCCCACCGACCAGCTGTTGTATCCGTGGTTGTGCAGGTGTACCCCGACGTCGGCGCCCGCAGGCACGAAGCGGTGGGCCACGAAGCGCCCATCGAACAGCTCGGGGTCCGACGGAATGGGCGCCCACACCTCCCAGACCAGCTGCCCATCGATCACCAATGCCAGGTGACCCTCCCCGGCCTCCGCCGCGTCGAGACCCTGGTGCCACGACGACACCGTCAGCACATCGCCCGGCGCCAGGTCGACCGGCAGGGGCTGCACCAGCCAGGCCTGCGCACACGCCCCGGTCTGCACCTCGAGCCGGCCCCCCTCGGCCCCCCAGGTCGACGGAGGGCAGTCCCTCGCCAGGCCGTCGAGGGGGTCGGTGGCCGGGTCCCCCTGAACCCAAGCCTCCGGGGCCAGCAGGGGCTCGCCCTGCAGCGCAGAATCCCCTGGCGCGCAGCCCACCAGAAGCATGGCGAGGACGGCGGCCCTCACCGGGTGACGTAGAGGTTGCCGAGGCACATCTCGTCGGTGGTGCCCTCGCCCCAGGTCACGTCGCGGGGCTCCATTGGAGTCCCATCGATCACGGGCTGGTTGGCGGCGGTGTTGTCCCACTGGCAGCGCAGCCGAAGCGCGTCGTCGGGCTGCAGGGTGACGGCGTCGGTGAGCATGTGGGTGCCCTGCCAGGCGAAGTCCCAGTCGGGGTAGTGGATGACGCAAGACTCGCCGCCGTCGGCCTCGAGCACGTCGATGCGACCGTCGACGCCCAGCTGGTGCATGTGCACCCCCGCGCCGTGCACCCGGATGGGCTCGTCGTCGCCCACCCCCAGGTTCGCCAGGGCCTGCTGGAACATCGGGTCGTCGCGGTCGACCACCACCTCGGCCGATGTATCCGGCGAGCCTGCGGGGATGTCCATCGGCTCCCCGAGCAGCGCCAGGCCCGTTGGCCACGCCAGGTCGATGAGGGCCAGGGTCGTCGCGGGGTACGGCACCGACGGCGCAGTGACCAGCGCGATCTCCGACTGGTCGGCCACCGGCGCTGCCGACAGGGTGTTGTAGTGCATCTGCACCACGAGCTGGTCCCCGGGATGCAGCAGGATGCCGGTGCCCTCGGGAAGCATGCCCTGCTGGGCGCCGGGCACCCAGCCTCCCAGGGAGCGGATGGCGCTCAGCCGCTCGGTGAGCGCGTCGGGGTCGGCCAGCAGCTCGGCGAGGTCGGCCGGGTCGAGGCTGTCGGTGCTGGCATCCGCCGGGCGAGGCCCTCCGTAGCAGGTCCACCCCGGCCCCTCCTCGGCGTCGTCGTAGCCGAGGAAGGTCTCCCGCTCCGCCTCACCGGCGATGTACATGATCGTGTGATGCACCAGCGCCCGCTGGTCGGGCCACACCTGAAAGCCGGTGACGTAGGTGGGCTCGGTCAGCTCGAGGTCGATGAGCTGGCACCGGTAGTCGTCGGGCTCGAGCTGCGGGGTGTAGGGCTCGGGGAGCCGCAGGATGCGGTCGGCCGCGAGGGTCGCGTCGGGGATCGACGACGGCACGGCGCTGGCGGGGTCCCCCGCAGGACTCCCTGCGTCGAAGAAGGCCAACAGCAGGGCTTCCTCGTCGGGGGTCAGGTCGTAGTCGGTGGTGTAGTCGTTGCACTCGTGGCTCGGCAGGAACGGCGGCATGGCGTTCGAGGCCACCGCCAGGGCGGAGATGGCCCCCACCGCCGCGACCTCCTCCGCCGTGGTCATCGGGAACGGCCCCACGTCGCCCGGCTGGTGGCAGGTCGCGCACTTCGCGTCGATCACCGGCTTGGCGTCCCGGTAGTAGGTCAGCGTGTCGCTCGAGGAGGGGACCTCGCTATCGACCTCCCCACCACATCCCACCAGCCACAGCATCCACCACATCACGCCCTCCATGGGGACCACGCCCCGACCTTCTCAAGGTAGGCGGCGGATGTTGACGAGATGTGGAGCTACAGCGACCAGAACCGCGCGACCGCCGCCGCGTCTTCCCCGGCATGCAGGCACGTCATCCCGTCGGCCCCGTAGCCCCAGCTCGCCGGCAGGCCACGGCTGCAGTGCCGCGACCACATCGACAGCGTGTACGCCCCCGTGTCGCGGATCAGCAGCAGGTCGCCGGGCTGCGCGGCGGGCAGCGGCCGATGCCGGGCCAGCAGGTCGCCGCTGAAGCACAGGGGGCCCGCGACGTGGGTGGGCTGCTGCGCCCCCTCCCGAGGCTGGCCGTCGGCGTCGAGCACCACCACCTCGTAGTCCCAGTCATCCGGTCGGTAGACCCGGCGGAGCAACAAGTCGGCCCCCAGGTGCACCACCAGGGTGGAGACGCCGTCGACCTCCTTGACCGTCTCGATCCGCGACAAGGCCCAGCCCGGCCCGGCATGCAGCGAGCGGCCCAGCTCGGTGACCAGCCGCATCCCCGGCTGCCCGGGCAGCTGTCGGAGGACCTCGCCCCAGGCCGCGAACGTGGGGGGCTCGGGATCCGCCGCCGTGTACCGAACCGGCAGCCCACCACCCACATCGAGCCAGGCCAGCCCGAGGTCGCTCGCCACCTGCGCGGTCGCCCGACCCGCCGCGGCGATCAGCTCCAGCCCACAGCCCTGCGAGCCGGTGTGCACGTGCAGGCCGGTGACGAAGGGGTAGGCCTGCACCAGCTCCGCGG
The DNA here is from genome assembly GCA_965367245.1 of uncultured bacterium. GTDB lineage: Bacteria > Myxococcota_A > UBA796 > UBA796 > CBDUIC01. The sequence continues at coordinate 40,948 of CBDUIC010000057.1, read as the reverse complement.
CCCGCGACAGGGGGACCCCGAACTTGCTGGTGCGCCCCACGGTGCTGGTGGCCGCGATGGCCCCCTCCCCCAGCTGCGGGTTGACCCGCAGGCCGATGCGGGCCGCCGACGAGGCCGCGCCCAGGGCCGCGAGCCGCCGCAGCTCCTCGTCGTTGTCGACGTTGAGCCACAGCCCCAGCGCCAGGGCCTGGCGCAGCTCCGACTCCGTCTTCGCCGGCCCGTCGAACACCAGCCGCTCGGGCGGGCAGCCCGCGGCCAGTCCCACCTCGACCTCCTCCCAGCTCGCCGCCTCCAGCCCGACCCCACGGTCGACCAGCCGCCGCAGCAGCGACACCAGCGGGTTGGCCTTGATCGCCACCGCGTGCAGCGTGGCGGGGGGGCAGGCCGCGACCAGCTCGTCGACCCGCGCATCGAGACGGTCGAGGTCGTGGAACAGCGCCGCGCGCACGTCGGGGCCCCAGGCTCCGGCAGCGCGCGCGAGGGGCAGCACCCTGGCCACGTCGGCGATGGGTGCGCGGGGGGCCATGCTCATCCGACCCGCCCCAGGGCGACGAGGCCCTCCAGCTTGGCCCGCAGGGCCCGCAGCGTGGCGCGGAGCGAGGAAGCACCCATGTCGTCGTGGCCGGCCAGGGTGCGCACCAGACGCGCGCCGAGGGCCACCCGCAGCACCGCCTCGCGGCTCTCCCCCGGCGGACCGAGGGGCACGGGCTGGCCCAGGTGGAACACCCCGGACAGCTCGGGGTGCTCGGCCGACAGGTCGGTGTCGAGGAGCGCGTGCAGCTCGCGCAGCGCGTCGGCATCGAGGTAGCCGTCGGGGCCCCGCACCCGGAAGCTGAACACCGAGGGGAAGGCGCCGAGGGCCGAGGCCAGCTCGTGCACAGGAGGCCGGGGCACGTCGAGCTCGATGACCTGCGACGGGCCGAACACCTCGTGCACCGAGCCGGCGAAGGTGTGGTAGACCCCGGCGCGATGCCGAGGCAGCGTGGCGTGGTAGCCCTCGATCTCCGCCAGCGCGGCCTCCCACCGCAGCATCAGCCCGACGTTGTGGGCATGGGGGAGGCTGTCGCGGGCCGCTACCCAGGCGGGCGGCTGCTCAGCCTTGGCGAACCAGTCCCGCAGGCCGGGGGCGAGGGCGGCGGGCCCGTCGGCCCAGCGCTCGGGCACCAGCAGCACGCTGCTGAAGGGGGGCCCACTATAGAACTTGGACCCGGTGAACAGCACCACGAAGCCCAGCTCCAGGGAGCGCCGCAGGTCGCGGGGGGCCACGCGCCCCTGGGCGGCGTCGACCAGCACCAGCAGCCGGTCACCGAGGCGCTCCGCCAGCTCCAGGCACAGCGCCGTCGACGGCGCGCGCAGCCCCGTCTTGCTGTGGGCCACCAGGTGCAGCACCACCGCCGTGTCGGCGGGCACGGCCTCGACGGCCCGCGCCACCCGCTCGTCGACCACCCGGGGCTCGAGGAGCGCTCCGTCGGGGTCGCGCAGGTAGATGGGCTCGGCGGAGCACCGCTCGGCCAGCCCCTCCACCGGGGTGCCCTTGCTCGCCGGCCCGAAGGGCGCGGCGTCGGCGATGGACTGCCCCTTCGCCGCCAGGACCGTGCCGCCGCCGAGCTCGCTGGCCCCCACCACGACATGGTGCACCCGAGCGTGGTCACGGAGCATCAGGCTCGACACCAGGTAGATCGCGTCGGTGCCCGACGGCGTGAACGCGAGCGACACCTCGTCGGGCAGCTCGAACAGGTCGGCCAGCCGCTGGCGATGCCCCTGCGACAGCTCCTCCGCCACCTCCACGCGGCGAGACACCCCGACCAGGCGGTCGCGGACCGCCCCCGCTGCGGCGATGCCCAGCGCAGAGGGCGACGATCCGGTGCACGAGCCCAGGGGCACGGAGGCCCGGGTCCGAGTGGCCACCCGGTACTTCGACAGGCCGGTGGCGGGGTCGGTGTGCAGGCGGGGGTCACCCCCTGCCTCCAGCAGGTCGTGAACAGACAGGGTCAGCGGTTCGATGAGCCATCCTCGGAGCGTGGTCGCGCGTCCCCTAACGTCCACGCCCTCCGCGACGACCCCGGCCGTCGCGCCACCCCTGCGTATCGACGGCGCGAGGCTCCCACAGTGGCCGATCGCCCTCGGATGCTCTACCTTGCCCCACAGTCCCCTCGGAGACGCCGTGCTGCTCCTCTGGATCGCTCTCGTCGGCTGCAAGACCGACGACGGCCCCACCCCACAGCCCCAGCCCACGCCCCCCGTCGACAGCACCGCGACGGCGCAGACGGGGTCCACCGGCGACACCAGTGCCACCTACCAGCCGGCCACGCTGGTCGAGGGCGGGGTGATGTCGTGCGCGGATCGATCGGCCCGCACCGTGTCGGCCTTCGATCGCAAGCAGTCCCTGCCGGTCCAGACCGTGCTCAAGGAAGAGGCCGACCTCGCCGGTGGCGGCCTCGCCCTCGCCGACTTCGACGGCGACGGCCACATGGACTTGTTCCTCGGGGGCCTGCGAAACGACAACCAGCTGTGGTGGGGCGAGGGCAATGAAGCCTTCGACGAGCAGGGAGCGGTGGCCTTCGCCGGCATCGACCTGACCGTGGTCGTGGGCGCCACCGCGGTCGACTACGACGGCGACGGCGACCTCGACCTGTTCGTCACCCGCTACTCCCAGCCCGACAAGCTGCTGCGCAACGAGGGCGACCGCACCTTCACCGATGTCACCGCCACAGCGGGCATCGGGGGCCACAGCACCGTCAGCCCGGTGCCCCCCTTCGACGGCGACCCCGACCGGTGGGAAGAGGGCCGCCTGACCAGCCAGTCCGCCAGCTGGGGCGACATCGACGGCGACGGCGACCTCGACCTGTTCGTGGGCACCTACGGCCGGCCCACCATCCTCGACGTGACCGAGGAGGTGCCCGACTGCGACGATCACATCGTCGACCCCTCCGAGCTGTGGCTCAACGATGGCGACGGCACCTTCACCGATGCCTCCGACCGGCTGCCGATGGAGGTGCACGACGGCTACGTGTTCATGTCGGGCTTCTACGATGTCGACGGCGACGGCCTGCCCGAGCTCTACACCTCCCACGACGACGGCCTGTGCGCCCCCAGCGTGCTGCTGCACAACACCGGCGGCACCTTCGCCGTCGACCACGCCAGCGGCTTTCACCCCGACAGCTTCGACATGGGCATGGGCGTGGGCGATCTGAACGGCGACGAGCTCCCCGACATGCTGCTCACCTCGTGGAACGGCGTGGCGCTGGTGCGCTCCTACGCCGACCCCACCACCCTCACCGGCGTCGGCTACCTCGACGCCACCGCCTCCATGGGCCTCGCCGTCGACGGCGCTCCCCGAAAGGCCCCCGGCACCGCCCAGCCCGGCCAGCAGATCTACGGCTGGGGCGCCGAGCTCGGCGACATCGACAACGACACCGACCTCGATGCGGTCATGCTCTTCGGCTACTGGAACTTCTACACCGGCGCCGGCGACCCGCTGCAGCAGAACGACGGGCTGTGGATCCAGGAGGGCGGCCAGTTCACCGACGAGGCCCCCGCGATGGGCCTGGCCGACCCAGGGGTCGGGCGTGGCGTCGTGATGGCCGATCTCAACGGCGACGGCTGGCTCGACATCGTCAAGCGCAGCCTCAACGAGCCCACCCCGATGTACCTGTCGAACTGTGGCGACGAGGCGTGGCTTCACGTCGCGCTGCGGATGCAGGGTCCCAACACCCACGCGGTGGGGGCCAAGGTGCGGGTGATCTCCGGCGAGACGAGCCAGGTGCGGTGGATCCAGTCGGGCAGCGCCGGGATGTACAGCGGCCACCCGCTCACCGCCCACGTGGGGCTGGGCATGGTCGACACGGTCGACGCCGTCGAGGTGGTGTGGCCCGATGGCGCCGTGTCGAGGTTCGACGACGTCGCCACCCGGCAGAACCTGACGATCACCCGCGAATAGCGCGCCTCAGGCGAGCATCTCGCTGGCGAGCCCGGGGTCGAGCCCGGGGTCGCCGAAGTCTTCGATGGGCGCGCCCCCGGCCGTGCGGATGCCGGTCGCGGTGATCAGGGTGTTGAGGACCTTGTTGTGGCTCACCCCGCCGAGGTCGACGAACTGGCCCTGAGCGAGGGTGCCATCCCCTCCCCCCACCACGATGAACGGCACGTCGACGTAGCGATGGGTCGGGGTGCCGAGGTCGTTGGTGTGCACCGCGACCGACTGCTCGAGCAGCCCGTAGGCGTCGATCTTGTCGAGGAGGTGCCGGAAGATGCGCAGGTGCAGGCGGTCGATGCCGTGGTGCATGTCGACCGCCCCGGCGATGGGGTCGCCTTCGCTGCCGTCGCTGTAGATGCGGTGGCTGATCTGGTGGAAGCTGGGCAGCTTCACGCCGTCGACGGTGTACTGGGTGCTGTCGTTGCCGTCGCCCACCTGCAGGGTCGCGGTGCGCACGTGGTCGCAGGCGAAGGCGATGGCGATCAGGTCGCTGTGGAGCTCGGCCATCCGCACGCGCAGGTCGTTGTCGGTTCCCTGGCCGGAGAGGCCCTGCATCTCCTTTTCCTCGGCCGGCGTGAGCAGGCACGACAACACCTCGAAGTCGCGGATGTTGTCGAAGTGCAGCTCGAGGCGCTGACGGTCGGACGCCGACAGCTCCGGCCGAGCCAGCAGGCCGGTCATCTGCTCGCGAACGAGGTCGTTGACCGACTTGCGACGGTTGGCCAGCAGCACGTCGAGGGCGGCGGTGCCCCCGATCATCCGCTGGTAGGCGTTCCACGGGTCGTCTTCGGCGGAGCGCAGATCGAGGGGCCCCCGGTAGGACAGCACCTCCTCGATGTAGCCGTTACGCGGCCCGGTATACAGCGACAGCGGCTCGCCACCGTTCGTGGCGTGCTGCTTGGCGATGTAGTTGTCGATGGACTCCCCCATCGCCAGCGACAGGTTGCCGGATGGGTCGGAGGAGACCTGCGCGGCGGTGAGGCACTGGTTGCCGCCACCAGAGTGGCCACAGCCGTTGCCGGGGAACGCGAAGTTCGCCCCCTTCACCATCAGCATGCGGTCGGCGTAGTCGGCCAGCTCGGACAGCGCGCGGTCGCTGTCGGTGGTCGACAACGATGCGGTGGTGATGGGCCCGGTGGACCGAGGCCAGTACTGCTCGGGCTCGCCGTTGTCTTCCTGGGCGACCCCGTTGGCCTGGCGCACGAACACGCTGTAGTGCGGCGTGCCGCCCATGCCGGTGCCGGTGCCGGTGGTGGCGTGAGCCGCCCGCGGCGCCAGCGACTCAAGCAGCGGCAGCCCGAGGGTGACGCCCCCGATGCCTCGCAAGAACATCCGTCGAGACGGTGCCATCAGTTGCCCCCTTCGTCGCTGCGGTTGCGGAAGCCATCGCTCGTCACCACATCGACGATGAGGGAGCGGATGGCGCGGTCTTCGGAACGAGACCGAGTGGCCAGGAAGTCGAGCAGCCCGATGTCGGCATCGGCGGCGGCCCGGCCGTGGAGGAACTCCAGCCAGTTCTGCACATAGCAGCGGTGTGCCTGGTCGCTGTCGGCCATCACCGCCGCGAAGCCCACCGCGTCGACCCAGCTGGCCTCGCCCTCGGTGAAGAAGAAGCTGCCCGAGGCATCGACGGGGAAGCCGTTGTCGGTGGTGCGGTACATCCCCATGGCGTCGTAGCCCTCGAAGGCGAAGCCGACGGGGTTGATGAACCCGGCATGGCAGGCCTCACCGCAGGTGCCGGGCCCGGTGTGGGCGTCGACGCGCTCGCGGTTGGTCGTGCCCACGTCGACCGGCGGCAGCGGGGTCACGTCGTCGGGTGGCGGTGGCAGGTTCATGCACAGCAGCTGCAGGTCGACGAACACGCCGCGGTGGATGGAGCCGGGCTGCAGTGGGTCGGAGTGCACCGCGAGGAAGCCCGACTGGGTGAGCAGCCCTGCCCGCTGGCTGGGATCGAGGTCGACCCGGGTGAAGTCGGGACCCGGCCCCGGCACGCCGTACACCGGCGCCAGACCATCGTTGATCATCGTCCAGGGGGCGCTGTACAGCGTGTGGATGCCCTCCCCACCGCGCACGACCTCTCGGGTGAACAGCTCGGCCTCGGTGGCCATCCACTCGTTCATCTCGGGCTGGTACAGCGGGAAGGCGTCGGCATCCTTGTAGATGTTCGCGTAGTTGTCGGTGTGCAGCAGCTCACGGTGGAACTCGTCGATGGCGTCGACGGCCTGGGGCGCCTCCAGCATGCGCTCGGCCTGGGCGGCCACCACCGCGGGATCGGTCAGGCTGTCGGACGCCGCGAGCTCGAACAGCTCGTCGTCGGGCATGCGGTTCCACAGGGCATACGACAGCTTGCTCGCCATCTCGTAGGAAGACAGCGGGATCCGCGGCCCCTGCGCCTCGGTGCTCTCCTCCACCCGGTACAGGAAGAACGGCGACTGCAGCATCGCCTCCAGCACGACGCGCACGCCGTCGCTGAAGGCATCGCCGCTGCCGACCAGCTCGGGCCCCAGCTCGAACAGCTCCGCGTAGGCGAACGACTCGTCGGCGGTCAGCGGGCGGCGGAAGGCTCGGTGGCCGAAGTCGGTGATCCAGGCATCCCGCTCGGCGGCGCCGGCGGTGGACTCCCCGAGGGTGCGCGATTCCCCCTCGATCTCGAACCAGTCGATGCGCAGGTTGCGGTCGGCGCCGGAGTCGGCGTCGTAGTAGTCGTTGAGGAAGGACACCTGCACGGTGTGGAAGCCCGCCACGAGGTCGACCTCGACCTCCAGCAGCTCGGCCGTGCCGCTGGAGTCGGCGACCACGTCGGTGGTGAGCAGATCCACCGCGTCGACCGACAGGGTCGCCCTGGCGAGGTCGGGCCCCGCCTGATCGGCCCACACTCGCGCCCGCACGGTCGTCATCGCGTCGGAGGGCACGTCGAAGGACACCGTGAGCGAGCCGTTGCTCCACAGGTTGTAGTCGCTGCCGCCCGCGGCGCCCGTGGTAGCCACCGCACCCGGGTCTTCCCCCTCGATGCGCTCGGAGAAGCCGACCAGGCCCCCGCCGTCTCGGGGGTCGTGGGGCACGACCACCGCGTATTGGTCCTCGTCGGAGACCACCAGCAGCGCCAGCTCTTCGGCGGCCCGCTGGTAGTCCTGCCACAGCTCGCTGCTCACCTCGAGGGCCTCGGCGTTGTTGCCGAAGCCCTCCGACAGGCCATCGCCGATGAAGCTGTCGGACAGCCCCGAGGGCTCGTCGAGCCGCAGGAGGTCTTGCACCGTGTTCTCCCACTGCACGTGGGTGAGGCGCGCCAGGCGCGGCGCCGGCGCGACATCGGTGCAGCCCACACAGCCCGAGGGCGTGGTCTGCGGCAGGGTGGTGGTGTCGGTGTCGGTGTCGGTGGACAGCGACGTGGGCTGGGTCGTGCCCCCCGGCCCGTCGCGGCCATCGGCACCGGAGCCGCAGGCGGCCAGTGCCAACGCCAGGATGATCGGTCGTGCGCGCATGCCCCCCCCGGGAACGAGGGCCCGACCTGCACAGCCGGGCTCCGGCGCCATCGTACCGCACCCCGCGAACCAGGGCCCGCCCGGGGCACCGCTCAGCCCGTCAGGACGTAGGACACGACCACCGCCACGAGGGCGGCGACCGCCCCGGCCACCCACCCGACGACCGCAGAGCGCACCGGCGCATCGCTCTTCCACACCACGACCGTGCCCGCCCACTCGTCGCCGAGGCGCTGACGACGTAGGTTGTTGGCCATGTGGCTGTACGCCACCATGCCGAAGAACAGGCTGTCGACGAAGAAGCCGAGGTTGCGCACCAGCGCCCCTCGCAGCCCCACCGGCCCCCCACCCGGCTCCACCGACACCACGCGCAGACCGGTCAGCACCTTGCCCAGCGTAGCCCCCCCCAGGTGCTCGGCGAGGGTGGTGTAGAGCAGGAAGGCCACGCACCCCACGCCGATGTCGACGTAGAACAGCGCGTCGTCGCCCACCTCCAGCAGGCCCCTCATCGGCAGCAGCCCGCTGAGGCGCAGGGCCGCCTCCATCACGCCCATCTGCACCGCGAGGTCGACGCAGCGCGCCACCCCCCGCAGGAGGAACGGCGGGACGGGTGGTACCGTGGGCTCGTCGACCATGGCGGCGGGACTAACGTGGGGCGCCACGACGACCGCAGCGCCGAGCCCTCCCCTCGACCACGGCAGCCCGATGCTCTACCTCAACCACGCCGGCACCAGCTGGCCCAAGCCGCCTTCCGTCGCCGTGGCGGCCGACGAGGCGCTGGCGGCGTCCCCCGACACCTGGGGGCAACGCTTCCAGAGCGCCCACCAGGCCGTCGCGGGCCACTTCGGGGTCGAGCCAGAGGCCCTGCTGATCACGCCGAGCTGCACCCAGGCTCTGGCCGTCGCGGTCGCCGACGTGCCCTGGCAGCCGGGCGACCGGGCCCTCACCTCGGGCATGGAGCACCACGGGCTGCGCCGGCCGCTGGCCAAGCTGCAGGGCGTGGCGGTGGAGGTGGTGGCACGCTCGGAGCGAGGTCCCCTCGATCTCGGAGCGATGGAGCGAGCGCTGGCTGCGGGAGGTGTGCGCTTGGTGGCGATGAGCGTAGCGAGCAACGTCACCGGCGAGCTGCTGCCCTACGCCGACATCGTCGCCCTCGCCCACGCCCACGGTGCCCTGTGCTTGCTCGACGGCGCCCAGGCGGCCGGCTGGCTCGACCTCGACCTCGATGCCCTGCAGGTCGACCTGTTCGCCTTCGCCGGTCACAAGGGCCCCCAGGGGCCTCCAGGGGTCGGTGGACTGTACGTGCGGCCCGGCCTGATGCTGAGCAGCCCGCCGGCGGCCTGCGAGGGCGAGGTGTGCCGCCCGGGGCCTGGCTACTGCGACACGGGCTCGGTCTCGCTGCCGGGGCTGTGCGGGCTGGCCGAGGGGCTGGCGTGGATGGCGCAGGAGCGGCCGCTGCCGCGGGTGCGGCAGATCGAGGCGTCGTTCCGAGCGCAGGCGGCGGCCCTGCCTGGCGTGTCGGTGGTGGGGGGCGACGGGCCACGGATGCCCACCTGCAGCCTGGTGGTCGACGGGCGACGGCCGGTCGACCTGGCCACCGCGCTGGCCGAGCGGGGGGTGGTGGTCCGCGGGGGCACGCAGTGCGCGCCAGCAGCCCACGACACGCTGGGAACGGGGTCCCAGGGAACCCTGCGGTTCAGCTTCGGGCCCGGCCACACCCTCGACGACGCGGAGGTCGCGGCCGAGGCCCTGCGGCAGGTGGTGGCGAGCTGAGGCTTCGTCAGCGCCCGGTCGTGCCGCCCACGGAGAAGGAGGCGGGGGCGCCGGCGGGAACGAAGGCGGTGACCGGCTCCACGAAGGTGTAGTGCACGGCGCCCAGCGATGGAGGCAGGGCGAGGCCGATGTGCTCGGGCGCTTCGTGCAGCGTTGCCTCCAGGGTGAGGGTCACCCACTCGATGGGGGCGTGACCGTGGGCATGGGTCGACTCGCTCTGGGCGTGCAGCCAGGTGACGGCCAGGGTCTGGGCCTCGGACGCCGTCGGCAGGCGCACCCGGTCGAACGGCCGCGCCACGCCATCGACCACCACCTCGCTGGTGGCGAGCCGGGTCGCGGCGGTGGCAACCAGCGCCTCGAGGGCGTCGGGGTCGGACAGCACGAGGAGCGGCACCGGCCCCGAGGAGGGGGGAGCGAGCGCCTGCAGCCACGCGAGGTAGTCGACCGACACGTCGACGGTCACGTGGCCAGTGCGGAGCGTGACGGTGGCGGCCACCGCCTCGGGCTCGTGAGCCAGCGCCCCACCGATGAGCAACGAAAGCCACAGCACAGGCCCTCCTGCTAGCGACAGTATTCTTGGTGGGTCTTGCCGAAGCTCGCCGTCGTCGACGTGAACTGCCAGCAGTTGTCGGAGGTGCCGGGCGCGTAGGAGATCTCGTACTCCCGGCCCCCGTGGCGGTAGGTCATCCGCCGCACGCCCTGGTCGTCGATGATGTGCTCGAGGTCCTGCACGTGGTCCAGCGGCGTCCCTGCGGGCTTCTCGCCGCCGCCCTTCGCCTGGAGGGGGGGCACCCGCTCGAGGAGTCCCAGATCGACCTCACCGCGCAGGCACTGGGTGATGTAGGGGGGCGTGGCGCTGGTGTGGTATCGGTAGCCGAACACCGGATCGGGCTGGCCGTTGCACACGTCGAGGCTGCCCTTGGCCACCGGCTCCCCCGAGGGGGTGTTGCGGCCATACAGCGGGTAGCCATCGAAGCCCCAGCCCAGGATGGCGGCGTCGCCCCGGTTGGGCATCACCGCGATCATGCAGCTGGGCTCGGCGTGGTAGTGGTAGTCGTCGCCTCGCCCGGCGTGGCCGCCGCACAGATCGAGCTGCCCCAGCGCGACGGTGTCTCGCCGAGCATCGTAGTGGCTCGGGTCGAGGTCTCCTTGGCTCGAGTAGTCGTAGATGGGGACCCCATTCACGGCCACGCCGAGGGCGGCATCGATCGAGGTCGTCCCGCGCAGGCCAGACGGCTCGAGGGCCACCGGTGCTCGCCACGCAGACGGGACGGGGATCTGCTCGTTCGTCGCCGTGATGCCGGTCATCAGGGGGTGCGATGGGTAGGTGTCGGACATCAGCCAGGCGTGGTCGGCGTCACACACCACCTCGACGTCGTTGCCGAAGCCCGCCTCGGACACCGAGGCACGAATGACCGCACACCGCTCCGCCGCGGCCCCCTCCGGGCGGGTGGTGAGATCGGGCCCGGGAGAGGGCGCAGGGGCGCCGAGGCCACAGGCGAGGGCGAACAGGAAGACAGACACAGGGCAGCTCCGGGGTGGCACTACCTGGACTCCCCAGCCGCCCATCCGGTTTACAGGCGATCCCCGGTGGCCCGCTGCCGTAGGCCCTCGCGCTGCTCGTCGTCGAGGAGCGCCCGGATCGAGAGCATCACCTCGAGCTCGCGCACCCGGAGCTCGGCCTCCATGGCCCCGATCTGCTCGACCTGCCGCCGCATCGCGGCCCGATCCACCGCCTCGGCATCGAGGAGCACGGCCAGCCGCCCCCTCGCCTCGTCGATGCGGCCCCGCCGCGCGTCGAGGTCGGCGCGAGCCTCATCGGCGAGGGCCCACGCGGCATCGAGGGTGGCCTGGTCGAGGCCGAGCGCCTCCTGGTTGGCCTGAAGCACATCTTGGATGGAACCTCGGCCACGGTCTGACTGAGGACCTGGCCGCATCCAGGCAACGCCACCGGCGATCAGCAGCCCGGCCGCGAGCCCGAGCAGGGCGGAGGAGAGGTACTTCATCGCGCCTCCAAGAAGGTGTCGGCCAGCAGCGACAGCTCACCCGGGTAGGGGGCCGACGCCGACCCACCCAGCCAGGTGGCGGCCACCAGCGGATCGAGGGCCTCGGCCGGTGGCGGAGGCACGGGCCTCGACAGCCATCCGAAGGTGAGCAGTGACAGGGCCGCAGCGAGGGCAGCAGCCCCCAGGGCGTGCCGCTCGCGACGCACCTGTGCCCGTCGACGCGCCATGCCGGCGAGGAACGCCGAGGCATCGCTGGAACCGGCGGGCCGCCAGTGAGCGCGAACCCAGTCGATCAGCTCGTCATCGGGGGTCATCGGAGTTCCTCCATCACGGGGTGCAGCTCGGCACGCAGGGTCTTCAGGGCACGGTGCAGGTGCGACCGGACGGTGCCCGGCGCCTTGCCGAGGATCTGGGCCGACTCGTCGAGGGTGAACTGCTCGAGGTAGACGAGGGTGAACACCTCTCGCTGCCCCGGAGAGAGGCGCTGCATCGCCGCGTCGATGCGCCCCCGCAGGCCCGGATCCGACCACTCACGCCGTCGGGGCTCCTCCCACCGCAGCCACTCGGCAGCACGGCGGCGGACGGCCGCCCAGCGACGGTAGTTGGCGGCCCGACGCACGAGGATCCGGTAGAACCAGGCCCGAAGCGCGCCCTCGTCACGCAGGTCGGCCCGCCGGGTCTGCGCTCGGAGGAACGCGTCTTGGGTGATCTCCTCGGCCGTCGCCTCGTCTGCCCCGGTGAGCCGCCACGCCATACGCACCGCCCGGGCATGATGCGCAGCGACGAAGGCCTCGAAGGAGACCTCCCTGCCCGCCGCACCGTCGATCGCGAGGACCGTGGCCTGCGCAGACAGCTCACCGGTCACCGACCGGCCGGCGGCTCGGGAATCGTCAGGCGGCACAACAGCGTGTTGTCGGCCTGCAGGTCGCTGGTCCACACCAGCTTCGCGGTCGGGTCCCATGCCACGTGGTCATAGCCTCCCTTCGGGCGCACCTGGTCAGCGCGGTACACCGTCGCCGCGGCCCAGCCCGCATCATCGAAGGAAGGCAGCTTCCAGCCCACCGGCTCCTCCGCGATCCGGGACCCGCAGCGGGCGAGGGGGTCGGCAGCGGTCACGCACGACCGATCGACGGGCGCGTGATGCACGACCAGGCACCGCATCGACCCATCGGACACCCCCACGAGCCTCCCCTGGTCGTCGTGCAGCTGCGCGATGAAGCCGCCGTCACCCATCTGCTGGTTCGGCTTGCCGATGTACTCCAGCCCGCTGTCGTCCTGCTTGAAGTCCTTGATCACGAACGCGAGCACGAGGGGCCACGACGGCTCGAAGGAGAACGACTCGGCGTTGAACGACCGCTCCGTGGTGATGGGCACGCTGTCCTCGAAGACGAGGCGCTCGCCCTGGTACATGGCAAACCAGTTGTCGGCCCATACGTCCGCGACCAGCATGCCCGGCGCCGGTGTAGGAGACGCCGCCCGCTGGGTGCACGACAGGGCCAGAAAGGGGATCAACAGGTGCATGAGGACTCCACTCGTTGCGCTCGACACCCCCAGGACACCTCGCCAGCCCGGTTGGTTTACACCTCGCCAGCCGAGCCAGCTGCACCGCGTAGCACCGCAGTAGGCCTCTCTGCGCAACAGTGCCCCCAGCCTCACGTACGTTGTCGACGGAGGTCGCCTTGTTCCTGTTCCTCGCCCTGTCTGCTGCCCTCGCCGACACCTACCAGACCATCCCTACCGACCGCAGCGAGCAGGTGGTGCGCCAGGGCATGGGCGTGCGCCTCGTGCACGTGTGGGCCACCTGGTGCGGGCCCTGCGTGAGCGAGTTCGACCGCCTCGACCGCGTCACCACCGAGCTCGGCGACCAGGGCCTGTCGGTCGTCGCCCTGTCCGTCGACACCAGCGACGCCCCCCTCGACCGCTTCCTCGGCGACAAGCGCACCCGGTGGCAGCACTACCGCGTCGACGACATGCGCGCGCTCCCCTCGGCCCTGGCCGAGCTCGGTGGGCAATTCACCGGCACGGTCCCCTACAACCTGCTGCTGTCCGCCGACGGCAGCGTGCTGGCCTCCTGGTCGGGGACCACCCCCGAAGCCAAGCTCCGCGAGCGCATCGAGCCCCACCTCACCGTGTCCGGCTCCTCGGGGCCCACCGCCGCTCAGCTCGCCGCCGTCGTGATGGGCACCGTCACCATCCACCTCCCCGGGCGCGAGGGCGACGCGGTGTTCATCGACAACTGGCAGGCCGGCGTGCTGCCCCTGGAGTCGGAGATCATCGGTGGGCTGCACGACCTGCGGGTCGAAGGCGACGCAGGCACCGTGCGCTTCGACCAGTACCTGCTCGAGTTCGAAGACGGCCGCGCCACCGTCGACCTCAGCCAGCTCGGGGGCACCGCACCGCCGGAGGGGTGACCTGCCTCGATCAGCTGTGTTCCTTGATCTTGGCCTCGATCTGGTCGTAGCGCACCGTGGTGGGGAACTCGTCGAGGATCTGCTGCCACCTGGCCAGGGCCTCGTCGGTTCGGCCGAGGGCGAGCAGCACGTCGCCATGGGCGTCGAGCACGTCGATCTTGCCCTCGTCGCCGCTGTCGAAGCCCGCAGCGCTCTGCTGGAACAGCGCGAGCAGCGGCGGAACCACCGCGCTGTCGAGCTCCGCCAGTGTGGGGCGTGACCCTGCAAAGGCGTCGGGCAAGCGCCCGAGGACGGCCACCTGGCCCAGGGTGACGACCAGCCGGCTCGAGTCGCCCACCGACACCGTCGTGTTGACGCCCAGTGCCCTGGCACGACGGGCATCCTCGGGGTCGAGCTTGGGGAAGGCGGGCAAGCGCGCGCCGCTGGCCTCGTAGGCGGCGACCTCGCGGTGCATGACCAGGGTGTTGTCGAACCACATCCGGAGCAGCTCGCGCACCACGTCGTGGTCGTCGTCGTCGAAGGTCTTCCGAAGGAGCATGTCCGGGTCGTTGCGCAGCTTGAGCGCCGTCATCATGTCCATGTCCTCGATGGACGGCGGCTCCTTCAGCCTGCGGTTGGCCGTCTCCAGGAACAGGCCCCCCCGCACCGCGCGGTAGGCGTAGTAGCGCCCCCATGCGTCTCCCTTCAGGCTCGCCGGGTCGTTGCGAAGCGCCTCGTCGATGTTCACGAGCAGCGCCTGCTGCCCGGCGTCGAGCATGCCCTCGCGACGCTTGCGCGACTCAGCGAGCCGCTCGTCGACATCGGTCAGCCGCTGCTGGGCCAAGCCGAAGCTGGGGGTGCGGTCGACCACCTGACTGAGCAGCTGCGAAGCCGCCTCGAGATCTCCCTGGTCGGCGGCCTCCAGACCGCGGCTGTACTCCAGCAGGCTGTCGGTGCCGAGACCTTCGTCGGGCGCCTCGGCCACACGCTGCTTGTCGAGGGCGTCGGCGAAGGTGGCGGCCAGCTGCTCCTGCAGCCCGAACAAGTCTTGGTCGCTGCCGGTCACCTTGTCGGCCAGCACGACCTCGGAGCTGTTGACATCGATGAGGCGGATGTCGATGCGCATCTGGGGCGCGAAGGCACTGATGGAGCCCGTGATCGCGTGGGTAGCCCCCAGCCCCTGCCCCAGCTTCTGCGCGGTGGCCGGGTCGAAGTAGTCGGACTGCTGCAGGCTCATCTCGTCGATCAGGGCCTGCAGCTTCGCACGCTCGACCACGGCCAGATCGTCGACCCTGGACAGGTCGGTGATCATCATGTCGGCCAGCCCCTTGCCGAACACGTCGTAGGCAGGGTCGTTGGTGTTGTTGTCGAAGTACAACACCGTCACCACCGTGCTGGCCGTGTACGCCTCCGCCCCCTCGACCGGCGCCTCGCCACCGCCGCCGACAGGCAGTCCGCCGCACGCCAACGTGAACAAGACCACCACCAGTGCTGACAATCGACGCATCGAGGACCTCTGCAGGGCGAGCCTGCTATGACGGCGCTGGGTGGTCTAGCCTGTTTCAGGAAGAATCAGGCTTCCTGCTCCTCGAAGCCGCACTCACTAGACTGGCCCCCATGAAACGACTCACGCTCTCTGTTGTGGTGTTGGCCTGCCTGGCCTGCGGTGGCCTGCCCGGCGGAGCCCCACAGGTCGAGGCGCCTGCCGAGGCGCCCAAGGTGCCGCAGCTCGTCGACACCCCGAAGGTCGCCATCCTGTACTTCGACTACGACGGCGACGACGCCGATCTGAAGTCCCTCAAGAAGGGCTTCGCCCAGATGGTGATCACCGACATGGCCGCCAACGAGGGCTTCGACGTGGTCGAGCGCGGCCGCCTCGAAGACATTCTGAAAGAGCTCGACCTCAACCGCAGTGGCCACATCGACCCCGACCAGGCCGTGGAGATCGGCAAGCTCGTGGGCGCCGACCTGACCGTGATGGGCAGCTACTTCGAGGCCATGGGCTCCTTCCGGGTCGACACCCGCATCGTCGACACGGCCACCTCGGTCATCACCTGTGGGGTCGGTGAGACGGGCAAGCGGGAGGACTTCCTCGGCATCCAGTCACGGCTCGCTGACAAGCTGTCGGTCGCGGTGCTCTCCGACGGCAAGGACTGCACCTCGCCACGGCCCGACAAGGTGCCCCCCAAGCCCGCCATGGAGCGGAAGAAGATCAAGAAGCTCGAGGTGGCCACCGCGGCCACCTTCTCGAGGGCCCTCGACGCCATCGACACGGGCGACACGGAGACGGCCAAGACCGAGCTGGCCGCGGTGGTGAAGCAGGAACCAGACTTCAAGCTGGCAGCCGACGAGCTCGCCGGGCTGATGTTGTGAGGGAGCAGAGCATGATCCGCACGATGGCACTGGTCGGCTGCGCCGTCCTGTGGGCCGCCCCCGCCCAAGCCGGGAAGAAGTCCGATGGCGGCAGCCGCTACGTCGAGGTGGGTGAGGTCACCTGCCGGGAGCCCATCGACGAGGTGGCTCGGAGCCTCGATGCCGAGGTGAAGGCGCAATACCTGGCCTTCAGCGCGGGCGGAAAGGCCAGCTACTCGCAGCAGGTGCAGCGTCTCGATGGGCTGTCGGCCGACCAGAAGGTCCGTGAGCGCCTCGAGTTCAAGATCTGTATGGACTACGGCAACGGCCTGCTCACCAAGGAGGAGTACAAGCTGTGGTCGTTGCTCCTCAACGGCGATGAATCCGCCAAGGCCACGCTGCACACGCTGGCCCTGGGAGAGCAGCGCCAGGTCGCCAAGGAAGTGGCACCTCCTACGTCGTGTTCCGAGCCGCCCATGGCAGCGGCCCGGGTGCTCGTCGACGCGGGGGAGCTGCTGCGCGGTGGGCGCTCTGGTGAGGCCCGAGCGGAAGACCTGAAGGCCTTGGCGATGCTCGAGACGGCCGCCCAGGGCGACAGCAGCGCGCCGGTGTGGGCAGCGGTGGCGCGCGCTCGGCTGTACGCCGGGCAGTCGGCGGGCCGCGTGAGAGAGGCCGCCGACAAGGCCTCAAGCGCATGCCCGACGTGGGGTGTGCCCGACAACTACGCCGGCGGGGCCCTGGTGCTGGCCGAGCAGCTCGAACCCGCCAAGGCAGCGTTCACCACGGCGACGCACAAGTCGCCGGACTACGCCTTCGCCTACTACAACCTCGGCGCCGTAGAGCTCGGGCTCAGCCAGGTCGCCGCCGGCCTCGCCGCCCTCGACAAGGCGCTGGCTGTCGATCCGGAGCTGGGTGAGGCCGCCTTCCTCAAGGGGCGGGTGCTGGTAGCGACCGGCGACCTGAGCGGCGGCATCGCGTCGCTGCGCAAGGCGACCGAGCTGCTGCCGACCCATGCACAGGTCTGGGCCGCCCTCGGCGACGCCCTCGCTCAGGCGAATGACCCGTCGGCGAACGCGGCCAACTGCAAGGCCAAGGAGCTGGGCGCCGACGTCAGCTGCGGCTGACGCGAGGTGACGGACGTCCGTCGGTCGACGTCCGTCGGCTGACACCCGTCACCGCCTACGATCCCCTGCCTCACGACGTCGCGGTCTTGGCCCCTCCTCTGCAATGGCATGCGGGCGGAGGTCCCCATGTCGAAGCGTCACGCCCCGTCGGTCACCAGCAGCCCCCAAGCCCTTGCCCAGCAGGAGCAGGGTCAAGAGCAGAGCGAAGAGATGGTGCAGGCCGGCCAGGTCGGCAACGCCGCCATGCAGGAGCGCGCCCAGCAGGGCGGCGGCATGGAGTCCGAGGGGCTGCTCGACAAAGCGATGGAGGGCGTCGAGGGCGCCATCGACGCGGTCATCGACTGGACGTGGGAGCAGATCGGCAGCGCCGACGACCTGCTCACCTACGCCGCCGAGGCGGGCATGGAGGCCGCACTGGCGATGGTGCAGGAGCTCGCCGCCTACGTGCCCACGGTGCTCGAGGAGCTGATGGCCGCAGCCACCGAGGTCGACGAGCTCGCCTGGGCGGCCTTCGAGGCGCTGGGCCACGTGTCGGTGCTGATGATGCTGCCGGGCACCACCCAGGCGCTGTTCCTCGCCGAGGCGCTGCTCCGCGGCACCGGCTGGGTCATCGAGCAGCTGATCGAGCTCGACCCGGTGAGCCTCAAGGGGCTGCTGCTCCAGCTCGCCGACAGCGACTTCGATGCGCTGCTCAGCCACGGAGAAGCGCTGTTCCTCGCCGCGCTCGACGCGGCCTGGGAAGCTGGGCTGGGCATCACCGTGGCCCTCGAAGCGGAGGCCGAGTTCGGAGTGGTCGGCGCGGGCATGGGTGGCGAGCTCACGGTTCGGCACCTCGGGCAGGGCGCCTTCGAGGTGGAACGCACGCTGACCGCCGGGATGAGCCTCGGCCGCGACCTCGAGCCCGAGGTGGGCGAGGCCGAGCTGGTGCTCGGCCTCGAAGGCTGGCTACGCGAGAACTACGAGCTGCCCTGGTCGGGCCTTTCCACCCCACTCGACGTGCTTCGGGCCGGCCTCGGCATCTTCGGTGCCATCCAGAGCACCATCCTGGGCGCCCTCGGCCACGAGAACGTCTTCTCCTACCTGCAGGAGTTCGAGCTCGGCGGCGGCGCCTACGTGAGAGGCGGCGCCAAGGGCGAGGCCGAGGCCAAGGATGCGATGTCGTTCGCCCTGGCCATGGGCGCCGCCGCGGGGGTCGAAGGCCGCCTGGTGGTCTCGGCCATCGACGACAACGCGGTCCACATCGCACTGTCGGCCTCCTCGGAGGTGCTCATCGAGGCGGGCGCCAGCGCCGACCTCGCCGGTGCCATCGAGACGGCCATCGGCTCGGTCGACAACGACAAGGGCGCCGGCGGCACCTTCACCCTCGAGGCCGACATGCGCGTCGACCCCGAGACGCAGGCGCCCGTCCTGGAAGGCTTGACGGTCACCCACATGGCCGAGGCCGACATGGGCGACACCGAGCTCGCCGTGGGCGTCGAGCTCGATGCCGAACAGATGCCCGAGTCCGTCGAGCAGTTCCTGCAGCAGATGGTGTCGCTGAAGATCGAGGCCCACATCGGCGCCGCCGGCGACGAGGCCCAGGCGTGGCTGAAGCAGGCCGACCTGCTCGGCTCCCTCGGCGGCGGCGCCTGGTCGCTGTCGGCCGAGGCCACCCTGGAGGCGGAGATCGACGCCGACGCGGCCATGTTCATCGCCCAGGTCGTCGTCGAGACCCTGATGTCGGAGCTGCAGCCCGACAACGTCGTGGAGGAGCTGATGCGCTGGGCCGCCTCGCCGCTGGCCTACACGCCGCCTGCCGCTCTGGAGCTGCTGGCCACCGAGCTGTGCCTGGCCACCAACCTCAGCCTGACGCTGAAGGGCGAGGCCTCGCAGGAGGCGAGCGGCGGCGAGGGCTTCGAGGGATCCGCGGAGGTGCGCCTCGACATCGAGAAAGACCTGCTCGACATGGGGGCGGTGGTCACCGTCGACCAGGTACGCGAAGTCCTCACGGGCAAGGTGAGCGGTCACGACCTGCAGCTCGCCTGAGGTTCGCGTTAAGCGCGTCGCCCGGAGGCCCCATGTGGTGGCTCTTGGGGCTCGCCTGGGCCCTCCCCGACATCGACGAGCCGGTCCCCACCGACGCCGCCCACCCCGACGACGCGGCGGTGGTCATCGGCATCGAAGACTACTTCCTGCTCCCCGACGTGCCCCACGCCGCCCGTGACGCAGCGGCCGTCGAGGGCTTCCTACGCACCACCCGCGGCGTGCCAGCCAGCCGGATCCGGGTGCTCGGCAAGGGCGCCAACCGCGAGCAGATCCTCGACGCGGTGACGACGCAGGGCAAGGCGGTGGGCCCCGAGGGCACGCTGTGGGTCTACTTCGCCGGCCACGGCGCGGCCGACCCGGCTACCGGCGAGCGCATCCTGCTGGGCGCCGACGCCCAGGCCGACCAGGTGTCCTTTCAGGCCCGCGCCGTGCCGGTCACCGAGCTCGAGGCGCTGGCCACGGCCGGCGGCGGCCACGCGCTGTTCGTGCTCGACACCTGCTACTCGGGGCGTACCCGCGGCGGCGGCGACCTGGTCGAGGGCAAGCGCTTTGCCGTGCCCAGCTACGCCACCGAGGCCAACCCGGCCCTCACGCGCTGGGTGGCCGCCGGGCCGACCGAGTGGTCCTCCCCCCTCCCCGAGGCACGGCACGGGGCATTCACCTACGCCTTGTTGGGCGCTCTGCGGGGGTGGGGCGATGCCGACGGCGACGGCCAGGTCACCAGCCGCGAGGCGCAGAACTACGTCGCGAGCGCCCTGAAGGAGCTGCAGATCACCGACCAGCGCCCTCGGCTGGTCGGCGACGGCCTGCGGGTGCTGTCGACCGCCACGGAGCCCGCGCCCGATCTCAGCGAGCCGGCGGCGGTGCTCGGTGTGCTCGTCGGCGGCGTGGGCGGGCTGGGCATGGCCACGCCGAGGGTCGCTCGCGTCGAGGCGGGCCCCAGCGTCGATCTGAGCCAGCGAGGCCCCTACAAGCAGGTCTACCGGCCCAAGATCGGCACGCTGATCTGGGGCCTTGGCCTCACCGCGGTCGGGGGCTTCGTCGCCCAGCAGACCTACAGCAACTTCCAGGCGGGCGAGGCCGAGACCAGGGGCGACTGGGGCCGGATGCTGGCCCTCAACGTCACCGGCGGCTCCACCGCCATCCTCGGCATCGGGCTCACCGGCCTGGCGCTGATCCCCGACAAGTCCGCCCCCATCAAGACCGTGGAGGCCCCATGAGGCATGGGCTGTGGGCACTGATGGTCGCCGGGTGCCTGATCGGCGCCGAGCCCCGGGCGGGGGGCGCCGACGAGGGGGAGCGCTGCGAGGAAGACTTCGACTGCTTCACCGACCTGGTGTGCACCTTCGACGACATCGTCGACGGCGACAGCATCTACTACTGCCGAGTGGCCTGCGAAGACGACGAGGAATGCGACAGCGACGAAGAGTGCGACTTCGGCGCGTGCATCGAGGTCTACTCCTTCGAGGACTACTACCAATGAGCCGGATCCTCGCCGCCATCGCCGCCATCGCCGTCTGCGCCCTCAGCAGCCCCGCCCACGCCGTCGACGTGTGCCGTGGCTTCGACATCTCCCGAGGCGACCCCCACCGCGGCCCGTCGCTGGTGATCTCCAACGGGCTCAGCTCGGTCTCGCAGATCGACGGCGCTCCGGTGCTGCGGGTGCCCTTCTACGAGGTCGGCGCCACGAGCCAGCCGGTGGCCGCCGGCACCGAGGTCGACTGGCACCTCGCCGACGGCTCGGTCGTCACCACCTACAGCCGTGACTCGGCACCACCGGCGTCGATCTCCTACGGCGGCGACGGCGCCCCGGTCGGGGTGAACACGCGCTGGCTGCTCGCCTTCGTGCTCACCGACGACGTCGTGCACGCGCTGGCGAGGTCCCCTGCCGAGCGGTTTCGCTACACCTTGATCAGCACCCCCGTCGACGCCACCTCTCGCCGGGCCAACTCGGTCGGCTGGCAGCGGCTGATGGCCTGCTACGCAATGCAGACCGCCGAGTAGCGCCCGCCGAGCGCCCGGCCCCTCACCACCCCACGGCCTGCACCCCGAAGCGCGGCACGGTGGACCCCGCCTGAGGCGCGAACCACGCAGGCGCCCACTGCCCCGGCAGCCGCACCGGGCCGAGGCGCGCCGTGCGCGACGGCGACGACGACACCACCGCCGAGCCGATCCCGCACCCGACCAGGCCCACCGTGCTGCCGACGAGCCCGCCCAGCACGACGTTCTCGACCTGGTTGTCGGCCAGACCCACCCCCAACGCCCCCACCGTCGCCCCGCCCACACCGCACAGCTGAGGCACCAGGGTCTTGCGCGGTCGCAGGCCCACCGCGTCGCTCACCGCCACGCCGGCTGCCGCCAGGAACACGTCGCCGGTGATCGCTCCGGCCAGTGTCGCCTGACCGGTGGTGGGCTCGAGTCGCAGCGCAAAGGGCGTGGCGATGCCATAGGCAGCACCCCACGACCACGCCGCGCCCAGCACGAGCTGCTGGTCGGGCTGCGGGTCGGCCCACTTGCCCGCGAGCAACAGCGCCGGCGGCGCCGCCCCCGCGACCAGCTGCATCGCACCACCGAGCTGCTGGTCGTCGAGCACATCGTTCTCGAACAAGAACTGGCCCACGAAGGGCCCATGGGCCGCCGCCACCGCCGTGCCCACCGCGGTCATCGTCGCGTCGCCCCGATCGGGCGCGAGCCACGGGGCCGACACCACCCCGAGGGTGGTCCCCACGAGGCCCACGGGCACCATCACCTGGGCGACCTGCTGCCTGTCGGCCCGGGCCAGCTGCGCCGCCCCCGCGCCGATGGCGTTGAACGACAGCCCGCTCACCGCCGTCACCGCCGTCGTCTCCCAGGGCATGGGGTGGACCTCGGCCAGGACGAGTCCCCCCACCACCGCCGCGTTCCAGGGCAGCCGCACGGTCCCGCGCAGGTTGCTGTCGTCGATGCCCAGGGCGTCGGGGAGGTGGTTGCCCGCCCAGGCCGCCTCGAGGCCCAGCGTCGCGGCAAAGCCGGCATCGGCGGCGTCGAGCTGCCAGCGATCGTGCAGCGCCCAGCCCGTGGCGAGGCCAGCCGCCGCCCCCGCGACGGTCGCGCCGGCGATGATCTGCCCCTGCTGACGGTGTGTCTCTTCCCACAGGCGCTGGGCCTCATCGCGCTCGGCCCACAGGTCGTCCCACGCCGTCGCCGTCCTGCCCGTCGTGCCTGTCGTCGTGCCTGTCGTGTAGTACACGTAGGGCGTCTCGGTGTCGTAGGGCTCGGGGGCACCGTCCCACACCACCAGCTCGGTGGCCGCCATCACCACCGCCGAGCCGAGGTAGCCCGCAAGATCGACCTCGAGCACATCCCAGGGCGCGGGGTCGGACCGCATCCACAGCGCCCCCACCCCCGCTCCGAGACCCACGCCCGCCAGCCGGTAGGCCGCGCCAGCGTCTTGGGCGGTCTGCCAGCGCGGCGTGCCTCGCTCGAGGTACGTCCAGGGCCCGTGGACCACACTCGTCGTCCACGCCGACGCCGCGAGCCCCCAGCTGGCGCCGCTCGCGTAGGCCAGCCCCTGCCCCGTCGTCAGCGGCCGCTTCGACACGTACAGCCCCGACAGGCCCAGCCCCATCGCCGCGCCCCCCACCGCCCCGATGGCCGGGGCCCCGTCGAACTGACCCCACACCCCCACCGACGACAGCGCCACCCCGCCCACCATGCCGTTGGCCGCTACGAAGGCCAGGCCGCCCATCGGGTCGACCGCCTGCTTCGGGGGACCACGCTGTGCGAGCAGGTCGGGGTAGTTCGCCTCCAGCGAGCGCGTCGCTGCGCTGCGCCACCGTGCCGCTACCAGCCGATCGATGGCTGCCGCGTACAGCTGGTCGGCCGCGTGGGGCGTGCCATGGCTGCTCAGCAGCTCGAGCGCGTGCTCGCGCACCGCCACCTCACCACCGGGAGACGACAGCACCCACCCCAGAATCGCCGCAGCCTCGGCCGTGTCGTAGGCCGCTGCGGCGTCGAGGGCCGCGAGCTGCACCTCGGGCACATCGACCTGCGACGCCGCGCGCACCACCCACAGCACCTCTGCCTCGCCGGCCTCGCCCAGCTCCTGCAGAGCCTCCACCCGCTCCGCCACCGGCATCCGGTCGTCGAGGGCGACCGGACCCGCCGTGTCGACCACCCCCGCCCAAGCCAGCGCCATCCACCACACCATGCGGTCCTCCCGGTTGGGACAGCTGCAAGAACCAGGCCGCCGACCCGAGCCAGGCGAATAGACTGCCGCCCAGCGAGGACCGAATGGCGGCGACCCCAGACGGCGCAGGGCAGCGCTCCCACCGACCCATCCGACACCTCGGTGCGGCGGCGGTGGCATGCGCCCACGTCGTGCTGCTGCTGGCGGGGGCGCCAGGCCTCGACTTCCTCCAGGCCCGGCCCGACGTCACGCCGGCCTGGTTGGGGTTTGCCTCGACGTGGGACCACGCGGTTCGCCAGCCGCTGATCCGCCCTCTGGCGCGGCTGGAGCGCGTGCTGGGGGTTCGCCAGGACTGGTACTTCTACGGAACCGGCGCGAGCCGCCATCGCCGCTTCGAGATCTACGTCGACGGGGAGCGCTGGCTGCATGTGAACCACGCGACCGACCGCTTCCTGGCTGCTCAGTTCGCGAACCCGCGCCTCCGGCACCTGATGAAGGGCTGGGTCAAGCGCGGCCGCTACGAGGCCGGGCTGCTGCGCTACGTCGGCCACCAGGTGCGCCGGGTCGCCCCCGAGGCACAGGTCGTAGAGCTCGTGGCCACCGAGGCGCGCTTTCCCCGCGGCGGCCGCACCGAGCTGCGCCGCGCCCGGCTCGAGCTATGACGAACGCTGCCTGGCAGGCATGGGTCGATCGTTGCTTCCGCGACGTAGACGCGCGCATCCTGGCGATGGTCCGGATCGGGATCGGCGGGGTGATGACCCTCGATCTGCTGTGGACCTGGTCGCTGGGCCTGGTGCCGTGGCTGTACGTGCGAGCCCCCGAGGGCATGGCGCTGCCCAGCAGCAGCTACGTCCTCGACGCGTGGTTCGGTCCCGGGCAGGGCCCCACCGCCTTCTGGGTGGCCGTGGCCAGCATGGCCTGCGTGACCATCGGCTTCGCGATGCGGCCCGCCATCGTGGTGGGGGTCGTCGCCCACGCGCAGCTGGGCTGCCTGCTGCCCGCCGCCGAGCAGGGCGTCGACCACATCCTCCGCACGGCGCTGCTCATCCTCCTGTTCGCCCCCGCCGACGCGCGGTGGGCGGTCGGCCCGTCCGCCCGGCGCGACACCGTCCCCGCGTGGTCCTCCGATCTACTGATGTGGCTGATCGTGCTGATCTACTTGTCGTCGGGCCTGTGCAAGGTGTTGCTGGACTGGGATGCCTGGGTGGTGTGGGGGTCGCTGCCCGCCACCTACAAGATCCTGGCCGACCCCCTCTCCGGCCTGCTGAGCCCCATGGCCGCCTGGCCGTACCGACCGGTGTTCCAGGTGCTCGACTGGGCCACCCTGGTCTTCGAGATCGGCGCCCTGGTGCTGCTCACCCGGTGGGGCCGCTGGTGGGCCTGGATGGGCGTGGTCATGCACCTGGGCTTGTTCTGGCTCATGAAGCTCGGGCAGTTCCCCTTCGCGATGCTGGCGTTCTACCCGCTGTGGCTGGGCGCGCTGGCCCTCGCCTGGTGGGACGCGCGCCGGTCGACGCCCTGACCGGGCCGGGCCACCCTCACCCCAGCTCGTGCTCGAGCCACTCGCGAAGACGCGCTTCCCAGCGCGGAAGGAACTCGGGAATCCGAGCGCGGAGGGCCTCCGATGGGTGGGCATGCACACTGGCGCACAGGCCGAGCACTCGCCACGCTCTGAGGGCGGCCATCCGCCCCGTGTCGACCGGCCATGGGCGGACCGTTCGGTAGCCTGCTTCGAACGCGCTCAGGAGCGCTGCCTCGCGACGATGCCCGCTCAGGTAGTAGGCCGCGATGGCCACGTCCTGCGCAGGGTGGCCCACCGCACAGTCGTCGAAGTCGAGCAACCCGGGGCCCAGGCGGGGATGCTGCTTGACGTTGTACTGGTGCAGGTCGCCATGCAGTGCGATGGCCTGGTCCGCCACGAGCTGCGTCAGCAGGGGCCGAATCCTCTCCGCCGCCTCCGCGAACACGTCGTGGGCCTTCGGGGCCAGCTGGGGCAGCGGCGAGGGCTCGTCGAGCCAGACCTCGTCGAGCCGAGGGCGCTCCCAGCCCGGAGGAGGGGCCCACCCAAGCGCGTGCTGGTGTAGCTGGGCCATCGCGACCCCCACGGCATGCTGGTGCCGGGGCATCAGGCTCGCCGCTCGCGTGGTCCCCACCACCCAGGAGGTCAGAACGCACACACGGCTCTGGACCTCGACGACGCCCAAGGGCTTGGCGAGCCGCAAGCCCGTGTCACGTGCCAGCGCCCGCATCCAGGCCACCTCGGCTTGCACGTGGGCCAGGGAGGGACCCGACCGGGTGACCCGCAAGGCGTAGCGCTCGCTAGCCTGATCGACCCGGTAGGTGGTGTTGTAGCCATCGAGGAGCAAGCGCAGCCGCGCGCGTGGCAGGCCCAGCTGGACCAAGGCCTCACAGGCCACCTTCCGTGCGCTCACCCCAGCTCCCGCTCGAGCCACGCCACGGCGAAGTCGACGAAGGCCTCTGCGGGAAGCCACTCCGCCCGACAACCTCCTACCGGCCCGACCCTGGCATGCCCCGCCGCGACAAAGTCGGCGGTGATCTGCGGGAAGTAGTCGCCGCCAGCCCAGTCGGCGATGCCGTGGGTGTCGTCGAGACAGCGGATGGACTGGGCGCCGATGTCGGCCCGCACGACGTCGTAGACCGTCGACCGCTTGTGGGGGAGCCGCGCGAGGTACTCGGCGTGGTGGGTGAGCGTCACCGTGTCGGGCGAAGCCCCCAGCCGCAACACCCCCGCCTTGGGCAGCGCGGTGAACCGCTGCAGCAGGCTGCCCGGGCCGTAGTAGTCGTGCAGGGGAGGAGACCGCAGCAGGTGCTCCGCCGCGGGCCCCAGGGCGCCCGCGCGCGCCGCCGCATGGTCCGACACATGCTCGCCGCAGCGGCGACGGAAGGCCTCGGCGAACACCCCCATGTCTTCGACATCGACCGGGGTGCGGAGCCGATCGAAGGGCTCGTCGGGGTCGGCGCCGAGCACCATCACCAGTGTGCCCTCGGGCCCCACCACGGCCTGCAGCGCATCGAGCAGCGCCTCCGCCCGCCCCCCCACGCTGCGCATCCCCACGTGAAGCATCGCTACCGACCCGCGCCCCACCCCGAGGGCCTCGAGCTGGGCAGCCAGCGACGGCGTGCTCATCGGCGACGTCGGAGCGCCACTAGGGCGAGCAGCATCCAGCCACCCATCGGCCCACCGCTCTGGCAGCCGCAGCCGCCCTTCTCCCCCGACAGCGCCCCCGCCGAGGTGCCCGGAGGCTCCGGGTCGGGCGTCGTCGCCGCGGTGTCGGTGGTGGTCTCGGTGTCGTCGGTGTCGTCGGTGTCGGTCGGCTCGCCGGTGTCGGCCGTCTCTGTCGAGGGGACTCCGGTGTCAGCGGAGTCCACCCCCGGAGCACCGGTCACCGCCACGCTCACCTCGTGGACCTCGCCGTTCGCGAGCTCCAGCGTCAGCGTGCCCGTGCCGCTCACGTCGGCCGTGGCCTCCACCACCAGGGCGACCTCCTCCAGCGCATCGCGCGGCAGCAGCAGGGTCACGACCTCGCCGCCGGCCACCGTCATGCCCGTCGGCAGGCTCACCGTCAGCGTCGCGTCGGTGCTGGCCGCCAGGCTGTCGATGGGCACCACCCAGGCCGTCACCCCCACCGCATCCAGCGGGGGGACCTCGCCAAAGCGCACCACCGGCACCGCGAGGGCGTCGTCGGCCTTCGCCACCCCGCAGGCCACCTTGCCCGCCACCTCGGCCGTCGGGTCGGCCGAGGCGCAGATCAGCTCCGTCACCTCCGGCGCCGTCAGCCGCGGGAAGGCCTCCCGCACCAGCGCCACCACCCCCGCCACCACCGGGGTCGCGTAGCTCGTGCCGCTGGCCACCAGGTAGTCGTCGTCGGCCCCCACCCCGAGGCTGCACACGTTGCCCCCCGGCGCCGCCACCTCCACGCTCGTGGCGCCGTAGTGGCTGTAGGGGTCGAGGGTTCCGGTCGGCCGCAGGCTCGCCACCGAGATCACGTGGTCGTCGGTGTAGCTCGACGGGTAGACCGGGTAGGCGTCGTTGTCGGCGTCGAAGCAGTTGGGCACGCCGCAGTTGGCCGCTGCCGTGACCACCACGATGTCGGCGTTGCCCAGCGCCGCCACCGCGTCGGCGAAGGCCTGGGGCGGATTGGTCGACGCGATGCTGTAGTTGAGCACCCCCACCTCGGGGTGGTTGAGCACCAGATCGTCCATCGCCTCGATGGCGTAGCTGAAGAACAGCGCCCCACCGGAGTCGGCGATCTTCTGCAGGTAGAGCTGCCCTTCGGGGACCACCCCCACGCGCCCCACCGCATCGGCGTTGGCCGCAATCACCCCGGCGATGAAGGTGCCGTGGGCCTCGATCACTCCAGCTCCCGAGGTGACCTCCGGGTCGGCGTCGCCGTCGCCGTGGTCGTAGCCGCCCGCGATGCGGCCCACGAGGTCTTCGTGGCTGGTGAGGAAGCCGGCGTCTTGGATGGCCACGACCGGCGCGGCGATCCCGTAGGCGTCGAGCCAGGCAGCCTCGACCCCGGTGGACTGCAGCTCGTGCAGATCGGGGCAGTCGCTCGTCGGCGTCAGGCTGGGGCCCGCCGCGAGCTGCATGGGGGCGTCCCAGGCGGCGTGGCGCACGCCGCGGAGGCCACGAAGCGCCTCGGGCGTCGTCCCCTCCACCAGGCAGACCATCGACGAAGCGAAGCATGCCCGCGGTGCGACGGGCAGGTCGGGGGGGAGCTGGTCAACGCCGACCAGCACGGTGGTGGGGCCGGCGAAGGCCGAGAGCATCCAGAGCATGACGGACGGTAGCATGGCACTGTATCGGTAGGTGACCGCTTCGCCTGAGGGATGGTACCCGTGCTGCTATGGACATGGCTCGTGACCCTTGCGGGCTGTGGCGGCGACGCGGCGCCCAGCGAGGTCGGCGACACCCCACTGCGACCGCGAACGGTCACCACCGCCGCAGGCTGCACATGGTCCACCCAGTCGGTCGGTGGGCTGATTCCCGAGGCCCTGTTTCCGCTATCGACCGGCGAGGTGATCGGGGTCAGCGACTACGCGACGCGGGTGCGACGGCTCGACGGCAGCTGGCACTACGAGCCACAGGTGTTCCCTGTGCGCCCCCTGGTGGCCGGAGCGACCGACCTGTTGTCCTTCTGGCAGATCGACGGCGAGCAGCTCCATCGCCGCGATCTCGCTGGGCGGTGGGCTTCGTGGTCGCTGCCCGACCTGGTCCGCTACGGCACCCCGGCGGCCTTTGATGGGTATGTCACCAGCGTCGCGATCGGCAGGTTCTCGAGCGGCCTCCCCGACGGTAGCGAGACCCTCTTCGGCGTCCACACCTCTGCACCCGGAGGGGGCTGGAGCTACGCCGACGACCCGGTACCGGAGGGCCTCCAGCTGGCGACGCCCCACCACGGCGACACCTGGGTGCTGGCAGGGCCAGAACAGGTGTGGCACGGCGATCCGGCCAAGGAGCTGCACGAGGTCGACGTCGACGGGGTGCTGTCGTCACCTCGGCTGCTACAGACGGCAGAAGACGGTGCGATCCTCATCGTGGCCGATGGCGAGGTCTTCCTGGGCACGGTCGAGGAAGGCCTGCGGCCTGTGCCTCTGCCCGACCCGAGCGCGATCGTCACGGACGCCTGGGTCGGTGCGGCCGATGACATCTGGGGGATGGAGTACCTCGACTACCCACATGCGACGCGGTTCTGGCACTACGACGGCGCCACATGGAGCGAGGTCGCGGCTCCGGGGCGGCCTCTGTTCGCCTTCACGGTCGTCGGAGGCCAGGTAGTGGCTGTGGGCAGGGAGGGAGGGGTCGCTCTGGTCGCGACGGGGGATGCGGTGCAGGGCATCACCGTGCAACGCGAGGAGTGGGTGCTCGATGGGATCAATGCCCTGGCAGTCGACGACGTCGACGGCACGGCCTGGGGCGTCGACGGCGACACGCTGCTCGCCTACACGGCCGAGTGGGAGTTGGTGGATCGGGTCGAGCCCTACCTGGGGCTCCAGCATCTGGCCGTCAGCGGCGGGCGGCGCCTGGCGCTGCGGGCCGACGGCCACGGAGAGGAGCTTCAGCTCACCGAGCCCGACGGCGAGGTGTTCCCCACCGTTGTCGCCCCCACCACGCAGGTGTGGGCCACGGTGGGCCGCGGAGGAGTGCTGCACGCCTTCGGGGCCATGGATGACCCGGAGGGGGGCGCCCAGCGACCCACGATCTGGTCGAGCGCTGGGCCCGGGCACGCCCTCGTGGATGCGGAGCTGGTCGGGCTGCCCGTGGGCGCGAGAGTAGAGGACGCGCTGGCCGCTGCCGACGGCAGACTCCTCCTCGCCCTCGCCCTCGAAGACGAAACGTGGGCGCTAGGGGAGGTGACCGACGGCGTGGTCGCGGTGACCCACACGGCGCTCGAGGGTCCGCTGGAATGGATGGGCGGCGGAGTCGGGGAGCCGGTCGTCGTGGCCCTGGGGAACGGCGTCCCGGCTCGGTCGCTGCAGGTGCTCGACGGCGAGACGCTGCGTGACGTGCCCGAGCTGCCAGACCACGTGCGTGCCGCCCACCGCTACCCCGACGGCAGCTGGCTTGTCGTGATCGACGCGCCCTATGCCCGCGACGCGCAAACCACCCTGGAGCATGTGGGTTCCTCTGGAGCACGAGAGGTCCTCGCAACCGAGCTCCGCAGCTCGACGGAGCTCATCGGGCACGGCGACCACGCGTGGTTCGTCGACGCGAAGACGGTCGCCCACACCGTGGCGTGCCCATGACGGTGAGGGAGCGCGCCGACGAGCCAGAGCCGTGCGACACGCACTGCGACATGGGCTGTGTCGACGCCGCGGCAGACCATGCCGTGATCGACTGCGTCGCGGAGGTGTGTCAGGTCGTCGACGGCCCGTACAGCTCCTACTACTGAGGTGGCGAACGGCGGCCCGACCCGGGCGCGCACGGTGGCTCCCTGTCGCTGCGGCTGCGGGTAGCATGGCCACGCCCTACCTCGCGGAGCCCGTCGCATGATCTGGTGGTTGTCCCTGGCCCTCGCCGCCGACGTACAGATCGTCGGCACTCAGCTGCAGCTGTTGGACCACGCTCCGCGCCTCACCGCGCAGTGGGCCGATGCCGAGGTCGTGTACGGGGTCCGCGCCGACGCGGCGGCCGCGACGACGCTGACCGCCGCCGACGAGGCCAGCATCGCGCCCTACCGAGCGGCCCTGCCCTCGGCGACGTGGTCGGCCCTGAACGGGGAGGCCCTGGCGCCGGTGGTCGTCACCCTCGGCACCGACCTCGACCCCACCAGCGCGGGGTCGTTGCCCGCGCAGCGGCACCACGCCCAGCCGATCACCGTGGTCGGCTTCGTCAAAGGCGCGCTGGTCTTCGACAGCCATGCCTTCGGCTGCTGTGGCAGCGAGGTCGGCGATCAGCACCAGCGGTGGATCGCGGGGCCTGTAGCGCACACGCCCTTCCTGCTGTCGAGCGAGCTGTCGGAGACCGCTGAGACCGATCTGGCGACGCTCATCCAGCAGGTCGCGGCGGGGCCGGCCCCCGACAGCCACGCCGCCCAGCTGCACCACCAGCTCACCCAGCCCCCGGGGCGGCACCGCGGGATGGTCGAGGCCACGAAGGGGATGGCGGCTGCCGTCGCCGACACCGGCCGGGTCGAGGTCCACACCACCTTCGGGCCGACGCTGCCCACCGATGCGGGGCGGGCCTTCGTGGCGGCCTCGCGGGAGTGCCCGGAGCGGGTGACGATGACCCTGGCGGTGCCGAGCCCCAAGGGCAGGGTCCACACCGTGCGGGTCGATGTCCACGAGTCGCTGTGCGCCAACATGACGGGGGAGGTGTGGGCGGAGAGCCGGGTGTCTGTGTGGTGGAGCGCGGATGGCGCCCATGCCGTCGCCGCGGTGGATGGCTACGGCCAGTCCTTCGGCTTCCGCACCCACCAGCTGGTGCACCTACCGGTGGCGCGGCCCGCCGTAGAGGTGGTCCACCGAACCACTCCGGAGGCGGAGCGGGAGGCGCTGACTGCACGCCTCGTCGATGCCGGCTTCGCCCTCGCGAGCCCCTCGCAGGCCGTGGGCCAACGACAGGCGGTGCAGGTCTTCGCGCGAGAGGGCTTCGAGGCCGACGGAGCGGAGCTGGCCGCGCTGGTGGGCGCCGCGAAGGCCGAGCCGCTGACGTGGGACGCCGCAGGAGACCTGGTCGTGGCCCTGCCGTGATCAGGCCGTAGGGGGCTACGCCTTGGACGGCACCATGACGTACTTCTCGCCCGTGGCCTGCTTGCCGTAGCCGGCGATGGCCTCGAGGCTCAGCGCCTCGGCCAGCGACACCTCGCGGGTGTAGTGGCTCGCGAAGGTGGTGGTGATCTCGGCCGCCACGCGAGCGTGCATCCGTGGGCGGACCTCTGGGGCGAAGGAACCGAGCCTGGGCGTGAGCAGCCAGCCACCCACACCCCAGTACATGCCGAAGCCGCGCGACAGCACGATGGGGCCCAGATCGAGACCGCCGTAGACGTAGACCTGCTTGTGGGTCGTCGTGCCGTAGGGGCTGTAGGGCGCCCCCTGCGAGGCCGCCGCCTCCATGCAGGTGAGGATCTGACCGGCGAGCTTCCCGCCGCCGATCGCATCGAAGGCCAGGGTGGCCCCGGTGTCGAGCAGCGCGGCGGTGAGGTCGCTCATGAAGGTGGGCTCGCTGGAGTTGCACACATGGGTGGCCCCGAGCTCCCGCAGCAGCGCCTCCTGCTCGGCCCTGCGCACGATGTGCACCAGGGGCACGTCGTCGGCCAGGCACACCTTGAGCAGCATCTGGCCCAGGCTCGAGGCCGCCGCCGTGTGCACCAGGGCCGTGTGACCCTCCTGGCGCATCGTCTCCACCATCGACAGCGCGGTCATCGGGTTCACGAACCACGACGCGCCCTGCACGGCCGTCACACCCTCGGGCAGGGGGAGGACCCGACTCGCCGGCACGCAGCGGTGCTGGGCGTACATTCCCCCGCCGACGGCACCCACGACGCGCCCGAGCAGATGCTTCACGTCGCTGCCCGCGGCCACGACCGTTCCGGCCCCTTCGTTGCCCACCGTCAGGGCCTGCCCTACCCGGTTCGCCATCGCCCGCATCGCCCTGGGGGGCACGTTCGCGGTGATCACCGGGCGCTGTGCGGTGCCACTCGCCCGCAGCGTCGATGGGTCGGCCCCGCCGATCAGGACCGCCAGGTCGGAGGGGTTGATGGGTGACGCCTCCACCCGGACCACGACCTCGTCGGCGGCGGGCTCGGGAATGGGCACCGGCACCAGCGACAGCGTCAGCTGCCCCTCGGCGGAGATCAGGGACTGCAGCTGCAAGGACTCGCCAGGCATGGGACTCCGGGGGATCGTGGGAGACGCGGCCATCGCCGCGCGCTCGTCAGGGGGTGATGGGGCCGTCGAACAAGACTGGGATGGCGCGGTTCAGGGTGCCGTTCCCTCCGCCGCCCGGGCCGCCGCCCGGACCGCCACCGCCACCCCCCGCAGCGCAGTCCCCCTCCAGCACCCAGGCCGCGGTCGCCTCGCCGCGCTCCCACCACCGCACGTCGTTGGCGGAGGCGCACGTGCCGAGCATCCCACCCCCGACCGGAATGGCCCCGCCCTGCACGTCGCAGCGGGCGTCGAAGTCGTAGGACTCGACCAGGGTCACGTTGCCGTTGTCGAGCTCGTAGGCCGCGGAGCGGGAGTAGGCGCCCGCGCCACGGTTGTCGAAGAGCCACAGCAGCCCGTCGACGAAGCTGGCATTGTGCTGGGAGGCGAAGCCGTCGGCGCTGGAGGCAGGAGGCCCGTAGGTGGGACTCGGCAGGGAGGCCTCGCCGGCCGCCGACCACAGCACCTCGAGAAAGGTGGGGGAGGCCGGGTCGCCGTCGACGGCGACCACGGCGGAGTGGTTGAGCATCGACAGGATGATCAGCCCGTCGTCGGTGGCCTCGATTCCGTTGGCGTGGGACCACTCGCCGTTGCCGCTCACCGCGTAGTGGTCGCCCAGCTCGAAGGTGCCGACCCACTGGGAGCCCTCGAAGACGTAGATGCCGTCGACCACCGTCGCCCCGTCGTTGTACTCGTGCAGCAGGTAGGTGTAGCCCCCCCACGTCTCGACATCGTGGTGGAGGTCTTCGTCGAAGTCGGTGCCCCGGACCAGGGCCAGGCTCTCGGTGCCGTCCATCTCGGTGCGCTCGAAGCGGGAGCTGCTGGCGTTGAGCACGGCGGGGCCTGCGTCGTCCCAGTCGTAGCCACTCATCCCGTTGGTGTACAGCGTGGTGGGCTCGTACCAGACGATGTGCCCTTCGGGGTCGATGAGCACCATCCACGTGCTGCCAGAGCACGTCAGCGGCCGGAGGACCGCGTCGAACGCGCTGGTCGCCCCGGTGGTCGACACATCCGCCCCCGCCAGCTCGGACGGCACCGACCCGGTGGTCACCGTGCCGGCGATGTCGCCGATCGACCAGTCGTAGGTGGTGTTCTCCCGCAGGCCCCATCCGGTGAGGCTGTGATCGGTGAGCAGCTCGTCGGAGTGGATGGTGCGCGTGGGAGCGCCCGAGGCCGACAGCACCAGGGTCGCCGAGCCGGGTGTCGACAGAGTGGCCTCGCAAGCCACCCGGAGGGCGTTGGTCGTGAGCGCACAGCTCGCAGACAGCACCGGGGGCGTCGCCGTGTCGACGAACACACCCGTGTCGGTATCCGTGTCGGTGTCGGTATCCGTGTCGGTGTCGCTGTCGGCATCCGTGTCGCTGTCTGTGTCGGTGTCGGTGTCTGCGCTTCCGAGCGTATCGCTCGACGTGTCGCCATCCTTGCTACCGCACCCTGCCGCAACCAGTACCACACACCCGAGCCGTCGCCACATGAAGCCTCCAACAGAAAGGGACTAAGCCGTGACGTGCCCCCCCGTGCCGAGGCTGACAGTCGCTGACAAACGTTCGGACTTCCGACGCAGAGATGGGGTGCCAGCGGCCTCGCTCACGACGAGCCCAGGCCTCGTCGGCCAGATCGACGAGCTCAACGCCAAGGTCATCGCCCTGCAGGGCCAGGTGAACCAGCTCGAGGCCAAGATGGCCGCACCACCGCCCGCGCCGGCGAAGGCGAAGACGAAGGCCGCACCCCAGTAGTCCTCCGTCGACGAGGGCCGATGCAGGCCGGGTGGTAGGCTGGCGCACCGACGACAGCCACCACAGGAGACCCATGAGCGACGCACCGACCGACGTGGACACCCTCGCCGCCCAGCTCGTAAGCGCCAAGGAACAGATGGAGGCCGCCAAGGGCGCCC
Organism: uncultured bacterium; assembly: GCA_965367245.1. GTDB lineage: Bacteria > Myxococcota_A > UBA796 > UBA796 > CBDUIC01. The sequence continues at coordinate 6,374 of CBDUIC010000057.1, read as the reverse complement.
TGGATACTGCCAAGCGCGCCTATGAGCAGCTCGAGGCCCAGGTAGCCGAGGCCATGGGAGCCGCCGGCTCCGACGTGCTGAAGTCTGGGGAGCGCTACGTCAGCGTGCGCACCTCCTACCGCTGGTCGGTGCCCAAGGAGAGCAAAGACGCGCTGGTGACCGTGCTCAAGGCCCACCGGCCCGACATCGTCAAGGAGACGGTCCACACCGCCACCCTCAACAAGCTCGCCGAGCAGATGCGCACGGCCGAAGCCCCCGAGGCGTGGTGGAGCGAAGTCGGCGGGCTGCTGTCGATGTCGACCAGCACGGCGGTCAAGGTAACCAAGGCGAAGCCCCGCTCGTAGCCCCCCGACGGCTGCCCCTGAGGCGCGGCGTCAGCCTTCGTCGTGGCCGAACCGCCCCGACTCCAGGTAGCGCAGGGTCGCTCGGATCACGCTGGGCTGCATCATCAGCACGCTGTGCACGCCCTGCGGCACCACCAGCCGGTCTTCCGCGCCCGGCAGCATCGTCTCCTCGACGCTGACGTAGCTGTCGTCGTCGCCCTGCAGCAGCGGGTTGTAGCCCCGCGGGTCGCCCCGGCCCCCGGCGATGAGCCCGAAGCGCTCCTGCAGCGGCGGCAGCAGCCCCGCCTCCTTGCTGCGGATCTGATCGAAGGCGGGCCCCCCCACCGACAGCGCCCCAGGCACCTTGTCGGCCAGCACCGACGCCAGTCGCGAGCCCTGGTTGGGGGTGCCGATCATCACCACGCGGTGCACGTCGAGCCGCCGCCGCCAGGCCCCATCACGAGCCATCAGCACCCGGGTGACGATGCCCCCCATGCTGTGGGCGACGATCGACAGCTGCTCCACCCCCTCCGACCGGTCGAGGAGCTGCTCGACCTGCACCGCGTGGTCTTCCAGCGACCGCATGGTCGAGGGGTAGTTGAGGGCGTGGGCCTCGTAGCCGGCGTCGCGCAGCGCCTGGGTCATCGGCTTGAAGGCGTCTTTGCTGCGCCCGATCCCGTGCAGCAGCAGCACCAGGTGGGGAGAGGCGGGCTGGCGCTCCTCCGTGAGCTTGCGCACCTCAGCGTAGCAGTGGGCGAAGGACCCGACGGCACGCCGCACGTCGCGGTCGTCGAGGAGCCGGTGGTGGCCGGTGACCACGTTCTGCTGGATCCGCCAGCCCACGTGCAGGAACACGTCGGCCCACAGCTGCTTGCCCCCCAGGGTCGGGACGTTCATCCTGCGTCCGTCGTGACCGAGAAGGCCCAGGTGCGCAGCCGCCGGCTCTCGGGCATCTCCGGCCGCACCGGATGATCCGCCGCCTGGCCCCCGGCGTGCACCTGCCGCAGCCGCCGCCCGACCTTCTTCGCCGCACCACACAGCTGCTCGAGGTAGGCCTCGTCGCTCACGTGGACACTGCGGGTGGCGCACACCAGCATCCCGCCCGGGTGCACCAGCGTCAGCCCCGCGGTGAGCAGCTCGCGGTAGCCCTTGAGCCCGCTGGTCACCAGCTTCTTCGCCTTCGCGAAGGGCGGCGGATCGAGGACCACCACGTCGTAGCGGTGCGCCTTGTTCGCCAGCAGCTCCAGCGTCTTCTTCGCCTCGTCGCACACGATCATCAGCTCGTGCCCGCCGGCCTCCGCCCCCATGGCCGCCCGCTCGCAAGCCGCCTCCGCCTTGTCGATGACCGCCGCCCGGCTCGCGCCGTGGTGCAGCGCGGCCAGCGCCCACGCCCCCGACCCCGCGTAGGCCTCCAGCACCGACTTGCCGCGCCACAGCGGCGCCAGCACCTGGCGGCTGTCGCCGTGCACCGTGCGATGCAGCCGCCGCAGCCCCTCCTGCGGCCCCACCACCAGGGGGACTCCCCCTTCCTCGATGGTCACGGCCTCCGGCACGTCGCCGAACCACACCTCGGGCGGCTCCGCACCTCGATGCACCACCGCCCCCGACACCCCGAGGACCTCGCGGACCGCCTCGGCCACCAGCTCCTCGCGCGCCAGCAGCCCCGCCGTGCGCAGCTGCACCACCGCCACCGGACCGAACCGGTCGATCACCAGCCCGCCGACCCGGTCGCCCTCCCCGTCGACCACCCGCAGGTCGCGCCGGTCGCCGTACACCAGCGCCCGGTGGTCCAGCGCGTCGCGCAGGCGCCGCACCCAGAAGCTCACGTCGTCGAGGTCGTCGTGCTTGCCGCCCAGCAGCCGCACCGCCACCTGCTCGTGGGGCTCGGCCAGCCCGCGACCGACGAAGTGGCCCTTCGCATCGAGCACGTCGACCACCTCCCCGGTGGACAGGGCGCGCAGCTGGTCGCGCTCGGCCTCGTTGGCGAAGACCCAGGGATGGCCCCGGCGGGCGCGGCGGTCGTGCTTGGCACGGAGACGGAGCGTAGGCATGCCAGGCACGTACCCCTGCGCTGACGTCGCGGCACGGTCATGCCCAGGGTCGTGTCGCCGGCCGGCGTCGGCGAGGCCCCGCGGACGTACTCGCCATGATGCCGACCCAGTCTGCTGAAGCGAGATAGCCTGTCAGTGCTCGGTCTTTGTGATACCATCGCGGGCACCGCCTGACGCTGAAGGTTCACACTTCGCTGCCGGCGGAGTCGGAGGCCGTGTTTCAGGTGGTGTCATGCCCATGAACCTGTTCATCGCGATGGCGTTGTCCGTTGGATGCGCAAGCACTGACCAACCTGCACCTGCCGACTCCGGAGCCAATGGGGGGGGCACCCCACCTGACGGCTGGGCGACCCATCTTCGCATGGACATCGACGGGGTACAGAAGGACTGGGACCTCGGCACCCGTCAGGTGCCAGAGGCCTTCTACGCCCATTCGGTCGTTCCAGATTCGGGGGCCGCGTGCACGCCCACCACGCTGGTGCTCGTGTACCCAGTGCAGCTTGGCGCGGATGCCCCCGTCTTGTATCTGTTTCCGTACGACCTCTCGTCGACGACGACCACGGAGCTGCCCGAGGCCCCGTTCGGTCGGGGGCCGCAACCGTTCGCCACCCGCGCCGAGTGGCCTGGGGAGGACCCCGGCACCACTGTCGTGCTCTCCGGGGGCACGCTTCGCAGCGACGTCGGCGACAAGCAGGCCATGTTCGAGATCAACGGCGGCCGCCTCTGCTTCGAGCGCGAGCCCCTCGACGATGTGAACAACAACATCCACCACGCCGACTGCGAGCCTTTCCTGCAGGCCACCTTCCTGTTCGACGGGCACCTGGAACCAGCGAGTGAGCCCGTGGAAGGAATCGGCATCACCGTGCTTCCCTCGGGGGAGCAGCTGTGCACGCCGACAGGGCTATGAGCACGCCACCACGACGTGGCGGCGCGATGCGCACGACACCGCTGCTCCTGCTCGCGACGCTCACGGGTTGCACGTCGTCTGATGGGTCAGCGCCCTCGCACACCGGGGCCAATGGAGGTGGCACGCCACCCGACGGCTGGGCCACACGAGTGCGTATGGATCTCGACGGCGTGCAGAAGGACTGGGACCTCGGCCCTCGGCACCTCCCCGAGTGGTTCTACGCGCACCATGTGGTGCCAGAGCCCGGTGCAGTATGCACGCCGACGCAGTTCGTCCTTTTGCACCCAACCAACCTCGGCGTAGACATCCCGATCTTGTACCTGTTCCCATACGACCTCGATGCGCTCACCGTCACCCCGCTGCCAGAAGCCCCCTTCGGACCTGCTTCACAGCCATTCGTATCGGGCACGGATTGGCCGGGCGAGGCACCTGGAACGGTGGTCGTACTCTCCGGTGGCACGCTGCGCAGCGAGGTGGGCGACCAGCAGACCATCTTCGAGGTCAATGGCGGACGCCTCTGCTTCGAGCGCGAGCCGCTCGACGACGTCAACGTCAACATCCACCACTCCGACTGCGAGCCCTTCCTGCAGGCGACCTTCGTGGTGGAAGGTCACCTGGAAGTGGCGAACGAGCCCATCGAGGGCGTCGGCATCACCGTGCTTCCCTCCGGGGAGCAGCTGTGTACGCCGACAGGCCTGTGAACACGGTCATGTCCAGGGTCATGACGTCGGCCGGCGAAGGTCGGGTCCCATGACGAAAGGCGAGGTTTTTCCGTTTGGCGGACCTGGCACACGCCCTGCATATGCCCTTGGCGTCCCCAGCGAACGGGGCCCAACCACCAGGAGAACGACATGACCTTCCAGCAGTTCCTCGCCGAAGACCAGGGTGCCACCGCCATCGAGTACGGCCTCATCGCCTCGCTCATCGCCGTGTTCATCATCACCGCCGTCGGCCTCGTCGGCACCAACCTGTCCAACACGTTCAACAGCGTCGCCACCCACCTGGGCACGAACTGAGCGAGCCTGCACGGCCTCTGCACAGAGGCCGTGCAGGCTGCACACACGATGTGCGGCCTCCGCCCGCGACCCGCCTCCTACCTTGTCTTCAGGAGGTGGCGAATGGACGCCGTGATGCCGATCATCGAAGAGCCCGCGACCATGGACGCAGCGACGCCGACCGGCAGCTCGCTGCCCACGGTGCGCGACGTCGCGCAGGGACTGGGCGGGCTGCTGGCGCTGGGCACTGCGGGAGCCCTCGGCGCCCACGGGCTGACGCCCCACGCCATGCCGGGCGTGTTGTGGACGAGTGCCGGGGCCCTGGTGCTCACCGGGCCCGCGCTGCTCGTGGTCCACCAGTTCCTGGGACTGCAGGCCGCACCCGACCGCGTCGTCGGCAGCATGGCCTGGGCGCTGGCGAAGGCCGGGCAGCTGGCGATGGGGCTGGTACCGTTCCAGGTGTTCTTCAGCGTGACGACCCAGCGGGGCCCTGGCTTGCTGGCCCTGCTCCTCTGCGGCCTCGGTGGGACCGGGCTGCTCGCCGCGATGCGGGGCCTCGTCGACGCCGAGCGCGACGCGGGGTCCACCGGCACGCAGCTCATCCACGTGCGCGGGCTGGCCCTGGCCTGGGCCGCCCTCACCCTGCTCGTCGGCCTGCGTCTGGGCTGGGAGGTGATGGCATGACCCTCATCCACCGCGCGGCCTGGCTGCTCCGCGACCCCAGCGGCCTCGTCGACCACGTCGACCACGACAGGCACTTCGCCGAGGAGGCACCGCGCCTGCTCGGCCTGCTCGCCCTGGGCGCCCTCACCTTCGGTGCCGTCGTCGGTGGCTTCCGCGGCGGGCTGCAGGTGCCCTTCGCGGCGGTGAAGCTGCCCCTGCTGTTCCTGGTGCCGATGATGCTGGTGCTGCCTGCCTTGCGGGGCCTGTGGGCCCTGTCGGAGGTGGAGGTGTCCTACCGGCGGCTGGTCACGGCGGGGCTGGTCGGGGGGGCGCGCACGGCGTTGCTGGCGGCGGCAGCGGGCCCGGTGCTGTGGCTGTTGTTCGGCCTGATCGGCTACCACCTGGCGGTGCTCTGCTTCGTCGCGGTCCTCGGGGTGACCGGGCTGCCGGGGCTGCTAGTGGTGGCGCGGGCGGTGCCCAGCGGCGGGCGGGGGCGCTGGGTGGCACTGGCAGGGTCCCTCACCCTGATGGCGGTGGCCTCCATGCAGACGGGGTGGCTGCTGCGGCCCTTCCTGGTGCGGCCCCAGTCCGACGACATCGTGCTGTTCCGGGCCATCGAAGACGACGTGTTCCACAGCCTCGGAACGACGGCGATGAGCTCCGTCGGCGTGTACCGCTACGACCTCGTCCGCGAGGAAGTCTACGAGCAGAGCGACCTGCGGGGGACCCGGTGATCGCCTTCGTCAGCGCCCAGGTCCTCACCGGCGGGCTGGGTGTGGTGTACCTCGCGGGCGGGGTGGTCGTGGCCGGGCTGCTGGAGCGGGCGGGACGGCCGCGGGGGGCGGTGCTGGGAGCGGTGGTGGCATGGCCGCTGCTGCTGCCGCTGCTGCAGGAAGCGCAGGTCGTGGGCCCGGCCCCCGGGCCGCTGCGGGGGCGCATCGATCAGGTCCTCCAGGCACTGACCGATACCCTGGGGGACCCGGCGGCCACCGAGGTCGCGTGGACCGCCGACCTGCACGGCCTGCGCCTGGCGCTGTACACCGCCGACGCCCGGCTGGCGCTGGTGGACCGGCTGCTGGAGGGGGAAGCGCAGGGTGCGGAGGACTCCGTCGACGCCCTGCGGGCCGCGCGGGCCGACAGCCAGCACGCCGTCGAGACCGTCCTGGGCGAGGTCCACCAGCTGCGGCTGCAGGTCGGGCTGGCGGCGCTGGCCGGGGGCGGGCAGGCACTGGCCGAGCGGCTGCGGGAGCTCTCTGCGCGAGCGAGCACCCTGGGCGAGGTCGGCGGGCTCTGAGGGCGTCGCCTGGCGCGTGGCGGGTGGCGTCCATCGGGCGGCCATCCGACCTGTCTGCAGCCCCGAATCCCCCACGTGGGTCACTGCCGGACAGTTCCTGGCCGCTACGCAGCTTCTTCCTTGACAGTTCTGGGACCTCGC
>CBDUIC010000056.1:0-47803 GCA_965367245.1 uncultured bacterium | reverse complement strand
GCCTTCGAGGGCTCGATGCCTGCCTCATCGAGGGTAGCCAACAGGGTGCGGACCTCGATGGGGTCGTCGTCGATGGCGGGCGGCTCCAGCTGCGCCGCCCAGCGCCGGGCCAGCGGCTCACCGGCCCGCAGCGCCGCCACCGCGAGCCGCACGACCTGCGCCGGCTCGACGTGGACCACGGCCGGCGGCACCGCCTTCACCGCGACCTCCCGCGGGCCGAAGCGCACCAGCTCCAGCCCAGCGGCCGACAGCGCCTCCGCCTCGGCGATGAGCTTGTCGGCCTCGCCCTCGGTGAGGGCTACCCGCTGCGGCACGAGCAGTCTGGCCGCCCCCTGCCCCTGAGCGAGCTCGAGCTGCAGCCGCGCCCGGCCCCCGTCGACCACCACCAGGCCTTCGGCGGCCTCCAGAACCACCCACCGGCGTCGCACCACGCCCACCACCCGGTGGCTCCGCAGGCTCGCCGCCCCCAGCGGTCGTTCCGCAGCCATCAGCGGCTGTGTGGAGACCTCGCGTGGGGCGGGTGCAGCCGGCAGGGGCTCGGTCGGCAGCGGCGCTGACACCACCGGCACCTCTGGAGGCCGTGCAGGGGCTCGCGGGTCGTCGTCGGGGTGGGAGGGCAGCGCCCAGGTCGCGGGGGACTTCAGGGGCAGCGAGGCCCGGTCGACCTGGTAGCCGCCGCGGTCCGGGCGCTGCCTCGGCTCGGGGACCTTGCCCGCCGCGAGCACCTGGGCTCGCAGCCCCTCCGCGAGCAGCGCGGTGATCTCCCGCGGGCGGACGAAGCGCACCTCGGCCTTCGTCGGGTGCACGTTGACGTCGACCCCGCCGGGCGGCACGCGCACATCGAGGACCACCAGCGGGTAGCGCCCCTTGGGCATCAGCTCGCGGTAGGCCTGGTAGACCGCGCGGCGCAGCACGATGTCGCGGACCCATCGGCCATTCACGTACAGGTACAGCGCACCGTTGGCCGAGCTTCTCCCCTGCCCCGGTAGGCTGGCGAGCCCGGTGAGCTCTACGCCATCGCGGGCCAGCGCCACCGGCACCAGCCCGCGCGCGTCTTTGCCCAGCGCGTCGATGGCGCGGCGCTGCAGGTCGCCGCGGGGGGCCCGCAGCAGCTCCCGCTCGCCGTGACGCACCGTGAGGTCGACGTCAGGGCGCATCAGGGCCAGGCGCGTCAGCGTCTCCATGCAGTGCGAAAGCTCCGTTCCTCGGGTGCGGAGGAACTTGCGACGGGCCGGCACGTTGAAGAATAGCGAGCGCACGTCGATCTCGGTGCCCACCGGCGCGCCGACCCGGCGCACGTCGGTGAGGGTGCCCCCCTCGATGCGCAAGCGGGTGGCGTCGTCGTCGCCCTCGGCGCGGGTGACCAGCTGAAAGCGGCTGACCGCGGCGATGCTCGGCAGCGCCTCGCCGCGAAAGCCAAGGGTGCCGATGCGGGCCAGATCGTCGGCGCGGCGGATCTTGGAGGTCGCGTGGCGCTCGAGGGCCATCATCGCGTCGGCCTCGGGCATGCCGTGCCCGTCGTCGCGCACGCGGATGCGCTGCTTGCCGCCATCGACCAGCAGCACCTCGAGGGTGGTCGCCCCCGCGTCGAGGCTGTTCTCCACCAGCTCCTTGACCACGCTCGCCGGCCGCTCGATGACCTCGCCGGCGGCGATCTGGTTGACGACGTGCTCTTCGAGGAGCCGGACCGTCACGAGCCCTCCTCCTCCTCCCCGAGCTTGCGCCGCTTCTTGAAGTGCAGGCGAAGCGGGGTGCCCTCCAGCCCGAAGCGCTCGCGGAGGCGCCGCTGCAGGTAGCGGCGGTAGGCGTCGGGGATGCCCTCGGGGGTGTTGCACCAGAACGCGAAGGTGGGCGGACGCACCCGCGTCTGGGTGACGTAGTACAGCCGGACCGGGTGGTGGTGCTTCTGCGGCGGGCTGTGGGCAGCGAGGGCCTCGGCCAGGAACTTGTTCAGCGGCGAGGTCTTCACCCGGCTGCCGAACTGCGCGAACACCTTGTCGACCATCGGCAGGATGCGCGTCACGCCCTTGCCGGTCTTCGCCGAGATGAACAGATGCGGCGCCCAGGTGATGTGGGGCAGCTTGCGGTCCATGTCGTCTTCGGTCTTCTGGCTGTTCAGCTGTTCATCGTCCTTGGTGAGGTCCCACTTGTTGATCAACACGATCAGGGCTCGGCCCCGGTCGTTGACCAGCTGGGCGAGCTTGGCGTCTTGGTCGGTGGGCCCCTCGGTGGCGTCGATCATCAGCAGCACGACGTGGCAGCGCTCGATGCTGCGGATGGCTCGCAGGCTGATCCACCGCTCGAGGGCGTCGCCGATCCGGGCCTTGCGCCGCACGCCGGCGGTGTCGACCAACACGTAGTCCTGGTCGCCGATGCGCAGGGGCGAGTCGATGGGGTCCATCGTGGTGCCGGGAGCGTCGTTGACGACGTGGCGGTCTTCCCCGATGAGCCGGTTGATGAGGGTGGACTTCCCGATGTTCGGTCGCCCGACCACCGCGATGCGGATCGGGCCGGAGAACCCAGCCTCGTCGTCGTCGTCGACCACCTCGTCGCCGCCCAGCAGCACCTCTTCTTCTTCGACTGCCTCGGGCAGGCCCTCGTAGACGGCCTCGAGGAGATCCCAGATGCCGCGACCGTGCTCGGCGGACACCGAGACGAGCGGCGTCAGGCCGATGGACCAGAACTCGCCAACGAGGTCTTCGTGGCGCTGCCCGTCGATCTTGTTGACGGCGAGCACGACGTGCTTGGAGGTGCGGCGCAGCATGTCGCCGACCTCGGCATCGGCGGCGGTGTAGCCGGCGGGGCCGTCGGTGAGGAACACGATGACGTCGGCCTCCTCGACGGCGATCAACGTCTGCCGCCGCATGGAGGCCAGCAGATCGGAGGTGTCGGGGTCGGGGTCGAGGCCCCCGGTGTCGACCAGCAGGACCTTGCGGTCCATCACCTCGGCTTCCTCGTACAGGCGGTCGCGGGTCACCCCCGGACGGTCGTGGACCATCGCCTTTCGAAAGCCGATGAGGCGGTTGAACAAGGTGGACTTGCCGACGTTGGGACGACCTACGATGGCGACGACGGGCAGGGGCATGGGCCGGGGCTCCGAGCTGAGAGCTGCACCTAGCACGGCGGCGGGCCCGCGGGCCCGGGTTACCTTGACCAGCTTGGGAGGAAGGGCTCGTGAAGGTCGTCGTCGCCATGAGCGGAGGGGTCGACAGCTCCGTCACCGCGGGCCTGCTCGTCGAGCAGGGCCACGAGGTGGTGGGGGTGCACATGAAGCTGCACGACGCGACCGGCGGCGGTCCGGGCCGGTGCTGCGGCTACGACGACGCCCTCGACGCGCGGGCCGTAGCCGACAAGCTCGGCATCCCCTTCTACGTGTTCAACCTCAGAGAGGCCTTCCAGAAGGCGGTCGTCGACGACTTCGTGGGCAACTATCTCGCGGGGTCCACCCCCAACCCGTGCATCCAGTGCAACGGGGTGCTGAAGTTCCGGGTGCTGCTGGCGCGGGCACGCGCCCTGGGGGCGAGCCATCTCGCCACCGGGCACTACGCCCGCATCGTCGACGGCCCCGATGGGCGCAGGGCGCTGGCCATGGCGGCCGACCCGGCGAAGGATCAGTCCTACTTTCTGTTCCCGATGACCCAGAAGGCCCTCGACTGCACCCTGTTCCCCCTCGGTGGGCTCACCAAGCCCGAGGTGCGCGCGCTGGGCGACCGGCTCGGCCTGGTGACGGCGCACAAGCCGGAGTCCCAGGAGATCTGCTTCATTCCCGACGACGACCATGGGCGCTTCGTGCAGGAGGCCTCGGCGGCCGAGGGCTCGGGGCCGATCCTCGACGACGAGGGGCAGGTGGTGGGGTCCCACGAGGGCTACTTCCGGTTCACCGTCGGGCAGCGCCGAGGCCTGGGCGTGGCCCTGGGCGACCCGGCCTATGTCACCGAGGTCGACCCCGCCTCCCGTGCGGTCCACGTCACCACCAAGCCACAGCGACTGATGCACGGGGGGCTGCAGGCCCAGCGCGCCAACTGGTTCGACCGGCCTTCGCCCGATGAGGTCGTGCACGTGCGCATTCGTCACCGGGGCGGGCTGGTGCCTTGCCGGGTCGACGGGCCGCCCGACCAGCCGCAGGTGCGGTTCCTGGAGCCCGCCCGCGCGGTCGCCCCCGGTCAGGCGGCGGTGTTCTACGCCGGGGATCGGGTCCTCGGGGGCGCATGGATCACCCGCGCCTTCCCGTGGACGGAGGCCGCGTGAGCGACGACCTCGCCACCCGCTGCGGGCACCGCTTCACCCGGCCGGAGCTGCTCGAGCAAGCCCTCACCCACCGCTCGTGGGCCCACGAGAACGACGGTGACGACAACGAGCGCCTGGAGTTCCTCGGCGACGCGGTCCTGCAGACGTGCTCCACGGTGCTGCTGATGGAGCGCTTTCCCGACGCGCGGGAGGGCGAGCTGTCGCGTCTGCGGTCGCGGGTGGTGAGCACCCGAGCGCTGGCGGGCGTCGCCCGTGAGCTGGAGCTGGGGCCACAGCTGCGGCTGGGGGTCGGGGAAGAGGCGACGGGAGGCCGCACCCGGCAGCGCGTGCTGGCCTGCGCGGTGGAGGCCATCCTGGGCGCAGTGTTCCTGGATGCCGGCTTCGGGGCCTGCCCTGCGGTCGTGAAGCGATGGATCGGTGGGCGGATCGACGCGCTGCAGCGACAGGGAGACAAGGGGTGGAAAGACCCACGCTCACGGCTCCAGGAGCTCACGCAGCGCCTGGGTAAGGGCACCCCGACCTACCGGGTCACCGAGACCGACGGGCCCGCCCATGCGCTGTTGTTCGCGGTGGAGGTCGAGATCGACGGCGACGCGGTGGCGAGCGGCCTGGGGAGCTCCAAGCGCGAGGCCTTCCGGGAAGCTGCCGAGGCCGCCCTCGACGCGATGGAGGCCGGATGAGGCCCGAGGCCGCCAGGTCGCCGGTTGCCTCCTCGGTGCGTCGCGCCGTGGTGCCCGTGCAGATGGGGTGCTGCCCCGAGCCGCCCTACTGCCTGCTGTGCGCCCGACGTGACCACGCGCCCACCCCCGAGCTGGTCGATGCGCTCGTGAGCCACACCCGAAGCAAGCGAGGCGACGAGGTGCCGCTGCACGGGCGCTTCTTTGGCGGAGCCCCGCCGACACCCGACCTGGTGCGCGGCCTGCGGGGGCTGCCGTTCTCGGTGCGGGTGCGGCCCGATCTGCTGAGCCGGGAGGAAGCCGCTCGCCTGGCCGAGCTGGGCTGCGTGGCGGTGGAGCTCGATGTGCTCACCCTCGACGACGTCGCCCTGCGGGTGGCCCGGAGGCCCTACCGAGCCAGCCGGGTGCTGGAGATGGTCGCCGACCTGCCCGGTATGGGCCTCGAGGTGGGGGTGGTGCTGGCTCCCGGCATGCCTCGCACGTCCCACGACGGCTCGGTGGCCGATGCACGGCGCCTCGCCCCCCAGGTGAAGACCGCCCGACTCCATCCGGTGCTCGTGCTGCAGCGCAGCGGCCTGCAGCAGCTGCACATGGCCGACCTGTACGAGCCGCTCACCGTGCCTCAGGCCGTCAGCGTGTGTCGCGACATGCTCGAGGTCTTTGAGGCCCACGGTGTCGAGGTCGTGCGCATCGGGCAGAACCCCGGCGCCGACGAGCTGGGCCGCTGCGTGGCCGGGCCCGATCACTCCTCGCTGCGCGAGCTCATCGAGGCCCAGCGGGCGCGGGAGGCGCTGGTGCCGCTGCTGGCCGGGCTGCCGCGCGGCGCCCACGTCGTCGTGCGCTGTGCCCCCGAAGACGAAGCCCGCACGCGGGGTCCCCTACACGACAATGTGCGCACGCTCCGCGCCGACGGTGGCTTCGCCGAGCTCACCATCGTCACCGACGCGACGCTGCAGCGGGGTATGTGGCAGGTCGAGGAGGCGACATGAGCGCGTTTCGCAGTGGCTACGTCGCCCTGATCGGGTGCCCCAACGCCGGAAAGTCGACGTTGCTCAACCAGATCCTGGGCTCCAAGCTCGCGATCACGTCGAGCAAGCCACAGACGACCCGGCATCGCATCGCCGGCATCCACAACGACGAGCACATGCAGGCCGTGCTGCTCGACACGCCTGGGGTTCACGACCCGTTCACCGAGCTGAACAAGGCCATGGTCGAGCGGGCGCTGGCCACCCTCGGTGAGGCCGATGTGGTGTGCTTCCTCGGCGACATGACGGAGCTCGGGCGCCGTGCGGAGAAGGGCGAGCCCATCCTGTCGGGTGGCGAGGGCCGCATCGCGGAGATCCTCGACGGCATCGACCTGCCGATCGTGTTCGTCGCCAACAAGATCGACATCATCCCCCACCCCCTCCTGCTACCGGTGCTCGAGGCGGTCAACGAGCGGCTGCATCCCGCGGCCCTGGTGCCCACGTCGGCCCTCACGGGCGATGGCGTGCCCGCGCTGATGTCGGAGCTCCGCAAGCTGCTTCCCGAGGGCGAGCCACTGTTTCCGCCCGACGAGTGGGCTCAGGTCACCGAGCGCTTCCTGGTCGAGGAGATCATCCGAGAGAAGATCTTCCACCTCACCGAGCAGGAAGTCCCGTACGCCACGATGGTCGACGTGCGGCAGTTCGACGAGTCGCAGCGCGAAGGGCCCAAGCCCCTGGTGCGGATCCACGCCGACATCGTTGTCGAGCGGCCCACGCAGAAGGGCATCGTGATCGGAAAGGGAGGCGAGATGCTCAAGCGCATCGGCACCCTGGCGCGCAAGGAGCTGCAGGAGGTGCTCGGCTGCCGGGTCTACCTCGAGCTGTTCGTGAAGGTGGAGCGCGACTGGACACGCACGGCCAAGGGCTTGCGCAAGGTCGGCTTCCAGCGCTGAGCAGCGGCGGCCGCACCGCCCCGCCGGGTTCAGCGGCGGCGGAGCTCGAGGGTGGCGCCCACGGCAGCGGCGGCGATGACGAGTGCATAGGCGCTTCCGCCGAGCACCTGCGGCAGCGTGCTGGCCACGATGGCAGGGTCGCCGAGGTTCGCGGTCAGGTAGCCGAGGCCTCCGACCGCCACGACAGCTGCCACGGACACGGCGCCGACGGCGAGTCGGAGCAGGGCATGCTGGGCCTCGAAGATCTCGCGAGCGCTGGCGCGACGCTGGAACACAGCGCCCCAGCTGGCGGCGACGCTCGGCACGCCCACCAGCATGGCCATCAGCGCCATCGTCAGGCCGCCGACGAAGAACACCGCAACGGGCGCGACGACCAAGCCGATGACGGTGGCTAGCGCGGCGCTGCCAGCCAACGCCTCGCCCAGCGGGCGCACCTTGGGAGCGGCCTCGCGGCGAGCGGGCTGCGGCGTGGCGGTGCGCTGTGGCGCAACGCGGAGCGTGAGGCCTCGGTGTGCAGTGTCGAGCATGGTTCCCTTCCCCTTTCCGTTGCCCGCTCTTCGGTATCCGTGGTTCCAAACAGAGTTACGGCCTCGTTACAACGGAGGTCTCGCCGAGGTGGTCGCGCGAAGGTGGGGTCCACCACAGCGTGATACGACCGCGCGGATGTCTCGAGCCTCCGCCATGAGCCCCGAAGAACGCCAGCGAGAGCTGCTCGCGGCTGCCCGCCGTGTGTTCTCTGCCAAGGGCTACCACCAGGCGGGCATCTCCGACATCGTCTCAGAGGTCGGCGTCGCCCGCGGCACCTTCTACCGCTACTTCGATGGCAAGCGCGCCATCTTCGCCGCGGTCATCGAGGCGATGATGGCAGAGGTCGTGGGCGTGGTGCAGCCCATCGACGTGTCGTCCCCCATCCAGCCCCAGGTCGAGGCCAACCTCGAGCGGCTGATCCGGGCCATCACTGACGAAGACGTGTGCCGGGTGCTGTTCACCGAGGCAATGGGCATCGACCAGGAGGGCGACGACGCCCTGCGCAGCTTCTACGCGGGGGCCCTGGGGCGCATCGAGGCCGCGCTGCGTACGGGTCAGGCGCTAGGGGTCGTCCGACCGGGCGACGTGGGGCTCAAGGCGAGGCTGCTGCTCGGGCTGATCAAGGAGCCGGTGGTGCAGGCCACCCTCGACGGCGAGCGGGTCGACGCCGCCGCCCTGGTGGCCGAGCTCACCTCGCTGCTACGCGACGGGCTCATCGTCAGGCTGCCCTGAGGCACTGGCCTCGGCCCGCACCTGCTGCGGCGCATCGAACACTGCCTCCCCGTCGACCCAGCGGGCGTGGAGCACCGGGGGGCAGTCGGGCGCGAGCAGACGCCGGCCCAGGGGCTCGGCCACCAGCTCGTCGATGGCGCGCAGTGCCGGGCGGGCGCCGAGGGTGGGATCGGCTCGATGGCTGGCGCAGGCGGCGACCACCGAAGCGTCCCAGGTGAGCTGCACGCCCTGCTCCCCTGCCCTGGCAGCCAGGCGGCCCAGGTGCAGGTCGACCACCTGGGCGAGGCTGTCAGCGCTCATCGGGCGGAAGACGACCACGCCGTCGAGGCGGTTGTACAGCTCGGGCCGGAAGTGGCGGCGCACCCGCTCCAGAGCGGCATCGCGCCCCCCTCCCCCGCCGAAGCCCATCGCCTTGCGGGCGCCGTCTTCCGACCCGGCGTTGGTGGTGAGGATGAAGAACGCCTCGCGGGCCTGCACCTTGCGGCCCTCTGCATCGGTGACCACCCCTTCGTCGAACAGCGACAGGAACATCGCCTGCACGTCGGTGTGAGCCTTCTCGAACTCGTCGAGGAGGACGACGGCGTAGGGCCTTCCCCGCAGGGGCCCGGTCAGCTGGCCCTCCTCGCCATGCCCCTGGTAGCCGGGAGGCGCGCCGAGCAGCCGGCTGCCGGTGAACCGGTCGGCGTACTCCGACATGTCGAGCTTGATGAGGGCGTCGCCTTCGGGGAACAACTCGTCGGCGAGGGCCCGGGCGAGCTCGGTCTTGCCGACCCCGCTGCCCCCGGCGAACAGGAACACCCCACGAGGGCGCTTCGGGTCGCGCAGCCCCGACCGGGCCACTCGCACGGCCGACACGAGCTCGGCAATGGCCTCATCCTGCGCGATGACCCGTCGGGCCAGGCTGGCCGGCAGGTGATCGAGGTGGGCTCGCTCCTCCTCGGTGAGGGTGTGCACGGGAACCCCGGTGCGCTCCGAGACCACCCGAGCGACGCACTCCGCATCGACGCGCTCTTCCCCCGACAGCGACGCATCCGCACAGGCCTCGTCGAGCAGGTCGAGGGCCTTGTCGGGCAGGCGTCGCTCCGGCACGAACCGCACGGCCATACGCACGCAGGCCCGCAGTGCGGGGCGGTGCACCTTCACCTCGTGGTGCGCCTCGTAGAGCCCGACGACCTTGTCGAGCAGCTCGAGGGTCTCGTCTTCCGAGGGCTCCTCGACCCGAATCGGCTGGAACCGGCGATCGAGGGCCGAGTCGGCCTCGAAGTGCTTGCGGTATTCGTCGACCGTGGTCGCCCCGATGACCGTGATCTCGCCGCGGGCCAGCGCCGGCTTGAGGATGTTGGCGGCATCGAGGGCCCCGCCCTCCGTTCGCCCTGCCCCGACCAAGGTGTGAATCTCGTCGATGAACAGCACCAGGTTGGGGGTGGACTTGGCCTCCGCCACCAGGTCGCGCAGGCGCTCCTCGAAGGTGCCACGGTACTTGGTGCCGGCGATGAGGCTGCCCATCGACAGCTCGATGATGCGCAGCCCCTTCAGCCTCGCCGGGGCCTCGTCGGACGCGAGGATGCGCGCCACGCCCTCCACCACCGCCGTCTTGCCGACCCCCGGCTCGCCGAGGAGCAGCGGGTTGGCCTTCAGGCGCCGCACCAGGGTCTTCATCACCTGACGAATCTCCTGCTGCCGGCCGATCACTGGCGGCAGCTTTCCTTCTTCGGCGAGGGCTGTCAGGTCGCGCCCCTGCTCGTCGAGCTGTGGCGTGGCGGACCCTTCCCCGTCTTCGTCGTCGTCGGGCTGCAGATGGCGCTCGCAGGCGGCCTTGCCATCGGCGGCGAAGGTAGAGCTGGGCTCGATCTCCAGCGCCTGCTCCCACAGGGGGTGAGCCTCTGCGAACCGGCGCAGCGCGTTGAGGGCGGCCGCCTTGCCCTGCACGGCGAAGGCGTGCCGCGGGCCGACCACGAGCGCGCGGTCGAACCACTCGATGCTGCCCTCGAGATCACCGAGCATGCGCATGCACTCGGCCCGCCCGGCCAGGGCGTACAGGTAGTCGGCGCGCAGCGACAGGGCCTGGTCGTAGGCCTTGATCGCGCCTTCGTAGTCTTCGCTCTTGCGGAGGGCCTCGCCGATGTTCGTGGCGGCCTGGCAGTGGTGTGGGTCGATGGACAGGCACAGCCGATAGGCGCGGATGGCCTCGTCGAAGGAGCCGGCATCCTCCAGGGCCATGCCGAGGCGAAGGGCCGCCTCGGCGTGGACGGGCTCGACCTCCAGCACCCGCCGGAACGCTGCGGCCGCCTCCTTGTAGTGGCGCTGCTTGTACAGGCGCCTGCCTTGATCGAAGTCGTCGCGACTCCGCCCGCGCGCCCGCCGCACGGACAGGCCCGTGGGCGGCGCCGGCACCGGGAGCTGCGACCCGGGGGCGGGGCGCTCGCGCGCGGCGATGCCTCGGCGACACTCGGCGAGACCCTGCTTGATAGCGGCGTGGTTCGGCGCCTCCTGCAGCGCCATCAACCACAGCCCATGGGCCTCCTCGAAGCGCGACAGCGCGTTGAGGGTGGCGGCTTTCCCGGCGAGGGCGACCAGGTTGCGCGGGCGAAGGGCCAGCGCCTTGTCGAACCAGGGCAGCGACGCGTCGTGACGACCCAGCTGGCGAAGCACGTCGCCGCGGCCTGCAGCGGCGCGAGGGTCGTCGGCATCACGGGCGAGGACTTCGTCGTAGGCTTCCAGCGCTGCGGTGTGATGCCCCAGCTGGCGAAGGGCATCCGCCCGGCGCCAGGCCGCATCGAGGTGCTCCGGCTCGAGCTCCAGCACCGCGTCGAAGGCCTCGATGGCTTCGGACAGCGAGCGGGCCTCGACCAGTGATAGCCCCAGCAGGTAGTGCGCCGCGACGTAGTCACCGTCGACACGTACGGCCTCGCGGAAGGCGACCGCGGCATCGCGATGACGCCCTGCCTTGAGCCGGCGGCGCCCCCGGTCGAAGTGCGCCCGCGCCTGGGCGCGGCGGGTCTCTCCTTGCTGGGACTCCACCGCGGCCCGGCACGACTGCAGGGCCTCGGCGAGGTCGGGGCGCCCAGGCTGCAGAGCCAGCGCACGACGCCACAGTGGCTCGGCCTCCTCGGGGCGGTCGAGGACCATCAGGGTGGCGGCGTGCCCCACCAGGGCATCGAGATGGGCTGGCTCGATCTCGAGCGCCCGCGCGAAGGCATCGCAGGCGTCGAGCAGACGGCCCAGCCCACGGAAGGTCTCGGCACGGCCCAGGTGGGCTGCCGCGTTGGAGGCGTCGAGCTGCAGCGCCTGATCGTAGGCAGCCAGCGCCTCGAGGTGGCGCCGGACCGCGCGCAGCCCATCCCCCACGCGGACGTGGGCCTCCACGTGCTGGGGGGCGCGCTCCCGCACAGCGAGCCAGGTGGCCAGGGCGTCTTCGGGGTTGGGCCCCACTGCCTGCGCTCGGGCCAGGGCGGCCAGCAAGTCCGGACGAGGCGTGGCCTCGATCACCGCCTGGAAGGCCTCGATGGCTTCCACCACTCGACCCTCGCGGGCCAGGGCACGAGCCCAGTTGCCCTGCCGGCCCAGCGATGGCAGGCCGCCCGCGAGCACAGGCCGACTCGACGTGGAGCCTACGGCGACCGCGTGACGCGCCTCACGGAGGCCTCGGCGCGCGTCGTCGTGACCTGGACCGAGGCGCAGGGCGACCTCCCACGCAGCGACCGCCTCCTCGTGTCGCCCCAGCGCGCCCAGGCTGCTCGCGCGCCCCCGGGCCGCCACGCCGTGCTGCTTGTCGAGGGCCAGCGCCGCGTCGTAGCCGGCGAGGGCTTCGTCGTGCAGCGCCAGGAGTCGCTGGGCATCGGCACGCCCCACCAGCGCACGCACCTTGGCCGGGTCGAGGGCCAGCGCGGCACCGTAGGCCTCGAGGCTCGCTTCGTAGCAGCCCAGCTGGCGCATCACATCGCCCAGCTCGCAGCGCAGCCCCACGCTGTGGGGGTGGTGTGCGGCGAGCACCTCGTAGCACTCGGCGGCGTGGGTCAACCGGCCCAGCTGCGTGTAGCAGTGCGCCAGCTCTACCCTGGCCTCGGAGACATCGGGTTCGTCGGCCAACAACGCCACATAGGCGGCGATGGCCTCCTCCAGGCGGCCGTGCCGCTGGAGCTCCCTTGCCTCCGCCAAGCTGGGACGGTCACCGGCCACGCATTCCTCCGACCCACAGCGTAACGCCACACGCGCACGCACTGGTGGGGTCCTCCGACGATGCACGTTCGCCCACGGTCTCCGCCACCCCTAGATGTCGAGAGCGTCGGCTTCCTCGGCGCGCTCCATGATGAAGCGGTAGCGGGGAGCGGCATCCTTGCCCATCAGGTCGGCCACGGTGGCGTCGGCCTCGACGGGCTGATCGAGGGTGACCTGCACCATGCGCCGGGAGTTGGGGTCGAGGGTGGTCTCGTACAGCGTCTTGGGCGGCATCTCGCCGAGGCCCTTGAAGCGGGTGATCTCGGGCTTGGCGCGGGCGGGGAGGTCGCCCAGGATGCGTGCCCTGTCGGCGTCGTCGAGGGCCCAGTGGGTCGTCTTGCCGACGTTGATCCGGTACAGCGGAGGCAGCGCCAGGTAGACGTAGCCGTGCGCGATGAGCTGACGCATGTAGCGGAAGAAGAAGGTCAGCAGCAGCGTCGCGATGTGGTGCCCGTCTGAGTCGGCGTCCATCAGCAGCACGATGCGCTGGTAGCGCAGCCGATCTTCCCGAAAGTCGGCCCCAAGCCCGCAGCCCAGGGCGGTGACGACGTTGTTCAGCTCCTCGTTCTTGAGGATCTTCTTCAGCGTGGCCTGCTCGGCGTTGAGCACTTTGCCCCGCAGGGGAAGGATGGCCTGGATGCGCCGGTCGCGGGCCTGCTTGGCGGAGCCGCCAGCCGAGTCGCCCTCGACGATGAACAGCTCGCACTCCTCGGGGTCGGTGGAGGAGCAGTCGGCGAGCTTGCCGGGGAGCGCCAGACGCGAGCTGGTGGCTGACTTGCGGCGGACCTTGGTGGCAGCCTGTCGCGACGCGATGCGAGCCCGTGCGGCCTGCACGGCTCGGGCGACGATGTGTTCGCCGGTGGACCGGTTCTCGTGCAGCCACTGCTCGAGGACCGGTCGCACGGCCGAGTCGATGGCGCCTCGCACCTCGGGGTTGTTGAGTCGGCCCTTCGTCTGCCCCTGGAACTGCGGCTCCCGCACCCGTGCGCTCAGGATGCTCACCACCCCCTCCCGCAGGTCGTCGGCGGTCAGCTTCACCCCGCGCGGGTCGAGGGAGTGGGTCTCGATGAACGCCCGGAGAGCCTTGAGCAGCGCATCACGCCAGCCCTGCTCGTGGGTGCCACCGTCGGTGGTCGGGATGGCGTTGACGTAGCTGAGCACCCGCTCTCGGGGGGCCTCGGTCCATGCCACAGCCAGGTCGATCTTCACGCCGTCCTGCTCGCGCTCGGCGGTGAAGGTCGCGTCGACGCTCCGCCGGTCGTCGCGCCGCTTCAGCTCGGCGTCGAGGTAGTCGACCAGCCCGCCGTCGTGCTTGTACTCGTAGGTCTCCTTGTTCACCTGGTCGCGGAAGGTGACCTTGAGGCCCCGGTGCAGGAAGCTCTTGACCTCCAGCTGGCGAGCGATGCGCTCGGGGTCGAAGGCCGTCTCTTCGAAGATGGTCTTGTCGGGCGTGAAGGTGATGCGCGTGCCGGTGCCTCGCGCCGGGCCGACCGCCTCTACGGGCTTCTTCGGCCGCCCCTTGCGGTAGGCCTGCATCCACTCCTTGCCGTCGCGGCGAACCCGCGCCTCGAACCGCTCAGACAGGGCATTGACCGCGGAGCTCCCGACTCCGTGCAGCCCACCGCTCGTCTCGTAGTTGCTCCCGTCGAACTTCCCGCCGGCCCCCAGCGTGGTGAGGATGACCTCGAGGGCCGACACGCCCTTCTTCTTGTGGATGTCGACCGGGATCCCGCGCCCGTTGTCGTCGACCGTGCAGGTCTCGCCGTCTTTGTGCAGGGTGACCGTCACCCCGGTGGCGTGGCCGTTGAGGGCTTCGTCGGTCGCGTTGTCGACGATCTCCCACAGCAGGTGGTGGAGGCCGTCGGCCCCGGTGCCACCGATGTACATGGCCGGCCGCTTCCGGACGTGCTCGATACCTTCGAGAACCTGGATGTCATCGGCGTTGTAGGTGCCCATGGGTCACTCCTCTCCGTCGTCGTCGGCCGGCCCGGAGGCTTCGCTGGCTCCGCGCTCGTCGAGCTGCAGGATGGCAGTCCGTGCCCAGCTGTCGATGGTGCCACGCTTCAGCACGACCTTTCCGCGACCGCCCCGCTTCGACACCCCGAACTTCCGCTCGCGGATCACCAGCTCACGGCCGAAGCTCGTCGACACCGTGGGCCCCTCGAGGCTCCCGCGGGCCAGCTCGAAGGCCATGACCTCGTCGCCCTCGCGGGTCTTGATGCCCATCACGCCCTTGCCGGCCGCCTTGAGGATGGGGACCTCGCTCACCTCGAACACGATGGCTCGGCCCTGCCGCGTCGCCGCACAGACCCGCTCGTCGCCGTCGCACGAGTACACCGCGAACACCTGGTCGCCCTTGCCCAGACGCGCGTACTTGCGCCCGGCCTTGGTCGACACGTCTTCGTGGGCTGCCTGTGCGAAGCGAAGCACCCGCCCCTGCAGCGTGAGCGCCACCCCATACGGCGGCGGCGGATCGTCGCCGGCAGGCACCAGCAGTGGCTCTTGCAGGTGGCGCCGGTGACGGGCGTCGTGGGACAGCACGCCAACGACGCGCTCGCCGTCGGCGAAGGAGAAGCTCGCCTGGAGCGGGTCGCCGTAGCCGGTCGTCGACGGCACCGCGTCGATGCGCATCACGTAGGCCGAGCCGAGGTTGGTGAAGAAGGTGACGGTGGACCTCGTGTGCGCCTTGAACAGCCACCCGATCTCGTCGCCGTCGCGCACCCGGATCTTGTCGACCGCCGAGAAGCTCGACTGCCGCTTGATCCACCCATCGCGGGTGACGACGCAGTAGGTGTCTTCCTTGACGATGTAGGCGTCTTCGTCGAACTCGAGCTTCTTCTCGGGCAGGCCGACCCGGGTGCGGCGCGGGTCGGCGTAGTGCTGCCGCACTTCCTTGAGCTCGGTGCGAACGACGCCCCACAGCTTCTTGTCGCTGGCAAGGATGGCCTCGATGCGCGTGGCCTCGGCGCGCTTCTCCTCGAGCTCCTCCAGGATGACCAGGATCTCGAGCCTGGCGAGCTTGTACAGCCGCAGCTCCAGGATGGCTTCGGTCTGCAGCTCGTCGATGTCGAAGCGGTCCATCAGGCGGTCTGCGGCGTCGCGCTTCCCCTCGGAGGCCCGGATGATCGCGATGGCCTCGTCGAGGGCATCGAAGACGATCTGGAATCCCTCGAGGATGTGGATGCGCTCTTCGAGCACCGCCAGCTCGTACTCGAACCGACGTCGCACCGTGGCGAAGCGGAAGTCGAGCCAGTGCACCAGCATCGACTTGAGGTCGAGGCGGCTGGGGGTGCACACATCCGGCTTGGTGCCTGGGATCAGCGCCGTGAGGTTGGCGGGCCAGGTCGTCTGCAGCGACGTGCGCTTGAACAAGTAGGCCATCACGGCTTCGGCCGAAGCACCCTGCTTGAGGTCGAGCACGATGCGCACGTCGTCGGTCGACTCGTCACGCACGTCGACGACCTGCGGCAGCCGCCGCTCGCGAACCTCCGCCCCGACATGCTCGATGAGCTTCGCCTTGTTCTGGCCGTAGGGCACCGAGTCGATGATGATCTGCTTGCGGCGACCATCCTTGGTGACCGACCAGGTGGCCCTCACCTTCAGTGTGCCGCGCCCGGTGGCATACAGCTCGATCAGCTCCTGCTTGCTCGCGAGGATCTCGCCGGCCGTCGGGAAGTCGGGGCCGCGCACGATGCCCACCAGGTCGGAGACCTCGAGCTTGCGGTTGCCGATGAGGGCGATGGCGGCGTCTACGACCTCGCCGAGGTTGTGGGGCGGAATGCGGGTGGCCATGCCCACGGCGATGCCCTCGCTACCGTTGACCAGCAGGTTGGGGAAGTTGGCGGGGAGCACGATGGGCTCGGAGCGCTGGCCGTCGTAGTTCGGGCGCCAGTCGACGGTGCGCATCCGGATCTCGGACAGCAGCTCCTCGGCGAGGGGGCGCAGCTTGCACTCGGTGTAGCGCATGGCGGCCGGCGGGTCGCCGTCGATGCTGCCGAAGTTGCCCTGCCCATCGACCAGCGGAGCCCGCAGGCTGAAGTCTTGCGCCATGCGCACCAGGGCGTCGTAGATGCTCTGGTCGCCGTGAGGGTGGTACTTGCCCATCACCTCGCCGACCACCGCCGCGCACTTGCGATAGCGCCCGCCGGGATGCAGCCGCATCTCGTGGAACATGGTGAACAGGATCCGCCGCTGGACGGGCTTCAGCCCGTCGCGAACGTCGGGAAGAGCCCGCGACGTGATCACCGAAAGGGCGTAGTTCAGATAGCGCTCGGCGGCCGCTTGATGTAGCGGCACCTGCTCCACGATGGCTGTCGCCATGGGGACTCCGCAGAGTGGGAAGAGGCAGATGGAGGGAGGGTGGCCTGCCGAGGCAGGCGGGCCAGCGAGCGTAGCACAGCGCCTCTGGATAGACCGGATGCATGTCGGTGAGTGACATCCACACGGTCTCCGACCGAATGCTCAACCTCCTGCTCTACCCGGTGGCCGGGTGGGGGGTCGGTCTGATCGGGCTGTACATGCTCGACCAGACAGCCTGGGCCCTGCAGCTGCTCTACCCGCTGGCCTTGTGGCAGGGCGCCATTGCCGCATGGTGGGGGCGCGACCTGCTTCGACGCCTCGATCGCGAAGAGGTCACCTACCCACAGGCGAACGCCGGCGTGCGGTCGGTGGGGCGGATCCTGGTGGCCACGGCCCTGTGCCCGATCCTGGTGTTCTTCGCTCGCGACGCCTTCGCGCCAGGCTCGTGGAGCACGGGCTTCGGCGTGCTCATGGTGTCGGCGGTGAGCTGGGTGGCGGTCAATGGCCTGGTGCGGGTGCCGGGCAAGTGGAGCCACGGCGCGGCGCTGGTCGTGGCCGTGCTGGCCCTTCCCATCTCGGCGACGGGCTCGGTGACCGTGGCGTCGATGCTCGGGTGGTACCTCGTGGTGGTGGAGTCCACCCCCCTTCCCGACCTCATCCCGCACAGGTAGCGAGGCGGCGCTACCAGGGCGGCGTGCTCTCCATCGAAGCCCATGGCTCGATGGGCGCCAGGGCGGGGCCTGCCTGCAACAGCTCGACACTGATCCCGTCGGGGCTGCGCACGAACGCCATCCGGCCGTCGCGAGGCGGGCGCGCGATGAGCACGCCATGGTCGGCGAGGCGCTGGCAGGTGGCATGGATGTCGTCAACGGCGAAGGCCAGGTGCCCGAAGTTCCTTCCCTGGGAGTAGGGCTCGGCCTCGTCCCAGTTCCACGTGAGCTCGATCTGCGCGGCATCTCCCTCGGCGCCGGTCGACAGGAACACGAGGCTGAAGCGACCCGCTTCGTGGTCGGTGCGGCGCACCTGCTGCAGCCCCAACAGGTCGCAGAAGAAGTGCAGGGCGGCGTCGAGGTCGTACACACGAATCATCGAGTGAAGGAAGCGCATGGCAAGCTCCAGGGGTGGGACCTCGCTCTGATACCACCCCTTGGCGGCCAGCGGCCCGTCCGGTCCACTGTAGGCCCTCCCCCGCTCCCTCCCCCCCCTCCTCGTCCGTTCCTCGCTGACCCTCGTCAACGTCGCCCTCGCTGCCTGCGTCGCAGCGGTCCTGTGGCCCACCGAGACGGAGGCGGTGCAGGCGCCGCCCCGCCGACTCCTCGACATGCCGACGCCGTGGGCGCCTCCCGTGTGGTTCCCCGCGGCCACGGCGGATGCCCTGTGGGTGCTCCCCGACCTCGACACGCCCGCCGTGCACGACCGAGGCCCGCGACACCGTGCCCAGTCGGTGATCATCGCCGACCTCGACCGGGGCGAGGTGCTGTTCGAGCGGCGGGCCGACGAGCTGCGGCCCGTGGCCAGCCTCACCAAGATGGTCTCCGGGCTGGCCCTCGCCTCCACCGAGCCCGACCTCGACCAGGAGCTGTGCGTGTCGAAGGCCGAGTGGCCCAGCCGCTCGGGAGCGCGCTCTCGCTTCGAGACCGGCGTGTGCCACGACGGTCACGAGTGGCTCGGCGCGGCGCTGGTGGCCTCCGACAACCGGGGTGCGATGGGCCTGGCCACGCTGTCGGGCCTCGACTACGACCACTTCCTGGGTCGGATGGCCGACGTGAGCCACGAGCTGCGTCTGACCGGCGACACCTGGAGCGACCCCTCCGGCCTCGAAGACGACAACATGGCGACGGCTCGCGACATGCTCAAGGCGGTCGTGGCCGTGGCGAGCCACCCCCTGCTCGAGCCAGCGGCGAGCGCGAAGCAGTGGCGCCTCGACCGCAAGAAGGGCCCTCATGTGCTGGGCTCGACCAATCGCCTGGTGCGCCGCTACGAGACCCTCGCGGCCAAGACCGGCTACACCGACACCGCGCGCTACTGCTTCGCTACCGTCGTCCGAACCGACGACGGCCGCACCCTGGCGGTGGCCGTGTTGGGGGCCCCGACCTCCTCGTCACGCTTCAGCGACACCACGGCGCTGATTCGCTGGGCGGAAGGCCGCTGAGGGCTGTACCGATTACATGACCCTCCGCTTGCTGCGGGGCGCCTGTGTTGCTGTTCGATCTCGGCCTCCACAATCCAGCCGGCGTGCTCCTCGCGCTGATTCCGCTGTGCATCAACATCGGTATCCTCGCCTTCTCGCTACGCTACCTGCCACGAGACCGCACGACCCAGGCCTTCGTCTTCTTCGTCGCCACCCTCGCCGTGTGGCAGCTGTTCGACGTGACGGTGCGCTCGGCGGTCACCCTCGAGGCCGCAGCGGCCTGGCGTGCCCTGCTCCGGCTGGGTCAGATGCTCGCCATCCCTGGCGGGCTGCTGTTCGCCCTGCGACTGGCCCAGCGCGACGAGCTGGCAGACCACAGCCTCACATCGATCGTGCTCTTCGGCCCCTCGCTGGCCTTCATGGGAGCCTACGAAGCAGGCTTCATCGAGGAGAAGCTGGCGTGGCAGGGTGTCTTCGGATGGATCACCGACCCCGACCTCGGCCCGCTCTACACCCTGTACTCGGTGTGGTATTCGGTGCTCGCTGCGGTCACGCCCCTGGTGGTGCTGTTCAACCTGGTCGACGCTCGCTCCGACCCCGAGCGCTACAAGGCGGCCCAGGTGATGGCCGCTGGCATCGCGGTGCCCGCGGGCGTGGGCATCATCGCCGAGGTGGTGCTGCCCCTCGGGCTCGGCATGCAGCAGATCCCGATCACCTCGACGACGCTGTCGGCGTTCAGCCTCGCCTGTGTGGTCGCGATGTACCGCTACGACCTGTTCCGGGTCAGCACCCTGGCCACCGCACGCACCGCCATCGCGGCGGTGCCCGACACGCTGGTGATCGCTTCGCCACGTGGGCGCATCGTCTACGCCAACGATGCCGCGGTGCGGGCCCACGACCTCGCCCTGCGCGACGTGCTCACCATCGATCAGCTGTTCGACACCGCAGAGCAGGCGGCGGCGTTCCGCAGTGGCCCGTGGGCGCGCTGCCAGCAGGGGGCCTCGGTGGCAGGCCTGGAGCTGGGCCTGGTCGCGCATGACAGCCAGGTCCCCATGCTGGTCTCCCTCGCTCCTCTGCCCATTCGCCCGACCGGCCCCTTCGGTGTGGTGCTCATCGGGCACGACGTCACGAGCCTCAAGCAGGCCATGCGAGCCGCCGAGGAGGCTTCGAAGGCGAAGTCGCGTTTCCTGGCCAACATGAGCCACGAGCTGCGCACACCGCTCAATGCGATCATCGGCTACGCCCAGCTGCTGGCGGAGGAGGTCGAGTCGGAAGAAGACCGTGACGACCTGGCCCGCATCGAGACCAGCGGGCAGTACCTGCTCAACCTGATCAACGACGTGCTCGACCTGTCGAAGATCGAGACGGGTCGCCTCGAGGTCCGGGTGTCACCCGTCGACCTCCCCGCGCTCATCGAGGAGGTCCTCGACGACGCTCGGGTGCTGTGCGACCGCAACGCCAACACCCTCGAGGTCACGCTGTCCGATGGGCTGCCCCCTGTCACGGCCGACGCGACCCGCCTGCAGCAGGTGCTGCTGAATCTGCTGTCCAACGCAGCCAAGTTCACCGAGGCCGGCACCATCGAGCTTCGGGCCCACCTCGCCGACGACCAGGTCGTGGTCGATGTGGTCGACTCGGGCATCGGGATGGACGACGACCAGCTCGCGCGGCTGTTCCAGGCGTTCACCCAGGTGCACCGGTCAGGCCACGAGAAGTACGGCGGCACCGGGCTTGGCCTGGCGCTGTCGCAGGAGCTGTGCCGCTTGATGCACGGCGACCTCACCGCCGCGTCAGAGGTGGGCCAGGGCAGCACCTTCAGTGTGCGCCTGCAGCCGGCCCCGGCCGACACCGCGAACCTGTAGGCCCGGCCCGGCCCGTAGGCCAACCACTACACCTCTTCGCAGAACTCCGCCGTGCCTGCCGCGCTGACGCACAGGCCATAGGGCACCGTCTCGTCTTGCTTGGCCTGACGCGCGTACTCCAGCCACTCACGAGCCATGGTCTTCGTGAGGTTCCGGGCCTCGTCTTTTTCCTTGAGGAGGTCTTCCGACGGGTCTTTTGTGTACTGCTCCTCGAGCCACTCCCACTTGCGCTGGGCCGAGGTTGTCTTGATCTTGTGCAGGGCGTAGACCCGCTTGACGTGGGTGTCGCCTTCCCAACGGGAGCGGTTGTCGAGAGCCACGTCGGCCCACTTCATCGCTTCATCCATCTTGTCGGGACCCTGCTTGGACAGGATGTAGGCGAACTTGTAGCACATGTCGGGGTTCGACCTGTCGATCTCCTTGAGGTGACGACGGGTGATGCCTTCCCAGCGATGCTCGTCGCCCTTGATCCAGGCGTCGTTCATCAGGATGACCGACAGCTTGTTCTTGGCCGTCTGACGCTCCGACTCCTTGAGACGGTCTTCCAGACAGCGCACCTGTGGGTCGCTGAGCATCCCCGACAGCGCCAGAGGCTCCAGCTCGAGCAGGTTGCCGCACTCGGCGTTCACGACCTCGAGCTCGGAGCCCATGAGGTCTTCCAGGGCTTCCTCTTCCTCTTCGAAGTCGAAGTCGATGAAGCCAGAGGACGCGAAACTGGTCGGGTCTGAGGCGTTCCCCACCGAGCTACCGCCCTTCTTCCCGCAACCTGCCACCGTGAGCAGGGCAGCGGCCAGGACCCATCGAACCATGTGTCGTCTCCTGTGCGGACGTCGAGGCCAAAGCACCTCGTGTACCCACCGGCAGTATACCGTAGGGGCGAGGGGTCGTGGCTCTAGGGCGTGTCGGGGCGTGTCGAGGCGTAGCGCACGGCGTCGATCTTTCCGCTTCCGTCAGGCACATCGACGACGTGCCTCGGCATCCCCAGCCCGCTGGTCCGGGTGCGCAGCCCCTCCACCAGGGCCAGCGCTTCCTTCATCGGCACGCGCAGGTGGGCGTTGCCTCGGGCACGGTCGGGATGGTGCAGGTAGTAGGGAAACACCCGCCTTCGCACCAGCTGTCGCGACAGCTCGGCGAGCACGTCGACCGAGTCGTTGACCCCTCGCAGCAGCACGCTCTGGTTGAGCACCGGCACCCCGCCGTCGACGAGTCGCGCGAGGGCTTCGTCGACATCCGGGGCCAGCTCTCGGGGGTGGTTGCAGTGCACGACCACCCAAGTGGACCCCTCCGCAAGCAGCTGCACGAGCTGCGGCGTCACCCGGCGCGGAAAGGTGATGGGCGCCCGCGTGTGGACCCTCACGACGGGCGCTGCGGCACGCGCGCGACGCAGCGCATCGGCCAGGCGACGGTCGTTCACCGCGAGGGGGTCGCCCCCGGAGAGGATGACCTCCTCGGCACCACACGCGGCCACGTAGGCCCACGCGCGCTCCCAGTCTTCGTCGGTGGGGTCTTGCTGCTCCCCCGGCGTGTGGTCGCGCCGAAAGCAGTAGCGGCAGTACAGGTGGCATCGCTTGGTGAGCAGCACCAGCACGCGGTTGTCGTACTTGTGCACCACCCACGGCACCGGGGAGCAGGCGGCGTCGCCGACGGGGTCGAGCAGGTCAGCGGGGTCGTCGACGAGCTCGCGGGGGTCGGGCAGGACCTGCAGGGCCAGGGGGTCGTCAGGGTCGGCGGGGTCGATGCGACGCCAGAACGAGGAGGTCACCCGGACGGGAAACCGCTCGTCTGCCTCGGCCCACGCCTCGACCGTATCCGGCCTGGCTCGCTGAATGTCGGCCTTGGAGGCCATGGCTCGCCCTGGGCCCTCACCGTGATACATGCTCAGCCATCCCAATTCTGCACGAGGTTCAGCCATGTACGAGACGTCGGATATCCGCAATGGACTCAAGGTGGAGGTCGACGGCAGCCCGTGGTCCATCACGTACTTTCAGTTCGTGAAGCCCGGGAAGGGCTGTGCCTTCACGCGCACCAAGATGAAGAACCTCATCAACGGCAGCACGCTCGAGCGCACCTTCAAGTCGGGCGAGAAGCTCGCGCCGGCCGAGGTGGAAGAGCACACCATGCAGTACATGTACGAAGACGGTGAGTTCTTCCACTTCATGAACACCGAGACCTTCGAGCAGGTAGGCATCACGGTCGAGGCGGTGGGCGACTCCAAGCACTTCCTCAAGGAAGACATGGAAGTGCAGGTGCTCTTCTACAAGGGCAACCCCGTCAACATCGACTTCCCGAACTTCGTCGAGCTGCAGATCGCCTACTGCGAGCCCGGCGTGAAGGGCAACACGGCCCAGGGCGGCACGAAGCCGGCCGAGCTCACGACGGGCCTCACGGTCAACGTGCCGCTGTTCATCGAGAACGAAGAGTGGCTGAAGATCGACACCCGCACCGGCGAATACGTCGAGCGCGTCCGGAAGTGAGCCCCGACGGGCTTCGAGCTCGGGCGCGGGTGCTCGCAGCCGCCCGGCGCTGGCTCGAAGACCACGGCTACCTAGAGGTCCCCACCCCGGTGGTGGTGCCCTCCCCTGCCCTCGAGGAGAACCTGTTCGCGGTGCCGGCGGAGGGGGGCTTCCTCCGCACGTCCCCCGAGTTCGCCCTCAAGCGCGTGCTCGCCGCCGGGCTGTGCCGCATCTACGAGATCGGCCCCTGCCTGCGCGGGCGCGAGCACGGAGGATGGCACGGCCGCGAGTTCACCATGCTGGAGTGGTACCGCGCCGGCGCCGAGCTCGACGACCTGATGGACGAGGTGGAGGCGCTGGTCGCTGTCGCCTGCGAGGCGGTGGGGCGGCCCGCGCCCTCGAGCTGGCGACGGGCCACGGTGAGGCAGGTCGTCCGCGAGGCGACAGGCCTCGACGTCGCGACGGCACGAGCGACCGATCTCGCTCCCCAGGAGTCGGTGTGGGACGACGCCTTCTTCCGCTTGTGGGTCGAGCGCGTGGAGCCCACGCTGTCAGGAGCCTGCTTCGTGCGTGACTGGCCGGCATCCCAGGCGGCCCTGGCGACGGTGCGCGACGATGGGGCCTGGCCTGTGGCCTGCCGCTTCGAGGCCTATGTCGGGGGCGTGGAGCTGGGGAACGCCTTCCTCGAGCTCACCGACGGCGCCGAGCTTCGGAGGCGGTTCGAGGCGTCGGCGGCCGCGCGACGGGCTCGGGGCGAGGTCCCCCACCCCATCGACGAGGCCTTGCTGGCCGCCACCGATCAGCTGCCCCGCACGGCGGGCATCGCCGTGGGGGTCGACCGGCTGGTCGCGGTGGCCTGTGGCTGGCAGGGCATCCACCAGGGGCGAGTGGCGGCGGTCGAGGCTCCAGCATAGGCGCGCCCGGCACGGGGAGGGTCCACATGGAGCTGCAGGGCAAGGTTGCCATCGTCACGGGAGGGGCTCGGGGCATCGGCGCGGCCATCGCGCGGGAGCTGGCCGCCCACGGGGCGCGGGTCGTCGTGAACTACCAGTCGAGTGGAGAGGCTGCCGAGGCCCTCGCTGCCGCCATCGACGGGCTCGCCGTGCAGGCCGACGTGTCCACCACCGAGGGCTGCGAGGCGCTGGTCGCCGCTGCCGCGCAGGTGGGAGGTCCCCACATCCTCATCAACAATGCCGGGATCACCGACGACGGCCTGGCCATGCGGCTGCGAGACCCCCAGTGGGACCGGGTGCTCGAAGTCAACGCCGGCGGGGTCTTCCGCATGTGTCGCGCGGTGCTGCCCGTGATGGCGAAGGCCCGCGAGGGTCGCATCGTCAACCTCGCCTCGGTCTCGGCGCTGCGGGGCAACCCGGGCCAGGTCAACTACAGCGCCGCCAAGGCCGCCGTGCTGGGGCTCACCCGCACCCTGGCCCTCGAGATGGCGCGCCGGGGCGTGCGGGTCAACGCGGTGTGCCCGGGCTTCATCGAGACCGACATGACCTCGGCCCTGCCCGAGGCCACGCGCGACAAGGCGGTAGCCGCCGTGCCCCTCGGCCGCATGGGAACCCCCGACGAGATCGCGGCGATGGTGCGGTTCCTGTGCGGCCCGGGCGGCGCCTACATCACGGGGCAGAGCTTCGTGGTCGACGGCGGCCTGTCGGCCTGAGCGAGGGCGGCGTCAGGCGTCGCGGAACAGGGCGAGCTGGTCGTCGGGCGCGGCCTCGCGCACCTCCAGCGGCAGCTGATTCGACAGGCAGGCCTCGCAGCGGCCAGCGCCCAGCACCTCACCCAGCTCCTCGGGGGCCACCCACTCCACACTCGTCGCCCCGAGCCAGCTGGCCAGGGCCTCACGCTCGGGGTGCCGGCTCGCTGCGAGGGCCTCGGCGCCTCGGATGCGCATGCCGTAGGGGCAGGCCAGGCGAATCGGCGGCGCTCCACAGCGCACGTGCACCGAGCGGGCGCCTGCCGCCATCAGGTCGGAGATCGCCCGTCGCAGGTCGTGGCCATGGGTCATCGAGCCAGCGATGAGGACCACGCCTTGGCCGACCACCGCTCCCGACACCACCCGAAGCTGCGAGGGGCCGGAGCCGCTCCGTTCGTCGGGGGCGAGGTAGGGCGACGTGGGCTGCGCGACGAAGGCGGGGGCCTGGCGCAGCTGCGCGGCCATGGCGTAGCCGGCAGCGATGTCTTGTGAGGCGCCAGGGGCCGCCACCACCACCTCCGCGGCCGGTGCCGGCGCACGGTCGGCGAGCATCGCCCCCAACCGATGGCGCAGCGTGTAGGACGGCTCGGCGAAGGGCCGACCGGCGCGAGGTGCCAGGGTGAGCAACTCCTGGGTGCACACCGACGTGGGGCGTGAGGGTAGCGGGGCGATGGACTGCACGCCTCGAGCATCGACGATGAGCATCTCCCCCGGGCGGAGGGGGCGGACCAGCTGCCCCCCGAGGCACTCGATGGCTTGATCGTCGGAGGCCACCACGACGGCGTCGCCCAGCTGACCGAGCCACAGCGGCCGGAATCCGCCGGGGTCGCGCAGCACCACCAACCGATCGGGGGTGAGCGCAGCCAGGGTGTAGGCCCCTTGCACCTTCCACACCGCGTCGACCAGGCGGTTGACGAAGGTGCGCTGGGTGGACCTCGCGATGAGGTGGAGCACCAGCTCGGCATCCGAGCCGGCGCTGGCCACCGCACCGTGCTCCAGCGCCTCGCGCCACAGCTCGGGGGCGTTGGTGATCGCCCCCGCCACCGCGACCGCCGCTCGCCCGGCGCTGCTGTGCCCTGTGGCCAGTCGGGCCCCCGCTCCGTGCGCCTCGACCATGCCGATGGCGAAGCCACCGGGCAGCCCCACCAGGGCGTCGGGCTGGATGGCCTGGTCGACCCGACCTTCGCCGTGGACTCCGCGGATCGTCGCGCCATCGCCGACCGCCAGGCAGGCACCACCCAGCCCACGATGTTGCATGCCATGCAGCCCGGCAGCCACCACGCGAGCCGCCGCCGGGTGGCCGGCTGCCACCACGATGCCGCCGGCGTCTTCCAGCGTGCGCGTCACGCCCCGAAGATCCGCTGGTGCAGCTCGCGGTAGGTGTCGCCCAGGTCGGCGAGGTCGCGGCGGAAGACATCCTTGTCGAGCTTGCGCTGGGTGCCCACTTCCCACAGCCGGCAGCCATCGGGGGTGAGCTCATCGGCGAGCACGATGCGGCCGTCGTCGCGACCGAACTCGTACTTGGCGTCGACGAGCTGGATGCCGTGCTCTGCCCAGAAGTCAGCCAGCACGCCATGGATGACGAGCGCCTGCTCCTTCATCGCGGCCAGCTCCCACGGGCGTGCCCATCCCAGCTCCACGGCCGCATCGTCGTTGACCAGCGGGTCGTCGAGGGCGTCAGACTTGTGGAACAGCTCGACGAGGGGCTTCGACAGGGCGGCTCCCTCCTGCAGGCCGTAGCGCTTGGCGAAGGAGCCCGCGACGACGCTGCGCACGACCACCTCGACCGGCACGATCTCCACCTTTCGACACAGCAGCTCGGTGTCGCTCAGCACGTCGACGAGGTGGGTGCGCACCCCGGCCGCCTCGACCCGGCGGAACAGCGCCACCGTCATCTTGGTGTTCAGGGCACCCTTGCCCTCGATCTCGGCCTTCTTCACGCCGTTGAAGGCGGTGGCGGAGTTCTTGAAGCGCAGCACCACCAGCGAGTCGTCTTCGGTGGACCACACTTCCTTGGCCTTGCCGTCATAGAGCTTGTCGACGGGACCCATGGCTGCCTCCTGCGTCTCACCCCTGTTTGCCGGGCGAGCCAGCGAACGGCTGGCGCCGACCGTAACGCTACGGCCGAGGGGGCGCGAACGCCTCTGGCGCAGTACGATCGGGGTTCGCGGAGGGAGCATGCCGAGTCGACGACGCATGGCCGCCGGAGTCCTGCTGGGGCTCCTCGCGGGCTGCACCGAAGCCGACGCGCCCCTCGGGGGCCCCCTCCCGGTGTGGTCGGCCACCCCGGAGGGCTTCTTCGATGCTCCGTGGCCCAGCGATCGCTTCCGCGACGACGACGGGAGCATCGATCTCGGCAACTTCCCCGACCCTTCCTCCGTCGACCTGATCGAGGCCTACCTCGACCGGGCAGAGGCGCTGCCGGGCTTCGGCACGTCGTCGCCGCTGTACGTGCCCTTCGCTGAGGAGATCGCCCTCGACCACCTGCCCACGCCGGCAGCGTCGATGCAGCCGGGGGCATCGGTCTTCCTCATCGACATCGATCCCGACTCCCCCGGCTGGGGCGAGCGCGTGCCGGTGCGCATGGAGCCCCTGGTCGGCGAGACGGAGTGGTACCCCGCCCATGTCCTGGCCGTGTCCCCGGTGCCCGGCTTCCCGCTGCGACCCGCCACCACCCATGCCCTGGTCGTCACCACCGACGCGGCCACCCGTCATCCCGACTACGTCGCCACCCTGTCTCCGTCGCACCCCGACCACGACCCCGCACTCGCCCATGCCCTCACCTTCCACGGGGTCCCCCTCGACACCGTCGCGGTAGCCACGGTGTTCACCACCTACGACCCGGTGGAGGAGATGGCGCGCATCGCCGACTTCCTGCAGCACGAAGTCGCGCCTCCCGATCTCGCTCGCTTCGAGCTGGAGCACATCCACACCTCGCGCGACTACGTGGCCTGGCGCACCCACTATCCCTCGCCGGTGTTCACCCACGGCGAGCGGCCCTTCTACACCGAGGGCGGGGCCTTCGAGTTCGACGACGCAGGCCGCCCGGTGATCGCATCGTGGGACGACATGCGAGCCTCGGTGTGTGCACCTCTCGACCTGTCGTCGCCCCCACCCGGGGGCTGGCCGGTGGTCATCTACCAGCACGGCACCGGCGGCGACTACCGCACCCACTGCAACTCCAGCAGCGTGTTCGAGGTGGCGGGCCGGCTGGGGCTCGAGGGCATCATCTCCATCGGCCTCGACCAGCCGCTGCATGGCACCCGACAGGGCGGCTCCACCGCCTCCGACATCGCCCACTTCAACTTCACCAACCCCGACTCCGGCCTGACCAACTTCCGTCAGGGGGCGGCCGACGCCATCTACCTGGCCCGGGCGCTGGCCGACCGGCCGTGGGTGCTGCGCACCGAGGATGGCCAGTCGGTGCCTCTCGACCCCGACCGCGTCATGTTCCTCGGCCACAGCCAGGGGGGGCTGACGGGCGCACTGGCCGCCCCCTTCTGGGGGGCCGACGTGAAGGCGACGGTGCTGTCCGGCGCTGGCGGCATGCTGTCGATCACCCTGCTGGAGCGCAAAGACATCCTCGACTTCGAGGCGGTGATCGAGACACTGCTCGGCTTCGAGGAAGACGAAGACCTCACCGAGATGCATCCGGCCATTGCCCTGATCCAGACACTGACCGAGGTGACCGACACCGTGAACTACGCGCCCTACTGGTCGGCGCGCAGGGGCCCGTGGCGTGGTCACGCGCCGGCGCCGGTCTTGCTGACCAACGGCACGCTCGACGCGAACACCCCCTACCGAACGGCCATCGCCCTGGCCGCGGCGGGCCAACTGCCCATCGTCGGAGAGGCGGCCACGAACACCGAGGCGCTGGCCCTGCGCGGGCTGCCCGCCTCGCCGCTGCCCGCTGCAGCGAACCAGGTCGACTTCGAGGGGCACCCCATGACGGGCGGCTTCGCCCAATACTGGGAGGGCAGCCACTTCGTCATCTTCGAGGAAGAACACGCCGCGCAGCTGTATACCAACTACCTGCGCACCACCGCCGACGGCCGGCCTGCGCTGCGGGTCGAGGAAGGAGTCACCCAGCGATGAAGCGTGTCCTGCTCGGCGTCAGTGGAGGGATCGCCGCCTACAAGGCAGCCGATCTGGTGTCCCAGCTGGTGAAGAACGACTGCGAGGTGCGGGTGGTCATGACCCGCTCCGCGACCCGCTTCGTCACCGAGCTCACCTTCGAGGCCATGAGTGGCCACCCGGTCATGCTCGATGCCCTGGCGACGGGGGGTGGGGGCGAGGCCTCGGCCATCGAGCACATCGACTGGGCCAAGTGGGCCGAGGTCGCGGTGGTAGCACCGTGCACGGCCAACACCCTCGCCCGTCTGGCCTGCGGGCTGGCAGACGATGCCCTGTCGACCGTGTTCATGGCGCTGCCCGCCGAGGTCGACGTGCACGTGTGCCCGGCGATGAACACCGCGATGTGGGTCCACCCGGTGGTGCAGCGCAACCTGCAGTGGCTCGGCGCCCTCGGCCGCTACCGCATCGTGCCGCCCACCTCGAAGCGGCTCGCCTGCGGCGATGTGGGGGTCGGGGCCCTCGCTGACGTCTCCGACATCGTCAGTGCCGTCCTCGGGGGCTAGGGTGTGGCCCTGCGGCCTGCCGGCTGCGTAGAGAGGCCTCCCATGCGACCCATCGTCTACTCCCTGTGTGTCCTCCTGGCTGCGTGTAGCGGCGACGACGCGAAAGACGAGTCCCCCACCAGCGACGCCGACACCGACACCGACACCGACACGGATGCCGACACCGACTCGGATACCGACACCGACACGGATGCCGACACCGACACCGACACCGACACCGACGCGCTGCTGGCCACCGTCGCGGCCAGCCCTCACGTCGACAACGTGTTCTGGGTCACGGTCGAGGGCAGCGATGTGGGCGACACCTGGGTGGAGTACGGCCTCGACGGCGCCCTTGATCAGCAGACCGACCCCGTGGCGGGGCCAGGAGCCGAAGTCCCCCTCCTCGGGCTGAAGGGCGGCCGCTCCTACAGCTGGCGCGCGGTGGTCGATACCGCAGGCGGGCCCTTGGTCAGCGAGACGATGACCCTCACCACCGCGACCCCGCCGGCCACCCTCGACGACGCCACCCTCGAGGTGTCAGAGCCCGACCACACGCCGGGCTACCTGTTCCTGTCGACCCTGGGCCAAGAAGGAACGTATGTGGCCATCTTCGACGATGAGGGCGACCCCGTGTGGTGGGTGAAGACGGCGGGCGACGACGTGGTGATCACCGCCATCCCGGGGCCCGACGGTGAGAGCGTGGGCTGGGGCGTGTACGACCAGCAGCACGAGGTCGACATCGGCAAGTACGTGCGCGTGCGGGTCGATGGCACCGAGCTGACAGAGACGCGCCTGCTCCTCGGCCACCACGCCGTCTACCACCACCCCGACGACACCATCGCGTTCCTCGCCTACGACTTCCGCGACACGCCCACCGACAACGGCCCGGTCACGCGCATGGCCTCCGACCGGATCTTCGAGATCGCCGAGGGGTCCACCGACACCACCGCGCCCGTCGAGATCTACAACGCCTTCGACGACTTCGGCGCCCTCCCAGCCCTCACCTGCGAGCACATCGCGTCCGACTTCGATCGGTTCACCGAGCGCAACATCAACGAGTGGACGCACGGCAACAGCCTCGTCTACCTGTCGAGCGAAGACGCCTACTACTACAACACCAAGTTCACCGACTGGATGCTGAAGATCGACCGGGCCACCGGCGAGGTGTTGTGGCAGATGAACGGGCTGGGCGGCGACTTCACCCTGCCCGGGGGCGACCCGGTGTGGGACACGGTCGACGACCCCGCGCTGTGGAGCCACTCCCACATGAGCCAGGTGTGGGAGGGCGGCATGCTCACCTTCGACAACGGTGACCACCGCACCCCGCAGATGAGCAGCATCGCCGAGATCGAGTGGAACGAGTCGACCATGACCGCCGAGCGGGTGTGGGAGCACTGGCACCCCACGGGCGACTACAGCTACGCCATCGGCGACGCGCGCAAGCTCGACAACGGCAACTACCTGGCTGCCTGGGGCCAGCTGGGCACGCTGCAGGAGGTCACGGCCGACCACCGCACGCTGTGGGAGCTGCAGCTACCGCCCGGCATCACCGTGGGGCGGGTGCGGCACTTCTCCAGCCTGACCAGCTTCTAGCCAGGCTCACACGGTCAGTCCCACGGGTTGCTCAGCTCGCGGAGAGCCGAGCCGGGCGGCGCCTTGGAGCGCGGTGAGGGAATGCGCTTGCTGGGGCTCACCTCGTCGGGGGCTGCCTTGACGGCCGGGCGCGGCGGGGGCGCTGGCTCGGGCGCCGGCTCGGGAGCGGAGGATTGCGGCGCGGGGGCCTCGGGGGCCTCGGGCTCGACCACGGGCACCGCCAGGTAGCGGGTCACCAGCTCTTCGAGGCCGAACTCCAGGGGCAGGCGCCTGGGCCCGTTGGCCTCCTTGAGCACCACCTCCCACTCCTTGGCCTCGTCGCGGGTGAGATGGTGGACCTCGTCTTCGGCGTGCACGTCGATCCGGTCGCCCTCGCCCACCGGCTGGAAGGTGAGGCTGCGACCATCGAAGCCCACGACCAGGGTTCCCTTCTTCTTGCGCACGGTGAAGTGCTCGACCTGCTTGCCGAAGGCATGCAGCTCGCCCATCATCTCGTCGCGCGCTTCGTGGGCTTCCTGCTTGGCCCGAGCCGCAGCCTCGGCCGCTATCCGCGCTTCTTCTTCTGCCTGTCGCCGCTGCTGTTCCGCCGCGTCGATCCCCGCCTTGAGCCGGGCCGCGAGCCCACCGAGCTTGATCGCCATGGACGCACCTCCGAAGTGGCAGCGTACACCAGCGGCTCTCTGCCGGGGCCCTCTACGAGGTGCGGGCGCCGCCGAGCTCGTCGTAGCGCGCCCTCACCGCCTTCAGATCGGCGAAGGTCAGCCGCTTGTCTTCTG
Organism: uncultured bacterium; assembly: GCA_965367245.1. GTDB lineage: Bacteria > Myxococcota_A > UBA796 > UBA796 > CBDUIC01. The sequence continues at coordinate 16,047 of CBDUIC010000056.1, read as the reverse complement.
GCTTGCGGAGCAGGTAGGCGGGGTGGAAGGTCGGCATCGTCGGGATGCCCTGGTAGTCGCGCCAGGTGCCACGCACGCGGCTGATGGACTCGTTGGACCGGAACAACGCCTGCAGCGCGACCCGCCCCAAGACCAGCAGCACCTTGGGCTGCAGCGCTGCCAGCTGCCCCTCCAAGAAGGGCCGACATGCCTCGACCTCGTCGGGCTCGGGGTCGCGATTGCGAGGCGGGCGACACTTCACCATGTTGAGGATGTAGACATGCTCCTCCCGCGACAGCCCGAGCACGTGCACCAGCATCTTGTCGAGCATCTGGCCCGCCGCGCCGACGAAGGGCTCCCCTTGGATGTCTTCGTGGTAGCCGGGGGCCTCTCCCACCACCACGAGGTCGGCGCGGGGGTCGCCCACGCCGAACACGATCTGGCGACGGCCAGAGGCCAGGCCGCATCGCCGACAGTCGCCCATGTCGTCGCGGACGCGCTGCAGGGCAGTGGCCGGGTCGGACGGCTGCTCTCGAGCCTGGGCGGCGAGGGCGGCCCAGCTGCTGGCTCGGCTCGGAGCGGGGGCAGCCTCGGGCACGGGCGCCGCTGCGGGGAGTGGCTCGGGCTCGCCCTCCGCGCGCACGCCCCTCCCCCACCCATCATCGGCGAGGGCCTTCACGTCGGCCACCAGTTCGGCGAGGTCGTCGCGGGCGCTCATGCCGTGGCCCCGAAGCGCCAGCCGTGCCGGCGCAGCAGATCGTACAGGCGGAACAGAGGTAGACCCATCACGTTGCTCCAGTCGCCGTCGATTCGCTCGAAGAGGAATGAGCCCTGCGCTTCGGCGGCATAGCCCCCCGCGCACCACGCCCCCTCTCCGGTGGCGACATAGGCGGCGATCTCCTCGTCGCTCACATCCCCGCGCACGACGAGCCGGGTGAGTTGGTGCTCCACGGCGTCGATCCCCGGGCCGACCACCGCCAGGCCCGTCACCAGATGGTGCTCTGCCCCACGCATGGCCATGAGCCGGGCGCGATGCGTGGCTGGGTCGGGGGGCTTGCCCCAGGGCTGCTGAAGGGCTGGGTCGAACACCACCTGGTCGGCACCGATGACCCAGGCGTCGGGGTGTTGGTGCGCCACGGCCACGGCCTTTCGGTGAGCCAGCTCACGCACCAGGCCGACCGGGTCGTTCGCCACCGCGGAGGCCTCGTCGACGCCAGGGGCCACCGCCTCCACCGCCAGGCCAGCCGTGGCCAGCAGCTGCCTGCGCATGGGCGACGTGGACGCGAGGACGAGCCGGCGCATGGTTCCTCCAGAGACCCTCCCTATGTATGCGGTGGCGCGGGGTTCGGCGCGCCAACGCACGGGATCGGTTGTGCAGCCCGGCGCAGCCGCTATACTCCCCCGAACCAAGCATGGGGTATCGCTCCATGCGGCACCGTGCGCCCACACCAGGGAGGCACCGCACATGTCCACGGGTGCGGTCGGAATCGACCTCGGAACCACTTTCTCAGCTATCGCTCACGTGAACCAGCACGGGGTGCCCGAGATCCTTCCCAATGCGGAAGGAGATCGGATCACTCCGAGTGTCATCCTCTTCGAGGATGACGACGTGATCGTCGGCAACTACGCCAAGCAGGCGGCGGTCGTCTACCCCGAACAGGTGGTGGAGTTCGTCAAGCGCCACATGGGAGAGCTCGACTACAAGTTCGCCTACCGGGGCAAAGACTACAACCCCGAGCAGCTGTCGAGCTACATCCTCGCCAAGCTCAAGCACGACGCGGAGCTTCGGCTCGGCCACCGCGTGGATCAGGCCGTGATCACGGTCCCTGCCTACTTCAACGACATCCAGCGTCGCGCCACCATGCGGGCGGGTGAGCTCGCGGGCCTCAAGGTCCTCAAGCTCATCAACGAGCCCACGGCCGCAGCGTTCGCGTATGGCCTGAACAACGCGGGCAAGAACATCCGCGTGCTCGTCTACGACCTGGGCGGTGGCACGTTCGACGTCACCCTCGTCGACATCGAGGGCACCGACATCAACGTCGTGGCGACCGATGGCGACCACAAGCTGGGCGGCAAAGACTGGGATGACCGGCTCATCGAGCATGTCGCCGAGGCCTTCCGTGAGAAGCACGGCATCGACCCCCTCGAGGAGCTGTCGAGCTACCACGACCTTCGGCAGAAGTGCGTGTCGGCGAAGATCTCGCTCACCCGTCGCCCGAAGGTCAACGTCTTTCACGACTACGGCTCGAAGGTGCTGCGCCTGGCCGTCACCCGCGAGACCTTCGAGGAGCTCACGAGCGACCTGCTCGAGCGCACCCACACCCTGACCAACAACGTGCTCCGCGAGGCCAAGGCCGCCGCTGACAGCATCGATGTGGTCTTGCTGGCCGGCGGCTCCACGCGGATGCCCATGGTCCGCAACATGCTCCGGGATGTCTTCGACAAGGCGCCGGCCACCGACATCAACCCCGACGAGGCCATCGCCCTCGGCGCGGCGCTCACCGCAGCCATCGAGGCTGCCGAGCTCGCAGGGGAAGAGTCCCCTGTCGACATCCGCACCCACGATGTCACCAGCCACAGCCTGGGCATGGTCGTCTACCGCGACGGCAACCTGCACAACTCGAAGATCATCGGTCGGAACAACCGTATTCCCGCCGAGAAGACGCGCGAAGACTACTCCACCACCCACGATGGCCAGACGACCATCGACCTATGGCTGGTGCAGGGCGAGGAGGAAGACCCTCTCAAGTGCAGCGTGCTCGGCCACTTCGAGTTCTACGGCATCCCGCCTCGCCCGGCGGGGCAAGCGCGCCTCTCGGTGACCTACCGCTACAACAGCAACGGCATCGTCGAGGTCGAGGCGATGGACCTCGAGACCGGTCAGATCCTGCCTCACCGACTCGCGGCAGGCCAGGTCACCCTGGAGGATCTCGCTCACAACCGTGCACCGATGCAGGTTGCCTTGATCATGGACTGCTCGGGCTCCATGTACGGGTCCAACATCCAGAACGCGAAGAAGGCAGCGCTGGCGTTCGCCCAGAACACCCTCGGGTCCCCCAACCGCCAGATTGCGGTGGTGGCGTTCCCGGGTGGGGTGAAGTCGACGCCGACGGCAGAGATGGACCGCCTGCAGTGGGCCATCGACTCCCTGACGCCCATCGGTTCCACGCCGATGAGCGAAGGCCTCGGCGACGCTCGCAACCTGCTCCGCCCTCGTGCTGGGGTGCAGCGCGTGTTCGTGGTCATGACCGATGGTCACCCCGACGACCCCGACGCGACGGTGGCCGAGATCCATCGTCTGCGCACTTCGGGCGCGCGGATCATCACCATCGGTGTCGGCGACCAGGTGCAGCAGAACTTCCTCGGTTCGCTCGCGTCGGGTCCCAACGACTACCACTTCTGCAACGAGGCCATCGACCTCGAGGGCACGTTCATCAACCTCGCGACCGAGCTGGGCAGCGACCAACGAGCCTGAGGGCTCTCGCGACCGCTCCAAGGAACCCTCCGTGAAGGACTCCGAAAAGGACTCTCTGAACCGTATCGGCCAGGAACTGGGCGAGGTCCGCTCGCTGGTACAGACGCTGGCCGCGGCAGACAAGTCGCGGGAAGACAAGGCGTTCGACCAGCTCTATGAAGAGCTGCGTCAATACAAAGACGACTTCCTGTTCCAGTCCGAGAAGCCGCTGCTGCTCGACCTGCTGCTGTTCTACGACTCTCTGAACTGGTTTCAGGAGAGCTTGATCAAGCAGGAGATGAGTCCTGATGTGATCGCCGACAGCTTTCAGTACCTGATCGACGAGTTCCTCGAGGTTCTCTACCGTCGCGACGTGCTCCCCATGGAGGCCTCCGAGACCTTCGACCGCAAGGTGCACAAGGCGGTCAAGGCGGTCGACACCGACAACGAGTCCGAGCACGCCATGATCACGCAGACGCTGAAGCGTGGCTTCACCCGGGCCGATAAGATCTTGCGCCCCGAAGAGGTCGTGATCATGAGGTACCGCGGCGGCAAGGGGAGCTGAGTCGATGAGCGACGGAGACGAGGAAGACATTGTCCTCGGCATCGACCTCGGCACTACCTTCTCGGCCATGGCGCAGGTCAACGTCTACGGCAAGCCCGAGATCGTGACGAACGCGGAGGGCTTCGCTACGACGCCCTCGGTGGTCCACTTCTACGACGACGACGCCTGCGTGGTCGGCGAAGAAGCCGTGAAGATGGTCGTGATCGATCCCGAGAACGTGGTCCGCTTCATCAAGCGCCACATGGGCGAGGAAGACTTCACGCTGGAGTTCTTCGGTCGTGCCTACACGCCGCAGGAGATCTCCGCCCTCATCCTGCGGAAGCTCAAGGAAGACGCCGAGGAGCTGCTGGGGCGTGAGGTCAAAGACGCGGTCATCACTGTGCCGGCCTACTTCCACTCCGCGCAGCGAGGGGCCACGGCCGAGGCGGGCGCGATCGCTGGCCTCAACGTGCTGTCGATCATCAACGAGCCCACCGCGGCAGCCATCGCCTACGGCCTCGACCGCATCGGGGGAAGCCGCAAGCTGCTGGTCCTCGACCTCGGCGGTGGCACCTTCGATGTGACCGTGATGCGGATCGAGGGCACGAAGCTGTCGACCCTCGCGTCCGACGGCAACGCCGAGCTCGGCGGCAAAGACTGGGACGACCGCCTCCTCAACCACGTCGCCGAGGAGTTCTACGACAAGTTCCAGCTCGACCCACGAGACGACGCGGCACCGTATCAGGAGCTCTACGAGCGGTGCCTGCACGCCAAGATCAGCCTGTCGACCAAGGAACGAGCCGTCATTCCCGTGAACTACCGCGGCAAGCGCATGGCGGTCCGGGTCGATCGAGAGCTGTTCGAAAACCTCACGTCCGACCTGGTTCAGCAGTGCGAAGACACGGCGAACATCGTGCTCGAGAAGGCACGTCTGGAGTGGTCGGAGCTCGACGATGTCCTGCTGGTCGGGGGGTCCACCCGGATGCCCATGATCCGCAACATGCTCGAGCGCCTGAGCGGCAAGCCCCCGGCAGGCGGGGTCAACCCCGACGAGGTCGTCGCCACGGGAGCCGCGCTGGCCGGCGTGTTCCGGCATCGCCCCAACCACCCTGCACTGCAGAGCAAGCGCGAGGCCATCAAGAAGAAGGCCCGCAAGCTCAAGCCCAAGCCCAAGCCCGAGCCGTCGAAGCCCCGAGGGGCAGCGATCGGGCTCGCTTATGGCGGGCACGTGGCCCAGCAGGCCCTCGACAGCAGCAACGACGACGCGCTCACCGCAGAGCTACCGTCGGTCACGATCGAAGACGCCACCACCCATCCTCTAGGCATCATCGTGCTCGACAAGCAGCGCAAGGAGCGCGTGGTCGAGCTGATCAGCGAAGGAACTCCCCTGCCCCACGAGTTCAAGGGCCGCTTCGCTTACGCCTACGAGAACATGACGGCCGTCCGCGTCGAGGTCACCGAGGGAGCAGGCTCCGAGCGTGACGAGGTGACGGTCATCGGCAAGGTGGAGCTCACCGGGCTTCCTCCTCGCCCCCGCGGCACCCCCATCGAGGTCATCTACAGCTACAACATCGACCAGATCCTCAACGTGCAGGTCGTAGACGTAGAGAGCGGGGTGTCACGCCAGGTCGACATCCGCTTCCAGGGCGGCATGACGACCCAGCAGGTCGACGAGGCACGCAGCCGCAACCGTGGCATGTCGGTCGACTGAGTCCCCGCGCGACGCCGCCCTCCCCGGGCCGCGCCGCGCACCATCGTTGACCTGGTCCTCGGCGTCCGCTAGAAACAGGCTCGACCGCCCCTTGGGCTCCCACTGGACGACATGGATCCTCGCACCCTCGATCTCGCGGCAGAGTTCTGCACCCTCGTGGGTGCACGCGACCTGCTCGCCTACTTGGGTGTCGAGGGCGACGCCGACGAAGCGACCGCACGCGCCAAGCTCAAGAAGCGCCGCAAGTACATGCAGGGGATGCAGGGCAACCCGAAGTACAAGCAAGAGGCCCTCTTCCTCATCAAGCACTTCGCCGCCCTCAACGAGGTGCTGGGCGACCTGCCCGCCTACCGGGCCGAGGCCCGCCGTCGCTCCGAGTCCGAGCACCTGCCGGTGCTGGAGATGACGATTCGGGGCGTGCTGGCCGGGGGAGGCCTCACCGAGGAGCAGGAGGAGTTCCTACGGCACAACGCCATCCAGCTGGGTGTGTCGGAGCGCACCTACGAAGAGATCCTTCGTCGGCTCGCCAAGGAGGCGGGAGTGCCCTTGGTCGGCGGGCTCCCCACCCCACCTCCCGTTCCCGAGCGCGGTACAGCCCGCGACCTGTACCAGCTGCTCCGCATCCGCCCCAACGCCACGGCGGGAGAGGTGGCCGAGGCCTATCAGCAGCGCCGCACGGAGGCCGAGGTCGGGGGCACCGCATCCCCCGAGCTCCTGCGAAAGCTCGAGATCGCCAAGAAGGTCCTCACGAACACGGCGGCACGACAGCAATACGACCTCACCGCAGCGCGCACCGGGCCACCGGCCCGCGCCCGGGAGGTCATCCCGCCGTCCCGCCCACAGCTGGCGGCCACGGCCCCCCCGGTGCGGCATCGAAGCCACGTGCCCGAGTCGCTCCCGCCCGGCGACCCGTCAATGGGCTCACGGCTGGAGGTGCTGGGCGAGCCGGTGCGCTCCCTCGCCGTAGGCATCACCGACCGCATCGAGCACATCATCGAGCTTCGCAACGGTGGCGTAGGCGGGATGATGGGCCGCGTCACATCCGATGTGTCATGGCTGGTCGTGCGACCCGACACCCTCGACCCTGACGCCGAGCAGCAGCAGGTTCACGTGCTGGTCGACGGCAGCCAGGTGCCCGAGACCGCGTCCACCGCCGTCGTCACCATCGTGACCGACAAGGGTGAGCGCGCGCGGGTCGTGTTCGAGGTCACCCGCAGCGACCGCACCCGCATGCTCATCGGCGTGTTGGTGGTCACCGTGCTTGCTATTGCCGCCGCCGTGGGGCTGTTCTTCCAGTTCTCCTGACCGCCGACATCGGGTTACCGAAGGGTCGGAATGTCCACTACTCGCGCCGTGCCGCCCCCCGCCGATCCGCAGCTGGAAGGCCTCCTCGATCAGGCCGAGGAAGCCCTGGATGGAGGCGACCCCAGCCAGGCGCTGGAGATCTGCAAGCGCGTGCTGGCCACGGCGCCCGACCACGCCGGAGCTCACTTCCTCGTCGCCGACGCCATGCGGCAGCTGGGCGAGCTCGACGAGGCCGTCGCGCGGTACCGGCGGGTCACCCACCTGGCGGCCAACCACGCCTTGTCGTGGAGCGGCCTCGCCTTCTGCCTGTTCGACCTGCTCGACTTTCCCGCGGCTCGCAACGCCGCCTTGCGGGCCATCCGGATCGACCCCGACAACCCCGAGGCCTACTACGTGCGGGCCCTGTTGCGCGAGCGTCGCACCGACTACGACGGCGCAGAGCGCGACTTTCTCCGCGCCGAGCGGCTCGATCCGGTGGGCTGGCCTCGGCCGGTGCCGCTGAGCGACGCGATGGTCGAAGCCGTGGTCGCAGAGGCCCTCCAGGCCCTTCACCCGACCATCCGTGCCTACCTGCACCAGGTGCCCGTGATGCTCGAGGAGGTTCCCTCCGCCGACCTGTGCTTCGAGTTCATGCCCCCTGCCCCTCCCGGTGAGATCCTCGGCACCTTTGCGGGCGCCTCTCTGCGGGATCGAAGCGTGGAAGACCCGTGGTCCCAGCTCCCCGGGGCCATCGTGCTGTTCCGCCGCAACCTGCAGCGGGTGGCAGCCGACAGGGAGCGCCTGCTGGAGGAGCTGCGCGTCACCGTCTTTCACGAGGTCGGCCACTTCCTCGGCCTCGACGAAGACGACATGGTCGACCGCGGCCTCGACTGAGCCTGTCCTGGGCGCGATCGCTGGCGCCGCTTGTAGGCGAGCGTTAGGTGAATCGCGACTGGGGGATTAGCTCAGTTGGGAGAGCGCAGCGTTCGCAATGCTGAGGTCAGGGGTTCGAACCCCCTATCCTCCACCACTCACATCAGACGGCGTCCCTCGGGGCGCCGTCTGTCGTTGGGGGCCAGATGCCAGTGACCTCGGGTTTTGCCCGCACCGACGACGGGCTCGACCTGTACTACCGGGTGATCGGCGACGAGGGCCCGTGGATGGTGTGCTGCAACGGGGTGGGCGTCTCGACGTTCTTCTTCAAGTACGTCGCCGAGCACTTCGGTCGCACCCATCGCGTCTTGTTGTGGGACTACCGAGGTCATGGCCGCTCGGCGCTGCCTCCCGAGCCGATAGAGGAGGCCGACCTGTCGATGACCCGCAACGCCCACGACCTGTTCGAGGTCATGGATGCGGCGGGGGCCCACGAGCCCGCCGTGTTGCTGGGCCACAGCATGGGCTGCCAGGTCATCCTCGAGGCCGCCAAGCAGCAGCCCGAGCGGGTGCGCGCCCTGGTGCCCATGTTCGGAACCTTCGGCCGCCCCCTCGACACCTTCATGAACAGCTCCATGGCCCGGCCTGCGTTCGACCTGCTCTACCGTGTCGCCAAGCGAGGCGGGCGCGCCGGCTCGCGCTTGCTCCTGCCCCTCTACGACAACCCCCTCGCCTCGGCGGTCGGCGGGTGGACGGGCCTGGTCGACAAGCACTACGCCGGCAAGGTCGACATCGACCGCTACATGGACCACCTCGTCCAGATGGACCCACGCGTCTTCCTGCGCATGGTGAGCCTGATGGCCGACCACGACATGGGCCCCTACCTCCCCGGGCTCACCATCCCGGTGCTGATCATCGCGGGCGAGCGCGACCTGTTCACGCCGCTGCATCGTAGCCACACGATGCGAGAGCTCATCCCCGGGGCCGAGATCATGGTGCTGGCCGATGCGAGCCACGCAGCCATCGTCGAGCACCCAGAGACGATCAATCGGCGTATCGACCGCTTCTTCCGAGAGCGCGTGGCGACGGCCTAGGCGTGACTCACCGGCGGCGACGGCGACGGCGCCGCCGCTTCCTCTCCGGAGGGGGGCCTTCCGTGATGCTGCACGGTGGGACCTCGCTACCTTCTGGCCACATGGTCGCCCACCGGCGACGCACTTCCTCCCCCAGCTGGGCGTGGCTGCCGCGCCGCAGCGATGGGTCGGCCCGTAGGATGCGATGCGCTTCCTCACGTGCGGCTAGGATCAGGTCGCGGTCGTGGTCGAAGTCGAGCCACGTAGTCACCGGCAGCGGCCAGGGAGGGTCGGCCACGCAGGCGTCGAGACCACGAAGGGCGACCCGGGCCTCGGTGAGGGCGAAGCCGTCGGTGGCGTCGACCACGCGGGCGATGCGCGCCTCGGCGTCGGCATCGGCATGCTCACCGACGATGAGCAGGGCCCGCGGCGGCCGGGGCGAGGTCGACAGGAACCCGATCACCCGGTGCAGGCGCCACTGTGCCATGCGGTCGGCCTGCTCCACCACCGCCGTCGTGAGCCCTGGGATGGGGGGACCATCCTCGAGCGGGACGGTGGCCACGACGACGTCGAGGCGACGGTGCTGGAGGTCGTCGAACACCCGCCTGCGCTCCTCGTGGCGCATGGCCCCATGGAGCAGCGCGACGCGAGCGTCGGCGAGGGCATCGGACTGCAGGGCTTGCACGACCGCATGGGCCTGCCGCAGATCGAGCGCATCCGCCCCCTTCACCCGGGGAAACAGCAACACGCCCTGCTCACCGCGGCCCACGGCCTCTCGCAGCGTCGCGTAGGCGTCATCCCGAGCCGACGCCCTCACCACCTCGATCGTCGCGGGGTGACGCTCGGGGTTCACCACCACCGACACGTCGAAGTCGGCGTAGGCGGTCGCCAAGACCCTCGGCCCCACCGGCACCTGGGTGACGACGACCAGGTCGGGCCGCGGTGCGGGGAGTGCGCGGTAGGCCGGTGCCGCGACCCCGAAGGGGAAGCGCTCCACGCTGATCACCAGCGCCAGCCGCCGGAACTCGAGCCCGGCAGACAGCAGCTCGTGGGTGCCGAACAGCACGTGGATCTCACCGCGCTTCACTGCGTCGGCTGTCGCCTTCGTCGGCTGGGCGGGCAGGCGACGGGCGACCAAGCCCCCATCACGGAGCAGCGGCTCGCTGTGGTCGAAGCGCTCGTCGACCTCTGCGTCGTCGGGCCCCAGCACCAGGACCTGCCCCTTCCCTTCGGCCACCATGGCGGCGGCGAGCAGGACGATCCGCCCCTTCCCACCGCCCACCTCACCGGTGAGCACACGGCGCGACGGACTGGCCTGCCGCAGGGTGCGCTTGAGGTCTTCGAACACCAGCTGGGCGCCATCGTCGAGCACCAGCTCTTCCAGGCGCTCCACCCGGGCGGCGAAGCCGTGGAGCACTGGGTGGGGCACCCCTCGGTCGTTGGCCGGCGCGTAGCGAGGGGCGCCCGTCCCCAGGGCATGATGGAGGGCCTCGTCGAAGGCCATGCGACGCCGAGCCTCGCGCAGCCGCCCCTGCTGCAGTGCCTCCACCACCTCGGCGCGCGTCGGGAGCCCCAGGGGGCGCAGGGCGCGAGGATGGAGCGGATCGCGCAGCTCTCGCAACACCGGACGCAGCCGTAGGAGGGCCTCACGCCGGGCACGAGCGTCGCTGTCGTAGCTGGGCAGCGTGACGCTCTTCGCCCCATCGCAGACCACGACCTCGGCATCGAGCAGCCTCCCGTCCACGTGCTGGCCCACCAGCACCACCCGCTCGCCTGCTGGCAGCAACGAAGCGTGAGGGGCCGGCTCGTCGACCCAGGCGACCTCGAGGGGCCCCGCCCCCACCAGGCGCATCCGGTCTTCCCGTGACCCGTCGGGCCGCAGCACCGTCGCTCGACCGTGCACCCGGCCGCCGACCGCCACGCGGCCCTCCGGAAGGGGACGCCCCGCGCCGTGCACGGGAGCCACGACCTGCGAGGCGCGGGGCACCGCGAACAGCAACTCACCGACCGACAGCGACTCCGGCAGCCTGCCCAGGAGCTCGGGGAGCACGGCCACCACGGGCTCGGAGGGTTGGCCCGACCACGTGACCTCGGGCTCGGCCACGGCCGGCTCGGCATCAGGTGGGGAGGCCGGCTCGGTAGCCGTCGCCGACCCCTTCTTCTTCTTCTTCTTCCGCGCAGGCTTCGGGGGCGGGTCGCTGTGGACCAGGGGCGCCTTGCGAATCGCCTCGATGCGGCGCGCCAAGGGCAGCCCGGTGATGGCGTCGAAGCGACTCAGCTCGGCCATCAGGTCGGCCGCCTCCCCGTCGTCGAGGGCCTCGCTGTGGCCCCGCATGCGCAACAGCTGCTCGTGCAGCGCCTCCGGGAGCTCGAGCGACAGGGCGCGATCGAGCTGCCGCTGGGCGATGGGGGCGACGTGCGGGCTCAGCCTTCCCTCACGCGACGCGAACACCAGCGCCCGGCGCATGGGGCCGAGGGCCGCCTCGAGTTGCTCGAGCGGCAGGCCTGCGTCGGCCGGCTTGCGAGCCTTCGCCTGCCGTCGCCCGCCGCGACTCATTTGTACTCCACCCCGACGATCTCCCAGACCTGCTTGCCGCCAGGCGTCTGCACCGTGACCTCCTCCCCTACCGACTTGCCGATCAGCGCGCGGCCGATGGGCGACTTGTAGCTGATGCGGCGGTCTTCGACGCTGGCCTCGTTCTCGCCGACGAGGGTCCACGTGCGCTCGTCGCCAGTGTCGACGTTCTCGATGGCCACGGTCGTGCCGAACACGACGCGCTCCGACGGCTCCAGCTTCGTGACATCGAGCACTTCCGCAGAGGCATACTGGTTCTCGAGCAGCGAGATCCGCGCCTCGCACAGCGACTGACGCTCCTTGGCGTCGTCGTACTCGGAGTTCTCGCTCAAGTCGCCGTGGGCGCGGGCCTCTTCGATGTCACGGACGATGCGCGGGCGATTGATCTCTTTTTCGAACTTGAGGTCAGCGACCAGCTTTTCGTAGCCGTACGGGGTCACCAGAAAGCGGTTCATGTTCCTCTCCGTGAAACCGAAGCACCGGGTGCCGCGTGCCCTCGCGATGCGAGGGGGTACTCGGCGCCCGGTGCGGGTGGGGGCGGCCCTCCGGCCGCCGATGGAGCAGTCTACCGTTGTGGCCCGGTCGGCACCAGACCCCAGCTGCCCTGCACGGCACGAGGAGCCGACAGGCCCGTGAGCGGGCAGGTGATCAGGGCGCCCGGCTCGATGGCGATGAGCCCTGGGACCTCGTCGTCGGCCAGCCCAAGCACCTTGCGCGGGCCCACGCCCCACAGCCTTGCCGTCGCCTCTGGGCCGAGGTGAGCCAGGCTCGTGGCAAGGGCTACCGCCGGGTCGGGGGCGCCGGGGAGCTGGTCTGGGAGGGGGGCCGGGTCGGTAGGGGCTGGGCGCCCCCCGCTCGACAGCGTCGTCAACGTGCCGTCGCGTAGCGCCGCCACCAGCGCTTCCCGGTCGGCGTCGTCGCCCATCACCGGCCACGCGCGCCACGACGGAGCAGGGACGACGAATGCGTGGTGAGGCGTCGTGCCTGCCGTGAGGGGCACGCCGCGCCCCTGGTGGTACCGCAGCGCCTCGACCCCGGCCGCCGACCACAAGGGGGTGAGGTGCACGGTGGCACCCGTCGCCTCGGCCGCCGCCGCCCACCGGTGCACTCCCAGGGCCTCCCCCTGCCGAAACACCGGGGCCAGGCCTCGCTGCGTCGCCTCGGGGCCCGCCGCCCATACCCCGCGCTCCAGCGCCGGCGTGGCCGGCCGACCGATGACCGGGAGCCCGACGGAGGCCGCCCAGCGTAGCGCCCCGAGCAGCACGTCGAGATCGGCGAGCGGCCCGTCGCCGTCGCTGAGCACCCGCGCACCACCGAGGCGCAGCCGAAGGTGGTCGGCGATGACCTTCCCTTCCCCGCCCACGGTGAGCGCCCCTACGTGCCCCGACCCGACCCGGTCGCTCCCTTGCCGCGGGAGAACCAGACCGAAGCCCTCCCCCGGCTCGGTGTTCGGCGCTCCCTGCAGGTCGACCAGCGGCGGGGCGAACCACGCCGCAGGGCGGGCCAGCTCGGTGGCTGGGCCGCCGTCGTCGTCGGCCACGCGCCCATCGACGAGCAACACCGTGCGGTTCGCGCCGCGCCATCGCACACGGGAGCCGCTCACGACAACACCTCCGCCAGCACGGCCATCCGCGCGAACACGCCGTTGCCCATCTGGGTGAAGATGCGGGCGTGGGGGCCATCGGCCACGGCAGAGTCGATCTCCACGCCGCGATTCATCGGGGCGGGATGCAGCACGACAACGTCGTCGCCCAGGCGCCGGGCCCGCGCTTCCGTCAGCGCCCACCCCGCACGATACTCGTCGATCGACGCCATGGCCGCGGGGCCCAGGCGCTCCCGCTGGATGCGCAGCATCATCACCGCGTCGATGTCTTCCAGCACGTCGTCGATGGTGGGGCGGACCTCGGCGCCCAGGGCCGTGAGCTCGAGGCCACACAGGGTGCCGGGCCCGCTCAGCACCGGGCGGCCCCCCAGGGCGACCAGCCCGTGACACAGCGAGCGAGCAACCCGGCTGTGGCGCACGTCGCCGACCATGCCGATCCGGCGACCACGCAGGTCACCCAGCGAGTCTTCGAGGGTGAGCAGGTCGAGCAGGGCCTGGGTGGGGTGCTCGCCGGTGCCGCTCCCCGCGTTGACCACCGGCGGTGCGACGTGCTCGTCGAGGAAGCTCGCCGCCCCCACCGTGGCGTGGCGCACCACGACCGCTGCAGCGCCGTGGGCCACCAGCGTGCGCACCGAGTCGAGGAGCGACTCCCCCTTCTTCGCCGACGAGCCGGCAGCCGAGAAGGCCATGGGGTGGGCCCCCAGGCGATGGCAGGCAGCCTCGAACGAGAACCGCGTGCGGGTCGAGTTCTCGAAGAACATCAGCGCCACCAGCTGCCCCTTCGCTGCCGTGGTGGGGACGTCGCCTTCCTCGACCGCATCGCGTAGGGAGCGAGCGCGGTCGAGGAGGTGGCGCAGCCGTTCTCCCGAGATGCCGCGCAGCTGGGTGAAGCCGTTCACAGCAGGCCTCCCTCGGGCCCGAGCTCGGCCTCGCTGCCGAAGTCGAGGTGCACCTGGCGCTCCACCACCGGCACGCGGAGGACCACCCCCCACGCACAGGCCACCCGCCGGCCTGCGGACTCGTCGAACACGCAGTCTTCCGGACGAACCCGACCCACCAGAGGCGCAGCCGCCACCTCCAGCCGCAGCCGCTCCTCGGCACGCTGACGCCCGAAGTCGCGCCAGTCGAGGGCCACCGCCCGTACGGCCTGATCGAGGGCATAGTCGGCCCGCAGGAGGGGCACGAGGGGCACGGCAGCGCCGAGCGACAGGGCCACGGCCGCCGCCACCCCGCCCGCCAGCGCCACCCGCACCCGGCTAGTCATCGTTGACCTTGAGCACCGCCAGGAAGGCGGCCTGTGGCACCTCGACGTTGCCGAGAGCCTTCATGCGCTTCTTGCCCTTCTTCTGCTTGTCGAGCAGCTTGCGCTTCCGGCTGATGTCGCCGCCATAGCACTTGGCCGTCACGTCTTTGCGCATGGCCTTCACGGTGGTGCGCGCGATGACCTTGCTGCCGATGGCCGCCTGCACCGCTACGTCGAACATCTGCCGTGGGATGAACTCCTTGAGCTTGCGCGCCAGGGTGGCACCCTTGTGGTACGCGTTGTCGCGATGGCACAGGATCGACAGGGCGTCGACCAGCTCGCCGTTGAGCAGGATGTCGACCTTCACCAGGTGGTCGACGTTCCACTCCCGCACTTCGTAGTCCATGCTGGCGTAGCCCCGCGACACGCTCTTGAGCTTGTCGAAGAAGTCGAACACCACCTCACCGTACGGGATGTCGTAGACCAGCTGGATGCGGCCAGGCGCTGAGAAGTCGAAGCTCACCTGGTTGCCGCGGCGGTCTTCGCACAGCTTGAGGACTCCGCCGATGTGCTCCTGGGGGCAGTAGATGGTGAGCCGAGAGATGGGCTCCGCGATCGACTCCACCTCGCCGAGGGGCGGCAGCTGCGAAGGGCTGCGGATGTCGAGCTCCTCGCCCTTCTTCGTCGTCACCTTGTAGACCACGCTCGGGGCCGTGGTGATGAGGTCGAGGTCGTACTCACGCTCGAGACGCTCCTGCACGATCTCCATGTGCAGCAGGCCCAGGAAGCCCAGGCGGAAGCCGAGCCCCAGGGCGTCGCTCACTTCGGGGTCGCTGGTGATGGCCGCGTCGTTGAGCTGCAGCTTCTCGATGGCATCCTTGAGGGGCTCGTAGTCGCTGGATTCCACGGGGTAGATCCCCGAGAACACCATCGGCTTGATCTCCTGGAAGCCCTCGAGGGGCTCGGTAGCGCCCCCCACCACCGTCGTGACGGTGTCGCCGACCCGTGCGTCCTTGAGGTCTTTGATCGACGCGATGATGAAGCCCACCTCGCCGGCGCTTAGCGAGTCGCGCTGCACCGCCGCCGGCATGAACACGCCCACCTTGTTCGCCTCGTAGCGCGCACCGGTGGCCATCAGCTGGATGCGCTCGTTCTGCTTGAGTGAGCCGTTGAACACGCGAACCAGCACGATGACGCCTACATAGGTGTCGAACCACGAGTCGATGATCAGGGCCTGCAGCGGCGCCTCGGGATCTCCCTTGGGAGGGGGGACCCGCTCCACGACGGCCTCGAGGATCTCGTCGATGCCGACCCCGGTCTTCGCGCTCGCGAGGATGGCCCCCGAGGCATCGAGCCCGATGCCGTCTTCGATCTGCTCGATGACGCGGTCAGGGTCGGCCCCAGGCAGGTCGATCTTGTTGAGGACCGGGATGATCTCGAGGTCGGCGTCGATAGCCAGATAGACGTTGGCGAGAGTCTGCGCCTCGACCCCTTGGGCCGCATCGACCACGAGCAGAGCCCCCTCGCAGGCCTTCAGGGAGCGGCTCACCTCATAGGTGAAGTCGACGTGCCCGGGGGTGTCGATGAGGTTGAGCTGGTAGGTCTCCCCATCCTTCGCGGTGTAGCTGAGGGCAGCCGTCTGGGCCTTGATCGTGATCCCTCGCTCGCGCTCGATGTCCATCGAGTCGAGCAGCTGCGCCTTCATGTC
>CBDUIC010000055.1:0-48167 GCA_965367245.1 uncultured bacterium | reverse complement strand
GGTGTTAGACCTGCGGCAGGCCGCAGGGGGTCTCGATTTCGGGGTCTCGATTTCGGGGTCAGGACGCTAGGTGTTAGACCTGCGGCAGGTCGCAGAGAGCGGAGGGCGCAGGGGGCGGGCGGGTCCGGGCAGGTACTTGGGCGGACCGAATAGGCACTGCGAGCGGGTGCGTAGGCGGGACCGGCCTCGCTGACCCGGTCTTCCGGCTACGGGTTGCCGGGGGGCTCCGCCCCCTCTCGACCCCCGGAGCGCGACCTGCCATTGCGGCAGGGCAGGCTCCTGGACCTGCGCTCGCAAGCTCGCTACGGTCGGCGTCGCGTGCCCTGCGGCACGTCGCGGTGGACGTGTCGGCGCAGGTGGGGGACGGGTCCGCACCGGGCCCTGCCAAACATCTAACACCTAGCGTCCTGACCCCGAAAACGAGACCCCGACCCCGAAAACGAGACCCCGAAAACGAGAGACCTACCGCTCCGACACGGCGGCACCGACCCGCAGCACCACCCGCTCCGCCGACCGCGCCCAGTCCTCCAGCGTCTGTCGCACGGTGCTGGGCAGCCCAGGGCATCGCCTGGCCAGCAGCTCCAGCGCCTCGTCGACCTCGTGGCTCGCCAGCCACCGCTCCAGCCCCTTGCGGTCGAGGGCGTAGGTGTCGACGACATCTCGCCGCGTACACCGCCCGAGCTGCTCGAGCTGGTAGCGCTCCCACGGCGTCACGGAGCCCGGAGGCACGGTCATCCCCAGGTCGGAGGTGACCCACACCGGCGGCATCGCGCTCCCCTCCCCCGTCGCCCACACCCGCCCGTCGGGCGTCGATGCGAACACACCGTCGGCACGCACCACCAGCCCCAGCCGATCGAGCCGCTTGAGCAGGCCATGGATCTGCCGCGCCTCGATGCGCTCGAAGCCTTCGTCGTCGAAGGGCAGCGCCTCGGCGTCGCCCCCAGCGGGGTAGATGTCGCGGCCGTCACGATGCCATGGGCCGTGCAGCACATCCCGATGCTGCGCGCACAGCTCCTCGACGAAGATCATCTCGTCGACCGCCCCGTCGCCCGCCTCGGCCAGCGCCGCCTTCACGGCCGGCAGCGCCGCGTGCAGGTCCCCGTCGATGAGCCGCCGCACCAGACGACCCATAGCCTGTGCGGTGGTGCCCTCCAGCACCTCCTCGAGCCCGGGCTCCAGCGCGAGCTCGCGGGAGATGGGGTCCATCGAGACAGCCCCCAGAAGCTCCATCACCCGCAAGGCCCGAGCCCAGCGACCGAAGCGCTCGAAGGCCTCGCCGGCCGCCATGCGCTCCTCCCCGAGGCGCTTGCCCACCCGCCGCACCGTGGCGAGATCGAGGGAGCCAGCCAGGGTGCGCCGAGGGCGATGGTGGCTCAGAGCGGCCGTCAGGCTCGCGAGGTCGTGCAGCAGCTGCGACAGCGACGCGCCAGGCTCCGACAGGTCGTCGACCCGCGGCATCACCGCCTCGCTGAAGTCGTAGACCACCGGCGGCGGCGGCGGAAGCCCCTCCACCAGCCGGAACGGCCCCCACAGCGGCTCGAGCTCGCTCGACAACGCCTCGATCAGGCCCGCGCCCTGCAGCGAGCGCACGGGCGACCCGTCGAACACCGGGTCCCACACCCTACTGCCCAGCACCACGCCGTCACGGGCATGCCGCTGCGCGCGCTGCAGCAGCCGACGCGCCCGTAGGGGCTGCGCCGCGACCGCCTCTGCCAGCGCCTCGCTCGCTTCGGTCGCCACCGGGGGCTGCCGGCTGGCCTTCACCAGCACCGCCAGCCCGGCCTGACGCAGCGGGGTGCCGACCTGTGCCAGCAGCCGCGGCCCCACCAGCCGCTGCGTCGGCGACAGCTCCTCTTCGACATGAGGCGCCAGATCGACCACCGCCTCGAGCTCGGCCCACAGCTCCGGGCGAGCCACCTCGAGCACGTCGACCGCCCTCACGACGCCGTCTCGATGCGGTAGGGGTAGCCCTGCTCCGACAAGAACAGCTGCCGCCGCTCCGCGAACTCCTGCTCCTTGGTGTCGGCGGTGACCAGCGTGTAGAAAGTCGCGGTGTTGTCGCCGCCCTTGGGCCGCAGCACCCGCCCCAGCCGCTGTGCCTCCTCCTGCCGCGACCCGAAGGTGCCGCTGATCTGGATGGCGACCGAGGCGCCGGGCAGGTCGATAGCGAAGTTGCCCACCTTCGACAGCGCCAGCACCCGCAGCTCCCCGCTGCGAAACAGGTCGAACAGCTCCAAGCGCCGAGCGTGGGGGGTCTTGCCCGTGACCACCGGCATGTCGTAGCGCCGCGCCACCCACTCCAGCTGGTCGATGTAGGTGCCGAGCACCAGGATCTGCTCGCCCTCGTGGGCCGCCAGCAGCCGCTCCACCACCGGCCCCTTGCGAGCGTTCGTCGCCGCCAGCTTGGCCTTGTTCCGCGCCGACGCCGACGCATAGCGGATCCGATCGTCGTCGGACAACGCCACCCTCACCTCGACGCAAGTCGCCTGGGCGATCCACCCGTGGTGCTCCAGCGTCTTCCAGGGCAGGTCGAAGCGCTTGGGGCCCACCAGCGAGAACACATCGCCTTCCCGGCCGTCTTCGCGCACCAACGTAGCCGTCAGGCCCAGCCGCCTCCGCGCCTGCAAGTAGGCCGTCTCCCGGAAGATCGGCGCCGGCAGCAGGTGGACCTCGTCGTAGATCACGAGGCCCCAGTTGGCCTCGTGGAACAGGCGGAAGTGGGCAGGTGGACTGTGCTTGCTCTCCCGCCAGGTGAGCAGCTGGTAGGTCGTGAGGGTGACCTCTCGCAGCTCTTTGGTGCGGCTGGTGAACTCGCCGATCTGGTCTTCCGTGAGCGTGGTGTGCTCCAGGATGTGCCGCCGCCACTGGGCCAGGGCCCCCTGCCCGGTGCACAGCACGAGGGTGCGCATGCCCAGCCGCACCATCGAGGCGACGCCCACCAGCGTCTTGCCCGCGCCGCAGGGAAGGACAACCACCCCGCTGCCCCCGCTGGGCCCCCCGTGAAAGGCGTCGACCGCCTCGACCTGGTAGTCACGCAGCGACCAGGCCGACCCGTCGGCCATCGTCTCCGACAGCCTCATCGGCAGCGGGTCGCCGTCGGTGTAGCCAGCCAGGTCTTCCACGGGGTGCCCCACGCTGGTGAGCACCTGCTTGAGCTCCCCCCGCTTCGCCGGCTTGATGCGACAAGCCCGGTCTCCCAGTGGAGGACCCAGCAGGTCGCTGAGCACCGACAGCGCGCGGATCTCGGTCATCAGCGGGGCCTCGTCGGCCTCCAGCCGCAACCAGTCGCCGTCGCGCAGCAGCCGCAGCGCGCCGTAGCGCGCCATCTTCTCCCGCACCGACACCGGGATGTGCTCGGGCACCGGATACTTCGCGAGCTCGTGCAGCGTCGCCACCACCTCGTCGGCGCTGTGCCCGGCGGCCGCGGCATTCCACAGCGACAGCGGCGTGATCCGCCAGGTGTGCACGTACTCCGGGCTCTTCACCAGCTCGGCGAACGCCAGCAGGTGGTCGCGGGCCTCCTCGTAGCGAGGCGACATCGTCTCCAGGAGCAGCGTGTGGTCGCCTTGAACGATCAGCGGGTTGGTTGGGACGTAGCTCATCTCGGTGTCATAGCGCTGCGCAAGGGCGACGGCCGCGGCCCGCGCGATACCCGTGGTCCCCAGGAGGACCTCGTGAGCGACCGAGCCATCACCTTGTTCAGCCAGTGGGCCGATGCGGGCCGCGCCGTGCCGATGGGCCACAGCCATGCGCCCCGCGCCACCCAGGCCCTCGAGCAGCTGCCGCTCCGCCCCGGCCAGCACGTCGCCGATCTGGGCTGTGGCGAGGGCTGGGCCAGTCGATGGCTGGCGGAGCGCGTCGGTGCGCAAGGCCGGGTCGTCGGCGTCGACGGCTCCGAGGCGATGCTCGCCCAGGCCCGGCAGCGCCCCCTGCCGGGCCTGCGCTATCAGCTCGGCTCGCTGCTCGACCTGCCCTTCCCCGACGGCTCCCTCGACCATGTCTTCAGCATGGAGGCGCTGTACTACGTCGACCTCGACGAGGCCCTGGCGGAGGCGGCGCGGGTGCTGCGACCCGGCGGGTGGCTGGTCGCGTGCACCGACTTCTATGGGGAGCACGCAGCGAGTCACGCCTGGCCCGAGCAGCTCGGCCTGCCCATGGATCTGCGGCCTGCGGCCGGCTGGCGGAGCGCGTTCCACAAGGCCGGGCTCGGGGAGGTCCGCAGTACCCTCCTTGTGGACCCTGCAAAGGCATCGCATCCCGGCACGCTGGCGGTGTTCGGCCAGCGACGCTGAGCGCACGATCTCGGGTCGCGGGTGGTATGGTCCGCCCTTCGGAGACCCCTATGCGCACCACGTCCCTTGCCCTGTTGCTCACGTTCCTCGCCGCCTGCGGCGACAGCAAAGAAGCCGACGCCGATGGCGACGGCATCGAGGCCCCCGCCGACTGCGACGACAACAACGCCGACATCAAGCCCGGCGCCGTCGAGCTGTGCGACGGCATCGACAACGACTGCGACGCGCAGATCGACGAGGGCGTCGCCCAGCTGTACTACCCCGACGGCGATGGCGACGGCGCGGGCGACCTGTCGGCCGTGCCCACGCCGCTGTGCGCGCCGGAGGCCGGCTTCGCGCAGAACACCAACGACTGCGACGACGGCGACGCCACCGTCTACGTCGGAGCCACCGAAGACTGCACGCCGATCGACCGCAACTGCGACGGCGACCCCTTCGGCGGCGCCACCGACCTGATCGAGTGGTTCGTCGACAGCGACGGCGACGGCTTCGGCTCCCCCGACGCGAGCCAGAACTCGTGCGCCCAGCCCGCCAACTACGTCGACAACTCCGACGACTGCGACGACTTCCGCGAGCTCGTCTACCCAGGCGCCGAAGAGGTCTGCAACAACCTCGATGACGACTGCAACGGCACCGTCGACGACGGGGCCACCGACGCGGAGTACCTCTTCGTCGACGCCGATGCCGATGGCTACGGCGACCCCGCGACCGGTGGCCAGCTGTGCCCGGGCTTCGGCACTACCGATGACGGCACGGACTGCGACGACACCAACGACCAGATCAACCCCGGTCAGCGCGACGTGTGCGACGGCCTCGACAACGACTGCGACCCGACCACCAGCGAAGACGACATCGACGGCAGCGTCTACTACGCCGACGCCGACGGTGACGGCTACGGGCTCGACGGCGGCGAGCTGCACGCGTGCGAGGTCCCCACCGGCGTGGTGTTCACCGACGGCGACTGCGACGACGGCGACAGCAGCATCAACCCGGATGCCGACGAGCTGTGCGACGCGGTCGACCGCGACTGCGATGGCGACCCCGAGCTGGGCGCTTCCGACGCCACCACCTACTACGCCGACAGCGACTACGACGGCGTGGGCGCCGAGTTCGACACCATCCAGTCGTGCAGCCCCGTGGCCGGCTACCTGTCGACCGGCGGCGACTGTGATGACAGCGACCCCTACTTCACCAACTACACCGTCTACCCCGACGCCGACGGCGATGGCTTCGGCGACGGCACGGCCGTGGGGATCCAAGGGTGCGATGTCGCGCCCTTCGTGCTCGACAACACCGACTGCGACGACACGGTGTCCAGCAACTACCCCGGCGCCCCCGAGCTGTGCGACGGCGGCATCGACAACGACTGCGACCCCCTCACCGACGAGAACCTCGTCGCGGTCTGGTACGAAGACGCCGACGGCGACGGCTTCGGCGACGAGGGCAACACCTACATGGGGTGTGACCCCCTCGGGTCGAGCACGCTGCTCAACCCCACCCAGATCGGCGGCGACTGCGACGACACCGACCCCGACTTCAACCCCGTGCAGACGCCCGACTGCATCAAAGACCACTGCGGCACCATCAGCGGCGACGAGGTGTGGGTGGCAGGGGTCGAGCACATCGTCAGCTGCGACGTCGACGTCGAGGGTCCCGACAAGCCCAAGCTGACCATCGAAGACGGAGCGGTCGTCGTGTTCCAGGCCGACGCGGCCTTGGTCGTGGGCGATGGCGAGTCGGGAAGCATCGACGTGCAGGGCTTCGATGTGGGTGTGTTGTTCACCTCGGCCGCCACCGTCCCGCAGGAAGGCGACTACGAAGGCCTGATCATCGGTAGCAACAGCGAGCCCAGCTACGTGCAAGGGCTCACCGTCGAGTACGGCGGGAGCACCGGCGGAGGCCTACAGCTCGAGGGCGGTGAGGTCACGGTGTGGGAGTCGGTGCTGTTCCGAAACAGCGGCGACGGCATCCACGTCAGCGGCGGTGAGCCGCTGATCTACGACACGATGATGATCAACAACGAGAACAACGGCCTGTACGTCGAAGCCTTCGACGGCCTGTCGCGCCTCGACAAAGACGGCACGCCCGGGCCCAGCTTCACCGGCAACTACATCGCTGGCAACGGCGGGCGCCCGGTCACGGTGCCCGGCTCCCACGCCGATGAGCTCGACCTGTCGTCGGAGCTCAACGATGTCTACAACGCCAACGTGACCGTCGAGATCGAGCTGCTCTCCGGGATCATGCGCAGCACCGGCACCTGGCAGCGGCACCCCGAAGACCCCACCGGCGTCGTCACTACCGACGGTATTCCCTACTACGTCGCTCCGACGGTCACCATCGAGGTCGAAGACGGCCCCCAAGCCCAACTCACCATCGCCGACGGCGTCGAGGCCTACTGGGATGACAGTGCTGAGCTCGAGGTCGGCGTGGGCGCCGAAGGCAGCTTGTTCGTCGGCGCTCCCGGAGCGCCAGGAAACGTCCGGTTCACCGCCACGAACAACCTGATCGTCAACGGCCTGAACTGGGATGGCGTGGAGATTGGCCCGAGCGATGGTGGTTCCGAGATCTATGGGCTCATCGTCGAGTACGGCGGCGCCAACGGCAGGGGCAACATCTACGTCAACGCGTCGGCCCCCATCATCGCTGACTCGGAGATTCGCTATTCCGACACGAATGGCATCGAAGTGGCGGGCACCACGGCAGCCCCCCTCATCCAGCGAAACCTCATCGAGGACAACGACGAGAACGGGGTGTACATCGCCTCCAGCAGCGGCATCGCCCGCGACCCCTTCAACAACCCCACGTTCGTCGACAATGAGGTCATCAACAACGGCCTGAGCGCGGTCGTCGTCCCGCCCAACTTCGTGGGAGAGCTCGACGGCACCACGCTGTTCGCCGGCAACGGGGAGTACATCGCGATCCACGGCGGAACGGTGCTGGAAGACGCCACCTGGCAGACCCTCGACGAGCCCTACCTCATCGACGGCAGCATCGACATCCAGGGCCCCCAAGACCCCACCGTCGTCATCAACCCCGGAGCCCAGTTCTACGCCGACCGGGGCACCTACTTCGCCGCCGGCGAAGACGACGATGGCAGCTTGGTGATCGTCGCGCCTCCATCCAACCGGGTGGTGTTCCAGAGCGCAGACCCCGCCCCAGGTCCTGGCGACTGGGACGGGCTGCGCATCGGCGAGAACGGCATCCTCTTCCCGCAGTCCCAGCTCCAGGGTCTCGAGATCCACCATGCCGGCGGCGCAGGAACGACGCCCAAGGGCGCCCTGTCCATCGTCTTGCAGAGCGGGCTCCTGTGCACGGGGAACATCCGCGACACGGTCGTGGTCGACGACATCCACCTCGTCGATTCCTCCAAGTTCGGCATCGCGCTCGACGAGCGAACGAGCCTGAGTGCCAGCAACGTCACCACCAACCGGCCCCTCGACGGCTACGCCATCGCGAGTCTGGCCTCGCCGGGCTGCACCCCCCCCGAGGTGTTGGCGTTCGACACGCCCACGTTCATCGACGTGGCCTTCGTCGGCTACTTGCCTGCCGCCGAAGTCCAGACGTTCGACAACGGAACGCCCTACCCTGGCGGCATCTTCATCAACGACGACAACACCATCGAAGACACCGTCCTACCCGACCTCGACATCGACCCGCTGTCGCTGTTCCCTTGGGACTACGCCATGGAAGAGGCCTTCACGGTCGGTGGCGTGGGCGGCCACACGATGACCATCCAGTCCGGCGTCGACATCCGCTTCATGGCTGGTGTCGATCTCATGGTCGGCGACAACAACCTGCCCGGTACCCTGGTCATCGAAGACAACGTCTACCTCGGTCCCTACGACACGACCTACTGGGAAGGCATCGACATCGGTAGCTTCGGCACGGTCGACATCGGCACGGCGAACGTCGACTACGCCGGCCAGCAAGGCGATGGCGCGGTGCGGAACGATGGCGGCAGTGGCACCATCGATGGCCTGGTCGTCACCAACACGGTGAACGGCGTGTGTGACTACTACGACGGCAACCTGGAGAGCTACCCGCCGACCACCTGCACGGTCGGCCAGACCTGCGTGGATGTCCTCAGCATCTTCGGGTCGGTCTGCTTCTGATCCGCCCCTGCCCCCTACCGCCCCGGCGTCCACCGCCGGGGCGCGTAGGTCATGAACGGCCGTAGCCCGCGCCACATCGGCCGAAACGCATAGGGCACGAGCCCGTTCACCACGAAGCGCGGCATCCGCTCGGTGAAGGCCGCACGCTCCGTGGGCGTGAGGTTGAACAGGATCAGCGGCAGCATCTTCGTCGCCGGCTTCATCGATGCCCGGCTGTGGGCTGCCACCTCTTTGCCGAACGCACGGGCCTCGTCGTCGGACAGCCAGCTGCGCCAGGCCTCCTCGGTGAGGTGGACTTCCTCCTTCGCCATGTGCGGCCCCACCAGCTGCGCCACCTGGTCGAGGAGCTCGGCACGCGTAGCCCCCTTCGCTCGCTCCAGGCGTGTGAGCAGCGCGCCGAGCTGCTCGTGCTCGGTCGCGACCTCGACCCACGGCCCGTCGGCCCCCTTGGCCTCCAGCAGCGGTAGCAACAGCTCGTCTTCGTACGAGTGGTGGCCCCGGATCATGGTGACCGCACAGGGCACGCCCAGGTCGAGGGCCGGATCCGACGGGCTGCGCCGCGCCACCTCGACCAGCCGCGCCATCAGCCGCTCGATGGCTCGGTGAGCGGCCTCGTTGTGGGTCACCAGGGTGGCATGCACCGACATCAGGTCCTCCAGGGAGCCCCTGATATCCAGCCTGAGCAGAGGTTAGACCCACGCGATGATCACCTTGCTCGTCCTGACCGCCTGCGTACGCACTCCCGAGCCGATCGAGGTGGCGACCCCCGCCCCCGTCGAGGCCCCCGATGATCCGCCGCCGGAGCGAGCCACCGGCTGCCGCACTGACGTGGCTCCCGTTCGAGGCTCGGCCGGCATGGTCGCGTCCGCCCATCCCGAAGCATCCCGGATCGGTGCTGCGGTGCTGGCCGACGGCGGCTCGGCGGTCGATGCCGCCACGGCCATGGCGGTCGCCCTCACCCTCGTCGAGCCCCAGTCCAGCGGGCTGGGTGGCGGGGCCTTCCTGCTGCACTACGACGCCGACACCGGCGACATCGAGGCGTGGGATGGCCGGGAGACGGCCCCGTCCGCCGCGACGCCGGAGCTGTTCCACGACGCCACCGGGCCTCGCCCCTGGCCCCAGGTCGTGCCCGGTGGCCTGTCCGTGGGCACCCCCGGCCTCGTCCGGCTGCTGGAGGCGGTGCACACCGAGCACGGAGTCCTCCCCTGGGAGCGCCTGTGGGTGCCCACCGCTGAGCTCGCCGAGCAGGGCTTCATGGTCACGCCACGCATGAGTCGGTCCATCGCGATGATCGAGGGCATGCCGCTGAAGTCGCTGTCGCGCGACCCCACCGCAGCGGCCTACTTCCTGCCGGGCGGCACCCCCCTCGACCAGGGGCGCCTGCTACGCAACCCCGCCCTCGCGCAGACGGTGCGCGCGGTGGCCACCGACGGAGCCGATGCCTTCTACGAGGGCGCCATCGCCGAGGCCATCGTCGCGGCCGTGCAGGCCCACACCACCAACCCCGGCCTGCTGTCCACCGACGACCTGGCCCGCTACCGCCCCGTGAAGCGTGAGCCGGTGTGCATGCCCTACGGCGACCGGCAGGTCTGCGGCCACCCGCCGCCCACCTCCGGCGGGGTCACCGTGCAGCAGATCCTGGCCCTGCAGCACACCGAGTCCCCCTCACCCGTCGGCGACCCCGCCGATCTCCACCGCTTCGTCGAGGCCACCCGCCTCGCCTGGGCCGACCGGGGGCACTACCTCGGCGATCCCGATGCCGTGGGCGTGCCCACCGAGGCCCTCATCGACGCGGCCTACCTCGCCGAGCGGGCCACGGGCATCGGCCCCACCCGCACCGCCGCCTTCACCCCCGGGCAGCTCGACGTGCCCGCCGCTCCCGCCGAGGCGCTGTGCCCCGAGGGTGCCGACACCTCCCACCTCGTAGTGGTCGACGCCGACGGCAACGTGGTGACGATGACGAGCAGCGTCGAGATGGCCTTCGGATCGGGGGTGATGGTCGGCGGCTTCCTGCTCAACAACCAGCTCACCGACTTCGACTTCACCGCCACCCGCGACGACGGCAGCCCCCGTCCCAACGCGGCGGCGGCATGCAAGCGGCCCCGCTCGTCGATGGCCCCCATCCTGGTCCTCGATGCGCAGGGCGAGGTGGAGCTGGCGGTGGGGTCCCCCGGGGGCAGTCGGATCATCAGCTACGTGGCCCGGGTGCTGCACGAGGTGCTCGACCAGGGCCTCGACATCCAGCAGGCCATCGCGCGCCCCAACCTGGTGGCGCGTACCGACGAGGTCGAGGTCGAGGTCGGCTGTGGCGAGCCGAGGTGGTCTGCCGAGCAGGTGCAGGGCCTGCAAGCGCTGGGGCACACCGTGAAGCGCACCGACCTCAACAGTGGGCTGCAGGGCATCCAGCGGGTCGACGGCGGATGGGTCGGCGGCGTGGATCCCCGCCGCGAAGGCCAAGTGATCGCCGTCGAGACCACACAGTGACGCCCAGCGCGGGATCGTAGCGTCTCATTGGGCTATGAGGGGCCATTGGGAGGGCTGCCACAGGGATGGATCGACGCATCCGCTTCGCCCTGCAGGCCTCGGTCTTCCTGGCGCTCACCCTCGGAGGTGGCGGCTGGGCGGTCTACCGTGGGGGCGTCATCCCCGAAGACCTCGAGCCCCTCTTCCACCTGCCCACGCTCTCGGTAGCCCTGCTGGTGGTGCTCAGTCTCGGCCTCTACATCAGCGACGCCTGGCGCTACCGCACAGCCGGCTTCGCCCTCGACGTAGAGGTGCCCTGGTCGGCGGCCGCTCACGCCAGCATCGCGTGCAACTTCTTCTCGTGCATCACGCCGGGAGCCAGCTTGGGCGCCCCCGCGGCCATCGTCATGCTGGGCCGGCGCGGCATCGGGTGGGAGGCGAGCACACTGATCAGCTTCGGCAAGTCCACCATCGGCAGCGTGCTGCTGCTCATCGCCGCGTTCATCGCCCTGGCCACCGGCATGGGCCCCGCCCTGCCCAAGGGCATCACCCAGATCCTCGCCTGGGGCACGGGCCTGTCGTCCCTCGTGGTCATCGGCACCATCATCGCCGCCAGCCGCCCGGGTCGCGTCGTCGCCGCCCTGCACGCCCTCGACGAGCGGCTGCAGGAGAGTCACGGCAAGGAGCACTGGGGCACGCGGGTCATCCGTCGCCTCGCGGCCGGCGTGGTCGAGTCGGTCGAGCGGCTGCGGGCCTTCAAGCCCACCCGGATCCCGGCCATCGTCGCCAGCCAGGTCATCTACTTCGGCTGCTTCATCGGCCTGGCGGTGGTCCTGGGCGAGGCCCTGGGGGCGAACCCCTCGCCGGAGCTGTGGGGCGTCAGCACCGTGTATGTGGCCTTCCTGTACGTGGCGCCTACCCCCGGAGGCGCCGGTCTCGCCGAGGGCGCCGCCACCGACTTCTTCGGCGCGCTGCTCGCCCCCGCCGCCGCGGTGATGACCGTGTTGCTGTTCCGCGCCCTCACCTTCTACCTGTACGTCGCCGTCGGCTTGGTCCACGTGGGCTGGGTGGGCGGCCTCGGCGCCATGATGGCCGAGGCCGACGCAGAGACCGCTCGCCGCCTGTGAGCGAGATCCTGCGCGCCCTCGAGCGAGATGGCTACGCCGTGGTGCGCGGCTTCCTCGGCGCCGATGAGGTGCAGCGGCTCTCCGAAGGCTTCGACCGGCTGCTGGCGCACGCCCGGCGGCTGGAGGGCTCGGAGGAGGTAGGCGACGCCCGCTTCGTCGTGGAGTATGCACCCTTCCGCCTGCATCGGGTCGTGTGGTGCGGTGGCGCCGACCCCGAGCTGGCCACCTTCGGCGACGACCCACGCTTCCTGCGCCTCGCCGCCGCCGTGCTCGGGCAGCGCCAGCTCGTGCAGCTCATCCAGCAGGCCCACTTCAAGCTGCCCGGCGACGGCGTCGACTTCGCCTGGCACCAAGACGCCTCCAACCGCCGCTACGGCTCCGAGTTCACCGACGTGGCCGGCAACGGATCCTTCGTGCAGATGGCGGTGGCCGTCGACGCCATGACGCCCGACAACGGCCCCCTCCGCATGCTCCCCGGCACCCATCGCCTGGGCTTCGTGGCCGACCCGCTCACCGGCGAGGTCCCCCCAGAGCACCTCGACCTCACCCGGGCCGTCGACGTCGCGCTGCAGCCCGGTGACCTGGCCCTGTTCGGCCCCTTCGTGATCCACGGCAGCCCCCCCAACCGCAGCGACCGGCCCCGCAGGCTGTTCCTGCAGGGCTACACCGTGCCGGGGGCGAATCGCCGGGTCTACCCAGGGGCGGGCGTGGGCGTGCCTCGCTGGGCGCCCGAGGAGCCCTAGAACGACGAGCCGGGCCCCGCGAGGAAGGCGAGCTCCTCAGCGGTGCTGTCGCGGCCCATCGCGGCGTTGCGGTGGGGGTAGCGACCGAACCGCTCGATGATCCGGCGGTGGCGGTGCGCGAAGTCGACCGCCCCCGCGAACACCCCCGCCCGTGGCATCCCTGCCGTCGCCTCCTGCAGCGCCGTAAAACGCTCCAGGCCCAGGGCGTGGTCGGCCAGCGCCTCGCTGTGCATCAGAGGCATCAGCGCGAAGTAGCGGTGGATCGGCGGAAGCTGCTCCCACAGCGGCCCATCGTGCAGCGCCTTGCTGGCCTGCCGCGCCAGGCCATCGGTCGCAAAGGCATGGGCCGTGCCCCGGTAGATGTTCCGTGGGACCTGGTCGAGGAGCAGCACGCGGGCCACCGCCCCTTCCGCCTCGTCGGCCCAGCCGTCGAGCTCTCCCCGCGCTGCGGCCAGGTGCGGCGCCTCGAAGGCCTCACGCAGCTGTGCGTCGACGGCCTCGTCTTTCGACCACCACAGCTTCATGGACGCATCGCCGGCCGCGAGGGGCTCGTCGTCGGACCAGGCCCCGAACCAGCGCGCGATCAGGGACCGGGCCCCATCCATCAGAACGTGTCGAACACGTAGGCGGTGACATCGGCGATGTCTTGGTCGGGCAGATCGGCCAGGTCGGGCATGGAGCCGACGCCGTTGACCACCACCCCGATCAAGTCGGCGTCGTCGAAGCCGCCGATCGCGCCGCTCATGGCCGGCCCGGAGCCCCCCTCGCCGCTGTCGCCGTGACACACCGCGCACTCCGCCGCGAACACCGCCTCGCCAGCGACCACGTCGCCCTCGAGGGCCAGGATGTCGTCGACCCGCTCGTCGCCGTTCTCCCCGCCACAGGCGACCAGGCCCATCAACCCCACCAGCAACCAACCCGTCGTGCGCATCACCACACCTCCGCCCTCTCCCGTATCGCTAGCCGAGCGGCCGCTCCACAGCGGCTCAATAGGTGTCGAGGATGTAGGCGACGAGGTCGGCGATGTCTTGGTCGGGGATCTCGGGGAAGGCGGGCATGTCTCCGTCACCGTTCAACACCACCTCGACAATCTCTGCAGCCCCTTCGCCGGCCACTTCGCTCATCGCCGGCCCGGAGCCACCCTCGCCAGCCGCACCGTGGCAAGCGGAGCACTCTGCTGCGTACACCGCATCACCGGCGGCTGCGTCTCCATCCAGGGCAAGGATGTCGTCGACCCGATCCTCGCCCCCTTCCCCGCCACAGGCCACCACCGTCGTGAGCCCCACCAGCAGCCAAGCCGTCGTACGCATCTGTGTACCTCCGCTGCCCCGGGTATCGCTAGCCGAGCGGCATCTCCACCTTCGACTGCACCACCCGAAAGCGGTCGGCGACGAAGGCGAGGTCGGCCAGGCTGGCCGTTCCGGCCGGGTTGAGGCCGGTGACGTGGAAGTCGCTGTAGGCCGCCGCGTAGTTGATGGGCAGCTGCCGGACCAGGTTGATGCCCACGCTTGCCCCGGCCAGCGCAAACGCGTCTTCGATCCCCTCGATCACGTCGGCCTCGGTGGCGTAGGCGTAGCTGGCGATGCTCCCTCGCTCCCCGGCATCCCGAGTGGCGCAGGCCAGGGCCTCGTCGTAGGACTCCGCCACCATCACAAAGCCGATGGGGCCGAAGTGCTCCCTGCCGTACACGCTGCGCGCCGACACGGGGAGCTGCACCAGGGCCGGCGTCGCCGTGCGCGCACGCCCGGCCCCCACGATGGGCGCCGACGCCCGCAGCACATCCCCCGTCGCCTCGGCCTCCACAATCGCCGACAGCGTGGCCGCGCTGTGCACCGCGCCGCACACCGCCAGCGCCTGCTCCGGCTCGGCCACCCAGGCGTCGATGGCCGCCACCAACCGCTGCATCACCTCCTCCGGGGGGACCATGCGGTCACCCTCACGCACGCCTTCCGCCCCCATCCACACGTTCTGGGCGGTCGTACACATCTGGCCGGAGAAGCAACACAGACTGTGGGCCACCGCCCGCAGCACCGCGTCGAGATCGTGGGCGGAGTGCAGCACGACCGCGTTGCACCCAGCCGTCTCGGTGTAGACCAGCTGCCGAGCGTTGGCCTCCAGCCATCCCCCAAAGCGCTGCCCTCCCGTGAAGTCCACGATGGCCACCAGGGGATGCGCGAGCAGCTGCTGGGTGATGGGCTCTTCCCAGGTGTCGACGGCCAGCGTGACCAGGTTCGGGTCGAACCCCGCCTGTCGGAGGACCTCGCGACAGGTGCGCACCCCCAGCGCCACGGGCAGCACCGTGTCGGGATGGGGCTTGAGCACCACCGGGTTGCCGGTGGCCAGGTTGGCGAACAGCGCCGGCCACGCATTCCACGCCGGGTAGGTGCCACACGCCAGCACCACCGCGACGCCGCGCGGGACCAGCCGATAGCGCTTGTGCAGCGCGACCTCCGGGCCCCGTCCGAAGGAGCGCTCGAAGGTGGACTCCTCCGGCACCCAGGCCATCGCCTGCCAGGCCATCGCCAGGGCCTCCAGCCCCCGGTCGAGGCTGTTCGCCCCCGAGCCGGCGAAGGCCATCAGGAACGGCTGCCCTGCCGTGTGATGCGTGGCATGGGCATGCAGGAAGGTGTCGGCGGCCAGCCGCGCGAGGATCTCCAGGCACACCCCCACCCGCTCGGTCGCCGTCGCGCTGCGCCAGGCAGGCCACGCCTCGCCCATCGCGTCGACCAAGGCGTGAGGCTCCACCTTCGGGTAGCGCACGCCCAGCGGCTCCGAGGTGAACGGCGACACCTCGCTGCCGAGCCACCCCATCTCACCGGGCAGCCCCAGCTCGAGCTGCGCGCCGAGGAGCGCATCGAACGCCTCGGCCCCACGCTGCTTGGCCCCCTCAGGCCAGTAGCGGCGAGAGGGCGACTCCACGAAGGGCGACCAGTAGCCCCGCGTGCGACAGGCCTCGACGGCGGCATGCAGCCGCTCTCGATGCGCCTCGAACCAGTCGGCGGCCCGTGTCATGGGCGACTCCAGTGCAGGGTGTAGGTGGCCAGGTGCCCGCGGCGGGTGCGGCGGGTGTAGGCGAGCGTCAGGATGCCGTCGTCATCCAGCGAGGCCTTGCGGGTGAGCGTCTGGCCCACCATGCCGGGCACCAGGGCCAGCTGCACGTCGTGGTGCACCTCGCCCTCCCCCAGCCGCCACCGCCCGGCATAGGACAGGTAGCTATCGAAGGCTGCGGCCTTGTCGGTGCTCGTCGCCTGATCCGCTTCCTCCAGGGTGTCGCCGCCGCCCCCGCGGTCGCCGCGCGACAGCACCGCCGACATCCACCCCGACGGCTCGTAGACCACCAGCCCGCGCGCTGACGCCCCGAGGGGGTACAGCGGCGGCCGACCATCGTCGACGGTGACCACGAAGCGCCGCAGCGACCACGCCCCGACCAGGCGCTCCTCGGTCACAGCGCCTCGCCGGGGACCCACGTGGCGTGGAATCCCGCGGGGAGTCGCTGGGGCAGAGCGATCTCGGCGATGGGCCCCGCATCGATAGCCCGCGCGTCGAACACCAGGCAGGCGCTCGACCAGCTGCGGGTGTCGGTCACGAAGCTCACCACCCACCCGTCGTCTTCATCGGTGCCCCCGGGCCGCGGGCAGAACGGCGACTCGCTGCCGAACACACCCTCGCCGTAGTCGTAGCGGGCGACGGTCTCCCCCGTTCGGATGTCGACCTTGATCAAGGCGTCGAAGGTGGCGGGAATCTCGTAGGGGATCAGCTGCTCGTAAGCGAACTGATTCGGCAGCCCCAGCCGCCGGTCGTCGATCATCGGGAACTCGGCGTTGACCTCGGACAGCTGGCGCTCGGAGGTCTCGCCGGTGCGGAGGTTCATCCGCCACTCGTGCAGGCAAGCGCGCAGCTTCAGCCCCGACAGCATCGCCGCGATGGGCCCATCGCGCTTGTCGGGCTTCAGGCTGGGGTCGGCCGTGCGGCAGCCCACCATCACCACCTCGTCGCCCTCCTCCCAGCAGTTGACGACGTGCAGCATGTAGCAGGGCTCGAAGCTGAACCACTGCACGTCGGCGTCGGTGCCGAACCGCGGGATCACCCCGTAGCGGGTGGGCACATCGGGGTGGAACAGCGGCACCCGCTTGCCCGTGCGCTGGAACAGCTCCTCGCTGAAGAACACGGGGAAGTCGTGCAGGATGCTGTAGCGAGGAGTGACGCCGAGGTCGTGGGGCCGCCGCGGGCCCGGCAGCGTGATGTCGGTGTGGTGGACCGTGCCGTCGGCGCGCACCACGCCGTAGTGCATGTAGGGCGGGCGGTCGCCATAGCCGAACACCAGGAAGTCGCCCGTGCGCGGGTCGACCTTGCTGTGGGCGGAGATGCGCGCGTCGAGGCCGGGAATCGGGCCGTGGCCGAGGGGCTCGAGGGTGCGTGGGTCCATCCGGTGGAGGCGACCCGACTCGTACCACAGCGCCAGCAGCTCCCCACCGAAGTGCACCAGGTCGGTGTTGCCCGTGTCTTTCAGTGGGCCCAGGGGCAGCGAGAAGTCGAAGGGGCCGAGCACCCCAGGCCAGATGGAGTCGCCCTGCTCGGCCTCCATGGCCCGCGCCTCGGTGGCCACGTGGCGCGATCGGTAGCGCACCCGGCCCTGCTCGAACCACATCCCGTGGACGAGCCCGTCGCCGTCGAACCAGTGGTAGCGATTGCGGGGAGCGAACCGCGGGTTGGGGCCGTTGCGGAAGTAGGCACCGTGCAGCTCGACGGGGAGCTCCCCGCGGGTGACCTCGAGTTCGACCATCGGCACCTCCTCCCGCACCGGCGCGAACAGCCCGTGCAGGTAGGGGTTGTCGATGGCATCGATCCAGTCGGGGGCCTCGGGGGGCGGTGCTCCGGTGGGAGACAGGGCCTTGCCGTGGCGCTGGGTGATCTCGAGGGTCATCTCGCCTCCCTAGTCGAGCTGATAGCGCGGCTGGTACAGCTCGACCTTCACCCCGCCGGGCATCTCGAAGTGCACGCAGATCCCGTAGCCCTGGTCGGTGGGCGTGTCGGTGAACACCACCCCCCGCCCCGCCAGCTCCGCCATCGTCGACTCGAGGTCGTCACACACGAACGACACGTCGTGGTGGCCCGACGCGGGCGCTCCCTCGTGGTCGTTGGGGTGGACCCCGATCTCGCCGTGCACCGGGCCGTTGATCCACCAGCCGTGCCCCACATCGGTCGAGGGCAGCTGCAGCACCTCGCGCAGAAAGCGGCGCAGTTCCTCAGCCTGGTCGGTGTAGAACATCGCGTGAATGCCACGAATCGCCATCATCAACCTCCGAGATGAGCGGCTAACGCTGCTGCATCGATTCGGCCGTTCCCACGTCGCGTGTAACCAATCGCGTTCCTCGCACTACGTTGCCTCGGACGCACCCCACACCGTGGGGGGTCGTTGGACTGTCGAAGGAGACCACATGCTCAGCCT
Source organism: uncultured bacterium (assembly GCA_965367245.1). GTDB lineage: Bacteria > Myxococcota_A > UBA796 > UBA796 > CBDUIC01. The sequence goes on along the minus strand of CBDUIC010000055.1, from coordinate 29,981 downwards.
CACCCTGCTCGCCATCAGCCTTCCTGCCCTGGCCCAAGACGAGCCTGCGGCCGAAGACACCGAGGCCACCGACGAGGTGGTGGAGGAAGAGGAAGAGCCCGCCCCTGCCGGGCCGATCACCTACACCCTTCAGCCGAGCAACAGCAAGCTCACGGTGGTCATCTTCGACGACAAAGACCGCTGGTCGCCGGTCAACGGGCACGACCATGCCATCGAGCCCACCACGTTCACGGGCAAGGTGGTGTGGTCCCTCGACGACCCCAGTGCCTGCAAGGTCGACATCTCCTTCAAGGCCACCGATCTGCGGGTCGACCCTCCTGGAGCACGGGCCCGCGCCGGCATCGACCCTGACGGGAGCATCGGCGAGGGCCAGAAGGGCACCGTCATCGGCAACATGCTGGGCAAGCACCAGCTGCAGGCCGACACCCACCCGACCATCTCCTACACCGCGTCGTCGTGCGACGGCACCACGGGCACGGTCAACGTCGACGGCACGATGACGATGCGCGGCACCAGCAAGCGCTTCACGATTCCCATGGTCATCGACGCGACGCCCGAGGGCTTCCAGGCCAAGGGGCGGATCCAGCTGGGCCACGGCGACTTCGGCATGAAGCCGTTCACCTACGGCCCCGCCACGCCGAAGAACCAGGAGAAGCTGGTGTTCCTGATCGACGTGAAGGGCGCCCCCGAGTAGCCTTCGTGAGGCTAAGGGGCGGCATGCGCACCCGAACCTGGCTCGTACTCACACTGATCGGCTGCTCTGGCGACGGGGCCATCGACGATGCCCCGAGCCCGACCGGCCCGGCAGCCACCACGCCCCCTGCGCCCAGCACCCCGGCCACCACGCCGACGGTGGCTCCGACCGACTCCGGGCAGGCCACCGACCTCTATGTCGACTACGGCGCTGCCGGTCCAGCGCAGGTCACCTCCGTGCCCGGCACGCTATCGGTGAGCGGCTGCGAGCTCGACTACGTCGAGTACCTGCCCGATGGGCACGCGTCCGGCCCCCTCGTCGTGCTCGGCCACGGCTTTCAGCGCCGAGCTCGCCACGTCGCCGGGCTCGCCACCCATGTGGCCAGCCACGGGGTGCGCGTGGTCACGCCCGACTACTGCCACTCCACCGTGTTCGACTCCGACCCGGCCGCCAACGGGCTCGACGCCGCAGCCCTCGCGGCCGCCCTCGCTCACGGCGAGGCCACGGTGCACGTGGGCCACTCCGCTGGAGGCCTGGCCGCCCTGTTCGCCGCGGGCGCCGACCCCGCCGCCGTCGCCGTCCTCGGCCTCGACCCGGTCACCACCACTGACGACGCGGCCAGCGAGGCCCTCGCCGCCCAGAGCGCCGAGCTGTGGGCCGTGTTCGGCGAGCCCAGCTCGTGCAATGCCGACGCCAACCTGCTCGAGCCCCTCCGTGAGGCGGGGGCCATGCTGTCGGCCCTCCCCGGCGCCAACCACTGCGACTTCGAGTCCCCCACAGATGGCCTGTGCACCACCTTCTGCGGCGAACCCACCGGCGTGACCCCGCTCATCGCTGCCCTGACCACGGCGTGGGCCGTGCACCACCTGGGCAGTGACGACGCGGCCGACGCCTGGCTTCCCGGCGGAAGCCGCTACGAAGAGCTGGCCGCCCTCGGCTACCTGGTCAGCCCCTGAGCCCTCAGGGCAGCAGCGCTGGGTGGATGCGCCCCAGCAGGTCGCCCGCCAGGGCATCACGGAGCAACTGCTGCACCACCACGGGCGGCTCGGTCTCGGGCAGCGCCGCCAGGGCCTGCTGTGCGGGCGCTTCCTCACCGCGCACCCACGCGACCAGCGCCTGCGCCGCCCCCGCGCGACGCTGGGCTTCGGGCTTGGCCCACGCCACCACCGGCCCCTCGGCCAGCGCCGCCAGCCGCGTCGCTGCCTCGCGAGCCGCTGCCGCATCGCCCCAGGCGACCGCCAGGCGCAGCACTTCGGTCTGCACCTCCACCCGCGCCCATCCCACGCCCCCATCGCGCCCGTAGCGCTCCAGGCCAGCCTCCGCGGCCTGCAGCGCCTCCAGCGCCTCGGCCCGACGCCCCGCCGCCGCGTGCACATCGGCCAGCGCCACATGCCGTGCCGCGGCAGCGTGCGCTCCTCGCCGCGACAGCGCCTCGGCGGAGGCGGCCGCCTGCACCGGCCGCTCCAGCGCCAGATCGAGCTGGGCCCGGGCCACCCAGGCCCGCGTGGGCGCGTACCGACCCTCCACAGCGGCATCGAGGTGCCGAGCGGCCGCCACGTCATCGCCTCGGGCCCAGGCCACCAGCCCCTCCTCCACGTGCCACAGCGGTGTCGGGGACGCGAGCTCACGCCCCCGCGACAGGGCCGACGCCGCTGCGTCGAGATCCCCGCCCCGACGCGCGAGCTGCGCCTCGACCAGCAGGGGCAGGGCACGCCCCGGTGCCTCCAGCGCCGCCACGGTACCCACCGGCCTGGGGAGCGCCAGCAGCGCCAACACCTGGCCCGACACATCGGTCGCGCGCCCCTCGGCCCGGGCGGGAGCCACCATCCCGTGGAGCAGGGCGCCGGCCACTGATCCGTCTTCCTGCCAGGGAGCTCCACGCCCCAGCTCCTCCCAGGTGCGCCCGCGGTCACCGTCGAGCCAGTGCGAAGCCGCCAGCAGCAGCGCCGGCGCCTCGTCGGGAGCCCCCGCGACGATGTACTGCACCTGCTCCTCAGCCCCGGCCGCGTCGCCCTCCAGCAGGGCGTCTAGCGCCTTGTGGTAGATCCGCCGCCGGTTGTCGGCCAGCGGATCGATGGCCGCCTCCACCGCCGGCTCCGCGACGCCCACCGCGGCCTCCGGGGGCAGCGGCACAGGCGGCTGGCTCGCCCCCCACCACCAGCCGAGCCCCCCTGCCATCACGACGCCGAGCCCTCCGGCGACCAGCCACGGCCAGGGAGGGGCGGAGGTGGCGGGGAGGGCCACCTCCGGCAGCGTGGTGAGCGCATCACGGGTCGCGGGCAGCGAGACCGGAGCGGGCGCCGGGGCCTCCTCGGTGGTGGTGTCTCCGCCGGGTGCCTCGTCGAGGGTCAGCCCGAAGGTCGGCTGGGGCGCCGCCACGTCGCCCGAGTGGGCATCGGTGGGGGCGAGGCTCGCCATCAGGGCCTCGAGGTCGCCATCGACCGTCGCCGGGGGATGGTCGCGGCCCCACAGGTCGAGGAGCGCGCCGGCATCCGCAGGCCGGGCGTCGGGCGCTCGCTGCAGCGCGGCCTCCACCGTGACGACCCAGGCGTCGGGGGCATCGGGCCGTAGCTCGCGGAGCGGACGTGGCGTCGCCTCGTCGATGCGCCGGAACAACTCCAGGCGGTCGCCGGTGTCGTCGAAGGGCACCTGGCCAGTGCACAGCTCGTAGAGCAGCGCGCCGCACGACCACACGTCGGTGCGCCGATCCACCGATCGGGCATCACGCACCTGCTCAGGCGCCATGTACAGCGGTGTGCCGAGGCTCGCACCGCTGCGGGTGAGGCGCGCGTCGTCGTCGTCGAGGCCGCGGGCGAGCCCGAAGTCGGTGACCTTGGGCACGAGCTGGCCATCCTCGACCGCGATCAACACATTGCCAGGCTTCAGGTCGCGATGCACCAGCCCCAGCTCGTGGGCCGCGGCCACCCCCGACAGCACCCCGGCCCCCAGCGCCTCCACCAGATCGGGACTCCGCAGCCCCGCCGCCAGCAGCGCTCCGAGAGTGGGCCCCTCCACCAGCTCCAGGAGCAACGCCGGCGCGCCGCCGACCTCCAGCACATCCGTCACGCACACCACGTTGCGATGCCGCAGCCTCGCCTGGATCCTCCCCTCCGCGATCAGCCGCCGCCGTGCGCTGTCGGTGGGCACCTTCAGCACCTTCATCGCGTGCCAGGTCTCCAGCACCGTGTGCTGCACTCGGTACACGTCGGCCACCCCGCCGCCCCCGAGGGTGGCCACGACCCGGTAGCTGCCTACCTGCGTACCGATCATTGCCGACTCCGCGCTCTTCGGGCGCCGACGCACTGTATCAGGCGCCCCACCCGACAGGCATCACACCAGCGGGGCGGCAGGCGGCGCAGTGCCTTCGAGGAACGTGGGCACCGGCAGCGCCTTGCTGCGGCGGAATGCGGCACTCCACAGCTGGCTCTGGTAGCGGCTACCGTGGTCGCACAGCAGCGTGGCGATGGTGTGGCCCGGGCCCATCGCCTCGGCGAGGCGAATGGCCCCTGCGACGTTCATCCCGGCGGACCCCCCGAGCGCCAGGCCCTCGTTGGCTGCCAGGTCGTCGAGCACCTCGACGACCTCGGTGTCAGGGATGCGGAACGACGTGTCGACCAGCGCGCCGTCGACATTCCCCGTCACCCGGCCCTGCCCGATACCCTGGGTGATGCTCCCGCCCGGCTCGTCGACCTCCAGCTCGCCGCGGGTGAACCAGGCGTGCATCTTCGCGCCGAAGGGATCGGCGAGGGCCACGGTCACCTCGGGCCGCTTGCCCTTGAGGAACAGGCTCACCCCCGACATCGTGCCTCCCGTGCCGATGGCCGACACGAAGCCGTCGAGCCGCCCCTCCGTCTGCGCCCAGATCTCCGGCCCCGTGCCCTCGACGTGGGCCTGACGGTTGGCCAGGTTGTCCCACTGGTTGGCGTAGAACGCGCCCAGCTCGTCAGCGAGGCGCTCGGCGACGTGCACGTAGTTGTTCGGGTTGGCGAAGGGCACCGCCGGCACCTGCACCAGCTCCGCCCCGAACAGGCGCAGCATGTCTTTCTTCTCCTGCGTCTGCGTCTCGGGGATGACGATGACCACCCGGTAGCCGCGGGCCCGGCCCACCAGCGCCAGGCCGATGCCCGTGTTGCCTGCGGTGCCCTCGACGATGGTGCCCCCGGGCTTCAGCACGCCCCGCCGCTCGGCGTCGAGCACCATGAACTTGGCGGCACGGTCTTTGACCGACATGCCCGGGTTGAGCCACTCGGCCTTGCCCACGATGGTGCAGCCCGTGCGCTGCGACGGGCCACGCAGGGTGATCAGGGGGGTGTGGCCGATGGCAGCCACCACGTCGGGGTACACGTTCATTTCGTCTCCAGGGTGGTGTCGTTCGGTCGGAAGTAGATCTTCGAGCGGGGCGGCACGCTGCGGGTGAGCCACACGTTGCCGCCGATGATCGAGTCGGCACCGACGACGGTGTCGCCGCCGAGGATGGTCGCACCGGCATACACCGTCACGCGATCTTCCAGGGTCGGATGGCGCTTCTCCACGAAGTCACGCCGCCGCTCCACGTCGCCCCGCACTGAGTGGGCCCCGAGGGTGACCCCTTGGTAGAGCCGCACGTCGTCGCCGATCACGGTGGTCGCACCGATCACCACACCGGTACCGTGGTCGACGAAGAACCGCTGCCCGATGCGGGCGCCGGGGTGGATGTCGATGCCCGTCTGCTCGTGGGCGTGCTCGGTCAAGATCCGCGGGATCATCGGCAGGCCCGTCTGGTAGAGCACATGGGCCACCCGATACGCCGTGATGGCGTGGATGGCCGGGTAGGAGAACACGACGTCTTCGAGGCTCTCCGCCGCGGGATCGCCTGCAAAGGCGGCCTCCACATCGCCGCGCAGCTCCTCACGGAGCGTCGGCAGCTGGGCGAGCAGCTCGAACACGCACGACCGGCACCAGGGTTCGTGGGGCTCCGACGGCGGGGGGGCATTGCGGAAGGCCCACGCCGCGGCACGCTGGGCTTGGGCGCAGAGGATCTCGCTGGCCTCGAGGAGGTGCTCGGCGAGGGCTAGTCGCAAGGTCTCGGGCCCCAGGGGGCGCGTGGTGAAGAACGGCAGGAACAGCAGGTGCTGCAGGTGCTTGAAGGCCGTGACCACCGCCCGCTCGTTGGGCAGCGCCCACGTGTCGAGGCGGTTGAGCGGACCCGGTTGCTGGTAGCTGTCGACCAGGTCGTCGAGGACCGAGTCGAGGGTGGGCTGGAGGCGAGGCGGATGCGTCATGCCCACCCTTACCTTGTGGACCCGGCCTCGTGCCCCAACCAGCGGTCGATGAACCGATGCACGCTGTCGGGAGGCAGGTAGGCCAGGTACAGGCAGATCATCAGCAGCGAGAAGGTGTTCACCGGGATCAGCACGTAGAACAGCAGGTGGAGCACAATGCCCATCGGGATCAGCACCGGCTGCAGCCTCCGCACGAACAGCCCCCAGGGCAGCACCAGCTCGAGCACCACCACGAAGGTGCCCGTGGCCGCCAGCAACGCCGTGAACCACCACGGATCGGGCAGCGCCGCTCCCGTGTAGTAGTTCATGATCAGGTGCTGCAGCCGCTCGCCCGTCCAGTAGTGCTGCTGCAGCTTGTCGATGGCCGACCAGAAGTACAGCGTGCCCAGCTGCACCCCGATGAGCCGCGTCGCCCACAGCGGGCCCCACTCCCGGGGGGCGGGCAGACCCCGCCTGGCCGCCCGGCGCTGGGCGAGCCACCGATCGACGGAGAAGCTACGCCCGCACGGCGTCAGCGCCAGCCACCACGTGGAGAGCATGTGCAGGTGCACATGGTGATGGCTCCATCCTTCCGGGTCATGGGCGACCCCGTAGTGCAGCACCATCACGGCCAGCAACGCGCTCACCACCGCCATGGCCACCGGGGTGGCGAAGCCCACCACCATCGCCGTCGTCGACACGTAGAACACCGCAGAGATCACCAGCCGATCGAGCTCCAGCTCCCGCAGCGGCATCATCTCTCGGGCAAACCGCGACCAGAGCAGCAGGCCCGCCCCGATCCGCATCAGCCCGACGGCCCGGGTGGACCCCTCGAAAGCCACCAGGCGCTGCAGCCAGCCCATCACCGGCCCATCTTCGGCAGCGAGCACACGTCGAGCCCTGCGGTGAGCGACGGCCGCTTGTAGCCGCGGCTCGCGGCACAGGTGGTCACCACGTTCACCTCGCCCTCGAGGGCGCGGCACAGCGTCGGCACGTAGCGGCGGATGTCGGCGTGCTCGCCGATGTGAGGCGCCTCGTGCCAGGGCCGGCCCAGGAGGGCCACCCAGTCGACCTCACGCCGCTCCCCGCCGGGTGGGGTGTGGAACACCTCCATCTTGCACTGGTCGAGACCGCGCGAGTGGTACATCCGCCACGGCGTCGTGAACCACGGTGCGCGCTTGCCCAAGCCCGTTTTCATGGCAGGCCCAGCCTGCATGTACAGGGCGGCCGTCACGAACACCGCCAGCCTAAGCGCGTGAACGGGCTGCATCGCCTACTGCACGGTCAGGATGAACTCGCCCAGGTCGTCGTAGTCGTAGCCATCGACGACGACGATGTAGGTCTGGCCGCCGGTCAGATTCATGGAGAGCTGCGACTGCAGCCCGCTGCCGCCGTCATCGTCACAGCCGATCTCGTTGCCCCCACAAGAGCTCAACACGTACAGCACGGTGTCGTAGCTGCTTCCGTCGGTGGAGAACGTGTAGGTGCCCGTCGTAGGCGGTGTGAACTCGAAGGTGGCATCGCGGCCCGGGTTGGAACTCGACGCGCAGTTCGTGGGCCGGTTGTCGTCGGCCTGCCCCAGGTTGCTCCCCGTCAGCCCCCCTACCCCCGACTCCAGCTCGGCCTGGGGGCAGTCGCAGGAGCAGGCGACATCGCGGCAGTCGAGGTTGCCGTCGAAGTTGTCGTCGATGCCGTTGAGGCAGTCTTCCTGGCACTCGGGCAGCGCCGAACACAGTGGATCGGCGCAGTCGACCAGGCCGTCGCCGTCGTCGTCGAAGCCGTTGCTGCACAGCTCGGCGCACTCCGGCAGGTGGTGGCAGTCGTTGTCGGAGCAGTCGATGAGCGTGTCGCCATCACCGTCGAGGCCGTCGTAGCAGTCGATCTCGGTCATGGTGACCTCGTCGATGTCGACCAGGAAGGTGCCCTCGGCTGCCTCGCCCTCGACGTGCACGAAGACCGACTCCCCGGCGAGCAGGTCACGCTCCAGCCAGCCGCGCTGCTCGGGGGAGGTGAAGTAGTCGCAGTCGAGCACCGAGCCGCCGCAGGTGTCGGTGAGCCACAGGGTCGCGTCGATGCTCGAGCGCTGCGCGTCGAAGCGGTAGGTGCCGTCGGACGGAGCGACGAACTCGATGCGCGCGTCGCCGCGGTTGGGCGCAGTGGGCCCGCAGGGCGGCACGTCGTTGTCGTTCATCAGCTCGGTGGTGCCCGCGACCTCGGAGGGCACGGTCGAGCGCGTGAACTCGGGGCAGGCCCCGCCGACGGTGCAGGCCTCGTCGGTGCCCTGGCACTGCGGGTCGAAGCAGTCGATGAACCCATCGAGGTTGTTGTCGATGCCGTCGGCACAGTCGTGCTCGACAGAGGAGTAGGCCTGAAGATTCAGCCGGTAGTCGCCGATGGCGCCGCGGCTGTCGACGACGATGATCGCCTCCTCGCCCTCCAGCAGGTCGAGGGAGATCCGGTCGGGATCCCCCGCTGCGGCGTCGTTGCAGGCCAGCTCGGCCCCCTGACACCCATCGAGGGCGTAGAGCACGGCGTTGAAGTCGGTGCCTGCCGTGTCGAAGCGGAAGGTGCCCTCGAAGGGGGCCGTGTAGGACAGGTAGATCTCCGGACCCAGGCCTCCACAGCTACCGCCGCCCCAGTCGGGCAAGCCGACGGTGCTGCCCGTGAACAAGGTCTCGTCGGGGTCGAGCACCTCGTTGGGGCACACGAAGGCCGGGATGGTGATGCCGGTGTCGGTGTCGGTGTCGACATCGGTGTCGGCATCCGTGTCGGCATCCGTGTCGGCATCCGTGTCGGTGTCGGTGTCGGCATCCGTGTCGGTGTCGGTGTCGGTGTCGGCATCCGTGTCGGCAGGGGTGCCCGTGTCGCCGTCGGCGTCGGTGGCGACCTTGTCTCCGGAGCAGGCCACCAGGGCAAGCAGGCTCAGACAGCGAAGCGTAGACATGGAGACCTCTCGTGCCCTGGGTGGCCGGGCCCTACAACGTAGCCAGCTGAGGGCATGGTCCACCACAACTCGTCGAAGGTCGGCTAGCGGTGGTTGGCCACCGTGGGGGGGACGACGTTGCCGCGAGCCTGCAGCGCGAGGGCCTCGGGGTGGGCTCGGTAGTGAGCGCGCACCACCTTCGCCAGGGCCCGCTTGGCAGGCGTGGTGACCGGGCTCGGGCGCTCGGCCGGGAGGGCATCGACCAGGCCCCGCACGAGCTCGTCTTGGGGGGCGGGCACCTTCGCAGCCCAGCTGGCGAGCAGCTCGCGGTCGACGTGGGAGGGCAGCGAGCCGAGGATGCCCACGTCGTTCTGGTCGTGCACGAGCAGCCCGCTGGTGGTGCCGCGGTCGAGGGTGAGCACCTGAAACAGGTAGAGCGTGTGGTACGCGAGCTGGGTGTCGACATCGCCGGGCAGCATCGTGGTGCGCAGCGCGGGCTCGATGATCGCACCATAGGTCTCGATGGTGGAGGCCCCCACCTTCCGGGCAAAGGCCAGGTCGGCCTCAAAGTCGCCGGAGTGGAAGCCCTCCAGGTAGAAGTGCGACACGCCGCGGTGCCGGCCCAGGGCCGGGATGTGGAAGTAGCGGTCGCCCTGAGCGGCCGCCTCTTCGTACAGCGGCCCAGCGGCCTGGCGCAGCGACGCCGTGAACTGCTCCGTCTCCTGCTTGTCTTCGATCGAGGGGTTCAGATCGGCCATCACCCGCCAGTAGCCGCGACCGTCGCGCATCTCGGTCCACGAGATGTGCATGTGCATCGACGGGGCGCGAGGGGTGCGGGGGTGCACGATGGTCGACAGTGCGGTCGCAGAGGCCAGCGCCTTGTCGGGCAGGTCGTCGTAGTGGATCGAGCTGACGTTGACCGACGCTCGGTCGAAGGCCAGCGTGTCGCCGGTGACGTAGCGCACCCCGCCACCGTGACGGCCTTCATCGCGCAGCCACTCGACGGGCCGGAACGGCTGCGCCACCCCTACCGACGAGGCAGCCAGCTCGAGCCGCGCCACGAGCTGTTTCTGCAGCGACTCCACGAGCTCGATGGCCTGGGCCGCATGACCCGATGACGGAAACGTTCGCACGGGACCTCCCGGACGAGCAGACTACTTCGCCTGAGCCGGCTCCGGGGCCCTACGCAGGTCGGCATGCACCAGATCGAGCAGGTTGGTGGCGAGCCCGACGACCTGCTGCGGGGTGAAGCCCTCGCGCGCAAGCTGATCGTAGAAGGACTGGGCGATGGCGCGAGGCGCCGGTGTAGCCACGGTTTCGTGCTTCGACTGAGACATGGGGACCTCCGGGGGCGGGGGCGCGCCGGGGAGTGGCAGGGAGCCGTGGCGCGGGCTCCGATCCTGCCACGGCCGGCCACGACAATGCAAGGGGCCCTCACCCGGGGAGCAACCAGACCGTCGCCGCGGTGATCCACACCGCCCCCAGCAGGTTCATCGCCAGCCCCTCCCGCACCATCACCCGCGGAGGCACGTGACCGGCCCCCACGACGATGGCGTTGGGGGCGGTCGACACCGGCAGCATGAACGCACAGCTCGCCGACAGCCCTGCGGGCATGAGCCAGGCCGCAGCCGGCTCTCCCGCCCCGACCGCCGCAGCTGACAGGATGGGCATCAGCAGCGCCGCGGTCGCGGTGTTGCTGAGCACCTCGGTGGCGAAGGTCACCACCAGGGCGAGGACGAAGACCGTGGCGGGGAGTGGCAACGCGGCGAGCTGCGCGAGGGCATCCCCCAGGGCCACATCGAGCCCCGACGTGCGGAAGCCACTCCCCAGCGCGATGCCTCCGGCGAACAGCAGCAGCAGCCCCCACGGGATGCGCACCGCCGTCGGCCAGTCGAGCAGGCGGGTGCCATCGCCGCTCGGCAGCAGGAAGGCCAGCACCACCATGGCCAGTGCGACCGTGTGGTCCCCTACCTGCTGCAGATCGAGGGCAGCCGACCAGCCACCGAACGGAGCGGTGCGGCTCACCCACAGCACGATGGTCAGGCCGAACAGCGCCAGGGCCCGCACCTCGGGCGCGCTCCACGGGCGAGCCTCGGGCGGCGTCACCTCGATGCCCGCCAGGCGCCCCCCGCGACACAGCCACAGCCAGGCCATCGGCACCATCAGCACCACCACCGGCCCGCCCACCCGCAGGAACTCCGCGAAGCCCCAGGGCAGCCCCTGGGCGTGCAGCTCCGCCAGCAGAAGGGCGTTGGGCGGCGTGCCGACCGGCGTGCCCATCCCGCCGATGTTCGCCGACCAGGCCAGCCCCAGGAACAGCGGCGCTGCCAGCTGCTCGGGGGCCGAGCTGCGCTGCACCACCGCGGCCGCCACCGGCAGCAGCATGAGCACCGTCGCCGTGTTGCTGATCCACATCGACACCAGGGAGCACGCCACCATGAAGCCGAGCACCGCGCGGGGCCCACGGGTCGCACCGAAGGCCCGCACCACCCGCAGCGCGAGCTGCTCGTGGGCGCCGCTGCGCTCCATCACCGTCGACAGCAGAAAGCCGCCCATCAGCAACAGGATCAGCGGGTGACCGAAGGCCCCCGACACCTGGCTGCGGTCGAGCAGGCCCGCCATCGGCAGGATCACGAAGGGCAGCAGCGAGGTCGCCGCGATGGGGATGGGCTCGAGGGTCCACCACACCGCACACAGGCTCGTGAGCGCCCCCACCAGGGCAGCGCCCGGGCCCAATCCCAGGCCGAGCAGCACGGCCGCGACGACCGCCGCCACACTCGGCCCGAGGATCAGCCCGTCAGTCTTCATCGCCCGCCGGCGCCGGCTCCTCCGAGCCCTCCTCGGCGTCGGTCGCCTCCGGCTCGGCCGTCAGCTGCTGCCACATCCAGTGGTAGGCCAGCGCCGACATGAAGGCCGCTTGCTTGTTGTCGGCCGCGCCGCCGTGCCCCCCCTCGATGTTCTCGTAGTAGTCGACCCGCTTGCCTGCCTCGAGCAGCGCATGGGCCATCTTGCGCGCGTGGCCGGGATGCACCCGGTCGTCGCGGGTAGAGGTCGTGAACAGGATGGGCGGGTAGTCCGCCTCCGGACGGATGTTGTGGTACGGGCTGAAGGTCTTGATGTAGGCCCACTGCTCGTCGTCGTCGGGGTCGCCGTACTCGCCGGCCCACGACGCCCCCGCCAGCAGCTTGGTGTAGCGCTTCATGTCGAGGAGCGGCACCGCACACACCACCGCCCCGAACAGCTCGGGGTACAGCGTGTACATGTTGCCCATGAGCAGGCCGCCGTTGGAGCCGCCCCGGGTGCCGAGCAGCTCGTGGGTGGTCACCCCGCGCTCCACCAGGTCGTTCGCGACTGCCGCGAAGTCTTCGTAGGCCTTGTGGCGCTTTTCCTTCAGGGCCGCCTGGTGCCAACGCGGGCCGTACTCCCCACCCCCGCGGATGTTCGCCACGACGTACACCCCGCCCTTCTCCAGCCACGCGCGCCCGATGGTGCCCGAGTAGCCGGGGAGCAGGCTCACCTCGAAGCCTCCGTAGCCGTACTGCAGCGTCGGCACCGGGCCCTCGCGGTCGGCCGGCCCCACCTCGAAGTACGGGATCTTCGTGCCATCCTTGCTGGTGGCGAAGTGCTGGCTCACCACCAGCCCCTCCGCATCGAACCACGCCGGGCTCGTCTTCAGCTCCCGATGCTCCGACCCCGTGATCTCGCCCATCAGCAGCGACGTGGGCGTCAGGTAGTCGGTGACCGTCAGCCACACATCATCGGAGTCGGTCGCGTCGACGGCTGACACGCTCACCTTGCCGAGCTCCGGCACCCCCTGCAGCGGCCGCTTCGCCCAGCCCGTCGAGCTCGGCGTGTGGACCTCGATCACGCTCTTCACGTCGTCGAGCAGGTTCAGGTACAGGTGGTTGTCGGTGAAGCCGAACGACGACAGGCTGCGGCTCTCCGTGGGCTCGAACAGCACCGTCAGCTCGCCCTTGCCCTTCATCCACTTCTTGTAGTTCGACGCGAGCAGCGAGCCGCTCTTGTAGGTCACGCCGTCGTGCTCCCAGTCTTTGCGGAGCTCGAAGACGATGTGGTCTTTGTGGACCTCGGCGTTGACGTCGTCGGGCTTGTCGATGCGCAGCAGCTTGCCCTTGCGGCGCTCCCACACCTGGTTGGTGAAGAAGGTCGGCGACCGGTACACGAACTGCCGCTCGTAGCCCGGCGTGTGGTCGGTGTAGCCGCCGACGCTGATGTCTTCGGTCTGCCCCTCGTAGACCAGCTCGGCCTCCTCGAGGGGCGTGCCCCGCTGCCACACCTTGACGATGCGCGGGTAGCCCGACTCGGTGAGCGTTCCCTCTCCGAAGTCCGACGCGACGAACAGCGTGTCGCGGTCGATCCAGCTCACCCGCTGCTTGGCCTCCGGCAGCTCGAAGCCCCCCTCGACGAACGACTTGCTGGGCACGTCGAACTCGCGCACGACCACCGCATCCGCCCCACCCCGCGACAGCCGCAGCAGGCAGCGGTCGTAGTCGGGGGGAAGGCAGGTCGACCCCTTGAACACCCAGTTCTCGCCTTCGTCTTCGTTGAGCTGGTCGACGTCGAGCAGGATGTCCCACTCAGGCTCGTCGGTGGCGTAGGACTCCAGCGTGGTGGTGCGCCACAGGCCCCGCTGGTGCTCCGCGTCGGTCCAGAAGTTGTAGTAGCGGTCGCCCCGCTTCGACACGTAGGGGATCTTGTCGTCGGAGTCGTAGATCGCCAGCAGGTCGGCCTCGAGGGCGCGCAGCTCGTCGTCGGCGAAGGTCGACACACTCTCTTCGTTGCGGGCACGCACCCAGTCGAGGGCTTCGTCGGAGTCGACAGCCTCCAGCCAGAGGCGGGGGTCGGGCTCTTGGGCCATAGCGGCCAGGGCGAGAAGAGTCAGCGACATCAGGTGGACCTCCTGGGAAGCGGACGCAGAGCCTAACCCCGCGACGCCCCGCCCGGCTCAGACCCCCAGCCTCGAGGCGTCTTCCGCACGGCGGCGTCTGCCGTGTCATGTTCCCTGCATGAGCGGCCCCACCCCCAGCGCCAAGCCCCTGCCCGGCCGACGTCAGGTCCAGCAGCCCGGCTACTCCTACCTGCCCAAGCACATCGAGGCCGACGAGGCCGACGCCCTGGCCGACTTCTTCGCCGGGCTGCACCCCCAGTGGGAGCAGCGCCATGCCCGGGGCAGCACCGGCCGGCGCGGCAGCCGCAGTGGCCTGACCCGCCCGGTCTACTGGCTGGGTGCCTGGCAGTTCGCGGCGCTGGGCTACTACGCCGAGCCCGACCACCTCGTCGACAAGTGCGTGCGGGCCGAGCCCCTGCCGCCGATCATGGTGCGGATCCTCGAGCGGCTGCGCCCCGAGCTGCGCCTACACGGCGACGATGCCCTGCCCAACACCTGCCTGATCAACTTCTACGGCCACACGCCCAAGGGCGACGGGCGCCCACCGGTCGACCTGGCTCGCCTGCGCATGCACCGCGACGGCGAGCCCGGGCCGGTGGTGATGCTGTCGGTGGGGCAGCCCGCGCAGTTCGAGTTCGTCGAGCCCGAGGCCGACGAGCCGTTTCGCAGCCAGTGGATCCGCCACCGCTCCGCGGTCATCCTCAGCGGGCCCCTGTACAAAGACCGGCTGTACCACCGCGTCACCCGCGTACGCTACGGCGACGAGCCCGTGATCACCGCCCAGGTCGACGACTTCGAGGTGCGGCGCGTCAGCGTGTCGTTCCGCCACGTGCCCGAGGAGCGCATCTGCGACCTGGGCGAGCTCGGCCCGCGGGCCCAGGCCATCGCGCGCCCCTACGTCGAGCGCCTCGCCGAGCACTCACCCCACTTCCGGGCCCAGCTCGCCACCGCGACCTAGCAGCAAGCCCGCGGCCCACCGCGTCGCCTCCGCCAGCTGTTCCTCCTGCGTGAAGCCCGACGACGGGCGCGGTCGCAGCGGGTGGTTGGCGTCGACCAGCCAGTGGACGTGGATGTGGGGCGGCAGCCGGTAGCCCGTGATCTGCTGCTGGTTGCCGTGGGCGTCGCGGGTTCCCTGGCACAGCAGCACCGGCACCGAGACCGCGGCCAGCTCGCGCTCTCTCCCGTGAGGTCGAGGGTCGAGGCGGCTGTGGAACGGATAGGCGAAGGCCAGCAGCGCGACCGCGCCGAGCTCCTCCACCAGCCCTGCGCTCACCCGTGCCCCTCGCGACATGCCTCCGAGGACCACGTGGGCATCCGGGGCATAGCCACACGCCGCGCGCACGTCGGCCGCCATCACCGCGTCACGCTCCTCCGCGTCGTCGCTGTCGCAGGCGAAGTCCCACTGGGCGACCCGCAGCCCTTGGGCAGCCAGGCCTGCCGCGATGAGCGACGGCCCGCGGTCGGTCGTGCAGCCCGAGTCGCCCGGGGCGAACAGCACGACGTGCGAAGCATCTTCCGGACCAGACCAGGTGAGCATGCCCCAGCATAGCCGCGCCAGCTCACGCGCCCCGTTCTCGAAATCGGGTCTCGAAACCGGGGTCAGGACGCTAGGTGTTAGATGTCATCTAGGTCTCGAAACCGGGGTCAGGACGCTAGGTGTTAGATCTCAGCCCGCGTAGAGAGGGCTACAGGCGAGGCCTGGTCGTCGGTTACGGCGGGCCATGCCCACGACCGTACACATGGCGCGAGCCTTCCCCCGAGGCGAGGCAGGCGGGAACCCGGCAGGCGTCGTCCTCGATCCCGATGGCCTCCTCGATGAGGCCATCATGCAGCAGATCGCCCACCAGGTCGGTGCGTCGGAGACCGCATTCGTGCGCCCCGCCGAGGGAGGCCACACCGTCCGCTTCTTCACCCCTCGCACCGAGGTCGCCCTGTGCGGCCACGGCACCATCGCGACCTACGCCGTCCTCGCGAGCCAGGGCCTCGTCGCCGGCACCTACACGATGCACACCGCGGCGGGGCCCCAGCAGGTGGAGCTGGCGCCCGGCGGCTGGGTGCGCATGAGCCAGAACCCGCCGCACTTCGGGGAGGCGTTCGCGCCCTCGGTCATCGCCCGCGTGCTGGGGGTCGCCGAGGAGTCCATCGCGTCGTCCCCCGCCCCCCGCAGCGTGTCGACGGGCTTGTTCAAGGTCCACACACGGGTCACCTCCCGGGCTGTGCTCGATCACATCGTCGCCGACTGGCAGGCCATCGCGCGCTTCGGCGAGCAGACCAAGTCCACCGGCATCTTCGCCTACACCTTCGAGACGGAGCAGCCCGGTCACCT
Organism: uncultured bacterium; assembly: GCA_965367245.1. Classification (GTDB taxonomy): domain Bacteria; phylum Myxococcota_A; class UBA796; order UBA796; genus CBDUIC01. Next base: position 13,889 of record CBDUIC010000055.1, on the reverse strand, counting down.
GGCCCGCTGCCGCAACTTCTCGTCCGCCGTCGGCGCAGAAGACCCCGCGACCGGAACGGCCTGCGGCGGCCTCGCCTCTCTGCTCGTGCACGAGGGTTACGCCAAGGCAGGCGAACGGCTGGTCTTCGAGCAGGGGGATGCCGTGGGGCGCCCATCGACCATCACCGCCGTGATCCACCATGAGCCCGGGTCAGCCCTGCGTGTCACGGTGGCAGGGCGGGCGGTCCTCGACGGGGCGCGCACGATTGCCTAAGGGGCCCTCGTCGGGAGGTCTTCATGGTGACGAGGGTGGGCATCATCGGGTACGGCCACCTCGGCCGCTTCCTCGCCGAGCAGGTGCAGGCATCGGCAGCTCACGAGCTGGCCTTCGTGTGGAACCGCACGCCCGACCGCATCGACGAAAGGCTCCCGGTCCTGGCCGACCTCGCCGACGCCGCCGAGGCACGGCCCGACCTCATCGTCGAGGTGGCCCACCCAGCGGTCGCCCGCCAGCACCTCGCGACCTGGCTGGGCATCTGCGACGTCATGGCCGGCTCGCCCACCGCCTTCGCCCACGCTGACACAGAGCGAACGGCGCGCGCCGCATGCACCACCCACGGCCTGTACATCCCCAAGGGCGCCCTCCCCGGCCTCCTCGACGTGCGGGAGATGGCGAGCAACGGCACCCTGCACCGGGCGCGCATCCGTATGACCAAGCCGCCCCACTCGCTGCGCTACACCGGGCCGGTCGACCTCGACGCCATCGAAGAGGAGACGATGGTCTACCAAGGCCCTGTTCGGCAGCTCGCCGCATGGGCGCCCAACAACGTCAACACCATGTGCGTGCTGGCCATGGCGAGCGAGCTGGGCTTCGACGACGTGCAGGCCGAGCTCGTCGCGGTGCCGGGCCTGGGCTTCCACATCGTCGAGGTGGAGCTGTGCGGCCCGCCTCGGGAAGACGGCAAGCAGTTCCGCCTCGAGCTGAAGCGCACGAACCCGGCGGCCATCGGCGCCGTGACGGGCACGGCGACCTACCACTCCTTCTGGCGCAGCCTGCAGCGGGCCGAAGGAGCGGGCCCGGGGCTGCACTTCGTGTGACGCCGACGCGTGGCGGTGGTGGACTTCGCTCCCAGCCGCCTCTTCGCGATAGGAACAGGCCATGGCCGACCCTCTCCATGGCGTCACCCTCAAGGCGCTCCTCACCGAGCTCGTGCAGCGCCACGGCTGGGAAGAGCTGGGCCGCAAGGTCCCCCTTCAGTGCTTCATCAACGAGCCGAGCCTCACGTCGAGCCTGAAGTTCCTGCGAAAGACCCCGTGGGCGCGGGCCAAGGTCGAGCGCCTCTACCTGTCTGACCTGCGCACGGCCGAGCGCAAGCGCGAGCGAAACAAGCGCCGTGCGGCCCGGCGGGCCATCGCCGCACAGCACGCCGCCGACGCCGACCCGAGCGACTAGCCGCCCCGCCTACCAGAGCGGCCCGACCGCCGTCGCCTGCACCTGCGCTGCCGGCCCCGAGCGCCCCGCGTTGCCCTCGTGCCCCCCCGGCCCGGCCTGGCCCGGCTTCCCCGGATCGAAGGCCTGACCGCCGGCCCCGCCCACGCCGCCCGGACCACCCGCACCCCCGACGCTCAGGAAGTCGAGGACCCCGATGGCCCCCATCGCAGCGGGGTCGACGAGCACGGTGATCGGGCCGCCGAGGCCGCCATCGCCACCGTTGCCGCCCTGCCCTCCCTTGCCGCCGTCGTAGTTGGTGGCCCCCGACCCGCCTTCGCCCCCCGGGCCCCCTGGGCCCCCCGAGCCGCCGATGGTGCTGATCGCCATGTGCCCGCCGACGGCCGCAATGGCCGAGTTCCACGACTCGTTGGTGATGAGGTCACGCACCCCGACCTGCAGCACGTCGACCCCACTCACCGGATCGCTGGCGAGGTGGACGCGCACCTCGAGGCCTGGACCCACCCCACCGTCTTGGCCATCGGCGCCGTCTTGCCCATCGCCCCCGTCGGACTCCGCAGTGGCGCTGCCCCGTTCCCCCGCTGAGCCGCCTGCGCCCGACTCCCCGACGCGGGTGAGCGCCAGGTCGCAGTCGTAGCGAGCCGGCAGCTGTGCGCTGGCTCCGAGGGCTGCATTGCCGACCACCGAGGCCTTCAGGGTGCCCGCCTTGCCCCACGCCGGCTCGGGCGCCAGCGGCATCTCCAGGCCGCCCTTCTGGCTGACCTCGGCGATGTCCCACGACAGGTCGAACTCCTTCCACCGACCCATCTTGACCTTCCGCTCCTTGCCGGCGTCGTCGGTCGCGTACAGGTCGAGGCGCTGGAACTCCCCCGGACAGAGGCCCGCACGACCCTCGAGGTCGATGCGCACGGCGGTGTACACCCGCGGCTTCTTCGCGTCGGCTGGGGCACAGAGGAGGAGAGCAGCCAGCATCCACAGCATGGAGAACCTCGGTAATGAGGCGAACTACCGTGGCAGCCATGGTTGGGCCACGATGCCAGCCGTCACCGCAAGAACTGCACCACGCCAATGGTGTCGTCGACCAGGCGGTAGCGGACCAGCACCTCGCCGCTGGTGCGCCCCTCCGCGCCGTCGACCCAGTACTGCTCCCGGTCTACACAGTGGACCCCCGAGATCAGCCGCTGATCGACCGCCGCACCGAAGCGGCCCCGGGCGAAGGTCGCCGCATACCGCTGGCGGAAGGCCTCGTGCCCCGTGAGGACCTGGACCTCGCCATCCCACACCTGCACCTGTGGGTGGTAGCACGCGCAGAAGGCATCCAAATCTGCTCGGTTGTACGCCGCCAGCTGGCGGATGGCGAGCTCCTCGATCGGCGTCATGACACCCTCGGTTCCGAGTCTGTCTGCCCCACCTAGCCACACCGGCCCCCGACGGCCCCCACCGCGCTACATGGCGTCACGGAGTGCACCATGACCCTCGCCGACGTGATGACCCCAAACCCCATCGCCGTTCGTGCCGCGGCGTCCGTCCGAGACGCCCTCGAGGAGCTCGAAGGCGGCACCATCCGGCACCTACCGGTCGTCGACGAAGGCCTCGTGGTCGGCATGCTCTCCGATCGCGACCTCCGCCCGTGGCGAAACGCGCTGCAAGCCGTGCGCGAGGGTGCCGAGGGAGCTGCAGAGGAGGTCCTCGCAAAGCCAGTGCGTGCCTTCATGCGCACCGACGTGCTGTGCCTCGACGTGAGCCGCCCCATCGTCGACGCCATCGACGTGATGCTCGACTTCAAGGTCGGTGCCGTTCCCGTGGTCGACGACGAGCGCCTGGTAGGCATCGTCAGCTACGTCGACCTGCTCGAGCTCCTCAAGACCAAGCTGTCGTAGCTCGCGGCATCACGCGACCGCCAGCGCCAGCAAGCCGGCTGCCACGAGCACCAGCCCCAGGCCCAGCCCCATCGGAGCCAGGCTCCGTAGCGTGGGGCGTTGGGACGCCGCCGGCTCCTGGGCGAGCAACAGCGGCGGTGCATCGAGGGAGAACGAGACGGGCACATCGACCGCCTCGAGATCCCCCGCTTCCAGCTGAAGCAGGCCGTCGTCGTCAGCCACGTCGACCCGGCCGGCCTTCGCCAGCAGCTCGCGCAGCGCCTCGGCATCCATCTCCGTCGTGACTCCGTCTTCTGTCCACACAGCGACCCCCCGCCCGCTCATCGGCACGAGCTCGCAGCGCTTGACCGTTTGTTGCCCTCACACGCGCGCCGCCTCGGCCTCCGCCCCACGCACCTCGCGAGCTTCCTGGCACAACGCCGCCCAGCTCGGCGCGATCACCTCCGCCCACAGCTTCGCCGCCACCACCCCACGCTCATCGTCATCGATCAGCCCCAGCGCTCGCCCTCCTCGGGGGACCTCATGAAGCGCCGGCGCGACCCCTACGCCCTCGGCGAACACCGCCTCCGCTCGGTCCCTCACCTCGTCGCCACCCACCTCGACGAGCCAGCGCAGCATCGCCCACGCCAGCCCCGCATGCCGCGCCTCGTCGTCAGCGATGGTCGCCAGCACGTCGGCCACCGCGCCCTCCGCTCCACGAAGCCGCGCCACCGCGTCGGCCGCCGCCAGCGTCTCGCCGATGCAGCCCTCCCGCACCACCCCCTCGGCCACCTCGGCGAGGGTCGACGCCAGGGGCAACCTGTCGGGCAGGGGCAGCGGCCCGGGGCCCACCGTGACGCCCCGCAGCGCCGACACCAGCCCGAAGGCCAGCTCGGCATGGCGGACTTCGTCGAGGGCGGCCTCGTGGGCGCGTCGCACCAGGTCGGACGGCGCACCGAAGCGCATCAGCTCCAGCGCCACCCGCCCGAAGCTCGCGACGCTGGCGTGCTCGAGCTGAGCCACCTCCTCCCAGTAGGCCACCGCGGCCGCTGGCCCATCGAGAGGCCCCACCGGCTCCGCCCACCCCGTGCCCGGCTCGACACAGGCCACCACGAACTGCCCACCGAGACGGAGCGGCCGACCGCAGCAGCCCCCGCCCACCTCGAAGACCGTGTCGTACTCACAGATCGTCACCGGGTCGCTGGCACCCGTGTCGTAGGTGTAGCCGTAGTAGTAGGGCACCTGGGTTGCCGTGGACTCGGCCACCAGCCCGCACACCGCCTTGGGATCGAGCACCGGGCAGCAGTCCGCCGCGGTCACCTCGCTCGGTGCTGGAGCCACGGGACAAGGCTCGCCGACCGGCAGCGACAGGTAGCCGGGCTCCCGCGAGTAGTCGCCGTCGTAGCCAGTCGTCACCGTGACCGTGTCGCACAGCGCGGGCACCGTCGTGCCGGTGTCTGACGTGTCCTTCGCACCGCCCCCGCTGCAGGCCATGGTGGCCGCGGCGGAGCCGAGGAGGAGCTGCTGCAGAGTGCGGGTGAGGCGTCGCTCAAAGGTCATCGTCGGCTCCTGTCGTGCCCAACGCCAGCCTACCTGGACCGAGACGCACCTGCGAGACGAGCACCGACCAGGCGTCGGCCACGTGACCATCCGACGACAAGGGTGGGCGGCCGAGCACGGGTCGGGTAGGCCAGTACTACCCAACGGCTCAACCACAGGATGTGATCATGCAGCCGAGCAGCCCCGCCCCCTTTCCATGGCCGACGAACCCGCAGTTTCGCGGAGACCAGGCACCCCCCGTCTCCTGGCAGTGTGTGATGGCCTGCACCCTGGGCGTCGCGATGTTGGCGGCCGCCGTCTGATTCGGGTCGACCACCGGGCTGGTCAGGCGCCCGTCCGCAGGGTCACCACCCGCTCCACACCCAGGCCGATGCTCAGCACGCGCCCCCGGTCGTCCCACACCAACAGCTGGTCCCCCGCGAAGCGCAGACCGATGCGCTGGGCTCCCTCGAGCTGTAGCCGCGCCCTCGGTGCCGTGTCGTACACCACCACCTGGTCGCCACCGGCCACCGCACGCCAGGGCCCGCTGGCGGCCGCCGCTGCCACCGGCAACGGCACGAGCGGCCGCTTCTGCACGGTGCCATCGGCATCGACGGGGTGCGCCTCCCCGCCGAGAAAGGCCACCCGCGCGGCCACGCCACGCGGGCCCACCAGCACCATGCCGGGCAGGTGGCCCGATGTGGGGTCGTCGACCTTGCCGCGGCTGCGCAGGACGATGCGCGGCAGCTCGTAGTGCCAGGTCTCTCCGCCCGCCGTGGCCACTACCGCGCGCTCGAAGGCCACCACCTGCTCCACCGGCCCACCGAGGTCGACGCTGTAGACCGACCGAAGGGTCGGCGCTGCCAGATCGATGGCCTGCAGGCGCCCCTCCGACCCCACGAACCACAGATCGGTGCAGCGCCCGGCGAACGCGTCGAAGCGCCCATCGACCCACGCCACGGCCTTTCCGTCGGACAGGTGCAGCTTGGTGAGGCGCTGCACCGCGCCACGCTCGGTGACGGCGATGGCCAGCCCCTGGTCGGAGAGCACCAGGCCGTGGGCGGCGAGCTCCCATCGACGCTGCCGCATCCCGTCGGGCCCCCACAGCTCCACCCCGTCTTCCCCGCGAGCGACCAGCCAGCGGCCATCATCGATGCGGTGCACGTCGTGCACCGGGCCCAGGCCCCGGTCGCCGACCCCGATGCCGACGAAGCGCGGTGGGGAGCGCCCCGCGAGGCGCTGCGGCTCCGGAGGGGCGCCCGGGGGCCGGTCGGTCACCGCTGGCCCCTTGACCAACCGTCGCAGACGCCCCGCCTTCGCCCAGGGTCGGCCGCCCGCCTCGTCGCGACGAGCCGAGCGCCACAGGGCACGGGCGAGCACGTCGCGCACCGCGTGGTCCCCCATCGCCACCACCTCGTCGGCCATAGCTTCCCGAAGCTCGGGGTCACCCCGTCGCAGCCAGGCATCCAGCCGGTCACGGTGCGCGTCGAAGGCGTCGGGATGGTGTGCGAGGAGGCGGACCAGGTGCTGAGCGCCTCGCTGGCCTCCCGCCTGCACGGCCGCATCGCGCAGCGCACGCAGCCGCTGGGGCTCGTCGATGTGCCCCTCGAGCAGCTCGACCGCCGCGGCAAAGGCCCCGGCCTTGGCCAGCACGCCGGCGAAGGCCACGCGCAGCCCCTTGGCCTGCGCCGGATCGCGGGCTGCCAGCCGCTCCAGGGCTGCCGCCATGCTGTCGGTGCGCCGAGCCACGTCGATGGCCCGCTCGAGCTCGCCTGCCAGGAACCACAGCCGTACGATCAAGGCGCTGTCGAGGTCTTTGGCCTCGGCGAGCTCTGCCGCCCGACGATACTGCTCGTGCTCCTCCAGCAGCGCCACGCCTTCCATGGGCCGCCCTAGCAGCTCGGCGAGCACGTACGCGGCCTCCTCGATGCGACCTTCGGCCACCAGGCGGTCCAGCACCCGCTGGTAGAGCGCCGTGAGCTTGTCCAACAGCAGCTCGCTCACCGGCACCACCGAGCCCGCTCCGCCCCCCACCCCCGTGAAGTCCAGGCTGTCCCGGCCGCCGGGCAGCAGGCCGGCGAGGGTCTGGGCCAGACCTCCCTCTCCGCCCAGCGGAATGGCCTTGCGCAGCGCGTCCACCGTGACGCGGTCGGCCGACAGCTTCTCGATGAGGTCTTGCAGGTAGGCCGCGTGAGCTCGACCCACCAAGCTGCCGAGCCCCGTGCGCATCATCCGCTCCGCCAGCCACTGGTCGACCCGCGTCAGCCACCCGGGGCCGCGGGGGGACTCGGCCGCGGGGCGGGTGGTCGGTGCTGCCTCGCCGGACCCCTGGAGCCCCTGCAGCAGGCGCCGCATCCAGCCCAGGGCCGCCACCCGCCAGTCGGCGCCGTCCAGCTCCGCCCCCACGAGTTCGAGGGCTGCGGCTCGCTCCCCCACCACCTCCGCGAACGGGTCCTGCACGACCGTCACCGCGACCCCCGCGGGCGCCGGAGCCAGGGCCACCAGGTCGTCGACCACGGGCGCCAGCACCACGTCGGCCGCGAGATCCACCGGCTCCAGCGGCCCGAGGTCGACCAGCTCTCCGCCCACCACGGCCCACGCCGACCCTGGCGCGCTCGGCAGCTCGTCGGGGGCCAGCGGCGCTCCCAGCAGGCGACCGTCTCGGAGCTCCAGCGGCACGCCCCACGACGCGGAGGTGAACAACGCGCGGGGGCTCGCGAACCGAAGCACCACCCCTTCCCGAGCGGCGAACGCCGTGTCCCCCGGACGCCACAGCGCCCGCGCACGGGTCACCCCATCCACGGTGAGCCACAGCCCACCAGCCAGGACGCGGCCACGAAACGTGAGCTCGCGGGGCTGCGTCATGACGGCTCCGACGACGGCCCGACCCGCAGCAACTCGACCTCGTATTCTGTGTGGTACGCCACGATCCGCCCCGAACGCTCCCGCCATGCCACGATGGCGCGGGTGGGATGCACGGCCACGGCGACGACCTCACGCCCGGTCGCCACGCACCGGGTGCCAGCAGACCTCGACACCATCACGTCGTCACCGTGGGCGAAGACCAAGCTGGTGGCACCGTCGATGTACATCGTGCCCCCGACGAGGTCGTCGGGATGGAGGTGGACCTGGTGTTCGCCCACCCACCAGGTCGGCTCGTCGTAGGACAGCGCCACGCCGTGCCCGCTGATCAGCCCGCGGCGCGCCTCGGGCCCCAGGTCGTGTGGACTCGCCGACAGGCGCCCCCAGGTGAGCTGCACGGTGCGCCCGTCGCGCACCGCCAGCACGCCGTTCTTCCCCATGGCGAGCACATCCGACGCACAGCGCTCCCCCTCGGGCAGGCGCCACAGCTGGGCGGCGCCATCGACGAAGAACAGCGACCGGTCGAGCTCCACGCACAGACTGGGCTCATCGGGGACGGCGAGGTCGGGCGTCATGGGCCGGGTCAGCCCCAGGGGCCGCATGAACAGCTCGAAGCCGCGCAGGTCGACCAGCAGCTTGCGGCGCTTGCGGTAGCCCACGGCCAGCAGGTGCTCCCCCTCGATGACCTGCATCTTCCCTGCCCCCTTCTCGGCCGCGGCCGGGGAGTTGGGCACGTGGTAGGCCAGCACGCGGCCGTCGGTCGGTACGAACAGGCGGTCGCCCGACAGCCCGAACCACAGCGGGCCCGCTCCCGCGGCGATGCCCCGCTGGGGCCTCGGCGGCCCGGCAGGGCGACGAAACAAGCGAGCCGCTGGGTCGGCGGGCGGCAGCGACACCCGGGCTCGCCGCGAACCCACCGAGACATCCAGCGCCGGGTCGAGCCCCAGCGGCTCCTCGACGACGATGCGGTGGGGGTGAGCTGGCAGCTCGGGGCCACCCACCAGCCACAGCTCGTCGGCGTCGTCGAGGCCCAGCCGGTCGTGCCAGGCCTCCAGGTGGGTCGCATCACCAGCCACCCAGCGCGCGCCGTGGCGCCAGTCGCTCAGGGAGTCCACCGACAGATCGGGGTGCAGCCGCCCCTCCTGCAGCAGGCCCCACGACATCGCGAGGCCCCCACGCCGGGCCCGGGCGGCGAGCACCACCAGCGCCACGAGGTGCATCAGGCGCGCCTCGCCATGCTGCGAAGGGGGCGCATCGAGCAACACCACGCAGCGCCGACTGCTGGCCGGATCGAGGCGCCGAAGCTGCAGGAAGCTCTGCTCTGCCTGCGTCGCACGGCGCAGGAACTCGAGGGGCGCCGCCTCGGCCAGAGCCCACTCCGACAGCAGCAGCCGGTCGAGGGGCCCACGGCGGGTGAGCCCGTCGAACCCGTCGGGCTCCCCGGTGGGGCCGGGGCGAGGCGCGGAGGGAGCCCCGACCATGCGGGTGAGCTGACGTAGGGGCTCGCCCAGCACGCTGACCAGCTCCGGGTCGAGCCCCTCGAGCTCTTCGGCCCACGGCCGCAGCAGGGCGGGCACGCTCATCGCGCCCGCCACGCAGCCAGATGGTCGAGGTGGACCGGGCCGACAGAGCCCACGGCCAGGGTGGCGTGGGGCAGGCACACCGCAGGCAAGCCGATGCGCTCGCGAACCGTCTGTGCCAACAGCTGCGGGGGCACGTCGGGCGCGTGGGTCGTGGGCAGCCACAGGCCCCGCACCCCGGGCTCCAGGCCGAGCCAGTGCACGCCGTCGACCCAGGGGAGGTCGGCGCCGACCACGAACAGCCAGTCGGCACCAGCGACCCCCTGCAGATCCTCACGACCGCCCTGCAGCAGTCGCTCGGCGAGCCGACGAGCCACCCCGCCGCGGGCCGCGACGGCACCGGGCAACAGCGGCGTGTCGCGCAGCACCCAGCCCAGCGCGCTCACGACGGAGGCAAGGCGGCCAGCAGCCGCTCCCGGACCTCGATCAGGTCAGCCGTGCGCTGCTCGACGGCGAAGCCCGCGTCGAGCTCTCGCAGCAGGCCCTCGAAGCGAAGCTGACGCCCCACCGGATCGGAGGGCGGGTCGGCGAGCACGTCGCGGGCCCGGTCGACCAGCAAGGCCGCGCGAGCCAGCGGCCCCCGCGACGCCTCCGCCGCGGCGGCCGGCAGCGCCCCACTCTCCGCATCGGCGAGCAGATCCGACAGTGCGTCGCGAGCCACCTGCTGGCCCTCTGCATCCGGCACGGCGTAGACCAGCGGCCATAGATCCGCGCGCGTCGGGTCGGCCCGACCGGCGAGCACCGCTGCTGCACAGGCGAGGCGCTGCAGCTTCACCACCCGCCGGTCCGACAGGTGCACCCCCGCCGCACGCAGGCGCCGCACGGCGTGGGCCAGGTCGTCTCGCAGCCCTGCCGGGTTCGCTGCCGACGCGGCTGTGGCCAGGGTGTCGAGGTCTTCCACGTGGGCGACCGGCTCATCGATGGAGGCCAGCGACGCCCCGGCCTCGAGGAGGTCTTCGATGCGGCTGTCGCCGACGGGCTCCACCCAAGCGCGCAGCACGAACCGGTCGGCAAACGCCGCGAGGGCCTCGTCGTCGGGGATGGCGTTCGACGCGCCCACACACACGCGCAGGGGCACCGCCAGATCGGTGTGGCCGCGTCGGTAGCGACGCTCCGCGAGCAACCCCAGCAGGGTGTTGAGGATCGCCGTCGACCCCAGGAACACCTCGTCGAGGAAGGCGAGCTCGGCCTCGGGGAGCATTCCCTCGGTGCGGGTCTGGACCACCCCCTCCTGCAGCCGCCGTAGATCGATGGGGCCGAACAGCTCGCTAGGCTCGGTGAAGCGGCCCAGCAGGTACTCGAAGGAGCGACCTCCCAGCGCCCGCGACACCCGCCGCACGGCCTCCGACTTCGCGGTGCCGGGGGGGCCAATCACCAGCACGTGCTCGCGGGCCACGGCGGCCAGCGCGATGAGCTCGCACAGCGCCTCGCGCTCCACCAAGCCCGTGCGGGCGACGCGGATGGCCTCACGGATGCGTTCGGCGGCCTGGTGCACGGCTCCTCCTGGGACAGCCCAGGGCCTAGCTGGATGCTGGCCGGATCGCTACGGCCCAGCCCCAGCCGCGCCTAGCCCCGCGCCACCATCGCCCCGGTCCACCACTCGAAGTCGCGCCCCATCGGGTCGCCGTCGGGGAAGAACACGCGTCTGGAGCCGCTTCGCCGGGGAGATGCATGCGACGGTGCGCTGTTCCCGCATCCGCTCGCGGAAGTAAGGGTTTGGAGCCAATTAACACTCGAAGCCTTGTCCCACGGCACCGGCGGGCCCGCGAGGTCGTCGGTGAGGTGGGCAGGCCCCAGGCTACACCACGCCGACGCCTGCCCAGCCGCTAGGCAACGCCGAGATCGGCACAGATCACACCCAGATCCCTCAACAGGATCCGAGCGGTGTCCCCATCGACCCGGGTGAACCGCAGCTGGCAGGTGCTACCGTCGAGCGCCACACCGACAGCCCCCTCGAAGTCGGTCTGAACAAGCTTCGCGTGACGAATCACCGCACCCGTCAGGTCACATCCGGAGAAGCTGGCGCCCGACAGATCGCACTGGGAGAAGGTGGCCTCCCGCAGGCGGCACATCGAGAACACCGTCTTCTTCAAGGGAAGGCCCGTGAAGTTGGCGTAGTCCATCGCGACATCGTCGAAGGACATGCCGAGCACCAGCTGGCGCACTCCCGAGAAGTCGACCCCCATCGCACGGCCGCCGCGGAACACGACGTCGACAAGGGAACAGTCCGGCAGCCGAACGTTGATGAGCTCGCTGTGCTCGAAGGTGCAGTCGGTGAAGCGGCAGTCCGCCAGACGCGACGCTTCGATGCGGCAGCGGCGAAAGGTGCACCGCTCGAAGCTCGCGCCACGAAGCGTGGCGTCGACGAGGGCGACGCCATCGAAGACACGGTCGAGGTGTTCGCCTGGCTCCATGAGGCCTCCGGCACCCCTCCTACCGGGTCGGCCCGACCCGTGCCGCGCCTGTCACACCACGCTACCTCCTCTCGCCACATCGGAGGCCAGCATGAGCGTTCGCATCGAGAAGGACACCATGGGCGAGGTCGAGGTCGACGACGCCCGCTACTGGGGCGCGCAGACCCAGCGCAGCCTGATGAACTTCGACATCGGCGGGCAGCGCATGCCCATCGAGATCGTGCGTGCCTTCGCCATCCTCAAGAAGGCCGCGGCGTTCACCAACGCGGAGCTCACCGACTTCTCCACCGACAAGGCTCAGGCCATCGCGTCCGCCTGCGACGAAGTCCTCGAGGGGCAGCTCGACGACGAGTTCCCCCTGGTGGTGTGGCAGACCGGCTCGGGCACCCAGTCGAACATGAACGTCAACGAGGTCATCGCCAACCGGGCCACGGAGCTGCTGGGCGGCGACTTCCGCACCGAGAAGCTGGTGAAGGCCAACGACGACGTCAACAAGTCGCAGTCGAGCAACGACACCTTCCCCACCGCGATGCACATCGCCACCTACAGCAAGGTCGTCGAGACGACGCTGCCCGGGCTGCAGGGCCTTCGCGACACGCTGCACGCGAAGTCCATCGCCTTCGCCGACGTCGTCAAGACCGGCCGCACGCACTTGATGGACGCCACCCCCCTCACGCTGGGCCAGGAGTTCAGCGGCTACGTCACCCAGCTCGACCGGGGCATGGCGTGCCTGCGCGACAGCTTGGAGCGCGTCCGCGAGCTCGCCCTGGGCGGCACCGCCGTCGGCACCGGCCTCAACACCCCCGAGGGCTACGACGTGCGCGTCGCCGAGCACATCGCGGCGATCACCGGCCACCCCTTCGTCACCGCCGAGAACAAGTTCGAGGCGCTGTCGGCCCACGACGCCATGGTCGAGCTGTCGGGTGCGCTCAAGCGCGTCGCCGTCAGCCTGATGCACATCGCCAACAACATCCGCCTGCTCGCCAGCGGCCCCCGCACCGGCATCGGCGAGATCGTGCTCCCCGCCAACGAGCCCGGCAGCTCCATCATGCCCGGCAAGGTCAACCCGACCCAGTGCGAGGCCCTCACCATGGTCGCCGCGCAGGTCATCGGCAACGACGCGGCCGTCACCGTCGCCGGCACCCACGGGCAGTTCCAGCTCAACGTGTTCAAGCCCGTGATGGCCTACAACGTCATCATGAGCGCCCGGCTCATCGGCGATGCCTGCCGCAGCTTCGACACCAACTGTGCCCAGGGCATCGAGGCGAACACCGGCCGCATCGACGAGCTCGTCAGCAAGAGCCTGATGCTCGTCACCGCGCTGAACACCCGCATCGGCTACTACAAGGCCGCTGAGATCGCGAACAAGGCGCACAGTGAGGGGACGACCCTCAAGCAGGCCACCCTCGCGCTCGGCTACCTCACCGAGGCGGAGTTCGACGAGGTCGTCGTGCCCGCGAAGATGACCGGCCGGCGCTGACAGCGTGGGTCCGCTCGCGCTCGAGCCGGATCGAGCCGGATGGGCAGAAGAGCGCTCTGCTCGACCTCGGGCACGCCCACCGTTCGAAGCCGCGAGCGAACGAGGGATCGAGCGCCGTGGCTGCCAGCACGGCAGGCGCCCGGAGCGGGAAGCCATCAGGAGGCGTCGAGGGGGCGTTGGGGTTGCCACATGGCGGGCCCGGCGGTGGCGAAGGGCCGCACGGCGGAGGTCGAGTCCGCGACCGGCCAGCTGACGGGTCCGAGCATCCCGCTACCAATCAACGGGGCTCTGCCCCGAAGAGCCCCGCCGGGGCTGCGCCCCGGACCCGCGACTCAGAGGGCGAGCAACAACGCTCCGTCCGTGGCGGGGTGCGTGTCGTGCTGGCGGGCGGGAGGTCGAGTCCGCGACATCTAACACCTAGCGTCCCGACCCCCGTTTCGAGCCCCACAGCTCAACCAGATGCTGGCCCGCCTGCGGTAGCCAGCGACGCCCAGCCGGGTCGAATCGGGCGCCCTGCTGAGCCCAGCCAGGTCGAATCGGACGTCGAGCGACCGACGGACTCAGCGTGCGACGCATTCCATGGGTTGGCCCGTCCGCCCGCGCTCCGAAACAGCCTCCCCTGGCGCCAGACGCCCGATTCGACCTCGCTGGCCGATCCGACCCACCCGATTCGACCCCCCTGGACCGCAGACCCGCCAGGGTGCCGGGGGGATGTGGACTCACCCA
>CBDUIC010000054.1:0-49065 GCA_965367245.1 uncultured bacterium | reverse complement strand
TCGCCGTCGACGATCACGGGGAAGCCGAATCCGCCGCGCACCTCGACCCCGTCGAGCCGCTCAGCCCGGACGAAGCTCGCTTCTTGGTGCACATCGACGATCCAGTCGGGCTTCCCCGTCGCCAGGATGCTCCCGGGCAGCCCAATGCCGCGGCGGAACGTCGTCGCCTCGGTCGCCTCGACGAAGCGGCGGAAGTCGCCGGTCGTCGACCGTGCCCACAGCCCGGACGGACGCAGCTGGTCGGGGTCGTCGGGGTCGACGTAGTAGATGTGGCCGAGGGGCCAGCCCGTCGCCTCGCAGACGGCGCGGGCGCACGCCTGCAAGGCGGAGTCGATGTCGGCCGACTCACTGGCGCGCACGGTGGCCTCGTGGAGCAGCCGCGCCTCCAGCTCCCTTCGCGCCGCGTCTTCGCGAGCGGCTCGCTCGGCGGACATGTCACGGAGGATGCCCACGAAGGTGGTGCGCTTGCCCTCGGTCGTGGAGGAGACGGACAGGTGAACGGGCAGGATGGTGCCGTCCTTGTGGACCGCTTCGACCTCCCGGCCGACGCCGATGATCCGCCGCTCGCCGGTGGCGAGGTGGTGGGCGAGGTAGCCGTCGTGCTGGCCGCGATGGGGCTCGGGCATGAGCATGCGCACGTTGCGGCCCAGCAGCTCCTCGGCGGTGTAGCCGAAGGTGCGCAGTGCCGCCGGGTTGGCCAGCTCGATCTGGCCGCGCTCGTCGATGCCGATGATGCTGTCGGCGCTGTCGTCGAGAAGGCGACGGAAGCGCGACGCGGCGGCGAGCTCGCGCTCCCTTGCCCCGAGGAGGGTGGTGAGCCCTCGCAGCGACACCAGGCCCAGCCCGATGCACGCCACCATCGCCGCCACGATCACCCAGATGCTGCGACGGGTGCGCTCCGCCGCCAGGCTGTCGAGGCGGTCGACGGCGCGATCGAGCTCGCGCTGCAGCTGTGCGTGGGCCTCGAGGAGCGCCAGCGTCTGCTGCTCAGCGTCTCCACGAGGTGCCGCTACGAAGGCCGCGGTCGCGTCGTCGAGGGCATCGATCAGTGGCCGCTGGCCGGCCAGCACCTCCTGCAACGCGCGGTCGGGCACCGCAGGCAACACGATGGCATCGCCCCCTTCGGAAGCCGCGGGCACCGTGCCGCCCACCGTCAGCACATCGTGGACCTCGACGAGCCTCTCCAGCTCGTCGTCGCTCCATGCTGGCGGCTGCTCGAGCCGGGTGCTCAGCACGTGGGCGAGGTGGCGCTGGTTGTGGGCCCGCTGCCGGCCCGCCAGGTCGAGGGCCAGGGCCACCTGAGTGCTCTGGGTCGCGCTGTGGATCAGCAGCGACCCCGCCGTGAGCGCGACCACCACGATCAGGGCCGATGCGACCCCGATGAGGAGGCCAGGGCTGCGGACGGCGTTGGATGGGGGAGCCATGGGGGCGGTCAGCCCTTGGCCTTGGGGGGCAGCGACGAGGCGTAGTCACACCCGCGATGAAGCCACTCGGCCAGGGCCGTCTCCTCCGCGACGATGGCAGCATCCACGACGACCCAGCCACGCATGGGGGTCTCACCGCGCTTCATGGCCCGCGCCCCTGGGAGGTCGAGCAGGGAGATGAAGTCGTCCTTGCTGCACCGGATGATCAGATGCCCGTCGCTGTGGGCACCAGCGGCCATGTGGCCATGGATCATCCAGCCGATGCCCCCGAACATCTTCTTCTCGTCGAGCCCCCGGGTGCCGGCGAGGAACATGCGAATGCGCTGGGCGAGCTTCGGATCGTACGGCATGAGGCCTCCGGTCCGGAGCGTAGCCCATGGCACTCCGTCGTGAGCGGCCGTCTCCTACGCGCAACGGATGCATGAGGGTTGCATCTGGGAGGGAGGAGGGCGTCATCGGCTCTCGCCATCACTACGTACTGCATGAAGCCGCAACGAGAAGGGGGAACCGTGGTTCCAGCGATACGAACAACGGACGCCTTGACGGTATGGGTCGTCGACGACGAGCCCAGCATCCTGTCCTTGCTCACCCGGGGGCTCCCACGGGTCGGAACCTTCGACGTGGTTGCGGCTCGCAGCGCCGACGAGCTCGCCTCCCTCGTGGAGGCGGGGGGCGCGCCCGACGTGGTGCTCATCGACTTCGGGATCCCGGTCCCACCCGCCCTGCGCGCGGAGCTTCGACGGCTCCAGCCTTCCCCTCGGCTGCTCTACTTCACGGGGCGCCGGCTGTCCGACGAGCAGCGGGCCTGGGTCGACGACGTCCTGCACAAGCCGATGACCCTGCGTGATCTGGCGGGTGAGCTGACGGCGCAGGCCCGGGCGAGCTAGCTGGCCAGGGCATCGAGAGAGGGCTGCAGGATGCGCGCCCATCCGTCGGCGAACACCCGGTCGCGGGTCGCGTCGTCGAGGAGGCCGAGGCGGCGGCCGTCGCCCACGTCGGGGTGGCGGCTGCCGTAGGCGCGCACGCGCTCTTCGGCGAAGATGCTCTGGGCGTGGGCGAGGAGCTCGCCGCTGTCGTCGCGGCTCAGCAGCCAGCTCAGGGTGCGCCAGGCCAGGGCTGCGTGGCGACCTTCATCGTCGACGATCACCTGGAGGACCTCGCGCACCTCGGGATCGGTGGCTGCCTGCAGGCGGGCGGCGGCGTCGAGGGAGGCGAGGGTCTCCCCGACACAGCCCTCGCGGACCAGCGCGCCGACGAAGGCAAGCAGGTCGGGGGAGAGCTCGGCGGCAGACGCGAGATCCATCGG
Source organism: uncultured bacterium (assembly GCA_965367245.1). Lineage (GTDB taxonomy): Bacteria > Myxococcota_A > UBA796 > UBA796 > CBDUIC01. The sequence continues at coordinate 46,335 of CBDUIC010000054.1, read as the reverse complement.
CCCGGGCTCGAAGCGCCGCCCCGCGAAGCGCGACGCGAGGGCGAAGCACCGCTGGGCGTGATCGACCTCGTCGAGGCCCGCGCGCTGAGCGTCGGCGAGGAGCTCGGCGGGGGCACCCAAGCGCACGAGCTCGAGGGTGAATCGGGCGAAGGAGGCGACCGAGGCGTGCTCCATGCGGGCCGCCTGCAGCCAGTAGGCGGCGACCGGGCCCAGGGGGGCGTCGGGACCGGCGGAGCGGACCGTCGCGAGCACGGCGCTGCCGTCGTCGGCGAGGAGGGGGCGACCGCAGCAGGTGCCGCCTTCCTCGAACACGCCCTCGTACAGGCAGAGGTCCTTCACCTCGGGGCCCGTCGCACCGGTGGGCGCGGGGGACCAGTAGCCGTAGTAGGGGTCTTGCATCATGTGGTCGAGGCGCCCGGCCGCGCCGCACATCACGTCGCGGTAGTCAGTCATCGGGCAACAGACCTGGTGGTCGACGTGGTCGACGTCTTCGGGGGCGGGGCAGTCGCCGCCGGGCTCGATGGCCACGTGACCCACCGACACGATGTAGTAGGGCGGCAGCCCGATGCCGTCGCACATGGGGTCGCGGGGGTAGCTGGTGCCGGTGTCGCCGGTGGCGGCCGAGTCCACATCGGTGTCGGTGTCGGTGTCGGTATCCGCGTCGGTGTCGGTGTCGGTGTCGGCATCCGCGTCGGTGTCGGTGTCGGTGTCGGTGTCGGACACCGTCGTGGTGTCGGCCTTGGGGCCGCTGCCCGTGCACGCGGCGAGGGTCAGGGCGGTGCCGGCGGCGAGGGTGCGCAGCTGGGCGCGAAGCAGGCGCTCGAACAGGTCGTGGCTCATGGGGACGCTCCAGGGGTGAGCCATTGTAATGGCTGACGGGGCCAGTCGCTGGCCATCGTGTCCCGGCGGGCTGGGCGAGCTGGTACGCTGTCGCTGAGGCAGGGGGTGACGGGTTGATGTACCTGTTGTGGAGCGTAGCGCTGGCCGGGTCCGTACACTCGGAGGGCTGCCAGCTGCGGGTGACCCCCGCCCCGCGGCTGCACGACATGTCGGCTGCCGAGGAGCACGAGTGCCTGCACTATGGCAACGACATCGGGAACAAAGACCTGCACCTGGTCGTCGAGCTGCTGCCTCGGGGGGAGGGGGTCGCCCGATCGCTGGCGACCTTCGCGACCGACTATGCCTTCGCTTCGGCGGCAGGCGATGCCGGAACCGTGTCGGTGAGCGAGGTCCAACACACGACACTTGGGGGCCATGAGGCCGCATGGGTCACGACCTCGTCGTCGCTCGGTGGTCATGGGGTGAGCGGGCGGGTCGCGGCCGTCGACGGGCCCTACGGCATCGTGTTCATGCATGTGTTCGGTTGGTCGACCACCTGGCGCGGCCAGCTACGGGAGGTCGATGCGATGTGGAACTCCCTGCGGCTCGACCCTGGCGAGGGGCACCCTCCGTGGCGCGACCAGCCCGTGCCGGAGCCGGTGGAGCTGCCGCTGCTGGAGGCCCGGGCGGCGGCGGCGCTGTCCTTCGGCGAGCGCACGTCGACGGGCGTGGTCGCCTCGGCGCGGGGGGCCCCGTGGTTTGACGATGTGCGGTACGAGGCCGACGGTCTGTCGCTGCGAGCCTATGCCACGCCCGACCCTGGGGATGGCCAGCGTCGCCCCGCCGTGGTGTGGGTGGAGAGCGGCTTTGGTGGGCCGCAGCTGGCGTGGTCCCAAGGCTCCCTGCGCTTCGACCCGAGCGCGATGGCCTTCGTCGACGCGGGCCTGGCCGTGTTCGCCCCCGCGTTTCGTGCCGAGCTCGACAACCCGGGCAGCGCCGAGTTCTTCTATGGGGAGACCCTCGACCTGCTGGCGGCGGTAGAGCACGTGCGCGGCTTGCCGTGGGTCGACCCCGACCAGGTCTACCTCGTAGGGGAGGGGAGCGGGGCCCTGCACGTGCTGCTGGCGGCGGTGGCGGGGGCGCCGGTGCGGGCGACGTTCTCGTTGGGTGCCATCACCACCCTCGAGGAGGGCATCCTCGACCAGCTGCCCACCCTCACCTTCGACCGGAGCGATCCAGAGCACCTGCGCCTGCGGTCTCCCGTGCACTTCGCGCACCACCTCACCCGGCCCGTGGTGTTCCTCGCCGGCGAGGAGATGGACCAGCGCCATGCCTACGCCTTTCAGGCGGCGGCGGCGGACGGCCTGGTCGAGGTCCACCCGATCCCGGGGTCGGACTACCAGGCGGCGTCGGTGCCGGCGAAGCAGGTGGTGGTGCAGTCCATCCAGCGGGTGGCCGCGGGCGCGAGGCGGCTGGGGATCACCTCGGAGGGAGTGTATGAGGCGGCGAAGGCGCGCGACGAGGCCGTGGCGGCGCACTGGGTTCCGCGCGACGCCGAGCAGCTCGGTGACAAGGTCTGGGGCTGGTGCCGTGCGGGGTCGGTGCAGCCCGTGGTGTTCAGCGGGGCCGACTGCGTGCCGTGCGAGAGGCTGCGCCGCGAGGGGGTCGAGGGGGCGCTGGCGGGTGCGTGGGAGGCGGGGCCCCCGCTGGTGGTCGACGTTGCGGGCGGCGAGGCGAGCGCTCGCCTGATCCAGCGCTTCGAGGTGAGCCAGCTGCCCACGGGGGTGTGGCTGCAGAGCCGGAAGTGCGGCGCGCCGCTGACGAAGGGGCGGGTGGTGCGCCGGGAGGTGATGCCCGAGGAGCTGGGCGGCGACGAGCTGGCGGCGTGGTGGGCGCGGTAGCTGTGCGAGCGTGGAGGCGTGATGCGTGTGGAGGTGGCGGCGACGGACCGGGCGGCCCTGGTGGCACGGCTGAGCGAGGGGCTGCAGGTCGTCGGCACGCGATGGGGTGGTGAGCACGTACTGGTGCGGCTGGAGGGCGAGATCGTGGCGCCGCGGGAGCGGGGTCCCACCTACGAGCCGCTGCCGCTGACCCTCCGCCTCGCCGAGCTTCCCTTCGACGAGGGCACGAGGGCGGCGGTGCTCCGCGTGCACCGGGAGGCCTTCGACGCGGACGGTAGCGCGACCTACCGCTACCTGGAGGCGCTGCCTGCCGCGACGTGCTGGCTGGCGGAGGCGGATGGCGAGGTCGTCGGGTTCAAGATGGGGGCGGCCAAGGGGTCGGCGGTCTACCACAGCCACGAGGGCGGGGTGCTCCGTGCCCAGCGGCGGCGCGGGGTGGCGCGGGCGCTGATGGAGGCGCAGCACCGATGGGCGGCGGAGGAGGGGTATCGACGCGTCACCACCTCCACCTTCGGGCGGTTTCTGCCGATGCTGCTCCTCGATCTACAGGTAGGCTTCGAGATCATCGGGACCTCGTGGGTGCCGGGGCGGGTGGAGCCGAAGCTGCACCTGGCGAAGCGGCTGTAGCCGAGGGAGGGGGCTCCGACGACGGCCAGCCGGGTCGAATCGGGTGCCTCGCTGAGGCCAGGGGGGTCGAATCGGGTGTCTGGGGCGGATGCCGCGAGGTGGGCACCGCATTGTCGGCGTTGGTTCGTGAGCGAAAGGGCCGGCGTGCCAGCAGAGCGCCGATTCGACCTGGCTGGGCCTCAGCACCCACCCGATTCACCCCGGCTGGCCGTGTCGCGCCCGGTCTTCCGCCGGGTCAGGCCTCGCCCAGGTAGTGCCTCGCCACTTGCAGCAGCGCTTCACGGTGCTGGTAGATGCCGTCTACCGACTCGATCTCGTGCTTGGTCTCTTTCTTTTCTCCGTCGAACACTCCGAACCACAGCTTGCTCGCGGCGTTGAACCGCAGCCGACAGACGGGCTTGCGGTTGTTGTCGTCGAAGAGCACCGAGCAGTACGACTTCGTGTCGCGGATGTGCACCCGCTCGGGAGGCACGATCTCAGCGAGGATGGCCCGCACGATGTGGTAGCCGTCGACCTCCTGTTGGGTCGTGACCACATCTCCTTCGACAGCCACCACGCCGTCGGGAAGGGCCTCGCTCGCTGGCTCGGCACCCGGTGGTGCGGGCGCCTGCGTCTCCTCGTTGGCCAGAGCTGCCTGCAGCCGACGCTCGATACGGTCGTGCACCAGGTTCGCGAAGGCGTTCTTCACCACCGGGCGGAACTTGTCGATCACGCCCTTGCCGAAGCGCCCCTCGTAGACCTGGCTCGCGACCAGGCGGACCATTTCGTCGCTCGGCGACTGGAGCTCACGGTCGAGGTAGGTGCGCAGGGCCCGCGCATACTTCAGCTGCTCGGCCGCACCCAGAAGATCGTCGAGGTCGAATGCCGCCTTCACGAACCGCTTGAGCTGGGTGATGCCGAAGTCGTCGACACTGCGGATGTCGATCTCCAGGAACGGGCGGTCATCCATCTTGTTGTCGGCTTCGATGTCGGAGAAGAAGCGGTACAGCACGCCGTCGGTCACCACCCCCACGCGGGCTGCCGACACCGAGAAGTAGCGGTACAGCTGCGTGGCTGAGACCTTCTCGAGGTCGACGCCCACCTTCTTGCACTCGAACAGCATGATGGGCTCGCCGTTCTTGAAGATGGCGTAGTCGACCTTCTCGCCCTTCTTGATGCCCACGTCGGCCGTGTACTCGGGCACGACCTCCAGCGGGTCGTACACGTCGTAGCCGAGGGCCGCGATGAACGGCACGACGAGGGCCATCTTGGTGGCCTCCTCGGTCTCGAGGTGGGCGATGTGCTCGGTGCGGCGAGCGAGAGCGGCGATCTTGTCTGTGAAGTCCACGGACACCTCCGATCTCGTGGACGGCTGGGGACCAGGAATCGGACCGAACGCGGCACCGCGGCCGCTGCGGCCCGGTTGGGGCTGCCGCGACGGCCAGCCGGGTCGAATCGGGTGCCTCGCTGAGGCCAGGGGGGTCGAATCGGGTGTCTGGGGCGGATGCCGCGAGGTGGGCACCGCATTGTCGGCGTTGGTTCGTGAGCGAAAGGGCCGGCGTGCCAGCAGAGCGCCGATTCGACCTGGCTGGGCCTCAGCACCCACCCGATTCACCCCGGCTGGCCGTGTCGCACAGCCGGCGCCGAGCTCACAGCCGCTGCAGCCACAGCTCCTCGGGCCCCGGACCGGGCCGCGCCAGCGCGTGGGGGCTCACCCACTGCGCGTCGACCGTGCGCAGCGGCGACACCTGCCAGCCCTCGGGGCCCCGGAGCAACCACCCGCGCACGGTGCCCAGCACCGCGTCGGCGTCGCCTGCCTCGCCCAGATCACGAAGCTCCCCGTCGCCGAGCCCCCGCTCCCACAGGTGCCCCTCGTCGAGGTAGGCCAGCGCCTCGCCATCGGCCGACAGCGACCACGCCGGGGTGGCGGGCGCGATGTGCTGCGCACCCAGGTACAAGCCGTCGGCGGTCTCGGCGAGCACCCCATGAGGGCCCATCGCCAGACGGCGGACCAGCTGGGTCGGGCCGGCCACCTGCTCCCCGTCGACGAATAGCTCCGCAGCCCCTCCGGAGCTCCACACCAGGTGCTCGGCGTCGGTCGACCAGGTGAGGTGCTGCACGGGCTCCGGGGCGACCACAGACCACGCATCGCCACCGGCCCACCGCAGCGTCTGCCGGTGGGTGACGACCGCGACCTCGCCGACCCCCGGCACGACCCGGAGCACCTCGCCAGGCACCGGCGGCAACCTGAGCCCGTCGACCAAGAGCACGGTGTCGTACATCGCCCAGGGGGTGCCGTCGGGGCCCAGGGCCACTTGGTGGACTCGATCGAGGCGCTCCCGGCGCCCCCCGACGATCGCGACAGAAGGCTGCAACCGCACGTGACGGACTGTCCGGAGCGGCCCCGCCCGCGCCTCGAACCGTCTCGGCCCCACCCAGTCCGGCGCCGGCTCCACGACAGGACCCATGGCGCGCACACCATCGCGGGGATGCCAGTCGAACGCGTGGCCGTTGCGCCACAGCACGGCCCCCTCCGCCTGCAGCAGCACTCTGTCGACGTCGGTCGGGAGGGGGTGCACCTCGAAGCGGTACACCTCCTCCATCGGGGGAGCCCCCGGCCACAGCGGCACACACGGCTGCAGCGCCATGGAGGTGGCGAAGGCGAAGAGGACCGGCTGTGCGACCGCGTGCATGGTGGCTTCGACCCTACTGTGGCCGATCTGGTTCCATCACCGGCCGTTCGCCCGCGAAGCCCAGCGCCGCGACGACCCCCGCCAGCCCCTCCTCGGACCACGTCAGCCCCTCCGGCTCCACCGCCACCACCTTCCAGCCCTGCCGACGCAGATCGGCCACGTCTTCCTCGGGCTGCCCCACACACAGGGCCACCTTCGCCTCGTCGAAGGCCAGCTCTGCCAGCGCCACGATGGGCTCCCCCACATCCGCCCCAACCCGCGGCACCGGCAGCCCGCGGTCGAGCAGCGCCGTCAGCCCCGGCGCCAGCTCGGGCAGCACCTGCCCTACCCGCTCGGCCGGCCCCGGCCCGTCGCCCAGCACCGGGTAGGGACCCACCAGCACTGTCTCCACCTCTTCGCACGGCGACACCGTCGCTAGCAGCGCCTTGGCGTACCACGACAGCTGCCGCTGGTAGTTGCGCCACGCCGGGGTGCCCCTCGCCGGCAGGTCGCTCTTCCAGTCGACCACCACCCAGCGGGCCCGGCTCTCATCGGTGGGGAAGGCCAGGTCGATCCGCCCCGACACCATCCGGCCCTCGTCTTCGATGGCGAAGGGGACCTCGATCCAGCGCTCCGGCGCCGCGCGGGCTCGGTCCATCACCGGGTGCACGAGCAGCGCCCGCACGATGTCGGCACACGCTGCCTGCTTCGGGCCATCGAGCCCCCGCTCGAAGGCGGCGGCTGCCACCAGCCCGTCGACCTCGCCCTGCAGCGCCTTCAGCGGCCGCGACAGGTCGAGGGCCTCCATCACGTCGTGCACCACCTGGCCGCCGGCCACCCCCACCGGCGAGCTGGCCCGCGCCACCCGCTCCTGCGCCGCGACGTCGTGCACCGAGCGCCAGCGCACACAGCCCGCCCGGGCCTTGCGCACCCGCCGGGCATGGGCCGCCTGCCAGGCCGCCGTGGCGTCGGTCTCGTCGGACACCAGCGACCGCAGCCAGCCATCGACGGTGTCGTCGCCCACGCGAAAGGTCTGCTCGCGCCACGCCACCGCAGGCAGCTCCCCAGCCGACACCGTCTGGGCCCCCTCGAGCCCGGCTCCCAGGTGTTCGTGCACGAGCTGGTGCTTGGCGCGGTCCACCACCACCAGCTGGTCGCGGGCACGGGTCGCCGCCACGTACATCCAGCGTGCCCGCTCCGCCGCGTCGGCCTCCTTGTCGACGGCCTCCCGCCGCTCCCAGTCAGGCGGCACCAGCGGGGTGATCTTGTGGGCCACCTCCCGTCGCTCCCGGTCGACCGCCGCCGTGACCCCCGACCGGCTGCGGCGCCCGAAGCACACCACCACCACCGGCGCCTCCAGCCCCTTGGCCTTGAAGTACGAGGTCACCCGCACCGCGTCGCTGTCGAGGTCGCTGCGCGACAGGTCTTGCTCCTGGTCGAGGCCCTCCAGGGTGCGGAGGACTTCCCCCGAGCTGGTCGCCGCCCGCTCCGCCTGGCGCAGCAAGGCGCGGAGCTTGTCGAGGTTGGCCAGTCGCGCCTCGCCGTCGGGAAGCGCCGCCCATATGGCCGCCGCCCGGGTGTGGCCCAACAGCTCGTCGAGCAGCTCCACCCAGGGGTGCCGGCCCCGCAGCCGGGCCAGCTCGCGAAGCACCCCGAAGGCCTCGGCCACCGGCCCGGGGGGTGGGTCGGGCACGGTGTAGCGCCAGGCCCCATCGGCGGCGCGGTGGGCGGCGAGCTGGGCCCAGTCGAGGCCGAACAGCCCCCGCAGGGTGAGCACCGTCGACGCAGCATCGGCGGGCTCCTCCAGGGCGCGAAGCGCTGCCATCGCCACCCGCACCTCGTCGCGCTCGAAGAAGCCGCCGCCCCCCTCCACCAGGCAGGGAATGTCGGCGCGGCTGAGCGTGGCCTGCAGCGTCTCGGCCTTGGACCACGCGGGAAGCAGCAGCATCACGTCGCCCCAGCGCACCGGGCGTGGCGCGCCGGAGGCACGGCCCACCACCGAGCCCGTGGCCTTCAGGTGATGCAGGTAGCGGGCGAGGGCGTCGAGCTCGTCGTCGTCGTCGTCATCGCACGGCAGGCGCACCACGGGGGGCAGCGCGGCGGGGGCGCGGTAGGCCTGCTGCGGCGTGTAGCCGGGCAGGTCGGCGAAGGTGTGGTTGACCCAGTCGACGATGCCCGGCACCGAGCGGAAGTTCTGCTGCAGCGTCAGCCCCTCGCCCCCGGCCACGATCAGCTCTCGCAGGGCGCCCCAGGTGGCGACATCCGCCCGGCGGAACCGGTAGATCGACTGGCGCGGGTCGCCCACGGCGAACAGTCGGCCGGGCTCGGGAGGGTGGGCATCCCAGGGCCCGGTCACCTCGGGGGACCTCGCCAGCAGCGCAGCCACCTCGGCCTGGATGGGGTCGGTGTCTTGCACCTCGTCGACCAGCAGCGCGTCGAAGCGGCCGGCCAGTCGGCGCCGCACCCGGTCGTCGCCCAGCAGCTCGGCGGCCCGGAACAGCAGGTCGTCGAAGTCGGCCACGGCCCGGGAGGCCTTGGCCGCCTGGGCCGCCGGCACGAAGTGCTCGTGCAGGTCGCGCACCAGCACGCCGTGCAGCCGCACCCGCTGGTCGTGGTGCCAGTCTTCGAGGGCCTGCCGCGCGGTGAGGAAGTCTTGCTTGCCAGCTCCACGCCAGTCTCCGGCACGCCCCCCCGACTTCTTCCCCACGTCGCCGCTCATCAGCACCCGCAGCACCGCCTGCTCGGCCGGCAGCGGGGCCGCGTCGGCCAGGCCTCGCAGCATCGAGGCGTTGTTCGCCAGCAGCTTGTCGGTGTCGGGGGTCTGGCACAGCGCGGCGGCGTCGAGCAGCTGCTGGTGCGCCTCCAGCAGGGCCCCATGGGCGCGGGCGGGGTCGAAGCTCAGCGGGCTGGTGACCGGGGCCAGGTCGCGCGTCGCGAGCATGCGCACCGCCCCATCGCGCAGCGTGACCCCCTTGACGAGGGACCGCACCAGCAGCGCGGCCAGCGGATGGCGCACGGCGAAGCCCCGACGCCAGGCGCGGTAGGCCTGGGCCACCCCCTCCGACTGCAGCACGGCGGGGAGCAGCTCGGTGTCGGGGGCCCAGCCGGCCTCGAGGGACTCGAGGGTGAGCAGGCGCTGGCAGAAGGCGTGGATGGTCGACAGCTGCAGGTCGGGAAGCTCATCGAGGGCCTGGCGCAGGGTGGGGCTCGGCGCAGCGGCCACCCGGGCCTCCAGGGCGTCGCGCACCCGCTCCTGCAGCTCCCCGGCGGCCTTCTCGGTGAAGGTGATGGCCGCGATGCGACGGGGTGCGATGCCGTCGACGAGCAGCTGCAGCACCCGCTGGGTGAGCACGCTCGTCTTGCCGGATCCGGCCCCGGCGGCGAGGGCGAAGCAGCGGTCGGTCTGGTGGATGGCGCGGTCGCGGACCGCCTGGTCGATGGCGGTCACTCGGGGGCCTCCGCAGACAGGTCGAAGGTGGGGTCGGCGGCGAGGTGCAGGGGCGACGACGACGAGGCGAGGGGGAACCAGCCGTCGCGGACCGCGGCCGTCACGGGCTGCAGCGCGGCAGCGACCGCAGCCGCCAGGTCGGCGACGGGTTGGCTCTCGGAGCGGCCGTCGGTGGCGACGATGGTCAGCTCCCGCAGCCCGCCGTGGGCCAGGGCCGCCAGCACCACCTCTGGCGCGTCACGGAGCAGCTGCCTGCGCGCGGGCTTCTTGTAGTGGACCTGGCCGAACACGCCGTCATCGACCCAGCCCCGGTCGGCGCGCACCACCCAGGGCAGCCCGTCGGCCACCGGCCCCTCGGCCTCGGCCTGCTGCCCGGTGGGCAGGGCGGGCTGCAGGGTGGCCAGGGCCAGCTCGGTCTGCGTGCGGGCCACCGCGAGGGCCTCGTCGCTCACGTCGTCGCGCCACGCGGCCCAGGGCTGGATGGCGGCATCCCAGGCGGCGAGGATGCCGGTGGGGTCGTGCCGCGGGTCGTGGGGGACCTCGCTCACGGCCCTGCGCAGCGCCCGCTCCCGCCACCGCTGGTCGAGCTCGCCGGTGCGGCCCTCCAGCGGGTCGAGGCGGCGGATGCCCAGCAGGCGCTCGGCCAGGTAGCGAGACGGGTCGCGGAGGAGCATGGCGAGGTCCCACGCCGACATCGGCTCCCCCAGCAGCGCCGGGAAGGGCAGCAGGTCGGTGGGGATCTGGCCGGTGTGGGCCGACCGACCTCCCTTCGCGAGGGCGCGGTGCAGGGCCACCAGGCGCCGGGAAGAGGGATGATGGATCAGCGCGCGCAGCCCCTCGATGGGGGAGGTGGCGGCGGCGGCGATGCGGTGCTCGAGGGCGTCGACGGCCTGGTCGGGGTGGGCGGGCCACGGGCGGGCTCGGCTGCCGGCGAGCTGCTGTCGGGCGGCGAGGTCGGGGTAGCGGGCGCGGCGGCCGAGCTGGGTGCTTACGGCGTCGAGCAGCCACGAGCTGGGCAGCAGCGGCCGGCCCTCGAGCAGCTCGGTGGCGGGGGCCGACAGCCACAGCCGCTCGGTGCACGCCCCGACCACGGCGGCGAAGCGACGGGTCTCGAAGGCCCCGATGTCGCGGGAGGTGGGCAGCGCCACGCCGTGGTGTGCGGCGAGGGCCTCGAGAAGGTCGTCGGGAAGCAGAGCGTCGTCGGTGGGGCGACGGGGGAAGCGGCCCTCGGTCAGGCCCGTCACCACGACCCGGGCGAAGGCGCCGCCCAGCAGCGTCATCGGCGTGAGCACCCGCACCGCGGGGGCCATCAGGGTGCCCTGCAGGGCGGAGGACTCCGCCAGGGCGTCACGGAGCTGGGCGCTGGCCACCGACAGCGACACCTCGCCCCCGGCCTCGGCGGGGCCCCAGCTGGCCAGCACCGTCAGCAGCTGCTCCCGGTCGGGGGAGGCAACCCACCAGCGGCGCAGCAGCTCGGCCCAGCGCGTCGCGTGGGCGCCGGGGGTCGCGGGGGTGCGCAGGGTGGCCAGCTCGTGGTCGACGGCCTCCATCGCCGCCACCAGGTGCCCCGCAGCGCGGCGGTTCCCCTCCGGATCGAAGCCCTCGTCGTCGAGCTCGGCAGCCCAAGCGCGCACCGCGGCGGTGATGGTCGTCGTGGTGCGGACCGCGCCACAGCGCTGCAGGATCCGGCGCCAGCGGCCGCGGCCCTCGGTGTGCCCCACCACCTTGCGCAGGCGCAGGCCAGGCTGACGCAGCAGGTCGTACCAGCTCGGCACCGTGTCGTCGCCGTCGGCCAGGGCGAGCAGGTGGGTCAGGAACCGTGCCGCGGGCGTGGTCGTGAGGGGCGGGCCGACCAGCCATGTCGCTGGCACGCCGGCCCGGGCCAGGTGGCCGCGCAGGGTCTCGACCTGGTCGGCGTCGGGAAGCACCACCGCGATCTGATCGAGGGGGACCCCGCCGTCGACGGCCCGCAGCACCTCGCGGGTGGCCTGCCCCAGCTCCCTCACGTCGTCGGGCGTGCGCACGAAGACCACGCTGTCGTCGCTGGGACCTGGCGGGTGCTCGGCCGCGAACAGGCCCCGGGCCAGGTGCTGCAGGGCCGGCGGCGTGGGCGGCGCCACCGGGACCGCGACCGCCGAAGAGGCCAGGGCGGCGCGGAGGCTGCTGGGTGCGACGTCGAGCCGATGCCATGGGTGGAGCTGCACTTCCGCGTGGGGGCGTGCGGCGAGCCAGCGCCGGATCACGTCGAAGCTGCCCGGCGTCAGCAGCCGGTCACCGAGGACCAGTGCCCCGGCCCAGCGTCGGCGCTCGACGTGCTGGGAAGCGGCGGAGGCCAGCTGGGCCGGGGCAAACAGGCCGTCGGCGGCACGGCGGCGCTGCACGGCGGCGAGGAGCGTGCCGAGGAGCTGCGTGCGGTCTACGTGATCGGGCAAGTGAGTTTCGCGCAGATCGGCGGGTGCCAGCCCCGCTCCCTCCAGGGTGTCGAGGGCACGGGCGAGGGCGGCGGCCCAGCCGGGCTGGGTCAGCGTGGGGCCGAAGCGACCGAGCTGGTCGTCGGCGGTGAGCTCGCGCACCAGGCTGGCCACCGTGGCTCGCAGCCAGCCGGCGGGCTGGGGGCGGAGGCCCCGCATGGCGAGGTCGCGGCCCCCCAGGTCGCGGACCAGCTGCTCGGGGGTGAGCACCTCGACGCGGATGTACGGGCCGGCGAGGGCGAGCTGCTGGCGAGCGAGCACGCCGTTGCCCGACGCAGGCACCAGCAGCGCCAGGGGCGCCACCGGATCGGCCAGGGTCGTTCGCAGGCGGGTGATCGCCTCGTGCAGGGCGACGCCGAGGGGGCTGGGGGCGTGGGTCATGACCGGGAGACGGGCGGCGAGGCGGTATCGGACAGCGATCGCCTCGCGCCTCGCCTACCGCGGGCTCGGCAGCCGGCCTGCGACGAGCTCGATGAAGTCCATCTTGGTGAGCACGGCCTGCACGCTGCGGGCGTCGTCGACCACGATGGCGACCTCGCCGCGCTCGAAGATGGCGGGCAGGGCGCTGGCTTCGTCGGTGGCCTGCACCGTGGACACCCGGCGCACCATCACCTCGGCGAGGGGCGTGGCCGGGTCGCGGCCGTCGATCATGAAGTGCAGCAGGTCGGACTCGGTGACGATGCCCGACAGGCGCCCGTCGGTGGTGCAGGGCATCTGGCTGATGCCGTGGGCCTTGAACCGCTCCACCGCCTGGGCGAGGGTCTGGTCGTCTTCGATGGTGAGGACCTTCTGGTCGGGCAGGGCCCGCATCATGTCGGCGATGCTGCCGTGGTCGCGGTCGACGTTGCTGAAGCCGTGCTGGCGCATCCAGGTGTCATCGACGAACTTCGTCATGTAGTTGCGCACCGAGTCGGGGAGGACCACGACGATGCGCGAGCCAGCGGGCATCTCCTTGGCGACCTGCAGGGCGGCCCACATGGAGGTGCCGCTCGAGCCGCCGACCAGAAGGCCTTCCTTGCGGATGAGCTGGCGCGCGGTGCGGAACGACGGGCCGTCTTCGCTCTTGATCCACCGGTCGACCAGCGAGCGGTCGAGCACGTCGGGGATGAAGTCGTAGCCGATGCCCTCGACCTTGTAGCTGCGCGGCTCGCTCGGGCCGGCGAGGATGGAGCCCTCGGGGTCGACGCCGATGATCTGGCAGTTGGGCAGCTCGGCCTTCACCGCGCGGGCGATGCCGGTGATGGTGCCCCCGGTGCCGGCGCCGGCGACGATGGCGTCGACCCGGCCATCCATCTGCTCGAGGATCTCCCTGCCCGTGCCGTAGACGTGGGCGAGCGGGTTGTCTTCGTTGCCGTACTGGTCGAGGATGTGCGCGTTGGGCAGCACCTGCTGCAGCCGCTTGGCCACCGAGATGTGGCTGTCGGGCGCGTCGAAGGCCGCCTCGGTGGGCGTGCGGATGATCTCGGCACCCAGCGCCTCGAGCACGATCTGCTTCTCGCGGCTCATCTTCTCGGGCATCGTGATGATCATGCGGTAGCCACGAACCGCCGCCGCCATCGCCATGCCGATCCCGGTGTTGCCGCTGGTGGGCTCGATCAGGGTGTCGCCGGGCTTGATGTCGCCACGCTTCTCGGCCTCGAGCAGCATCCGGACGCCGATGCGATCCTTCACGCTGCCGCCGGGGTTCATGAACTCACACTTGCCGTAGATCTGCGCGGGCAGGCCGGCGCCGATGCGAGACAGGTGGACCATCGGCGTGCCGCCGACTGCTTCGAGGATGGAGGGGTAGGTAGTCATGCGGGCGCGACTATTCGGGTGGGCGCGGCTTGGCCACGCCCGCGCTCCGACAGCTCCGACAGTAGCTCTGCGGCACCTTCGCCATCACCACGCTCCCATCGGCTCCCCGGCGCCGCACGTTGCGGAAGCCGAACACGGCCTGCACCTCCCCGCTCACCCCGCACCGCGGGCACGACTTGTGGGTCGGCAGGGCTGGCGCCTCCTCCTCCTCGGTGGGCTGCACCAGGCTCGCCAGGAACGGGCTCGGCTTCTTCTTGCTGCCCACCACCACCAGCTCGTCGCGGGCCCGCGTGGCAGCGACGTACAGCAAACAACGCTGCTGCCGGTCGAACACCGCCTTGTCGTCTTCGCTCATCCGGTAGAAGTCGCGGGGGCGCAGCGGCACCAGGCCCTCGCGCATCCCCGCGAGCACCACCCGCGGGAACTCGAGGCCCTTGAGCCGCGCGAAGGTCGCGACCCGCACGCCCTCCCCGGCATCCCGTGCATCCGCCTCGATCTTCACGGTCTCGATGCCTGCGGTCCCCAGCGCCTTGAGCAGCTGCTTGACCACGGTGTTCGTGGCCCCCGCCACCCCGATCGCCTCGGGGGCGACGCCCTCGTCGAGCCATCCCTGCACCGCGGCCACCACCGCCCGGTCCTCTGCCGCCCGGCTGGCCTCGAGGTGCACCTCGGGGCGCTTGCCGACCCGCAGCGACCGCGACCCGTCGAGGGTGTCCTCCCCGCCGTCGAGATCGTCGAAGGTCTCGCCCTGCAGCGCCGCCACCGCCCAGCCCCGCACCCGGGCCGTGGTGCGGTAGTTGACCCGCAGCCGCCGGGCCCGCCCGCGGATCTCGATGCCGCAGCGACTCATCCGCACCTCGTGGCCGTAGATCCGCTGGTGGGCGTCGCCCACGAAGAACAGGTCGTTGGGACTCGGCTCGACGAGCGCCCGCAGGAAGCTCAGCTCGGGGGCGCCGAAGTCTTGCACCTCGTCGCACAGCACGCTGACGTACTCCCGCGGCAGTGTGCCCTCGTTCAGCTTGGCCCGCAGCAGCCGCAGCTGGTCGGCCTTCTCGGCCAGGTCGCGGGCGTCGAGGGCCTCGCGGTAGGCGGTGAACACCCGCCACACGTCGCGGCGCTTGCCCCGGTCGAGGCGCACGCCACGGCCCCGTCGCCGGGCCCGCAGGTAGCCCAGCTCGTCGGCGACATCCTGGGCCTGCACCACGAGGTCCCACTCCGCTCGGTAGAAGGGCAGCCCCAGCCCCAGGGTGTCGTGGGACAACGCCTGCTCCCAGCAGGCCGTCAGCGTGTCGCCGAAGCCCACCCGCCGGCCGTCGCCGTGCTGCCGCCACAGCTCGCTGACCAGCCCGTCGAGGTGCACGGTGTCGACGCGGGCCAGGGCGTCGGCGTCGACGAGGGTGCCGAGGTGCTGGCGCAGGTCGGCGGCGAGGTTGCGGGTGAAGGTGGTGACCAGCAGCCGGTCGCCGGGCTCGCCGAACACGCCCTGCAGCAGGTGACGAGCTCGGTGCAGCAGCGCTACGGTCTTGCCGGTTCCGGCCCCGCCGAGCACCCGCACCGGCCCGTTGGCCTTCATGCCGACGAGCTTGCGCTGGTCGGGGTGCAGGTAGACCCGCCACTGGTCGATGGACCCAGCCAGTACCGCCTCGAGGTCGTGGTCGTCTTCGAGCAAGGCGAAGCTGCGCCGCGACTCGGGGTGGTGCACGGCGGTGGCGAAGTCGTCGGCGTCGACGGGCTCGGGGGGCGGGCGCTCCCGGTCGAGCTCCCGCAGGGTCTGGGCCAGGTCGTGGCCCGAGGCGAGCAGGTACAGGCCGTCGGCGACCTCGGGGGGCAGGTGGGGCGCGAGCTCGTCGAGGTCGTCTTCGGTGGCGACGGCGCGCACAGGCTCGAGGAGCTTGGGGGGAAGGCCCAGGCGGGTGAGGGCCTCGTCGTCGTGGGCGTCGAGGAGGCCTCCCGCGAAGTCCTCCACGACAGCCTCTGCCTCCTCCACATCGTAGATCTGCAGCGTGCCGAGCACCGGGTTGACCTCGAAGCGCTTGCTCGCCGCCCATGCGAGGGCCTCTTGCTTCGGGGCGGCGTACACCACCATCAGCAGGTCGGCCCGGGGAGGCGCGATGACCACCACCGCGAGGTCGTCGAGGAGCACCAGGCGGACCTTGTCGTCGGCCATGCCCGGTGGGGTCTGCAGCACGATGTCGTCGCGCAGCGGCTCCTCCCGGAAGCGCTTCATGAACGCGCCGAGCTGCTGCTGCTCGACCCTTGGCAGCCGGTCGTGGCAGGCGCCAAGGCCCGTGTGGCTGGCCACCTCGGGCATCTCCAGCAGCCGCTGCATGGCCTCGAGGGTGGACTGCGCCTCGGCCTTCTTGGCCTTCTCGGCCTTCAGCTGCCGCGCCAGCGCCGCGTCGGCCCGGCGGTCGCGGGCGGTAGGCTTGACGAAGGGGCCCGGGGGCGGGGGCGGCTGGGTGGAGTAGGTGCGCCAGTACCAGGCGGCGAGGCGCTGGGCGGCCTTGAGCATGGTCATCGCGTCGCTGTGGCCGACGACGCCTCGGCCGTGGACGGCCTTGTTGCCGGTGCGCCGCAGGGTGTGCAGGTGGTCCATCGGGAAGCCGTCGACATCGCACTCCCGCCGCAGCCGCCGCAGCCGCTCGATCTGCGGCTCGGTGTAGGTGGGCTGCCGGTGGTGCTCGAGCAGCTCGAGGGCCATGCGCTCGCCGAACAGCCGCAGGTGGCTCATGGCCGCGCGGGGGTCGTCGGCGAACGACCGCTCCGCGTCGCGGCCGATGCCGGCGAGCTCGGGGAGGGGCTTGTCGAGCACGGAGAAGTTGGAGGCGGTCATCGGGGGTCATCCAGGGCGGTGCGGAGTCGGTCGACAGAGACGGGAAGCAGCAGCACCGACCAGCCGCCCTGCTTCGCGACGAGCAGGTCGTCTTCTTCGAGGGCGTCGGGGTGGCACACGGCGAGACGGTGGTCGGCCCAGGTGGCCTCGGCGGGCACGCCGTCGGGCAGCTCGTGGGTGGGCATGTCGGGGGGCGCCACGCCGAGGGCGAGGGCCTCGCGGACCAGGTCGCGCACGGCGGGGTCGGGGAAGGCGTCGTCGAGGTCGAGGGGGGGGCTGACGGCCGCGGGCGCGACGTAGGGCAGCTCTTCGTCGGCGGCCATCAGGGTGGCGAAGAAGTCGTCGTCGTCGTCGGTGGCCCGGGCGTCGAGGCCCTCGGTGGTGGCGACCTGCAGCTCGGGGAGGAACTGCAGCAGGTTCAGCGCCTGCCACAGATCGCGCCAGGGGTCGCCGAAGCCCTCGGTGGACCTCGCCTCGGCTCGGTCGTCGAGCCGCAGCGTGACCTGCAGGCGAGCGGGGTCCACCCCCTTGAGGGCCAGGCCATCGGCTGACAGCGCCAGCCCCAGGTGCCGGTCGTGGATGACCGAGCCGACGACATCGCGGGCGCTCAGCCGGCCCGCCAGAGCGGTCATCGGGAGGGGGAAGGGGTCGGCGGCGTGCTGCAGGTGGTCGTGGACCCGGTGGGCGCTCACCCCGTCGACAGCGCGCTTGTCGACCATCGCCTGGAGCAGGGCGGAGGTGGCGAGGGTGGCGGCGGCGACGGCCCAGCGGTCATCGGGCTGGCGCAGGTAGGCGCACAGGGTCTCGAGGGGGGACATCCCCAGCAGCCCGGCGACGACGGGGGCGAGGTCGCCGAGGCGGGCTGCGACTCGGTGCTGATCTTTGCTCCACTGCTTGGCGCCAGGGCGCAGGGCGGCAGGCAGGCGGCCGGGGGCGCCTCGGTCGTCGACGTCGCGCCAGGTCAGGGTGAACACCTGGATGCCCGGGCGGCCCCACAGCGTCTGGCGCTTGGCGAGGTCGCTGCCCAGCCGCCCCCGAGGCTGGCCGGGCAGCACGTGGTAGCGCAGGCCGTCGCACTCGATGACCACCACCCGGTCTTCCCCGGGCCCCTTCACCCCACGGGCCACCAGGTCGGCGCGGCAGGGCTGCCCGGCGGCGTCGGTGAGGTCGACCTGAGGCGACAGCTCCCAGGTGGTGTCGCCGGCGACGAAGCGGGTGGGGCGGCCGAGCATGACCGGGTCGAGGTCGGCGCCGAAGACGAGGCCGAGACGCCGAATCACGCGCTCCTCCAGCTCGCTCTCCGAGCCGCCTACGGGGTCGACCAGGCCGATGGAGCGCACCTTCTGCGCCTTGGAGGCGTGCTGCAGGATGGTGCGGAGCATCAGCTCGGCGAGCTGCGACGAGATGTGGGGCAGGTCGCGCTGGCGGCCGTGGGCGTACAGGCACAGGTAGCAGCCGTCGCGCCCCTCCTCGCGGCAGGGGCAGCTGGCGAGGGCGTCGACGGCGCCGCGGAGCAGGGCGAACACGGCCGTAGGGTCGCGGAACTCGGCGAGGTAGCCGGTGCCGCCGGGCACGGTGTCGAACAGCACCAGGAAGTGCCGTCGGCTGCCGCGGCTGGCGTCGGGCTCGGTCATCGACGCGACGGTGAGGTGCAGCGGCTGGCCCCCGTAGCGGCGGCGCAGGCCCAGGTCGACCGCGGCGCGGAAGCTGGCCAGCTTGGCCTCGACGCCCTCCTGGGAGAACGGCAGCAGGAAGCGCAGGGCCTCGCTGCGCACCGACCGGTACAGGAACAGCGGCTCGCGGGGCTTGGTGTCGCCGCTGCGCTGGGGGCAGAAGGGGGCGTGCTGCGGGCCCAGGGGGCGCTTGTAGGTGCGGGTCTCGGCGACCTCCCCGCAGTCGCGGCACACCGGGAAGCCCAGCGACGAGGCGCTCTCCCCGGCGACCTTCACCTTGGGCGCGCCCTCGACCGCCCCCTCGAGGCCCAGGTTGAGCTCGGTCAGGGTCACCCGACGCACGAACTCGAAGCCGAAGCCTCGGTGCTCGAGGAACCAGGCCCCCACCACCTCCTCGGGGGGGACCTCGAACAGGCGGTGCACCTGGTAGCGCTGCTGTTCGCGCTCCTCGGTGGCGTCGGTGATGGTGGAGCGCACCCGGTCCGACACGGAGCGGACCCCGAGCATCGGCAGCATGGCGCGCACCTGCCCCTTGTCGGCCCAGCCGGGGTCTTGGCAGCGAGGGCAGGCGGTGCGGCCGGCGGGCTTGGTGGGGTCGATCCGGCGCTCGACCTCGTGGCAGCTGGGGCACAGCCGCCAGTGCTCGATGCGGTCGCCCCGGGCGCCCGCCTCCACCTGCCGCACCTGCACCCGGTGGCCCTCGGCGTAGAAGGTGTTGAACGGCGCGAGCTCCCGCAGTGCGTTGCCGGCGGGCCGCACGTACTTACGGCGCTCGACGTGCCGCTCGTCGTCGGCGTCGCGGTGGGTGATCAGCGCCTCGAGGGGGACCCCCGACTCGGGGAAGGCGTAGTTGGGCAGCACGCTGCCGTCGGTGAGCACGTTGAGGGGGTAGGTGGCCCGCTTGGCGTTGACCAGCCGCTTCATCACCGCGAGGAAGCGCTTGAGCTCCCGCACCTCCTCGTCGGCATTGGCCACCTTGGTGGGGTCGGCGGATATGGTGGCGAGGCGCTTGCGGGCCTTGTCGCGCTCCAGCTCCCACTCGTCGAGCTCGGCCTGCAGGGCGTCGAAGGCCTCCTGCACGGCGCGGATGAGGCCATCGGGGCGCGTGGTGTAGCGGCGCAGGTCGTCGAGGGTGGACTCCGACAGCGGCTCGCCGAAGACCTGCAGGAAGCCCTCCACCAACGCCTCGCCGTGCTTGCCGACGTGCTCGAGGAAGCGACCGGGGAAGGCCACCCCGCGCAGGGGGCCGAGCACGTCGCCGGCGCGGCCGGGGATGGCGGTGGCCCCGTCGTCGTCGCGGGCCCACGCGTCCATGCACCACGCGGCGAGCTGGCGGCGCAGCATCTCCGGCGCGCCCAGGTAGGCGCCAGGGGGCAGCACGGTGCCCGCGAGCATGCGGCGGGGGGCGGCGTGGAAGTACAGGTCGTGGGGGCTGGTGCCGGCCATGGTGAACAGCAGGGCGTTGCCGGTCTTGCGGCCGGCTCGGCCGACCCGCTGCAGGTAGTTGGCGGGCGAGGGCGGCACCGAGCAGAGCATCGCCGCCGACAGGTCGCCGATGTCGACGCCCATCTCCAGGGTCGGGGTGCAGGTGAGCAGGTTGGGGGCGGCGGGGTCGGCGGTGGTCGGGCCCTGCTGGAAGCGCTGCTCGAGGCGGTGTCGCGCCTCGTTGGCGAGCAGCCCGGTGTGCTCGTCGGCGTGCACCCGGGTGGTGGTGGCGCGGCTGTAGACCGACGCGTAGTAGCCAGGCCGCGCCGGCTCGTGGTGCAGGCGATGCTCGCTGCGGAAGCCGAAGGCCGCCTTGCCGTCGCAGCGTACGGCGTCGGCGGCCCCGAGCACCGCCACCCGGGTCGTCGACCCCACCCGCACCGCGGCCACCTCGGTGGTCAGCCACAGCGCCTCGGGCCGCAGCCCCCACACGCGATGGCGGCCCTTGCCGGCCTGCTCCTCGAGCACCCCCGCCGCGCACAGGGCCTC
The DNA here is from genome assembly GCA_965367245.1 of uncultured bacterium. Classification (GTDB taxonomy): domain Bacteria; phylum Myxococcota_A; class UBA796; order UBA796; genus CBDUIC01. The sequence goes on along the minus strand of CBDUIC010000054.1, from coordinate 26,141 downwards.
CAGGGCGTGGCGGTAGACCCGCTCCAGATCGGCGGAGGTCGGCTGGTGCCAGTCGAGGGTGCGCACCATCCAGTCGGCGTACCAGCCTCGGAGGGCGCGGCTGCCGAAGGGGGTCTCGAAGGTCTGGCCGCGGCCGCTGCTGAGGAACCGGATGCGCTTGGTGCGGGGCCCCACCGGACTCATGTGAGGATTGCTCTTCTTCGACAGGTGCCAGGGCTTGCCGTCGTCGCGCACGTAGGTGCCGAGCAGGGGATGGAGGATGCCGCCCTTGTGGCGCAGCCGGTGCATCAGCCCGAACAGGAAGTGCTGCACGTCGCAGGTCTCGTGGAACAGCCGCTCCTCGGTGAGCCAGCGGGTCAGCCGCTCGGTGGCGTCGGTGAGGCCTTGCTCGTCGATGCACACCGAGGCCGCGGAGGTGCGCTCCAGGCTGCGGCCGATGGCGGCGGCGACGCCGAACTCCTTGGTGAACTCCCAGCCGATGCGCTTGCGGAGGATGGCCCACAGCCCCTTGTGCGACCCCGCCCCCTCCTGCTCGGTGTAGGCGAGCAGCTCGGGAAGCTCCCGCAGGTCGGGGGGGAGGAAGTCGGCGAGGTACTGCGCCTCGCCCTGTCGGCCCGGAGCGCGCCAGTGGGCCTCGAAGGCCTTGGCGGCCTCGGACAGCCGCAGGGGGCCGCCGTGGGCCCCCAGCGCCGCCCGCATCGCGGTGCGCAGGTGGATGCGGTAGGTGCGGCCGCCGAAGAAGCCGGCACGGTGACAGGCATCCTGCACGCTGTCGGTGAAGGCGAGCAGCTTCTTGTCGTCGTTGAACGGCGTCTGGTACAGGTGGGTGACCGCCACGCTGGTCAGCGACGCCCCCCGGGCGCCGACCATCGACAGCGCGTCGTCGGAGCCGCAGCTGGGGCAGTGCGCGGCGAAGCGAGGCTGCGTCTGCTGTGACCGGGTCGTCTGCTCGAGCACCACCGGCAGGCCGCGGGGGCGGCCGGCCTCGTCGACCGGCGGCTCGCTGCGGAGCGCGGCGGAGGTGGGGTCCCACCAGTGAACCGCCTGACCCTGGCGCTGGGCGGGGTCGAGGGGCCGGGGCCAGACGAAGCAGGCCTCGCGACTCGACGACAGCCAGGCCTGGCCCACCGCTCCTGGCGCGAGAGTAAGTGTGCCTTTTTCTCGGTCGGACTCGGTCTGGGCGGCGGCGAAGCCGGTGAGCCCGCACTCGCGGCAGTGGGCTTGGGGGCCGAAGAGCACGCCGTCGGCTTGCAGGTCGGGGTCGTCGGTGTACCAGGTGAAGCGATGTGAGACCATCTTGCCGTCGGCCTGGTCTGGCAGCGCGCGGAGGAGGCGGCGCAGCTCTCGGGCCCACAGCTGCACCGCTACCGTGAGCAACGGCATCGGCCGCCCCCCGCTGTCGCGGCGGGCGTAGCTGATCAGCCCCAGCAGGCTCTGCAGCTGCGCCTCGGACCCGTCGGGGGTCGCGGGGAACAGGCTGGCCTGCAGGTCGTGGAAGGTGGACACCCCCTCCCGCTCGGTGTGCGCCAGCAGCTGGTGGACGACGGGGTGGCTCAGGAGCCGGGCGCCCAGCGCGACGCGGTCGTCGAGGGCGGGGGCGTCGGGGCCGAGCCAGGCCAGCCGCTGCCGCTCGAGCCACGCGGCGGGGGCTTCCCCGGGCACGGGCTGCAGGTCAGGGGAGGGGGGCGGCGTGGGCAGGTCGGCGGGGGGGGCCAGGAAGCTGTCGAGGCGCTCCCGACGCTCCCGGACCACGCCGTCGGGGGTGAAGGGCTCGCCGAACACGGTGCTCGCGAAGGTGGCCAGCCGCTCGAAGGTGGCCTCGTCGGTCGACGAGCCGATGGTGGCGGAGGTGCCCGCGCCGAGCAGGTGGCCCGGGGGCGTGCCGAGGCGGGCCTTGAGGCGGCGCAGCAGGCAGGCGACGTCGGAGCCCTGGGCGCCATCGAAGGTGTGCAGCTCGTCGATGACCAGGTAGCGAAGCGTGCGCGGCCCGTTGCTCGCCCACAGCGCCCGGTCGTTGGGGCGCAGGAGCAAGAAGTCGAGCATCTTGTAGTTGGTGAGCAGGATCTGCGGCGGGTGCTCGCGGAGGGTCGGCTTGTGGTCGATGAGGTGGCCGGGCCCCATCGTGTCGTGGTCGCCGTCGCCGCCGACGAACAGGCCGGCGCGCAGCCCGTGCAGGGCCTCGTGCTCGTCGATGAGCTCGGCGAGGCGGCGGGCCTGGTCGGTGGCCAGGGCGTTCATCGGGTAGATGAGGATGGCCTGGATGCCTGGCTCGTGCCGGTGCCGGTGGCAGTGGTCGAGGATGGGGTAGAGGAAGCACTCGGTCTTGCCGGAGCCGGTGCCGGTGGTGACGAGGGTGTGCTGCGGGCTGCGGCCCTCGGCGGTCGACAGCTGCTGGAAAGCCTGCAGCTGGTGGGCATACGGCGTGAAGCGGGGCCGGATCTGCAGGGGGACTTCGTCGTCGGCGCCTGCGACGCGAAAGGGGAGTCCCAACCGGAGAAAGGGGCCGCGGAACAAGCCCTGCTCGGAGCGGAGGAAGTCGACGAATGCCTGCTCGAAGGCGCCGTCGTCGAAGGCGAGGGTGGCGCGGATGTAGTCGAGGAGCGTGTCGCGGAGCTCGTTGGCGACGACGGACGGGGTCATGGGGGCTCATGGGCTGAAGGCGCATGAGCAGGGACGGGTGAGGGCTGAGGATCGGACAGGAGGCGTCACGCCCGTGGCGACGCCCCGGCGAACGAAGGGGCGCTCGAAGACCCACCTATACCGAACGGTAGTATCCCGTAGGGGTCCTGTGTGCGTGCGGCATATTGTCGCATAAGCGCACGTTTAGCGCGCATGTGCCTTCTAGCACACGTGCGTTCTGGCACGGGGTCCTGTGGGAACCGTCCCACTTGAGAGCCCCTCGTTCGGCGTTCTGTAGGTTCTCTCGTTGGCACCGAGATTGCTCTGTTCTGAGGTGAGCGCGGGCTTCGGCCCGACGAACCAGAACCCATCCCCCCAGGAGCCGTCTCATGATGCGACCCCTCGTTCTGTCTTCCTCCCTGCTTGCCCTCGCCATGACCGCCTCGGCGGGCACTCAGCTGGGTGACGGGCTGCCGGCCTTCTCCCTGTCCGACGATCAGGGCCCCGACATGGGCTACGCGGCCAAGGTGAAGATCAACCGCCTCGACTCCGGCATGCTGGTGGCCGTGTTCGGTGACGGTGCGGGGCCCGACGTGTACGACGTGAAGGGAGATGTCGAGCGGCCCGCCCGCGACCTGTTCGTGCGCACTTGCGACTCGGCCGTGCTCGACTGCGAAGACGACACCAGCTGGTCGTCGCCCCTCAACCTGTCGAACACCGCGCAGCTGTCGTCGATGAACACCGAGTGGCAGGGCGAGGGCACTGGCCTGCAGGCTTACTACGGCGACACCGAGAAGCCGAACCTGTTCAAGAACGGCACCAACGTCGCCATCAGCTGGATCGACCACTACTGCCCCGGCGGCGAGCAAGGCAGCGTCACCTACCTCGAGCGCGACAACCGCGAGGTGGCCTATGGGTGCACCTACATCGCCACCTCGTCCGACGAGGGGCGCACCTGGAGCCAGCCCCAGCAGCTGTCGGATGGCTACCGCGACGCGAAGTCCGACGTGCCTCGCGGCTCGGGTACCGCTTGGGTGGTCACCTGGCAGGAAGACCCCAACGGCCTGCAGCTCGGCGATGCCGACGGCCCCGGCGACGGCGCCTCGGGGGCCAACACCACCAACGGTACCGACGTGTGGTACGCATCGGTGTCGACGGCCGACTTCGTGGCTGGGGTGCCGTTTTCCCCTGGTGTTCGGCTGACGAACAACGCCACCGGCGAAGAGAACAAGCAGGGCACCACGACCCTCGTAGAGAAGGGGCAGGCGGGTGCCTCGCGGCCCAACCTCGCCATCATGGGCTCGACCGTACTGGTGGCCTACGAAGAGACGAAGGGCACGGGGGGCACCGACGAGGGCAAGTACATCCGCTACCACTCCTTCCCGTGGAACCTGCCCCCCACCTCGTGCGAAGACGCGGGCACCGGCACCTGCCTGACGAACAGCCGAGGCGAGGAGCTGCCGGCGGTCGACGACCCCGAGCGCATGGGCTGCATCCTGTCTGACCCCGGTGAGAACGCGCGTCGCGTGCGGTTCTTCGCCCAGGGAACGCCGGGGCCGAACACCGGCCTGAAGCTGCACATCTTCTGGAAGCAGGGGCTGTACGACGCGGGCGGGCCCTCCGACATCATCGCTCGCTCGGGCTTCGTCACGGGGGGCGAGGTCGGCCCGCTGGCAGGCTTCGGCTTCGACGACTTCGACCCGCCGGTCGCCATCCCCACCGCGACGGTGCTCGGTGACACCCCCGACGGCTGCCTCATCCGGGGCGATGATGCCGTCGGTGATGGGGCCTTCGGCAACGCGCCGGGCTGGAACCTGTCGGCCGACACGGAGCTGGGCGGCAACCTCGCGGCGATGTCCGACGACAACTCCAGCGAAGACGCCCGGGCCCACCGCGGCGTGATGTCGGGCGACTTCATCATGCTCGGCTACAGCTACACGCCCGACTGGGCGGTGGCGCGGTACACCGACCTCGAGAACTACGAGTTCTGGACCCGTACGTCGACCAACGGCGGCACGGCCTGGACCGACCCGACCGACCTGACCTCCACGACCACGACGCTGCAGGCGCAGGCGATGGGCCTGCCGCCCGAGGGCGTCAACGTCAAGGAGCCACGCATCGTCAAGACGCCGGGCAGCGGCCCCGAGTGCCCCACCGGCATCGCCACCGACCCCACCACCACCAACCCCGAGCACTGCCGGGCCCCGAGCACCGTGCTCATCGCGTGGGGTAGCGAGACCAACGTGTACGAGCACCTCGGCGGTGCGGAAGACCTCGACCTGTACGTCACCCGCACCACCGACAAGGGGGCCAGCTACGAGCCCGTGCGGGTCCTGGCCGGCGCGCCGGGCGTGTCGGAGGCCGAGTCGCAGCTGCAGATCACGCCCGACGGCAAGCGGGTGTGGGCGACCTGGAACCAAGACGACTTCGGCGACAAGAACGCGTTCCTGCTCGGCCTGTACGAAGAGCTGGTGCTGTCCCTCGGCGACCCGAGCCCCGGTGTCGCGGGCGTGTCGAACGACTGGGCCATCACCGACGGCACGCCGGGGGCCGACGTGCGGGTCGTGGCCAGCAAGACCCTCGGCAGCCGCGACGTGCCCGGGTGCCCCGGGGTGACCCTCGGGCTGGACTCGCCCAAGTCGCTGGGCACCGTCGCCCCCGACGCCAACGGCGACGCCACCTTCTCCAAGGTCATCGGGCAGAACCTGGCAGGCAAGACCATCTACCTGCAGGCGGTCGAGCCCGCGAGCTGCCGCGTGAGCGGTGTGATCACCACCGTCCTGGACTGAACCAGGTCGGGCTCGTCGGCGCCTCTCGGCCCTGGGGCCGGGGGGCGCTGTGGCGTTCGGGCGCGGCGGCCCGGGATGCTCAGGCGCGGCGGCCCGGGATGGGCACCGTGGCCTTCATGTCGTCGAGGTACTCGGTGGCCCAGGCGCCGAAGTCGGGCCGGCCCTCGCCGGCTTTCGCCAGCAGCTCGGCGGCGGGGGCGGGCAGCGCGCCGAGCTCGGCCTCGGTGCGGGCCTTCAGCGCAGCGGTGTCGCCCTCGACGGGGCGCCAGCTGTCGGTGCTGGTGTGCCAGCTGTGGCCGCTGCCGATGAGCTGCACGAACTCGGCGGTGGACCCCGCTACGACCTTGGCAGAGCCACTGGCGCCGAAGCACACCACCGGCGGCTCGCCGTCGAGGCCCGGGTGGCTCCACTGGGCGAACAGCGAGCCCGCGCCGTCTTGGCCGAGCTGCACGAAGCTGTGGCCCTGGTCGCGCCAGTCGGAGGAGCCGAACCAGTTGTCGAGGGTGGCCGAGGTCGCCTCCTCCGAGCGCTCGAGCACGGACAAGTCGGTCGGCGCGGCCAGCAGGCCCTCGCTGTGCAGGCTGTCGAGTAGGGTCTGGGCGTCCACGGGTCCTCTCATGCTGGGCGGGTCGGAACCAGCCGCGGTCCGAAACCGCGGCGTGCGGATAGTAATCCACAGGCCGCGCTGCGTCCTACCTCGAGGCGTCGTGGCAAGCGGTCGGTGTGGGTGCCTAGGGGCAGGCCCAGCTCACCTCGGGGCGCTGTGCCCAGGTGGTGACCCCCGAGGCCGACGGTGCGGCGGCGGAACACGAGACCCGGTGGCTGCCCGACCATCGCACCTGCAGCGAGTGGGTGGGTGCCGTTGGCGGCACCAGGGCGTCGAGGTCGGTCGTCGCTCTGTGCACCCTGCGGGTCGGCTCATCGGCCGGCTGGGTACAGTGCGCGCCCTTCACGCTGGCGAGCACGAGGGGGACGGCGGGTGCGGCATCGATCAGCTGGAGGGTGCCGCTTCCGCACAGGGTCGCGGCTTGACCGCCGGTAGCGGCGAGCCCGATGCTCGCCTTCACGCGAAGCGCACAGCCCGCTGCGGCTGCGTCGGCGGCGACGGCCCAGGCCCGGTGGGTCGGATCGGCTGCGAACAGGAACTCGACCGCCTCGGTGCGCTCACCGACTGCCGTGCACGGGGTGGGCGCTAGAGAGGCCCGCGGTGCGGTGGCGCTCGTGAACCGTGCGGCCGTAGGCACTTCGTGGAGCGGTGTCGGGTGGCCCTTCGCCCGCCACGCCATCGACAGCTCAGCAGGCAGAGGGGGCAGCCCCGTGGCGTGGTCGGCGTCCCAGCCTTCCTGGAGGGGGACGTCGATGGCGAGGTACTGCACGTGCAGGTGGGCCCCCGAGCCCTGGAGGGCGAACAGCCGGCTGGGGTCGTCGGGATCGAGGGCGAGCAGGCTGGCGGGGGCGCCGTCGGCCACCGACAGGAACGTGGTCGGCGCTGCGAACGGAAGCTGCACCTCGGCCCAGTCGTCGTGCTGGTACGCCGGGTGCAGCTCGATACCGGCGTCCCACGGGGTTCGTTCGACCCAGGTGCTGGAGGCGAGGCCACCTCGGAGCTCACGCCACAGGCCAGCCGCCCCGTCGGCCCAGTCGGGGCGCTCGACGCTGCCATCGGTCGTGACCTGCCACACCCGGCCGTGGTCGACGCGAATGCGCCACTCGCCTCGGATGTCGTCGAGGACCACGCGGCCGTCTTCGTGGGCGCGGACCACCACGGCCTTGGGGGGACCGTTTCGTACCGTGCGCCCCCAATAGACGACGGCGTAGAGCGTCTGAAAGGACGCGAGGGTGTCGACCGTGGCGACAAAGGGCGCGGGAGGCGCAGCCGCAGCGAGGGACGTCAGGATGAGCCACATGGGAACCTCCGCGGTCGCCCGGGGTGCAGGACACGTTGTCGGATCGGTCGCCCAGAAGACCCTTGTCTGCCGCCATTGTCCGCGCAACGCTCGCGGCACCGGACGCGCGTTACCGAGTGTCTTCTACGCTCTCGCTTTCCCTGCTGCGGCCGGCAGGCGCCGTGAGCGACGTCGGCGGAGGAACACGAGGGACAGCGGTGCGAGCCAGGCCAGGCTCGACGGGCTGCCCTGGCAGCCGCAGGCGCTGGCCGGCTGGCTGGGTGCCCCGGTGTCGGTCGTTGCCGTCTCGTCGGTGGCGGTCGTGCCGGTGTCGAGGGTGCCGCTGTCGGTGGAGCTCGTGTCAGTGGAGCTCGTGTCAGTGGAGCTCGTGTCGGTGAGCCCGGTGTCGAGGGAGCTCGTGTCGATGCGCCCGGTGTCGGCGCTGTCGGAAGGCACCCCCTCGGGACGTGGTGAGCTGCAGCTGGGAAGCTGCGCCACCGGAGCGCACCCCGCCTCGTTGCGCATCCAGCGGACCGTCTGCGGGTAGACATCGCCGCCGAACACCAGGTCGATGGCGCTGTCGCCGTCGACGTCGACCAGCGCCAGCGCGCGGACGGGCTCGGTCGACACCGGCACCTCCACGAAGCCGGCGGTGCCGTCGTTGCGCCAGATGGCGACGCCCAGGTTGCTCCCCACGGCGAGGTCGAGGTCGTCGTCACAGTCGATGTCGCCCCATGCGGCATCGACCACCGCGCCTTCGACCCGGAGGACCTCGGTGAACACCGCGCCCTGGTTCCGCATCACCACGATGGCGTCGTTCACGCCGAGGGGGGTGTCGAGCAGGGCCACGTCGGGCCAGCCGTCGACATCGAAGTCGCCCGGCATGACCTGCTGGAAGTAGCCCCCGGTGGCGAGCACCCCCTGGTCGACGAGCTGGCCCCCCGAAAGCTGCTCGACCCAGCGCAGGTTGCCCTGGTCGATGCGGAGCAGGTCCTGGTCGCCGTCGCCGTCGACGTCGGCCACGTCGATGTCGCGTGTGTCGTAGGCGCCGGGGATGTCGAGGGGGGTGTGGGTCAGCCCGGCGCCGTTGAGGAGCAACTGGTCAGCCTCGGCCGCGCTGTAGGTTCCGTTGTAGTCGCCCACGCTGCGCAGCAGGTCGACGCGCCCGTCACAGTCGACGTCGCCGGCGCTGGTGCTGTTCGTGGGGGTGCACCCGCTGTCGTCGAGGGTCGCCAGGGTGGGGCCCTGTAGCCAGACGAACTCGAAGTCCGACGAGTCGGTGCATGCGATGTCGGTGATCAGATCGGTGGTGCCGTCGTCGTCCCAGTCCAGCATCGATGGGCGCACGATCTCGTCGGCGTCGATGTAGTCGAGCGACCAGGTCGCCCCCGAGGGGCGAAAGATCGACAGCCCGCCGCCGTAGTGGTGCCGTGAGGCGACCACCTCGAGGTGGCCGTCTCCGTCGAGGTCGGCTCCCTGGACGCTGTCAGCGGCCATCACGCCGATATCGACGGGGGCGGCGAAGGTCTGGGCGAGCGCAGTACCGAACAGCCACAGCATGTGGTCCTCCCTTGCACCGCCACCCTAGCTGGTGGTTCGGGTACTCAGGGCGCGTTTTCGTTCACGACCTGAGGGAGACAGCATGGCTCGGTACAGCTGGGTGGGCGGGGGCGGACGTGCCGCCAGGGCCTACGCCAGCGCGGCGTCGAGCCCCATCGCGTAGTCTTCGAGGCCCTCGAAGGCGCCTTCGCGCATGAGCCAGCCGGCGTAGGAGCGAGCGTGGCGCTCGGTCGGGAACTGCTCGACGGCTTCGATGTATTCGACCCGGTGGCGACCGGGCTCCCAGTTCTCGATCTCGGTGCTGACGGCGCGGCAGGCAGCGCCCATCTCAGACATCGGCAGGCTCAAGGCTCCGACGAAGATCTGACCGAGGTCATGGTTGAACAGGGCATAGACATTCCAGGATTCAGACGCGGTCGGCAGAGGTCACACTCGGGGTTGGTTGTTGGCCCCTGTTATCCCCTCGGCCGCGACCCATCCAGGCGGTTGTGGCTTCCCGACCGTTGCACGCCCGAGCTCGGCAGGTTGCAAGCTATGCTTCGGCCGTGTCGGTTGCCGTGGAGGTCGGGTGCATTGGTGGAAGGACTTGTTGGTGATGCTGGGGAGCGGGCTGGGAGCCCTGGTCGCGGTGAGCCTGGCGCCGTACTCGATCATCGACGCGGTGCCCTACCTGGTGTGTGCTCTGTTCGGCTCGACCTTCCTGGCAGCGTATGGCCCCTTCTCGGGCAACACGGACCTCCTGGGCAAGCGTCACCGGAAGGGGCGTGAGCCGGGCCCCTGGTGGCCACAGTTCCTCGGAGACCTGGGCATCGTCTGGGTGTTCGGGGGCGTTGGCGGAGTCCTCCTCGGGCTGCTGGTGCTGGCGTTGGAGAGCTCGGCAGGGGTGTCGATGCAGGGCGACTCGGCGGGCTGGATCCTCGGCGTGAGTGTCGCGGTGGCGGTCTTGGGCGGTCTGTTGCAGGTAGGCCTGCGAGCCGTCGATGTCAGCGGTCCCGGCTGAGCCTGCCCGCTCCCTCCGGGCGTCGAAGGCTGTGAGGCTCGCCCACGGGCCTCAGCCGTCGATGTGGCGCTCTCGGAACCACACGTTGACCACCCACTTGTGGCCCTGCTCCACCGGCTGGCCTGCGTGAAGGGTGCCCGTGGAGGGGCTGGGGCGGTCGTAGCTGAAGAACACAGCGTCGCCGGGGCGAGGCGTGAACGACAGCATGTGCTGGACGAAGTGGGTGGCACCGCCCTGCTCGGGCATCGCCAGGTAGCAGAGCAGGGTAGCGACGCGCTGCCGCGGTGGGCCGTCGCCGCGTAGGGGGGGCGCCACGCCGTCGAAGTAGTCGAAGTGTGGCTCGTAGCGGCCACCGGGCCCGTAGCGTTGGATCTGGATGCCCTCCGTGTCGGCGATGGGCCAGCCGAACAGGGCCTCGACGCGCTGCTCGATTCGGCGCACCAGGGGGCTGCATCCCAGAGGAAAGAAGTGCGACATGGCAATGCGGCCGGTGTGCACGTGGTCGGCTGCGCGGGTGGTGGTCTTGGCGATGTCGAGCCGGGCCTCGGCTTCGGCCATCAGCCCCTGGCACTCCTTGGGACTCAGCAACCCGCCGAGCAGCACCAGGCTCCCGTCGTCGGACCTGGTGACGATGTCGACCGCTTTGCGCCCCACGCGCACGCGGTGCCCTTCGTGGCACAGGCGAGGCACCTCGAAGCGCTGGTCTGCCAGCACCCACGCCACGGCCTCTGCGGCGCGCTCCTCCGACCAGCCTTGCCTCTGCATCAGACGCACGATGTCGTCGCTGGCCACATGGCTGCGCGCGCAGCCCAGCACCCAGTGGCGCAGGTCGTCGGGGATGTGCGGAGCCGTCATGGGACCTCGCGGGCCGACCGATATCACCGCCCTGGCTCCGGCTCCGGCTCCTTGATCGTCGTCAGGGATCCCGGCTGAGGCTGACGGCCCCCTCGGGCCCCACCTCGACCAACGAGACCTGCCCTGCGGTGGCCTCGCGCCGGGCCAGGATGCTCGCCACCGCTGCCTCGGCACCGCTTCGACCCTGCAGGGCCGGCAGGGCCGCGGCGCCTCCCACGAAGGCCAGGGCGTCGACACAGGCGTCGGCCCGTGGGCCTCGCAGCCCCTCCAGCAGGATGGCCTCGAGGCGGGTGGAGGGCTCGGGCTCGTGGGGGGCGAGGGCCAGGGCGGCCAGCAGGCGCCGGTCGCGCGGCCAGCGAGCCAGATGGTCGCTCAGCCAGGCCCGACCTTCCTCGCCGAGGCGGGCGGCGGCGTCGACCGACAGGTCGTCGTGAGCGGCCAGCAGGCCCCGCAGCGTCGCCTCGTCGACCGCGTCACGGGCCATGAGGGCCCGCCACGCGTGAGCCCGAACCCCAGCAGACGGGTCGCGGGTGCGAGCTTCTAGCTTTGTGGTGAGGGTACCGGGCTGTCGCAGGGCGGTGCACGCTCGCACTCCCAGGCGCACCTGGAGCAGCACCTGCTCGGTGGTGGCGTCTCTCTCCCAGGCCCAGCGGGCCCCTTGTCGGGACCAACCGGCCTGCACCGCGTCGCCCACCGCCTCGCGGGCCTCCGGACTCAGCGCGGCGAGGGCCTCGGAGGGGTCGGCGGCCTTCACGTAGACGACCTCATCGAAGGCCGGGTCGCCCACGTCGAGGTCGGGCCCCGAGAGCAGCGTCGTGGTGAAGCCCTGGGCGCTGAGGTCGAAGGCGGGCGGGCCCAGCGCGTCGAGGAGCTCGACATGGGCGGAGACCTCGTTGCCTTCGTTGCCCAGGGCGGTGAGGCGGATCACGACATGCACCCCGTCGGCCGAGCCGCTGAGGGCGCCGTCGTCGCCTTCCTGGAGCGAGAGGGCGTCGCACAGCAGGCGCCGTGCCCGGTGCTTGCGGCGTTGCCACAGCCACAGCAGCCCCGCGGGGGGCACACCCAGCGACAGCATCAGGAAGAACAAGGTGGGGTCCATGGGGACCTCGTATGGCGGGGGGTCCGATGAGCGCTCGTGATGCGTCATGGTAGCGAGGGAGGGCGCATGGGCAAGCGTCGCGCCGCACCGAGTGCGTGGTACGAGATCGACGGAGACATCCTGGGCATGATGCGGGGGCAAGGGCTGTATCGGTGGAACGGGGAGGCCTGGTCGTGGCATGCCCACGGCACCAACGGGTGGGACTTCTGGCACCGGCAGGTGGGCGGGGGCATGTACGGGCGCCGGGTGGACGGGCCGCCCGAGGGGGCGCCGCCCCTTCCGCCGAGGTCGAAGCCCGCGAAGGCCGGCCGTGACGCGCTCGGGCCCTGGGCTGAGTCGGAGGCGCTGAAGGCCTGGGTGGGGGGCGGGCGCACCGCCTGGGTGGTGCTGCGCGAAGACCCCTACGAGAGCCAGTTCGGCGACGGGGTGTTCCACGACCTCGTGGCCTGCGTGGCGACGGAGGCGGAGGCGGAGGCGGTGCCGCTGTCGGGCGTGCGGCACGTGCGGCGGCTGCAGCTGTCGCGGGCCGCTGGGGCGGTGGTGGCCAAGGCGGAGCGGTCGAGCTCCGCCGACCGGTATCGGGTGGCGGATGCCCTGGGGTTGTTGTTGGGGGCGTGAGGGCCTGCGCGCCGCGGTAGGCTGGGGGGGATGGCCGACACCCCTCCCTCCGACAAGACGACCCTGCTGCGTGGCGGAAGCCCGGTGGCCGTCGATGACGCGGCGCCGGTGTGGACGAGCGCGCGCTATCGCCCCCTCGAGGAGCTGGGCGTCGGGGGCTGCGGCCGGGTGACCCGGGTGTGGGATCAGCAGCTCCGGCGGGTGGTAGCCCACAAGCAGGTGCACCCGGGGAGCGACACCCTGCGGCAGATGCTGGTGCGGGAGGCGCGGCTGCTGGCCTACCTCGACCACCCCGGCGTGGTGCAGGTCTACGACGCGGGCGACGACGACTACACCATGCGCATGGTCGAGGGGGAGTCCCTCGAGGAGCGCCTGGCCAAGGGCCCGCTGCCCATCGGGGAGGCCCTGCGCATCCTGGCCCGGGTGGCCGAGGCGCTGGCCAATGTGCACGCGAAGGGCGTAGTCCACCTCGATCTCAAGCCGGCGAACATCATCGTGCAGCCGTATGGGCAGGTGAGCGTCATCGACTGGGGGGTGGCGCAGTTTCACGACCGCGACGCCTATGTCGCCTTCCTCGACGACGTGGGGGAGGGCGAGGTGACCGAGGAGGCGCCGATGGAGGCGCAGGGAGGCACGCCCTCCTATATGCCCGTCGAGCAGGCGGTGGGGGAGCCGGTGGGTCCCAGCGCCGACGTGTTCGCCTGCGGCACCATCCTGTACGAGATGCTCACGGGTCGGCTGCCGTTTCCCGACGGTGGGGGCGCCGCAGCAGTGGTGCGCAAGGCCGTGGTGCGTCCGATGCCGCCGTCGGCCCATCGCCCCGGGGTGCCGGCTCGCCTCGACCACCTCTGCCTGCGCATGCTCCTGCCCCAGCCCGAGGCGCGGCCCGCGAGCTTCGAGGAGGTGCTCGACGAGCTGCGGGCCCTGTCGGCGTCGGAGGGCGACGGGGCCATCGTCGAGCTCGCAGCGGGCGAGGTGCTGTGTCGCGAGGGCGACCGCGGCCACACCGCCTACCAGGTGATCTCCGGCGAGCTGTGCACCACGGTGGCGGGGCCGGAGGGGCCCATCGAGCTGCGGCGGCACGGGCCGGGGGAGATCGTCGGGGAGCTCGCCATCGTGTCGCAGGCGCCGCGGAGTGCCACGGTGGCGGCGACGAGCGCCACGCGGGTGGTCGTGCTCACGGAGGCCGGCCTGCAGCGCGAGCTCGACCGGGCCCATCCCCTCATCAGCCGGATGGTGCGGAGCCTGTCGGACCGGCTGCGGGAAGAGGCTGACCGGCTGCGGGGGGGAGGGGGCTGAGGCTCGGCCGGTGCGAGCCACATCGAGGAATGGGGAGGGGGCTGGCGTGCTGCATGGCGCCGCGAGATGTCGGTCAACGGCACCCCTCCGCGCAGTGACTCGGGCTAGCGGTCGCGCAGCCCGTAGGTGCGGAGCAGGCGCCGGAGCTGGTCGCGGTTGCGGAGCCCGAGGTCTCTCCAGGCCTGGCTGACGTTGCCTCCTGCCGCCTCCAGTGCGGCCACGACGGTGTCGGCATCTGGCACCGCAGCGGCCGGAGATGACGCAGGCGCTCTCGGGGGCGCAGCCTTGGGCTCGTCGGGAGGAGGGTGGAGGACCTCGCCGCCGCAGTGACGCAGCGCACGCCACAGCCAGCGGTCGAGCTCCCGGGCGTGGGTCGTGTAGTGGTGGAGGAGCATGGCCTCGACGAGGCTCTGGGCGAGGCGGGGCTGGTCGCCAGCGAACACGGTGGCCACGAGGGGGTCGCTCCGCCGTGCCTGCTGCAGCAGGTGGCGAGCCAGCAGTGGGATGTCTTCTCGACGTTCGTTCAGCCCAGGGACCACGACGTGGTGGCGGAATCGGGCGAGGAGGTCGTGCTTGAGGAAGGACGGGTCGCGGTGGGTGGCCCCGACGATGCGGGCGGTCGACCGGCGAGGGCGAGCCTCGCCGAGGCGCTGGTACTCACCGTCGTCGAGGAGCCGAAGGAGCCGGGCCTGCACGGGCTCCGGCAGGTCGCCGATCTCGTCGAGGAGAAGGGTGCCACCGTCGGCCTCCCCGACCAGCCCCTTGCGGTCGGGCATGCCCGGGTTGGGGTAGTCGGCGAGGTTGCCGAACAGCTCGGCGTCTGCCAGGGACTCGGGGATGGTCGCCGCGTTGCGCGACAGCAGCGCGCCCGTCGCACCACTGTGACCGTGGACAGCGCGCGCGGCCAGCTCCTTGCCCGACCCGCTCGGGCCGAGGACGAGCACGTGCCCTGCCCGTGGCCCGACGAAGTGGAGGTCTGCTCGGAGGCGCCAGGAGGCGGCGGACTCACCGACCATGCCGACGCCGTCGGCCTCGCCGAAGGGCGGACGGGCCAGGCCGTCGGGGGCCTCCAGATCGAGGGGGCGTCGGACCACGACCCACACGGCGGCGCGGTCGATGGCGATCACGTCGCCCGGCTGGGCACGGGCTTCCTGAACCTCCCGCCCGTTCACCCTGAGGCTCCCGCGGCCTACGTTGCGCAGCCACAGGTGGCCCGTCGCGCCTCGCAGCTCGAGCTGCCGCCGGGACAGGCGCCGAGTACTGAGGGGGGCACACACCGTGGTGCGGCCGGGCCGGATCCGGTAGGCCTGGGCGCGTGGCGCTTTCCCCGAGCCCGGGCCACGACCCAGCTCCCCGCGGTCTCCCGGCAGCGCGAGAACCTCGCCGATACGCTCGGGGGCGTCGGCATCCCACGCCAGGGTGAGGCCCCACACGGGGGGCGAGGAAGCGGTCGGGTGCTCGTGGGGCACGGTGCCCGCGGTGAGGGTCTCGTCGTTCATGAGGCGTCAGCAGACCAGCTTTGGCGCACGTTGTCGACGTCGGGGGCCAGGGTAGGGACCAGCTCGCGGAGCCGGAGGAGCGTTCGATCGATGTCGCGGTCTGGTGCGGTGGCTTCGATGAGGGTTCGTACCTCGGCCAGATCCCCGCGGGCGTCGTGCAGCGCCCCCAGCAGGCCGTGGGTGAGTGCCCGGACAGACAACGCAATCTGCAGCGTGCCGCCCGCCGGGGTCGCCCGAGCCCGCTGGACGAGGGAGGCCAGAGCGGGGGCTGCCTCAGAGGCTCGGCCGGCGAGGCAGAGGGCCTGGCAGCGGTTGCATCCCGCAGCGATGGAGAACACCTCTGCGCCCGCCTGCTCCAGCTGGCGCTCTCCCGCGGTGAAGGAGTCGCTGGCCGCGTCGAGGCTACCCAGCTCCTGCAGCACGTCCCCCCGCTCGCTGAGGAGGATGCCACGCCACAGTGGGTGGTCCAGGTCGTCGCTCAGGGCCACGTCGAGGCGCGCCAGCGTCTGCTGCGAGAAGCCCACGGTGTGCCGATCGATCTGCTTGTGCAGCACGGCGTAGCTGGCGCGGACCTGCGGAGCGAGCTGCGAAGGGTTCAGCGCCTCGAGCAGGCTGCGGGCCTCCTCCGCGCTCCCCTGGCGGGTGCGAATGCTGCCGAGGTCGATGGCGGCCAGGGCGAGGAGCTCGTCCGGAGCAGGGAAGGTGAGGGCCTCCCGGAGGAGCTCGGTGGCGCCGTCGAGGTCACGCAGGCGCGACCGTGCCACCGCGAGGCGTCGCCGTGCCTGCACCTGATCGGTCGGCGTGCATGCGGTCGCGAGGGCTCGCTGGGCGGCGGCTTCCGAGCCGTCGCGGTCGCCGCGCAGGGCGAGGCCGTGGGCGCGAAGCTGCCACAGGGTCGACCAGCCAGGAGCGTCTGGGCCGAGGACCCGCAGCGACCGCTCGGCCTCGTCGAGCGCAGCGAGCTGGGCGTGCACCCGGCCTCGGTTTGCCAGGCCCTGGGCGTGGGTGAGCCACGTCGCCGCCGCGGGCTCGGGCGCGTGGCTGCGGTGCTGATGCCAGGCCCGCGTGGCGGCGGGAGCGTCTTCGCCCAGTCGGGAAAGGATGCGGCGATGGTCGTCGCTGGACAGGCTGCTCCTCGACGCGTCGACCAGGAGGGGATGCAGCCACAGGGCCTCTCCTCGTCGTCGGGCGAGGCCCTCCCGCTCCAGCCTCGCCAGGGCCGACGGCGGGGCGCCCCACACACACAGGAAGCTGGGGATGGTCGGGTCGTAGAGCGCCGCAGCGTGGAGTAGGTGGGCGGGATCGGCGCCCGCTGCCCGCGCGGTCGCCCGCGCACGGCTCAGGGTGGCATCGGCGGCCGACGCCAGCGACGCGCGCTCCACGGTCGTGCGGTCGACCTCCCCCGCCGGCCCGATGGCGGCGAGGGCGAGGGCGGTGGCGGTGGCGGGGTGGCCCTGGGCGCGCTGCACCAGGCTCACGACGGTGCCCGGACCGACGGGCAGAAGGCTCTCGACGAGGTCGGCGGTGGACTGGGGCCCCAGGGGCGCCAGATCCAGGCGGCGGCTCGGTGGCCCGATCTCCGCACCGGGGCGCACCAGCACCCGGAGCACGCCCTGTGGGGCCATCGCCTGCATGCGGGCGGCGTCATGGGGCTGGTGAGCCGCGTCGTCGAGGATCCACAGCAGGCGTCGGCCTCGAGCGAGGGCCGCGAGCACGGCCTGCCATGCGCCATCGGAGGCATGCCCCTCCCCCTGGATCTCCCGGCGGAGCCCAGCGCGCTCGGCCCGGCTGCGGCGCGGCAGGAGGTGGGCGAGGCGGTCGTCGAGCTCGGCCTCGTCGAGGGGGTGCACATGCAGCGCCCGGGCGAGGCCTGCGCCCAGGCCGCCCCCATCGGTGAGGTCGTCGACCCGCACCGCCGCGCCGAGCTCCGCGGCACGGGTGGCAAAGGCGTCGACGAGTGCCGTAGCTCCGATACCGCCGGGACCATGGACGTGGACGACCCGGGCCTCGGCGTCGGCCCGCTCCAGCTCGGCCCACAGGATCTGCAGCTCATGGTCGCGACCGACGAAGTCAGGCGAGCGAAGAGGGGCCAGGGCCGAGGTTCGTGCGCGGGCCTTCCCGCGGTGGGACGTGATCTCCTCGGGGCGGGGGAAGGGGCGTGGCCTCGGGTGGGTGGCGGACGGCTCCGTAGTGCGGGACGGGGGGGGCATGGGTACGGCGAGGGATGCCTGAGGCGCGGTGAAGAGCGTCTCGTCGTCGGCCTCCGGCAGCACGGCGGCGGCACCCGACGGGCTCGCCAGGCTCCGCAGCTCGTGGCGGGCATCGGCGGCGTGGGCCACGCGGGCATCGGGGGAGGGAGCGAGCAGCCGGCCCAGCCAGGATGCGAGCCCTTCAGGGACGGGGACTACCGGGTCGAAGGGAGGAAGCACGCCCTGGCGGTGAACGCGCGCCCAGTCCGAGCGCTCCGTGGTCTGGTGGGGACTGTGACCCGTCGCGAGCATCCAGCCGATGACGCCTGCTGCGTACAGGTCGGCGGCCGGGCCGGGGCGGGCACGGGCCCCAAAGGCCTCGGGAGCGAGGTAGCGCAGGGTGCCGCCGAGGGCCTCGGTGCCAGCTGCGTGCGCGATGCCGAAGTCGGCGAGGACCCAACGCTTCAGCCGGTCGCCGCCCTCGATGCGCAGCACATTGGACGGCTTGAGATCGCCGTGAACCAGGCCCCGGGCATGCAGGTAGGCGAGGCCCGCCAGGATGTCGTCGAGCACCTCGACGAGGTCTGCCGAGGTGATGCCGTCGCGCAGGGTGCCCGTCGCCCACTCCGTCACCAGGAAGGGGGTGCCTCCGGGGGTGTCGTCGAGGCCCTCGGGGGGGACCTCCCCGGCGTCGAGCAGCTCGACGAGCTGGGGGTGTCGCAGCGAGGCGTGGGTAAGCAGCTCGCGGCGAACGTCGTCGGCGTGCCCGTGCGCGTGCACGAGCTTGACCGCGACCTGACGGCCCACCGCATCGACGGCTTCCCACACCACTCCGGTGGCGCCATGCCCGGCGCGGCGGAGCAGAGAGTAGGGACCGAGGCGATGGACCGACACGGCCGGAGGTTCCCATCGCTGGCCACGTCTCGCAAGCGCCCACGCCAAGGGCGGGAGCCCCATGCGCGCGGGGCCCCCGCCGGAGGCACGGGTCGCTGGGCGGGGACGCGGCCCACTGCCGTGGCGTCAGGGCACGAAGACGATGCCCAAGGTGCTGCTCTCGCCAGCCTGGCCCGGGCTCAGGTCGAAGCCGGTCTTGACGTCGCCAGCCGGCGAGCCGGTCCAGTATCCGTAGAAGGGCTCGCCCTCGCCTGGGAACAGGATGGGCTGGCGGGAGGCCAGGTCGATCACCTCGACGTCGCCGGCCTTCCCCAGGCCGGAGAGGCCGGTGATCCCCGACCCCCGGATCCACAGGGAGTTCGTGGTAGCGGCCACGGAGGGGCCGGTGGGGATGGAGGCGGCTTGGAAGGTCGAGCCGGCCGTCGAGGGGAGCCAGTGCAGCTGGTAGACCACGGAGTGGGCGAAGTTCAGGTCGACCCCTGGATCGTCGGCGGGGGTGTCGTACTGCCCGATGTCGACGGGCGGGCCGTCGTAGCCGTCGATGTCGCCGGTCTGGTAGGCCGCTGCTGGCGCCGGCTCGGCACCCGTCGACAAGTCGATGGGGAGCACCATGTAGCGGTTGTAGCCCTGCCGATCATTGGGATCGAGGCCCTTCTGCACGAACAGATGCACGGGGGACTTCCTCTGCGGGAGGGCCCACAGCGTCTGGCCGTCGGGCGACAGGCTGAAGGCGTTGAAGCCCTGCCCATACAGCGACGCATCCAGGTTCTGCTGGCCGAGCAGGCCCGGGTCGAGATCGATGAGGGCGCCGGAGGCGAGGTCCATCACTACGATCTGAGTGCAGCCTCCCAGGAAGAGCAGGTCGCGCCCGTCGTGGAAGGAGGCTGAGGTGACGGCCGCCCACGGGTTCTCCCACTCGCAGGTGATCGTACCGCTCGCCGTGGCCATGTCGTCGGCCTGCTCGAGCATCACGAAGTAGGCGAGGCCGCCACCTGGCCGCACGTCGACCTGCCCGCTGGGCCCGACCTCCGCCTCGAACAGGCAGTGCATGCCTTGGCAGTCGGCGGGGGCATCGAAGTCGGTGGTGGTGGGGGAGACCGACAGGAGGAGCCGGTCGTCGTGGACCACGAGGTCGTCGACGCCCCACTTGAAGACCGCATCGTCGGTGTCGTCGTGCTTGGTGGCGACGAGATCGGTGGCGTCGATGTCGGAGACGTCGACGGCCCAGAAGTCTTCTCCGGCGCTGCCCTCTGCCTCGTTGATTCGGCTCGCCCCTGCAGACATCGCGAACAGGTGGGGGCGGCCGTCGATCGTACCGGCGACGCCGCGACAGGGGGCCTCCCCGGGGCCGAAGCTGACGCGGTGGTAGTTGCCTGCCTGCTGCGCGGAGGTGGCGTCGAAGGGGATCGCGAAGCCGGAGTTGTCGAAGCCGTCGTACAGCAGCCACACCAGCCCGTCGCCCGCGTCGACCATGCCGCATACGGCACCGTCCACCGGCGCGTAGGCGGAGGTGAGCATCTGGAAGGTCGCATCGAGGAACCCAGGGGCATCCTCCACCTCGTAGGTGCTGGTGTCTACGAGTCGCACGCCCTCTTCGACGGCGACCACCATCCGGCCGGTCTCGTGGGGAATGTCGGGGGAGATGTCGCGCTGGTGGAAGTGCGACATCACGAGGGTGCCGAGGTCGGCCGAGGTGCGGGTGTCGACCAGGAGCGGCACGGGCTCGGGGTTGACGAAGGGTTCCTGGGGAACGTCGGACAGCATCGCGTCGAACTCGCTCACCCGGCCGCCCCAAGCGGTCTCCTTGGTGTCGAAGGCGTCGTCGAACCCGAAGCCTCGCTCCATGGACAGGGCCGAGTCGACCACCACCATGAAGAGGTACTCGCCTTCGGGGAGGCCCGTCAGGCTGATGTCGGGGCCGAAGCTGCCCTGGATGAGGTCACCGCTGGTCTCGCTGGGGTCGACGGTACGTGCGACCACGGGGGCCTCGCAGGTCGGATCGGCGGTGTCGCAGAGGAGGAACGCCACCTCGTGCCCGTCGGTCTCGTACAGGTTCAGGTCGATGATGGACTGCCACAAGTTGTCCTGGAAGGCGCCGCCGATGTTGCTGCCCCACACCACCTCGAACCCCAGGGTCCCGTTGCCGGTGGGTGGGTCGGTGTCGGTGTCGGTGTCGGTGTCGGTGTCGGTGTCGGCATCCGCATCGGTGTCGGTGTCGGTGTCGGTGTCGGTGTCGGTGTCGGCATCCGTGTCGGTGTCGGCATCCGTGTCGGTGTCTGCTGAGGTGTCGGTCTTGTCGCCTGCGACATCGTCACAGCCAGCGGCGAGAGCGAGAAGGGTGAGCCAGGAACGAGTGCGCATGAACCTCTCCAGGGCGTGGGTTGCACGGGAGGGTGAAGCAGGCATCGTGCCGTGGCGGGACACGGTGCAACGCAGGGAATGGGGCGTTCCGAGTGGGCGGTTTGGGTGGGCGCCCAGCCGGGGGGCCCAGGCGAGAGGGGCGGGGAGGGCTGAGAGGGGGTGGCGCCTGGTGAGGCAGCGGCTGGCGTGAGGAGTGGTACCGCTGTAGGATAGGGCATGCGCATGCGAACGCCCTGTGGCTGCCGAATGGGAATCCCCGCGTGAGCGCCTCGAGGCGGGCGGCCGGGGTGGCGGGGGGCCTGCTGGCCCTGGGGGTGGTGCTGTGGGCGATGCCGCGGGCCGACGCGCCGCGGGTGGCGGTGCCGAAGGCGAAGGCCTCGGCGGAGAGCTCCGAGGTCGCGGCGCCCGACCCGCCCAGCGAGTTCATCTGGCTCCACCTCGGGCATCCTCTCGCGTCGTCTCTCAGAACGATGCCTCGTGCGGAGGGCACCCCCGTGGTGCTGCAGGAGCTGGAGGAGCGGGGCGTGGGCAGGCCCGACCTTCGGTTCATGGGCGCCGCGGTGGACTGGGGGGTGGATCCCGGGTGGGCGGGGTGGGCCTTCACGGGGTGGTCGCCGTGGACGGATTTCTGGGCGGTGCGGGGGGCCTTGGCGTGGTCGCAGGCGCACCCCGAAGACCCTGCGGCACTGGCCCTCTACGACGACCTGTACGACGAGGCGACCGAGCGCTGGCCGTCCCTCGACGCGTCGTGGCGGGCGCTCGACCTGGGGCGGTCGGTCGTGCCCGGGGGCGGGGGCCTCGACGAGGTGCGGGCGACCCTCGACGAGGCCCGAGAAGCCGACGACCGTGGTCAGGTCGCCCAGTCGGCTGCGGCCTTGCTCTGCTCTGAGGGGGTCGCACCGGGGCCGCGCACCTACGCCGACCAGGAGAGGCTGCTGTGGCTGGCCGATGGGGCGACGCCGATCAGCTACGCGCTGGTGGCCTGCGGCCTGAGCATGGCGGTCCAGCACACCGGCAGCCACGCCGAGGCCTGGTTGGCGCTTTGGGGGGAGCTGCCGCCGGATTCGGGTCGCTGGCAGCGCAATGACCTCGAGCGGCGGCGGTGGGAGGTGGTGGCGGCGGGGCTGGCGCCGCCGGTCACCTGGCAAGACGAGCTGGTGGCGGCAGCAGGGCAGTGTCGGGCGCCGGCGGTGGTTCCCGCAGAGGGCTACCTCGTGTCGTCGGGCGGCCGGTGGTGGCCGACGCCACCAGAGAGCATTCTCGTGCAGACGCCGGATGGGGGTTTCGAGCCGGGGCCCAGCCCGGACTACTCCGAGGCCCTTGTGGGCTGCCTCCTCGGCCTCGACCTGCCTCATCCTCCAGTGCCTACCTCGTTGTTCGTGTTCATCGACGAGTGAGGGCGGGGGCTGGGCGGGCACATCGGAGGCTTGGTGGGGCCATGTCGGCGGGATGTCCGGGGGCGCGGGACCATGTGCCTTGGATGTCCGGTCTGGCGGTCAGGTGGGGGAGAGCGCTACGAACAAACGCCGTGTTTCGGGTGCCTTGCGGGAAGACTGCGCCGAAAACCGGACGTCGAGAGGGGATGGTCTGAGAGGGGCGGACGTCACGGGGACTTGGTCGGGGGGCAGGGCTCGGTTTGGGCTGTGACGGGTAGTAAGTAATGCTTGCTTATGTGTGCCTGTCCCTCTCGCTGCGCTGACCTGGCGGGACTTGCGCGTGGCAGGGCCGTAGCCTGTAGGCTTTCGCCAAGGAGGCCTTCACCATGAGCCGAGACCAGACGCTGACCCTGTTCGCTGCCGCGGTCGCATTCTTGTTGTGGACCACGCTCGCCGCCCCTCGGTCGGCCCACGCCGACCCGCCCACGACCTCGCAGTGCGAGCACTTCGCGAACTGGGCCAACAAGAAGGGCGCCGAGCAGGCGCAGGTGTGGATCGATGCGCGGCTGGCCGAGGGGCGCACCCACATCCTGACGCATGGGCAGGGGATTCTCTGCGCCTGGTGATACCGGCCGCCAGCCCAATGTGACGAGGCCTTACTCATCGCTCGTGCCCGCCCGCTCGAGGTGCACCAGGCCACTCCTACCCGCCACCAGGCCGACTGCCGACTCGGCCGGCGTGGTCGTGGCTCCGGCCATCGTCGATTCGACCACGGAGGTCACGGAGGTTCACAGAGGTCGGGCAATCGGCCGAGCGGCTTCGCTCGTACTCTACGGTCGGCCTCAGATCCGCGTCGGCGCTCCCCGCCTTGGGGAGGACCGTGAGCGAGCCGCCGAGGTTGGCCACATGCCAGCGTGGCCCATCTAGTACGGCGCATCCTGGCGGGTCCCCACCCACGTCACCACCGCTACTCCGTCTTCCTCGACGACGACGAACACCCGGTAGGAGCCCACGCGGACCCGGTAGGTGCTCGCGTACAGCTTGCGCACGTTCGTCGACTTCAGGCTGGCTTCGCTGAAGCCATCGAGCGCTGCGAGGATGGCGGCCCTCCGGTTGCGAGGAAGCCGCCGGAAGAGGCGCGTGGCTTGCTTGCTGAATCGGACCGTGAACATGCGAGCTCCGCTCCGCCCATTATAGCACGAAACGTAAAGACTCATGAAACGGCAGAAGGTTTATCTCGCATAAAAAACACTCCTGGTATAAAACGGTAGTGCGGGCCGTGGAGGTCCGTGCAGGAGTCCACCATGCACCGCATCAACTACACCGCCGCGAAGCGAAGCTTTGAC
This sequence comes from uncultured bacterium, assembly GCA_965367245.1. Lineage (GTDB taxonomy): Bacteria > Myxococcota_A > UBA796 > UBA796 > CBDUIC01. Next base: position 2,751 of record CBDUIC010000054.1, on the reverse strand, counting down.
CATCACTTCAACAGCGTCAGCTACGGTGGGGAGACCATCTGCGTAGAGCGCAAGGGCCAGAAGGGTGTGGTCATGATGCCTGCGGAGCTGCTCGAAGACCTCGAGGCGTTCAACGATTGGGCCGACTCGGTTCGGGGCATCATCACTCGCGGCAACCCTGCGGATGATGTGAGCCTCGAAGACCTTCGTGCCGAGCTGGAAGAGGGGGAAGCGGCCTGAGCTGCATCGCCGCTTTTCGCTCGTGCCCTTCCGTTGGCATCATGTGTGGGTGGCGGAGGCCGAGCCCCTCTCGAACACCACGCGGAAGCCCCGGCCGTCTCTGGACCGCCAAGCGACGAGCTCGATGGTGTGGTCGTCGCACCCGCGGTGCATGGAGCCGCGTGCGTATGCGAGGACGTGGATCAGGCGGCTCACCCCGGGAAGCCACTTGCTGTCGTCAGGCCCCGCGACCACGATGGAGGTGCCCTGTTGGCGGTAGCTCCACCCTGGCTTCATGAACTTGTCGAGCTCCACGAGGATGCCGGTCTCCACGTACAGGTCGATGGTGCGGACGAGCTCGTCGAGCAGCTGCTCCCTTCTGACCTGGCCCTGGTGGAGAACCGTTTCGGTGGCTGGCCCATCACCCATCGGTGGCGACCTGCCCGTCGACCGTGTGCGCGTCCCAGGCAAGCGTCACGTGGAGCTGACCGGCCGCTGCGAAGACCCGGATGAGCTCCTGGCTGTCGTCGGCGGTGGCCACGTCGTTGGGGACGGTCAGGTGTCTGTGCATGGGGGACTCCTCTGGCTGGCCAGGGTACACCTGTGGAGCTCGGTGCGGTGTGGGCGGAAGCACGCCTGCTCGTGCTCGAGCGCTCCCGCCTAGGGCGATGACCGTGAGCCAGCCAACGGGCGCGACGGTGGAGGCACCAGCGTGATGCTCTTGCCGTGCACGTCGACGTCGAGCCATCCCGTCTCGTCGGGAGCTGGCAGCACGTCTGCCCACGGAACGTCGGCCCGGCTCACATACCGCCGCCGCAACCGCAGCGTGAACGGCCAGCGCCACTGGTACGTGTGGTCCGCTACCCACGCCTGGCCAGTGATTCGCGGAGGATGCCCGTCTACCGCAAAGCTCTCGGGCACGAAGCCGTCGCACCAGAGCCCAAGCTCACGCGAAGCCTGGATACGCTCGAGCTCGCCGCACGCGAGGTACTCCAGATGGGTCCAGAACTCACTCTCCGTCACTCAGGCCTCCCAAGGCCATTCCGTCTCGCCTATCGGGCCCATCGGTGGCTCGACCCCGGCTGGTGACAACGTCGTGCACCCCGCCGCTCACCTCGTCGATGCTCGCGCTCTCGACGTGCAGCTTGCCACGGACGCAGCGTTGCCGCTCGCCCTGCGAGTCGCGGGTCCGGCGCGCCGTTCCGGCGGGGCTCTCCGCGGCAGGGGCCCGTGGATGGGTAGCGGGATGCTCGGGCCCGCCGTCAGGCCGCATGCCGACTCGACCGGCGTGGTCGTGGCTTCGGTCGTCGTCGGTTCGACCACGGAGGTCACAGAGGTTCACAGAGGGAGCAAAGAGGGTTGGCAGCCAGCCGTTCGGGCGCCGCCGCGCAGGCGGTCTTGAAGGAGGCCTGGTGGGGGGCCGTAGGGATGCTCGCCGGCCAGGAAGTAAGGGGAGCTGACGTTTGGCTCGAGAACGAGCGTCAGCCCTTCGCCATGGGGCTGGCCACCAGCTCGACCTCCGAGGCGACCACCTCGATGGTCATGCCACCATGGAAGGCGAGGCGGAACACCGCCGATGACGACGCGTGGGGGAACTCCCAGGTGCTCGCCGAGGACGCGCCGCGCTCCGCCATGCCACACCACTCCAGCGTCAGGTCTTCGCTGGCGGGCATCTCCGGGTCGCGGGGGCCGACCGCCAGGTAGGTCACGTCGCGGAAGTGCAACTGGCACCCCGGGTGGTGGTTGCTCTCGTCGCCCCACGGGTTCGTGGCTGTGGGAGGGACGACCCACTCCAGCACCAGCTCGGCTCGTGCTGGGTCGTAGGCCAAGCCAGCGAAGTCGGCGACGTTGTGCAGATCCCACAGGTGACCCGCGGCGCCTACTGCCGACGTCGGCGCTGCAGGCGTCGACGTGGCGTGGGTGTCGAGGATGACGCCTGGCTCATCGTGGATTCGGAAGTGGAGAAACGTCATGGGACTCCGTCGTCTGCTCGGCTCATCCCTACATCGTGCGCGACGTTCCGTCGGTTGTGCCACACATCGAGCCGGCGAGCCGCATCTACTCAGCGACCCGGGTCAGAACGACGCGAACGTCGGCGCCACAGCCCGTGCAGGATGCGGCGTTCACGACGTTGTCGTCGCTCCGTAGGGCTTCGCTGCCGCAGACCACGCTGTGGCGGCCGGCTCGTTGCAGCATCGCGAGCTCCAGGCCCTCCTCGGGGTGCTTGTGGCACTGCCTCCATGACCGCACCAGCCCGGTTCGGGTGAGGACCTCGTCGTCACGCACGCGGGAGTAGGAGAGCAGGCCGAACCGTCCTCGTGTGCGCGTGCGTGCGCGGGTTCCAGCGAGCACCAGCTCGACCGTTGCTTCCAGGTGGCTGTGGCAGTCGAGGCAGCGATGTCGGTTGCAGCACTCGGGAACACACTTGTGGTCGACACGAGGCGACCCGCAGGAAGGGCAGCGGAGCAGGAACCGTGGCTGCTCGTGCAGGGTGGAGTCGGGCAGGAGGAAGTGGTTCTCGAGCCATACCGCCACACAGGCCTCGCACCGCCA
>CBDUIC010000053.1:0-49412 GCA_965367245.1 uncultured bacterium | reverse complement strand
CGAAGCGAGAGCTGAGATCTAACACCTAGCGTCCTGACCCCGAATTCGAGACCCCGAATTCCGACCCCGAATTCGAGACCCCGAACTCCGCTCGCGACAGCTCACCGCGCCCACTCGCTGTCGCCTACCAACACGGGAAGCTCCTCTGCGGCCACCCGGTCGTACTCGTCGGCAGCAATCCCCTCCCCCTCATCGAGGATCTGCCCAGGGAGCAGACGGACGCGGAACACCGGCACGCCCTCTTCATGCCACGTGCGCAGCACCTCATCCTCGTCGCGGCGCGGGTCGAACCAGCGAACCTTGCCGGTGTGGGGCTCCCGCACGATGTAGACGTGGTCAGACCGCATCTGGCGCTCGCAGTCGAAGGTGCTCCAGGCAGCAAACTCGGCCGCGGCGCGCATCGCCTCATCGTCGCTTCCCTGGAGCAAGGCCCGCATACGAAGCAGCCGCACCAAGGGCTCGGGGGCCCATCGCCCGAGCACATGGGACGTGCCCTGCTCGAGGGGCAGCGTCTGCACGCTCTCGCCTGCGCGAACAAGCTGGACGTCGTGCAGGCCATAGTGCGCATGAAGGCCATCGAGCTCCGCCTTGAGCCGGCGATTTCCGACGACACCCGCGATCCATCCGTAGCCGCCGTAGAGCAAGACGGCCCCCAGAGCGAGCTCCACCACCCCGAGGACCAGCCCACCCAGCCCCAGCGCCTGCACGGTCACCACACTCGCGAAGACCAGACCTGCACCCAATGCACCGAAGAACAGCCCGAACGCAACGCCTTCGAACAGGTCGACGTCGACATCATGGCGTTGAATCAGGGTCTGGCCGATGACGTCGTGGGCCGCCGGGAGAGGGTGCAAGGGTACCGACATGGGTGCTCGTAACGTGGGTCTACCGCCCGGCAGCCACCACATGAGCCAGCGCCTGCCGCCGCGCAGCCCAGTCCGCCGCCTCGCTCAGCTTCGCCCCGTCGCTCCGCAGCGCCTTCGAGGCCGCCTTCCACCGCGCCTCGTCTTCCCAGGCCAGAGCCACGAGCGCCGCCTGCAGCGGTGGCTGCTCGTCGGCCCCCAGGGGGGCGCTGTGGCCCCTCGAGGTGTGGCATTCCGCACACTGCCCCGACAGCGCCACGAACCGCGACGCCCGCTCGTTGCGCGTCTTGCCCTGGCGAGCCGCCTTGGCCTCGGCATGCAGTGCGTCGAGGCTCGCACCGAGGTCCAACCCCGGTAGCTCCCCGCCCTTCTCCACCGCGCGCATGGCCTGCTCGAAGCCGTCGCCGTCGCCATCGTAGAGCGCCTGCCCCCCCTCGAGGTAGTCGTCGAGGTGGGTCGACATCGTCTCGAGGCGCTCGTCGATGTCGCGCTCGGTCTGCATCCAGCACGACGTCAACAACAGCAGGGCGAGGGGGGTGGTGGCACGCAGCATCGGGACTCCTCGAAGGCGTAGATAAGCGCTCGGGAGTAAGGTGAGCAAGCCGCGTGCCAGGTCGATTCGCAGTCACAGGAGGCCACGGTGGCCACCGAGCCCATCCCCTCCCCTCCGCGCACCCCCCTGCTGGGCCACATCCCCCTGATCATGGGCGACTCGGTCATCCAGGCCCTCCTCGAGCTGGTCGACCAGTACGGCCCCGTGTTCCACCTGTCGCTCAAGAACGAGGTCGTCGTCGTCACCTCGGCCAAGCTGCTGGCCGAGGTGCTGTCGCACCCCCACGACAAGTACATCTCCGCGCCGCTTCGCGAGCTGCGGCCGGTGGTCGGCGACGCGCTGTTCACCGCTCACACCCACGAGCCCAACTGGGGGCGAGCCCACGAGATCCTGGTGCCGGCCTTCCGCCGCCAGGCGATGGCCACCTACTACGACGCCATGCTCGAGGTCGCCGAGTCGATGCTCGCCCACTGGGACACGCTGCCCGAAGGGTCCCAGATCGACGTGCCCGAGCAGATGACGCGGCTGACCTTCGACACCATCGGCCTGTGCGGCTTCGGCTACCGCTTCGACTCCTTCGCCCGCGACGACCAGCACCCCTTCGTCGACGCGATGACCGCCGCCCTGACCGAGGCGCTGCAGCGGGTGCAGGTGCCCAGCCCCCTCAAGCCCCTGCGCTTCTTCGCCAACCGCCGGTTCGCGAACGACACGAGCACCATGAACGCCACGGTGGATGCGCTCATCCAGCAGCGCCGGGCGGAGGAAAACCCCAAGGCCACCGACCTGCTCGACCGGATGCTGTCGGAGGCCACTGCCGACGGCGAGCGCCTCGACGACATCAACATCCGCCACCAGATCCTCACCTTCCTCATCGCCGGCCACGAGACCACCAGCGGCGCCCTGTCGTTCGCGCTGTACTACCTGCTGCGCGACCCCGAGCTGCTGCAGCGCGCCATCGACGAGGTCGACGACGTGCTGGGCGACACCGAGCACCCCACCTGGGATCAGGTCAAGAAGCTGAAGCTGGTCGCCCGCATCCTCAAGGAAGGGCTGCGCCTGTGGCCCACGGCCCCCGCCTTCTCCGTGCACGTCGAGCAAGACACCGTCGTAGGGGATCGGTGGACCATCCCTGCAGGGCACCAGGTCCTCGCCCTGCTCCCAGGCCTGCATCGGGATCCGGAGGCGTGGGAACAGCCCGAGCGCTTCGACCCCGACCGCTTCCTCCGCGAGCGCGAGCGCAAGCGGCCCCCGCATGCCTACAAGCCCTTCGGTCACGGGCAGCGGGCCTGCATCGGGGCCCAGTTCGCGATGCTCGAGGCCACCTTGGTGTTGGGACTCGTCTTGCGCCGCTACACCCTCACGCCCGACCCCGACTACGAGCTCACCCTGCACGAGACGCTGACGATCAAGCCCAAGGGCCAGTTCGTCACGCTGCACCGGCGTCAGCGGGCCTGACCCCCGAGCTGCACGAAGGCACCCGCCTCCGCCCGGCCTGCCGGCACGCCGCCCACCGACAGCGTCGCCCCGGCTTGGCCCCGACAGCCCAGCCACACCGGCCCCAGCCGACCCGCCAGCCGCAGCTCCAGCCCCACCGGCACCGCGAGCTGCGGCGGCACATCGACGCGCAGCGCCACCGGCACCAGCAGCCCCAGGGTGGCCTGGCCCCGCTCGTCACGCACGCCACCACGCAGCTCGCCGGTGGCGACCAGGGCGACGCCCGGGGTGGCCAGCAGCCCCGCGAGACCCACCGCCCCGAGCCCGTCGAGGCCCCAGCCCTGCTCCTCGCCCAGCAGCACCCTGCGCTGCCCCACGTGCCCCGCGACGTACGCGCCGTATGCGTAGTCCACCCCCACCACCACGGAGCCCACCGACGCCGCCACACCTGTCGCCTCGGTGCCCACGTCGACCACGCCGCCCTCTCCGTGCAGCTGCCGCAGGGCCGCAGGGTCGGCCCCCAACGCCACCGTGAGCAGCCAGCCGATCACGGCGCCTCCGCCACGCCCGGGAAGCCCCGTGCCTCGAGGGCGGCCTTCGCCTCCGCGTCGTCGCGCAGCCACGCATCGAGCCAGGTGTCGAGCACCCGCAGCACATCCCGCCGGGTGTCGGCCTGCGGCCTCGTGGGGACCCCATCGCTGGCGAGGTCGGCGTCGGAGGCGCCGTCGGCCCAGTCGTAGTGGTTCATCCCGTCGACCACCCCGAACCAGGCGGGCTCGGCGAAGCGCTGGTAGACCTCGTAGGCGGTCTGGGTGGCCTCGCCGCTCTTGTCTTCGCTGCCGATGAGCGACAGCGACGGGCGCCCCTTCATCGACTCCACATCGGAGCTGTCGGCGGGCCACGAGGCGAGGAGGGCCAGCCCGTCGAAGCGCTCGTCGGCCACCCAGCGGAAGGTCGCGACCGCACCGCCCAGGCTGTGCCCCATCACCACCGCGTCGTCTCCCACTCCGTTCTCCAGGGGACCCCGCGGCCGCTCCTGCAGGTCGTCGAGGACCACCGAGGCGTTGTCGGACTCCATGATCGCCAGCTGCAGCGCGTGCTCGGGGCTCGCCACGCAGTAGCCGCGGCTGGCGACGTGGGTGGCCAGCCAGCGGTAGGCATCCGGCGGCACGAAGCCGCCGTGCACGAACATCACGACGGGGCAGCGGCCGGCGCGGTCGTCGTAGGCCCCGTCGGCGGTGGCGGGCCAGGAGACCTCGTAGCGCACGACGTCGGTGACCCGTGCCTGCGCACGAAAGGCCTGGTGGGCGACGCCGTAGGGGCCAGCAGTACCGTCGAGGCCGGTGCGAGCCGGGTCGGGCATCAGGTCGACGACGGCGGCCTGACACCCTGACAGGGCGACCGCCAGCAGAAGCAAGTGAGGAAGGTGGTTGATGACTGTGGTACTCTCGATGGAGGGGGTCACGTGACGTACCTTTGCGCACTGTGGTTGTCCATGGGATGCGGGGGAGGCTCCCCCGCCCCACCGCCGCCAAGCACCACCTCCACGACGCCCCAGAGCCTCACTATGCCCGGCCAGGTCACGGTGGGGTGCGGCGCCACAGGGCAGACCACCGCCGGCGACCTCCTCCCTACCTGGCTGTACTCCCAAGAGGTGCTCGACGGCGAAGCCACCCTGTCGTATGCCGGCGGCACGCGCCAGGTCGGCGTCGACGGTGCCCACTTCTACGGCCAGCTCCTCGGCCCTACCCTGGTGTCCGGCCCCGACCATCGGCTGTGTCTGCAGCTGCGAAACGACACGCAGGCCCCCGTCACGCTGCAGCTCCCCGCCGTCCACGTCGTCGAGGCACCCACGATGCTCCCCGGCGAGACAGCCATCACGGAGGCCATCACGCCGACGGTCCCGTCTGTCACCCCATGGCTCGACCCAGCTCAGGAGGGTCAGGGCCTGATGGGCCTGGTGGTGGTCCGCGACCCGGCCCTGGTGGCCGCCGTCGACCCGACGGAGCACCTCAGCCTCGTGGTGTTCGCCCCCGACCCCGCGATCAGCACGGTGACGACCTGCTCCGACTGCCCGCCCACACCCGCCCCCGCCGACCTGACCCTGCTCGTCGCCCAGCGGGTGATTCAGGCCTACCGGCCCGACCCGTTGCGCCACGGCGGCCCCCCCAACGAGTTCCTCACGATGACCCTGCCTGATGGCGAGATGACTACGACGGGCGGCGACGCGCTGTGGCTCAACCTGTTCAACAGCACCGACGTCGCGCACACCATCGACCTCGGCCAGCTGCCCGTCGGCGCTGGAGGCGCCCCGGCGGGAGCCATCGTGCTGGCCCCCGGTGAGGGCCTGTCGCTGGCGGGCACCCCCACGACGCCGGGCACCTACGCCCTGCGGTGCACCGACTGCCCCGATGCCGACCTGGCCACCATCTTGATAGAGGTGGTAGCCCCCGAGGAGCCCACCGGAGGGTCGGGCGCCTCGACGGGAACGACCTACCGCGGCGGCTCGGGCACGCCCCCAGCGAGCTCGTCGGGAGGTAGCGGCACCTAGGGCGCGGCCCTGGCTACTCCCAGAAGAAGCCCTGGGCGTCCATCCAGTCACAGCGCTCCGAGCCCTCGAAGTCGCTGATCACCGACGAGCCCACGTCGAAGGTGACCCAGCTCTCGCTCGGCCCATCGAGGTCGAGCAGCGGCCAGGCCGCCCCCGCGGCCATCGGTGCGCCCTCGGCAATGCTGCGCCACGCGTCGATGGCGTTGTCGGAGGCGGTGAGCTCGTCGCCGAGCAGCAGCCCGGTCCCGAACACGAAGGGAAGCTCCACCCCGTGGTAAGCGCCCAGGGTCGGGAACAGCCCGATGACCTTGTCCCACCGGTAGCCGCGCACCTCGGTGTGGGGCTGCAGCAGCCGCCCCTGGGCCCTGACGGGGCAGTTGTACAGGACCTCGCTCGCCGCCGCCGTGTACGCCTCGTGCAGGTCGTTGCCGAAGTTCGCCGGCGCATACAGCTGCTGGAACTCCTGGATGGGCCAGTCGTTGATCAGGGCCACCGCGGCGAGCAGGCCGTTGAGGTCGTCGACGTTGTTCACCGGCACGAAGGTGGTGAAGAACTCCGCCTCGTTGCGGGTGAACCCGAGGGTGACCGGCACGTCGGCCACGTTGCCGTTGGCGAAGGACTCCATCGTCGGCCGCGCCACGATGGTGCCGTCGACGATGGGCCCGTAGGCCTCGGCGTTGATGTCGAGCCCCCACGAGCGGCCGACCCCTGCCTCGATCACGTCGGGGGCAGGCACCTGCCGCATGCAGTCGAGCTGCTCTTCGGGGGTGCCGGCGTCGCAGCCGAGGAGGCCCGCGATGCGGTTGCCCTGGTTGTAGCCCTGCAGCCCGAGGGGCGCGTCGACCTCCTCCGCGACGAACTGGCACGAGCCCGACTGCAGGATGGCACCGCTGATCAGCTCGTCGATGCCGTCGACAGTGAGCAGGGTGCAGACCGACGTCGACCCGGCCGAGTGGCCGAAGGCGACGATGCGGTCAGGGTCGCCACCCATGGCGGCGGCGTTGTCCTTCACCCACTGCAGCGCCTGGTGGGTGTCCATCAGCCCCTGGTTGCCGATGCCGCCGGCGGCGAAGTCGGGCTCCATGCCGGGGTGCGACAACCAGCCCAACGCGCCGAGGCGGTAGTTGTGGGTGACGACGATGACGCCGGAGTCGACGAGGTTGGGCGCCCCGGGGAACAGGGGCTGCTCGGTGGAGGGGGCGTTGAACGACGCGTCGACGAAGCTGAACTGGTGGCCCGAGCCGTCGATGTGCGAGCCGCCGTGGGCCCAGAACAGGATAGGCAGGCCCTCGCCCTGCGTGGTGCCCTCGGGCCGCAGCACGTTGAGGTACAGGCAGTCTTCGGAGCCCTCGCCGGCGTTGTGGTCGAGGTCGAGGGTGCCGTAGGTCTGCACGCAAGGCTCGGAGTGGTCGACCGCTGCGAGGGGGGTGGACCACGCCGCGGGCGGCTGCGGTGGTGCCCAGCGGAGCTCCCCCACCGGAGGCGCGGCGTAGGGGATGCCCATGAAGCCCTCGACCCCGTCGGCCGTGCGGCCGGTGATGCACCCGTCGATAGCGCCGAAGTGCGGGTCGGTCACCGTCTGGGGGCAGGTGTCGACGACGAGGGTGCCGGTGTCGGTGTCGGTGTCGGTGTCGGCGTCGGCGTCGGCGTCGGCATCCGTGTCGGAGTCGGAGTCGGTGTCGGTGTCGGCGTCGCCGTCGACATCGGTGGCGGCATCGGTGTCGCCGCCCTTGTCGTCGGTCGTCTCGCAGCCCGTCGCCCACAGGGCGACGACGGCCAGTAGCCAAGGTGCACGCTTCGTCATTGGCTTCGTTCCTCCATCGTGGCACCCTACCCGACACGGCGCCCGACCCGCGGTCGCCCGCAGGTTTCGCCGAGCCCCCCCTCCTCTGATCGGAGTCCCCCCATGCATCGCTTCTTCCTCGCTGCCGCCCTCCTGTTCACGGCCGGCTGCGACGAGGAAGTGGCCTCCGAGCCCTCCTCCGAGGCCTGCGACGACGAGCCCGCGGGCGACGACGGCAGCGGCACCCCGACGGCGTTGACCCTCGGCGTGTATGAGCTCGTCGATGGCTGCTACGTCGACCAGGGCATCGATCTCACCTTCGCCTTCGGAGTGGCCTGTGACAGCTGGAGCCGAACCACCAAGAAGCCCGACGACTTCTCCGACGAGTCCCACCTGCACTACAACGCCGCCGACGACATGACCTACGACCAGGTCACCTTCACGTGGACCGAGTACGGGCCAGAGCACAGCCAACAAGACATCGACGAACTGTGCGCATCGGGGGCCGGCGGCACGAGCAAGGAGGCGTCGTGGACGGGCTACGTCGAGGAGCCCCCCGGCTCTGGGGCGTGGCTGAGGATCAAAGAGGTCACCTACTAGCGGCGCGACGATATGACCCGAGCAACGGGAGGTCGAAGATGTTGGAGAAGCTGGTGAAGGCAGGGCAGCGCGTCGCCTATGGAGCCGCTCCGAAGGGCGGGCCCACGTCGCTGGAGCAGCTGCAGCTCCGCACCCTCGCCGGGGAGCCCCTCGACACGAGCACGCTGGCCGGCAAGGTCGTGCTGTTCGTCAACGTCGCCAGCAAGTGCGGCCTCACCCCTCAGTACGGGCAGCTGGTCGAGCTCGCCCACCAGCACGCCGACAACGGCTTCGTGGTCGTCGGCACGCCGTGCAACCAGTTCCTCGGTCAGGAGCCCGGCTCTGCCGAGCAGATCGCCGAGTTCTGCAGCGTCACCTACGGCGTCGACTTCCCCCTGCTGGAGAAGGCCGACGTGAACGGCGCCAAGCGTGCGCCCCTCTACCAGTGGCTCATCGGCAGCGAGGCCGGTGGTGGCAGCGACATCTCCTGGAACTTCGAGAAGTTCCTCGTCGGCCGCGACGGCCAGGTGCTGGCACGCTTCGCCCCTCGCACGAAGCCCGACGCGCCGGAGGTGATTCAGGCCATCGAGGCGGCGCTGGCCTCCTGATCGACCGAGGCCCGGCATCGGCTCACTCCTCGAGGGTGTGGCAGCTGACGCACGGCCGGCCGCCTTCCTTGGGGCCGAGCAGCGCCTGCAGCTCCGGGAGCACCTCGTCGGCCATGAACACGCCGATGTCCGACTCGTAGGGGAACGCGTCGTCGCGGAGCTGGGGCAGCCCCGGATCGGGCATCACGTAGGTGCCATCCGAGAGGCCTGTGACGTGACACGTGGCACAGGAGAAGTCGGCGTAGGCCTCGCTGTCGTAGGCCTGAAACACCTCCTGCATCCGCGGCAGCACATCGGACGCCATGTAGGCAGCCTTGTCTTCGTCGGACAGGTCATCGAAGGCGAAGGGCTCCTCCGTGCCGCTGTCGTCGACCGCCTCGCCACAGGCCACGAGCCCCATGAGCCCAAGCCACCGCACGCTCGTCGTCCAACCCATCGAACCTCCCGACGTGGATGGACCTTAGCTTCGCGACTGAGACAAAGGTGAGACATTACCGGGTGGTCGTTCGTCGTCTTCTACACGAACGAAGACGCCGAGGAGGCACCCGATGCGAGTGAGTCTGTTCCTTCCCCTGATGCTGTTGGTGGGCTGCGAGCTGCTGGAAGACGAGAAGGGAGGTACTGGCGACACCGGGTCGCCGGCGACCGACACCCTGACCAGCCAGCCCGACGCCGACACCGATGCCGACACCGACGCCGACACGGATGCCGACGCCGATGCCGACACCGATGCCGACACCGACACCGACACGGATGCCGACACCGACACCGACACCGGCACCCCGCCTGTCGACCCGTGGTTCGTGAGCTCGCACCCCTGCTACGGCAACCGCACCGACGTGCTGCACTTCGACGACGACGGCACGGCCTGGGTGGGCTGCGGCACCACCACTACCGGCTACGGCCTGTTCCAGAGCACCGACGCGGGCGCCACCTGGAGTGCCCCCGCCACCACCCCGAACGGGTGGATGGACACCTTCCGCGTCAACAGCATCCAGCGCGCCTCCGATGGCCTGCTGTACGTCGGCGGCACCCAGACCACCGGCTCCGAGCGGGTCGTCACCCTCGACACGTCGGTCACCCCCGCAGTGCTCGACGTGGTCTACGAGTCGCAGAGCCAGACCTGGAACAGCTTCCAGGTAGGCACCTTCCGCCGCAACAGCGCCGGCTACGCCGTCAGCGAGTCCCTCACCGGGGTCGACGTGGTGGTGATCCCCAGCGACGGCGCGCCCATCGAAGACGGCTACGGCTGGTGGGGCACCGGCTCGAGCTTCCAGATGCTCGATCTCGAGATCCACGACGACCAGTTCTACGCCTGCGGCTCGACCATCTCGACCCCGCCGATGGTGTTCCTGCCGCCTCCGGGCGGTCAGGTCGCCGGGAGCCCCTTCAGCATGGTCCCCCTCCAGCTGGTGACGGGCATCGCCGAGTTCGATGGAGAGATGTGGGACATCGATGTCGACGGGTCGGGGGTCGTGGTCGCAGGGGTCGACCAGGGCCGGGATGTCGGCCACGTGTTCGTCAGCGGCGCCGACCCGCACACCGATCCGTGGCTCGACTTCGACGTGAGCCTGATGTTCCCCGGCGACGCCACATGGATGCGGGGGGTATGCCGCGACGGCGATCACATCGTCTCCACCGGCGAGTTCACCATCCAGGGCGACGGCATCGTGGTGCGCTCCACCGACGGCGGCCTCACCTGGTCCGACGTGACGCCGCCTGGGTCGCCGGCGCTGCACAAGTGCACCATCCACGCCGATGGCACGTTCTCGGTGGCCGGTGGGGCTGGCTTCTTCGGCACCTACACGCCCTGAGCCCCTGCCCCCGGCGCGCGGCCTAGCCACCGCGCGCCCCGCCGACGGGCCCGCGTGCGAAGCGATGGGCGTCGCGCCTCCGCGGTGCCCGATCCAAACCGAGTCCACCCGAACTCGTCGAACAGTGACTCGCTGTAGCGAAGGAAGGTGGCCTTCTTTGCGTAGGTCTCGTGCCGCGCGGAGTCGACGTAGCGGCGCCCCCCCGACAGGTCGGGGCGGGCCGTGGCCTTGAGCTGCCGAAACCGCTCCGCACGCGCCGGGTCGCGCTGCTGATCGAGGAGGAAGTTGGTCATCATGTCGGCCTGCAGGGCGAACAGGTCGAAGGCCCCTCCGTCGGTCTGGTGCAGCCCCAGACAGCACAGGTCGTCGTACTGCCGGTGCAGCGCGGTCAGGAACAGGTCGGGGTACTTGCGGTGCCACGTGAAGTGGTCGCGGGCCATGAACGGGTAGCTGACCTTGTAGCCGGTGGCGTACACGACCACGTCGATAGGCTCCCGCCGCCCGTCGACGAACACGACGCTGTCGCCATCGAGCCGCTCCACGTCGGGGCGGTAGGCGAGGTCGCCGTGGGCGAGGTGGTGCAGCACCTGGGTGTTGACGATGGGATGGGACTCCAGGATGCGGTGGTCGGGGGCGGGCAGCCCGAAGCGGGTCAGGTCGCCGACGACCAGCCGCAGCAGCGCCTCCATCACCCGCACCTCGATCGCCCGAGGGAGGTCGAGGCCCCCGGCGAACACGTCGGCGGGCATGCCCAGCACGTGCTTGGGGATGAAGTGGTAGCCGCGCCGCAGGCTCAGGAAGGCGGCGTCGGCCCGGCTCGCGGCGTCGCAGGCGATGTCGCAGCCCGAGTTGCCGCCGCCGACCACCAGCACGCGCTTGCCCTCGAAGCGTGCCGGCTGGTCGTAGGCGATGGAGTGGAGCACCTCGCCGTCGAAGTCGCCGGGGATGTCGGGGAGCCACGGGTCCCAGGTGTTGCCCGAGCACAGGTACAGCGCCCGGTAGGCCTGCCGGCTACCGTCGGCGAGCTGCAGCTCCCAGCCGCCGTCGGGGAGGCGCTCCACCCGCTGTACCGCCGTGCCGAAGCGGATGGCGTCGTACAGCCCGTGGTCGCGGGCAAAGGCACGAAGGTAGGCCAGGACCCGCCGGTGGTCGGGGTAGTCGGGGTAGTCGTCGGGCATCGGGTAGCCTGGCAGGTAGGAGACGTGCTTCGACGAGATGAAGTGCGCCGTGGCGTACATCGGCGTCCCCTCGCTGCGGATGTCCCAGATGCCGCCCACGTCGGTGTGCCGCTCGAACTGGTCGTAGGGAATGCCCGCGCGCTGAAGGCTGCGGGCTGCCAGCAGGCCGGCAGGGCCTGCTCCGATGATCGCTACTCGCTGTGTCATGCCGTACCTCCTCGCATCGCCGCCTGGCGAGCCTCCCCCTTCCTCCGCAGCACCGGCTCGAGCACCCTGGTCAGCTCCGGCCACGCCCCCGCCACCTTCGCCAGCGCGCCTCGCCGACGCGGCAGCAACACCTCCAGCGGTCGGTCTCGGAGGACCCTGCCAGCGAGCACGCCCGCCACTTCCTCCGGGGCCAACACCCGCCCGCCCGAGAAGCTGACCGCCGCCTCCGGCTGCGTGATCTGCGGCGTGATCATCGGCGTCGCCACGAGGTCGGGCTCTACCAGGGTGATGGCCACGCCGGTTCCTCGAAGCTCGGTGGCCACCGCCAACGACAGCCCCCGCAGCGCGAACTTCGACGCGGAGTACAGCGCGATGCCCGGCACCGCCGCCACCCCCGCCAGCGAGCCGACGTTCACGACGTGACCATGCCCTCGCTCGACCATGCCCGGAAGCACGGTCCGCATCCCGAGGGCCGCGCCCTTCAGGTTGATGTCGAGGTGGCGGTCGATCTCAGACGCCGGCAGCGACACGAAGGCGCCCGCCCGAGCCACCGCCGCGAGCTGGAACAGCACGTCGGGCTGCCACCTCGCAGCCTCCTCCCAGGCCCCCGCGCTCGTGACGTCGAGCTGCGCAAAGGTCACCTTTGATGGGACCTCTCCTCGCGCCACATCCGTCGCCAGCACCTCGTGCCCGCAGGCGAGAAGCGCCTGCACGAGGGCGCGGCCGAGTCCCCCGGTCGCTCCGGTGACCATCGCCTTCAAGGGCACCTCCTGATGCCAGGGTCGCCCAGACCCGGCCGGGGCGCTTGAACGAACCGGCTACGCCGTGGCCACGAACACATCGTCGACCGGCGCGAAGGCCGTCGGAGCCAAGCCGAACATCCGCCGGCAGGTGCGGGAGAAGTGGGCCGCATCGGAGAAGCCGGCGGCGAGGGCAGCGTCGGTCATCGAGCCGGTGGCCAGGGCCTCGGTGAGGGCGGCACGCAGGCGCAGCCACAGCACGTAGCGACGCATCGGCACCCCCACCTGGGCCGAGAACAGGTGCCCGAGCCGGCTCGCCGACAGGCCGAGTTCCTTGGCGAGAGCTGCCTGGCTCGGTGGGTCGGCCAGGCGTTCTGCGAGCGCTTCCTGGGCCCGTCGCACCCGCCAGTCGAGCCAGGGATGGTGCGGATCGGGGGCCACCGAGGCCAGCAGCGCCGCGATGGCGACCTCGGCCTCGGCCAGCCCGGTCCCCCCGTCGAACAGCCGCAGGAAGGCCCCTCGCGCCGTCGTGCCCGGCACCTCGAGCAGCGGCGCCTCCCCCATCCTCTCCCGCAGGCCGCGGCCCAGCGGGCTGTGGGGCTCGACATACAGCACCGCGACCTTGGGACCCGGGATGTGCAGGCGATGCGGCGCGTCGGGGCGAACCATCACCGCCGCACCGCCTCGCACCTCCGCTTCACCGGGACACACAACGTGCACGCCGAGGTCATCGAGGGCGACGCTGATCTCCAGCGCGTGGTGCCCATGCACGTCGGTGACCGACCGATCCCCCAGGAACAGGGCGCGGTCTTGCCAGATGTACACGGCGGACTCGCGGCTCGTGCCGACCTCCTGCACGACGCTAGCACGGTCGCAGGGCGCGCCTGGGCGCTGACACCTCCTACACACCATGCCCCTGGGGTCGGCTGGTACGATGGGCCATGCTCCCCACCCTGTTGACCGTCTCTGCCGCACTCGCCGCCACCCACGCGGTGCCCCTCGACCAGCCCACCATCCAGGCGGCCATCGACACCGCGAGCGACGGCGACATCGTCTGGGTCAGCCCCGGCGTGTACTGCGAAGACGTCACCTTCACCGCCGACGTGACGGTGATGGCGCATCCCTACGAGCCGGGCGAGGTGACCATCGACGGGGCGTGCACGACCGACGAGAGCGTCGTGGAGTTCCCCGTCAACGCCGACGGGGCCCTCGAGGCGATCATCGTTCGTGCCTACGACAGCATCGGCATCATCGTCGACGACAACGCCGACGCGCGGCTGACCGACGTCACCGTCACGGGCGGCGATGCCATCGCCTCGGGGTGGGGCAACGGCGGCGGGCTGCACACCGATCCCGGCTCGGTCACGGTGTGCGAGCGCTGCACCTTCGAGGGCAACACCGGCTCCCGCGGTGGTGGCGTCTACACCCACGGCGGCAGGGTGATCCTGCTCGACTCCGTGCTGTGCGACAACCACTCCGTCGGCGACGACGGCGGCGGCCTGCACACCCGTGACAACGCCACGCTGTCGGTCTACCGCACCGCCTTCGTGCGCAACACCTCCACGTCGCAGGGCGGCGGTGCCTACCTGGAGGGCGCCGGCCCCCACGTGATCACCAACTCGGTGTTCCTGGAGAACGAAGCGGCCTTCGACTCCGCCGCCGTGCACGTCGACGAGCAGCTCGACCTGCGCAACACCATCGTGCTGGGCCACCAGACGACCAAGGCCCACGACAACGACAACGAGCGCAACACCGGCGGCTTCAACCTGTACTTCGACAACCTCGACGACGTCGACGAGCCGCAGCCCACCGACCTCTTCGGCGTCGATCCCCTCCTCGCCGACCGCGGCACCCGGTGCCTCTTCGACCTCACGCCGCTGTCCGGCTCCCCCGCCATCGGCGCGGGCGACCCCGAGGTGGGCGAGCCCAGAGACATCGGGCTGACCGGCGGCCCCTCGGCCCCCATCGACCTCGACGACGACGGCTTCTTCGCCAGCTTCGACTGCGACGACGCCAACGACGACGTGTTCCCAGGTGCCGTGGAGTCGTGCAACGCCATCGACGACGACTGCGACGGCAACGTGCCCTCCGACGAAGTCGATGCCGACGGCGACGGCTACTACATCTGCGAGGGCGACTGCGACGACAGCCGCGACGCGGTGAACCCCGGTGTCAGCATCGACGACAGCGACGTCGGCGACGGGGTCGACGCCGACTGCTCGGGTGCCGACGAGTGCTTCGACGATGCCGACAGCGATGGCTACGGCGTGAGCGGCATCTACATCGACGAGCTGAACGGCGTGTGCATCGACATCGCCGGCGACTGCGACGACAGCGACAGCAGCGCCTACCCAGGCCAGCAGTGGTACGTCGACTGTGACCAGGACGGCGATCCGGTGAGCGCCGCCGTGACGGCCTGCAGCGCCTCCGAGGCTGTGAGTGCGGCCTGCCCCGGCGGCACGGGCGAGGCCTCCACCTCCGCGGGCTCCGACTGCGACGACACCGACAGTGCCGTGTCCAGCATCGCCCTGGAGATCTGCGACGGCATCGACAACGACTGCGACGGCGACACCGACGACGACGACGCCAGCATCACGGGGCAGACCACCGCCTACATCGACGGCGACAGCGATGGCTGGGGCGATGTGCAGGTCATCAGCTGCAGCCCCCCGAGCAACGCCATCGCCCAGTCCGGCGACTGCAACGACGGCGACGCCAACGTGAACCCCGACGCCGACGAGGTGTGCAACACCATCGACGACGACTGCGACGGCGACATCGACGACGCCGACAGCGGCCTGATCAACGCTCCGAGCTGGTACGACGACGGCGACAGCGACGGCTGGGGCGACACCGCACTGGGCACGGCCTGCGTTCAGCCCGTGGGCTCGGTCAGCACCCCGGGCGACTGCGACGACAGCGTCGCCTCGACCCACCCCACCGCCCCCGAGCTGTGCAACGGCGTCGACGACGACTGCAACGCCCAGATCGACGACGGGGTCACCGATGTCGACTGGTACCTCGACGCCGACGGCGACGGCGCAGGCGATGCCGGCTCCGCGGTCGTGCTCACCGACTGCGCCGACCCGGGCCCCGGCTACTCGGCCACCAACGACGACTGCGACGACGGCGACGACCAGGTGGGCCCCGACGCAGCCGACGATCAGTGCGACGGCGTCGACGACAACTGCGACGGCGTCGCCGACGACGAGGCGGGGTCCAACTTCGCCAACGTGCTGTACAACGACGCCGACCAGGATGGCTTCGGGGCGGGGGGCCTCGTGGGCTTCGGCTGCCCCTCGGCCAGCCTGTCGAGCACCGACGACGACTGCGACGACACCGAGTCCACCACCAACCCCGGCGCCCCCGAGATCTGCAACGACGGGGTCAACAACGACTGCGACCCGTACACGCCCGACGTGTGCGACACGGGCACCCGCCCCACCGACACGAGCGGCACCGAGACCGCCGACACCGGCCTGCCCACCGAGCCGCCCCAGCCCACAGCCGACACGGGCACCCCGCCCACCCAGCCCGGCGACAGCGACGGCGACGGCATCCCCGACGCGGTGGAGGGCACCGGTGATACCGACGGCGACGGCGTGCCCAACCACCTCGACACCGACAGCGACAACGACGGCATCCCCGACGCGGTGGAGGGCACCCTCGACGCCGACGGCGACGGCATCCCCGACTTCCTCGATGCGAGCTCTGTGTCGGGAGCCCCGCCCAAGCCCACCCCCGTCGCCTACGGCTGTGGCTGCCAGCAGGCCGCCCCGTCGGGCCTGTGGCTGCTCCTGGGCCTCGCCGCTCCCCTCCTCCGCCGCCGCTCGGCCGCGTAGGCGCTACCGAGGCGCTCCACACAGCGCCAGCGACCCAGCCATCAAGCACAGCTCCCGGGCCGGCGCTCCGCCCCCCGCGTCGAGCCAGTCGCGGGCGGCATCGGCGAGGTCACGCCGCGCGCCGTCCAATACCTCCCGAGCCGCATCATCCGGGCCCCGAACGAAGGCCAGCTCTGCCTGCTGCCACGTCTCGTGCGCCTCGATGGCCCGCTCCGCCACCGGATGGGGTTCGGCAGGTAGCTCGGGGGACCCCGCCTTCAGCTGCACCGTCACCATGTTCTTCCGCCGGCCGCTCAGCACGTAGCTCACCTGCTGGTAGCGGTAGCCGGGCGCCCACACGTCGAACTGCAGCGCGCCTCGCTTCACGAAGGGGTACTCGGTGCCGTCCGGCAGATACAGCAGCGAGGCCGTCCACCGACCGGTCTGAGAGTGCGCGCGATGGGTGTCGCCCTCGATGGGGAACCGCACCGAGGCGGCCGGCACCGGCACACCCGCCTCGTCGACCACCGCGACGGTCAGGTAGACCGGTGCTCGCGGGGGCTCGGGGGCCGCCGTCGTCGACCGCACCGGCGGAGGTGGTGCCTGCGCAGGGGGCGTCGTCCCCCCTACCTGAAGTGCCCATCCCATGGGCTGGGTCGCGGCCGACATCACGACATCGGGCAAGGTCTCGAACAGGTCGGGGTCGAGCACCTGCAGCGTCGCCGCGAGCTCCCCCTCGGCCACCCCCGCTCCCGCGTAGGCATCCATGGCCAGGATCCACACGGCCTGAGCCGCCTCGTCGCGCGAGCAGCCCTGCACCGCACATCGCCCCAGCAGCGCCTCGGCGGCCGGTGCCTCCTCGGCGAGGAAGCGAGCGCCCTCGTCCATGAGGGAGTCCAGCGCCATCGAGAACTCCGGCGACGACTGGGCCACAGCCGCCGCACCCAACCACCACCACATCATCGCTTCCTCCGCTTCTGCATCATGAGGTCGAGCTGCTTCAGGGTGCGGTCGGGCAGCGACTGCCACCGCACCTTCTCGAGCTGGTCGTGCACCGGCGTGGCCTCCCAGCGGTCGCCCTCCAGCGCAGCGGGCGGAGCCTGGCCATCTTCGAAGGTGACCGTCGACCCGTCGTCGCCGAGCACCGCCCAGTGACCGGCCGGGACCTCCGCGCCATCGATCTGTGCGGCCCCCTCCTGCACCAGCACCACGGCCGCCCCCCGCTCCTCCGAGGTCAGCACCCGCGTGCCCACCGGCACCTCCACCCGCCGACCCACCGTCGGGAAGCTCACCGCCCCCGGGTCGACGACCACCTGCACCGGCTCCAGTCGGTCGGGCACCTGCACCCGGAGGGCCATGGGGACCTCCCCTTCGGCCCGCACCCCCTCAGCCGTGGGGACCTCGCCTCCGCCTCCCAGCCGCAGGGCCAGCAGCGCCGCCGCCGCCAGCGCCACCACGCCCCCCCATGGAGCCCACCGCCACCGACGCGGGGCCGGGGCCATCCGCCCCTGCAGGCGGGCCACGACCGCGTCGACCTCTGCCTCGTCGACCGGCAGCGGGAAGGCATCGAGGTGGGCCTCGACGTGGGCTGCAAGCGCGTCGGCCTCCGCCGCGGCCTGCACCAGGGACTCAGCTGGCTCGGTCGGCATCGCGCCCTCCGTACAGCACGTCGCCCACCGACCACCCCAGGGTGTCGAGGAGCGTGCGCAGTCGCGCCTTCAGGCGCCGCTTGGCGTTGTCGTAGGCGGTGGGCTCCATCCCCAGCGAGGCCCCCACCTCCGCCGCGGTCACCCGGCCCTTGCCCAGGTGCTTCTGCAGCGCCCAGGCCGCGAACACCTGGCGCTCTTCGTCGCTCAGGGCGTCGAGGAGCGCCTGCTGGTGCTGCGCCGCCCGCTCCGCCGCCGCGGTGCTCGCCACCGTCGGCAACAGCCGCAGCGCGGCCTGTGCCCTTCGCTCGGTCCCCTGGCGCCTCCACCACTGGGCACAAGCGGTTCGCACGACCTTCTGCATGTAGGCCTCGAACGAGCCGCGCCGCGGGTCGAAGCCCGCCGTCGCCTTCTCCCACGACGCGAACACCACGTCTTCGGCGACCTGGGGCGGCAGGCCTCGCCCCATGGCCCAGCGAACCTGGGCGGCGAGGAAGGTGCGAGACGGCGTGGGCGGGGTCATCACCCTTGTCTATGCGCGACCCCGGGGAAATCGCGGTGGCGGGCCAAAATAACCGCGATGATCAGCGCCCCATCAGCCGATTCGCCAGGGCGCCGTCTTCGGTGCAGGCGGCCAGCGGAACCGAAGCCAGCAGCTCGGCCATCCCTGCCTCGGCGTCTTGCACGCTGGGCACCGGCTCGCCGGCGTAGGGCGTGCGGGCGAGGTAGTGCGACAGCGCGTACCAGTCAGGCATCGACGGAATCCGCTGGAGCACAGGGTTGAAGAACCACGTCTGCTTGCGCTTCCACGGGTAGAGCGCCCAGCCGATGTCGTGCCCCTCGACGAGCTCGACCACCTCGAGCTGCCAGTCGAGGGTCTCTTCCCCGAACTCGCCGAGCCACAGCGGCCGCTGGTGGGCGTCGCGCAGGGCCAGGTAGTCGGCCACGTCGGGCTCGTCGGGGGTCGCCCAGTCTTCGAAGCCCGTCAGGGCGTAGGCGTGGAACGAGTAGGCGAGGTTGTCGTCGGGGGGCTCGGCGTAGGCCGCGAAGGCCGAGAAGTCGTGGGCGAGATCGTCGCCCTCGACGATGACCATGTGCAGGGGGTCGACCTCGCGGATCGCCGAGATGATCCGCCCATACAGTGCCGGGAGCTCGTCGGGGTCGACGCTGGCCGGAAGCGCCGGCTCGTTGAGCAGGTCGTAGCCTGCCAGGGCGGGCTGCCCCGCGAAGCGCTCGGCGAGCGACCGCCACAGGTCGACGGTCGCCTGCTGGTTGTCGGCGGCATCCGGCCCCTGCCACAGCCGCGGGACCGTGTCGTCGCGGGGCACATCGCTCACTGTGGGGACTCCGTTCTGCCCGCCGGGCACCGCGTGCAGATCGAGCACCACGTACACCCCGTGCTCCAGCCCCCACCCCAGCAGCTGCTCGACCCGCCCCAGCGCGTCTTCGTCGGCGAAGCGGTGGTACAGCGGCAGCCGCGCGCAGGTGAAGCCCAGCGCCGCGATGCGCTCGACATCCGCCTCGGTGAGGAAGACGTCGCGGTAGTCGCTCCAGAAGGCCGCCGCCCGCTCCGCCCCCACCACCTCGTCGAGGCGGCCGGCGAACTCGGTCGGCGACACGAGCAGCGCCTCCCCCGAGTCGCTGATCAGGTAGGGAATGGGCTGCAGCCACCCGTCGATGTTCACGCAGCGCAGGGTCACTGGCTGCCCGTCGCCGTCGACGATGCGGGTGCCCTCGCTGTGCACCATGGCGTCGCCGTGGGTGGGAATCGTCTGCCCGTTGCCAGGCGCGTCGGCCTGCTCCACAGGCGCGCATCCCGCGAGCCAGAGCCACCCCAACCATCTGACCATGCGACCTCCGCGGACAAGCCTACCGGACGCTCGGTTACCGACGGTTATTCACGCTCATCTCGCTGCACGAGCCTGGCTGTCAGGGGGACTCGGCGGGGGCCTTCGGCACCTTGGCATGGCAGGTCGCGCAGGCCACCAGCTCCGCGGCGGCCTCGGCCGCGTCGGGCGCCTCGGCGTCGGCCTGCTGCGCGACCATCGCGTACCAGCGGGTCTGCAGCTCGTGGCGCTCCTTGGGCCCGTGGACCTCGCCAGGCACCGGGGTCGGCGCCGCCAGCTCGATGACCGCCCCCACCTCCCGGTGGCAGCCCCCGCAGGCCGCGGCCACGTCGGCGGCGTGGCCCGCGGCCCCCGCCAGATCGGTGGCCTTGTCGAGCTTCACCGCGGCATCGCCCATCGTGCTGACGTGGGCAATCCAGTCGCCGGGCAGGTCGAAGGCCACCTTGTGGTCGAGGAAGCTTCGGTTGGCGCGCTTGGCCGCGATCAGGTCGCCACGCACCAGGGCCTCGCGCACCGCATCGATGTCGCGTAGGTGCCCCTGCATGTGGGCCTTCAGCTCGGTGCTGGGGTCGGCCTCCGGCGCCTCGGGCCCCTCCCGCGCCTCGGCCACCTCCGGCACCTCTAGCTCCGATGATGTGCCGCACGCGAGCAGCCACAGCAGCGCGAGTGTCATGCTCTCCTCCCACGATCCGCACCCTAGCGCGCGGGTACACTGCGGCCCACGCCTGTACCCAGGCACGGGAGGGACGGATGGACCCGGTGTTGATTGTTGGAGCCGGGCCCGTGGGGCTGTCGCTCGCGCTGTCCCTGGTCCGTCAGGGCGTGCCGGTCGAGATCCTCGACCAGCGGACCGGCGTGGCCCAAGATCCCCGCGCCACGACCCTGCAGCCCCCGGTGCTGGAGTGCTTCGCCTCCTGGGGGGTGCTGCAGGCCGCTCAGGAGGCGGGCCTCGTGGTGCGTGGGCTCCAATATTGGAACTGGGAGCGCCACCGGCGCCTGGTCGACCTCGACTACGCTCGAATCGACGCCGACACGTCGACGCCCTATCGCATCCACCTGTCCCACCAGGGCATCTGCCAGGTCCTCATCGACGCCCTCGAGGCCGAGCAGCCCGGCCTGGTGCGGTGGGGGCACAAGGCGGCGGCCTACGTCGACCAGGGCACCCACGTGACCATCACTTCCGAGACCCGAGACGGCCACGTGTCGGTCCTCCGAGGCTCCTACCTGGTGGCCGCTGACGGGGTGAACAGCACGGTCCGACAGCAGCTCGGCATCCCCTTCGACGACGTGGGCCCGACCCAGTCGTTCACCATCGCCCAGCTCGACCGCTCGGCACGCAAGCAGCTCGCCACCCTCGCAGGCGAGCCCCTGGCCCCGGTCTGCTACCTGTACCTGCACCAGGGATGGGCGATGACCATGGAGATGGCCGACCACGTCCGGGTCTTGTTCCACCGGTCCGACGCGGCCGTCGACGACGTGGGGGCCGAGGGGATGCGCCTGCACGCCCACGAGCTGCTGGGTGCCGACGCCGATCCCTCGCTGCTGCGCGGCATCGCTCACTACAGGGTCCGCCCACGCCTGGCTGCGTCGCTGCGACAGGGGCGCGCCTTTCTCGTGGGCGATGCCGCCCACAGCGCCTACCCCGTCGGAGGTACGTCGATGAACGCGGGCATCCTCGACGCGCACTACCTCGGCCTCGCCATCGGCTGCGGCGACCCCTCCGCCCTCGACACCTACGACGCCGACCGGCGGAGCTGGGTGCAGCGCCACCTCCTCCAGGCCACGTCCGACACGATGGGCCAGATGAAGGCTCGCTGGCCATGGACGCGCGCCTACCGAAGCTGGGCGATGACCGGCATCGCCGACACGCCCGAGACCGAGCGGCAGCACCTGCTCCGGGTGTCGCTGCTGGGCGACCGCATCGACTAGGGCTGCGGGGCGGCTCCAACAAGCTCGGTGGCGCCGATCTGGTCGAGCACGAAGGCGGTGCGGAAGGCCTGGTCTTCGATCCAGCCGTAGCGGCCGGAGTTGCCACCGTGGCCCGCCCCCATGTTCGTCTTGAGCAGCAGCGGCCGGTCCGTCATCCACACGTCGCGCAGCTTCGCCGTCCACTTCGTCGGCTCCCAGTACTGCACTCGCGGGTCGTTCAGCCCCGACTCGATGAGCAGCGCGGGGTAGGTCTTGGCCTCCACGTTGTCGTAGGGCGAGTAGGACAGCATGTAGTCGAAGTACTCCTTGTCGGCCGGGTTCCCCCACTCCTCCCACTCGTTGGTGGTGAGGGGGATGGACTCGTCGAGCATCGTGGTCACCACATCGACGAAGGGCACCGCCGCGATGGTCGCGCGGAACAAGGTCGGCTCCATGTTGATGACCGCGCCCATCAGCAGGCCCCCCGCCGATCCTCCCTGGATGGCGAGCTGGTCGGAGCTCGTGACCCCCTCAGCGACGAGGTGCTTCGCCGAGGCGATGAAGTCGGTGAAGGTGTTGCGCTTGGTGAGGAACTTCCCGTCTTCGTACCAGGTGCGCCCGTTGTCGCCTCCGCCACGCACGTGGGCGATGACGAAGACCACACCCCGGTCGAGCAGGCTGATCCGCGACGAGGTGAAGTAGGGGTCCATCGGGATGCCGTACGAGCCGTAGCCGTACAGCAGGGTCGGATGCGGCCCCTCCCCGAGCTCCTTGCGGCGCACCAGGGTCAGGGGGACCTCGGTGCCGTCGTCGGCCGTCGCGAACTGCCGCTCCACCTCGTAGAGGCTGCGGTCGTAGCCCAGCACGGGGTCTTCCTTGCGCAGGGTGAGCTCCCCGGTGGCGAGGTCGGCGTCGTAGGTCGACCACGGAGTGACGGGCGAGGAGTAGTCGAAGCGGAATGTGGAGGTGTCGTACTCGCGGTTGGTGCCGACGGAGACGTAGTAGGCCGCCTCGGGAAGCTGCAGGCGCTCGCCCCGCGCCGTGGCGGGGTCGACGACGCGGAAGTGCACCAGGCCATCCTGGCGCTCCACGACCACCAGATGGTCGGCGAAGGGCTCGATGCCCTCGATGGTCACGACCTTGGAGTGGCCGATGACCTCGACCCACGCGTCGCGGCTCGTCGCATCGAGCGGGGCCTTCATCACCTTGAAGTTCACCGCGCAGTCGGCGTGCTTGCCTTGCTCGTCGTCGCAGTCGTTGGTGCGGATCCAAAAGGCGTCGCCGTGGTGGTCGGCGCTGTACTCGTGCCCCTCGTGCCGCGGCGAGAGCGTCTGCCAGTCGCCGTCGGGGTCATCTGCCGGCAGCGCCCGCACCTCGGTCGTCAGCGACGAGCCGATGTACAGCATCACGTAGGCGTCGGAGCGCGTCTTGTAGAGGCCGACCCGGAACTTCTCGTCGTTCTCGACGTAGACCGAGGTGTCGGAGTCGGGGTCGCCCAGGGTGCGCCGTCGCAGCTCGTGGGGCCGCAGCGTGTCGTCTTGGGTGGTGTAGAACAGCGTCTGGCTGTCGTTGGCCCACACCATGTCGCCCGTCACGTCGGGGATGGTGTCGTCGAGCAGCTCCCCGGTCTGGAGATCTCTGACGTGGATCGTGTACAGCTCGCGCCCGTCGAAGTCGACGGCGTAGGCGACACGCTGGTGGTCGGGGGAGACCGACAGGGCGCCCAGCGACATGTACTCGTGCCCCTCGGCCAGCACGTTCTCGTCGAGCACCACCTCGGGCTCGCCCTCCTCCCCGCGCTGCCGCAGGTGGATGGAGTAGGCCTTGCCCTCCTCGGTCTCGTGGAAGTACAGCCACTCGCCGTCGGGAGCCGGCACCGACCGGTCGTCTTCCTGGATGCGCCCCAGCATCTCGTCGTACAGCGTGGTGCGCAGGGCCTCGAGGTGAGCCGTCTGGGCCAGGGTGTAGGCGTTCTCTGCCTCGATGTAGGGGATGAGCTCGGGGTCGTCGCGGTCGCGCATCCAGTAGTAGGGATCGGGCCGCTCCACGTCGTGCTCGGTGTGCACGTAGGGCCGCTGCGCCGCCTCCGGGGGCGCAGCCACGGTCGCCTGAGCCTGTTCGGGGGCCGCCTCTGGCGCCTTCTTGGGACCACACCCGACCAGGATCACCACGGCAGCGAGCAACGACGGCTTCATGACCACCTCCGGCCGCCGGCTATCGCTTCGAGGCCCGCCAGCCCAGACCTAGCGACCGCGTCGCTTGCCCCCCTTTCCGCGCCGGGGCTTGTCGGGGCGGGGCCGGCGCTCGGGGCGCCCATCTGGATCGGGGCGCTCTCGGGGCGCCGGCTCGGGGGCGGCGTGGGGCGGAGACCGGCGCGTCAGCTCGCTGCAGTAGGGGCGCCCGCCGAGTCCACCGACCAGCACATCGGCCTCGTCGCCCTCGTGCCACCCCAGCCACTCCTTGCTGTGGGGCATCTCGCAGTCCCACGGGTCGCCCTCGTGGCCCTTCACCCGCTCGAACAGCACCTCCAGCGACTCCTCACGGTCGCCCGGCCGCTGGCAGCCCTCGCGCTCGCAGCCGTCGTCGGGCGCGGCAGGCCAGCTGGGCGCTGGGTCGGTGCTGTCGCCGGAGCGCTCGAGCTCGTCGACCCGCTTCCACAGCAGCGCCTCGTAGGTGCACCAGTCTTCGTAGATGTCTTTGTCGGGGCCGATGCGGCGGTCGCGGTGGTGCCAGCGCTCTTCCACGTCGATGATGCGCACGTCGTCGGGGATCTGGTCGCACCAGTCTTCGTCGCGGTCCCACGTGAGCTCCTCGACCTCGACCACCCGCTCCCAGCGATGGCCGACCACCTCGACCCGCTCGATGGTGCCCAGGCTGCGGTCGACGATGGCGAACACCATCAGCCCTCCACAGCAGGCGAAGGTGGACCCCACGAACAGCGCGGCCACGCCCGCGGCCCCCACCGCCCCCAGCAGCACCACCAGCAAGGCCAGCGGAAGCGGCAGCAGCGTGAGGCAGCCGAGCCCGTTGTCGCCGAGCCACTCCTCCATCTGGCCCCTCCCCCGCCCACTCATAGCGCGTCACTTCTGCGCTCGCCCGAGGCGCCTGAGACGGTGCTAGGCTCGGCCTCATGCCGCCCCCCAGCCTACACCTGTACACCTACGCCGACCCGCCCAACCCCAAGCACGTCGACCAGATCCTCGACGTGCTTCGGCACGACGGGGTGATCGCGATGTCGACGGGCACCAACTGGGCCTTCGCCGCCGACCCCACGTCCAAGAAGGCCAACCAGCGCATCCAGCGTCTCAAGCCCAACCACTCCAACGACCGGCCCTTCTCGCTGATGTGCAGCGACATCGCCATGGCCACCACCATGACGGCCATCGACGGCAGCGCCTACCGGCGCCTGCGGCGGATCTGGCCCGGCCCGTTCACGGTGCTGCTCAAGGCCAGTCGCCAGCTGCCTCGCGTGCTCAAGACCAAGCGGGCCATCGTCGGCGTGCGCATCCCCGACGACCCCTTCGCGCTGCACCTCATCGAGCGCTTCGGCGGGCCGCTGGTGGTGTCCACCGTGCCCAAGAACCCCGACGGCACCTACCTCACCATGGGCTACGAGGTGCAGGAGCTGTTCGGGCACGCCCTCGACCTCGTCGTCGATCTGGGCGAGCCACTGCCCGCAACCGAGACGACCGTGCTCGACCTGACCTCCGGTGAGGTCGAGGTGGTGCGTCAGGGCGTGGGCGACATCAGCCTGCTGTAGGCCAGGGCCGCCGCACGCCCGCTACGTCAGAGCACCACGCGGATCGGGAAGGTGATCACCTTCAAGCCGAGCGCGGCGATCTTGCCGAAGAACGCGGCCAGCTTCAGCGGCAGCACCGCCAGCTTCACCCCGAAGCCGACGCCAGCGAGCACCGACCCCAGCATCGACATCAGGGCGCCCAGCAGCTTCGCGGGCAGCACCACGAACAGGGTGATCGGCAACACCAGGAACACTTGCACCAACAGGTTGATCATCGTTTTCTTGCGTCCTCCAGTGCCTGATACGACAGCGATCCCCTGCCTATTCGTGACCACGGTCAGACGACGTAGAGCGCGCCGGCACAGTTGAGTCCCCCACCGACCGCCACCGACAGCACCGTGTCGCCCTTGCGGATGCGCCCGGTGTGCAGCTGCTCGGCGAGGGCCGCCGGGATCGATGCGCTGCCGGAGAACCCCGTGCGCCCTCCCTCCCAGATGAGCTTGTCTTCGGGGCAGCCCAGGGCCTCGCGCGCCGCCTCGACGATGCCGCGGTGGGTCTGGATGGGGAGCAGCCAGTCGATGTCGTCGATGGTCATGCCGTTGCGGGCGAGCAGGTCGGTGCCGCAGCGGGTGAGCATGTCGTGGGTCACGGCCCCCACCTTGCGACCGCGCATCACCGTGGAGTGCGCATCGTCGCCGATCCCCACCCAGTCGACCTTGTCGCCGTCGGTCCAGCCGACGTGGTCGATGAGCCCGGCGCGCTCGGCGCGCTCGCCCTTGCGCAGGATGGCCGCCCCCGCAGCGTCGGCCATGAAGAAGCAGAAGGCACTGCGGTTCGTCTCGGCGACCGCGAAGCGGCTCCCCCACTCCGTCGCCACCACCAGCGCAGCCCGGTAGTTCGGGTTGGCGAGCAGCGCATCGGCCGTCTGCAGCCCCCGCAAGAACCCGGTGCAGTAGGCGGCCTTCAGGTCGAAGCCCAGCACCCCGCTCCGCCCCAGATCGCGGATCAGCAGCGGCGCCATGTCGGCGACGCCGGCGTGCTCCGGCTCGGGCGGGTGCACCACGGGCATCGTCGTCGCCGACGACACGATCACCACATCGATCTCGTCGGCCAGGGAGGGGTCGGCCTGCAGGGCCATCGACACCGCGTCGCGCGCGAGGGTGAGGGGGTTCTCGTCGCCCTGGCACCAGTAGCGGGTGACGGTGCCCGCCTCGGCGGCGACTTGCTCCGGCGCCTGCAGGTCGAAGCGACACCGCGACAGGTAGGCTTCGTTGGTGACGACCTCGGTGGGGTAGGCGAACCCCGTCGCGGCGATCTCGGTGGTGTGGCCGCGGGTGGCGGCGGTGCTGATAGACATGGGACCCCGCTTGCAGCCCGATTGTACCGCACGCGTGTCGGGCACCGCGTCGTCGGCGGCCCCATGCGATGATGCGGGAGGCGACGGAGTCCCCCGATGAAGAAGCTGGCCCAAGCCGACCTCGATGGCCTCGTGTACCACTACACCGGCAACTGCTTCGGCTGTGACCGCTGCGGCTTCTTCCAGGCCGTCACCGACGAGCAGCCAGGCGCCGCCGAGGCCTACGCGGCCTACATGCGCGAGCACCACGGCGTGGAGGTCACCCTCGTCGACGATGGCGAGCCCCCTCCGCGGTAGCATCACGCCCAACGCCCCCTGCACAAGAGCCATGCTCGCCTTCTTCCCGCCCAACGCCAGCCTCCGCCCCCTCGAGCCCGCGAGTCACGGGCGCTGGCTCGACGAGGTGCGAGCCCACCCGCCGCTGTCGCTCACGCGAGACCAGCAGTGGGCTCTCGCCGGGCTGCTCTACGAGCTCGTGGCCCCCGCCGCCCCCTACCAAGACGACCCCGCGGGCCCCTCCCAGCGCGAGGGCATCGCCCACCCCCCGCCGCCCGACCACCACGCAGGCACCGTTCGCCTTCCTCGCGTGCCGTGGGACTTCGAGGCACCCCAGTGCGACGAGTGGGCCCTGGCGTGCGCCGCCGCCGAAGACCTCTGGTTTCCCTGGTACTTCGACCACGTCGACGTCTCCTGGGTCGACGACGCGGGGCAGCCACCGCTGGAGGCCCCGCCCGGCAGTGTGATGGTCACCGTCGGGGAGTCCACCTTCTACGTGGGGCCGCACTACGCGGTCCTCGCCTACGACATGGACATCGACCCCGACCTGGTCAGCGCCTTCCACGAGCTCACCGGCTGGGTGTCGTGCGACACCGAGCAGCGCCGGGCCTTCGGCATCCCCGTCGTCTGCCCCGCCTGCCGCCACCTCGGCGCGCTGCCCCTGCCCTACGATGCCGACGAGCCGGCCCCCTGCGAGGCCTGCGGTGCCGACCTGTACCGGGTCCGGGCGCTGCCGCACATCGCCCTGGCCTCCTCGCCACGACGCAAGCTCGACGTGCTGGCGGCCCTGGGCGCCATCGAGCACGGTGCCCCCAGCGCCGCGCTCGTCGAGGCCGTCGAGCAAGCAGCCTCCGGGACTGCCTTGAGCGAGGTCCTCCTGAGAGACCCCGCCGTGGTGGAGGTGTATGCCACCGACGACGACCTGCAGGCCTTCCTCGATGCGTGGTGAGCTGTGACGCGACGGCGCGTCGCCCTGGCGGCAGGGCTGGCGATGGTCCTGGTCCTGGCCGGGCTGTACATCGACGGCGGGCGCCGAGCCCATGGGCGCTTTGACGGCGAGCTGGCCTGGCAGCGCCCCCACGCCGATGCCGTGGCCGCCTGGGCGACGTCGTCGGCCGGAGAGCGCAGCACCAGCGGTGCCGGGGATCTGTTCGATCAGGAGTGGACCCTGGTGTCGTGCCAGATGGCGGTCCTCGGCCTCGGTCAGCTCGTCGTGGCCCACCCCGAGCTTCGCGACGACTACCTGCCCGCCATGCAGAGCTGCTCATCGTGGATGCTCACCCCCGACGCGAGGGCCTTCGGCACCGGGCGATGGGGGGAAGACGCCCTCGGGCCCGCCCGCCCCGAGGGTAGCCACGCCTACCTGGGGTACGTCGCCCTCGCCCTCGCGATGCACCGCCGCGTCGACCCCGACGTGCCCTGGGCCGGCGACCACGACCGCATGCTCGAGGTGCTCGCCCGCTCCGTCGAGGGCTCTACCCACCGCATCCGCACCTACCCGGGAGAGACCTACCCGGCCGACATCGCAGCGGTCATCGGAGCCCTTGGCCTCGCCGGCTACGACACCACCGCTGCCGTCGCGCGCTTTCGTGTGGCGGCCGTCCACCCCCAGACCGGCCTGCTCTACCAGTCGCTGCATCCGTCGACCGGCGCTCCGGGCATCCCCCGCGGCTCCGGCACCGCCATCGCGTCGTACTTCCTGTCGTTCGCCGATCCCCAGCTGTCACGGCAGCTGTACGGATCGCTGCAGGTGCGCCGCGCCTTCGGCGTGTCGGGCGTGCGCGAGTACCCCGACGGCGTCTCGGGCTGGGGCGATGTCGACAGCGGCCCGGTGGTCTTCGGCCTCGGTGTGTCGACCACCGGCTTCGCGCTGGCCGGAGCGCGCCAGCACGGCGACCGCCCGACCTTCGTGCGCCTGCACCGCACCGCCGGCGCCTTCGGGCTCCCCGTGCCCACGCCCAGCGGGCGGTGGTACCTCACCGGCGGCAGCATCGGCAACGCCATCCTGCTGGCGATGATGACCGCCCCGCGGCCCTGAGGCAGGCACGTTGTTGGATTCCAACGATCCGGCATGCCCTCCGCCCAGCCGGTTACACCGCCTCCCATGCGGCGAATGCTCCCCTACCTCGCACTGGCTACGCTCTTCGGGTGCGCCGAGCCTGGCTCGCTCCCCGACGAGCACGTGCTGGAGCCGCTGAGCACGTCGGAGTCGACGGATAGCGAGACCAGCGAGTCGGTAGAGGTCGTGCAGGTCGCCGACGACGACTTCGTGCTCACCGAGCTCGACAGCGGCACCCCCGAGGTGGTGTGGCTGGTCAACGCGGGCGCCTACCAGTGGGTCACCTTCCGCCTGGTTGCCGAGGTCGACCTCACCTGGTCGGTCATCGCCCCCGACGGGCTGCTCCTCGACATCTACGAAGACGGCGACGACGAGGTCACCCACGGCAAGACGGATGCCTACGGCGGCATCTTCGAGGTGGTGGTCGCGCTGCCCGACGGGGTCGACGAGGCCGAGGTCGAGCTGCTCATCGAGCGCGAGGCGCTGTAGGCTGCCGCGATGACGCCTGACGTGTTCCGACGCTCGTTCCATCCCGTGGTGGTGATGCCGCCCACCGCCGAGGTGCTGCGCCTCGGCGGGAGCGAGGTCCCTACCCCCACCACACCCTGGAGCATCGGCCGCTACGACGAGGAGCGACCGGCCCTGTACGACGGGCCGCTGTTCGCCGGAGGGCGCTGCCTGCACGTCGGCCTCGATCTCGGCGGCCCGGTGGGGGTCGCGGTGCACGCCTTCGCCGAGGGCCGCATCCTGCATCGCGGCTACAACCCGGCCCCCGGCGACTACGGCCATGTGCTGGTGACCGAGCACGATCTCGACGGTGTCACGCTCTACGCGCTGTTCGGCCACCTGTCGGCCGCGTCCACTCAGCGGTGGGACCCCGGAGCCGCCTTCGCACAGGGTGATGTGCTCGGATGGCTCGGCGACCGACACGACAACGGCGGCTGGCCCCCCCATGTGCACCTGCAGCTCGCCTGGGAGCGCCCCGACACCCACGACATGCCTGGCGTCGTGGCCGTAGCCGACCGCGAGCGTGCCCTGCTCGCCTACCCCGACCCACGGCTGGTCGCCGGCCCGCTCTACCCCTGACCCGGCGTCTCCGGCACCCGCTGCCGCGACGCAGCCACGGCCTCCGACAGCCCGCCACGCTCGGCCGTGGGCGCCACCAGCGACAGGTCGCCCACCGCCCCCGACGCCCTCGCCTGGATGGCAGCCACCGCCTGCCGACACGCCGCCTCCCGCCGCGCCCCCGCGAACAGGCCACCGCCCTCGGCGGCCTGCTTGAGGGCCGGTACCGCCGCCGCCGAGCCCACCTCGCGCAGTGCTGTGGCCGCCGCGATCACCGCGTCGCCGTCGGCCGAGCCGAGCAGCTCGACCAGGGCCGGCTCCGCTGCCGAGGCACCCGGCTGCACCGCCACCGCGCGGCACCACGCCGTCTGGGCCTCGGTGGCGACATGGGGGGTCGCCAGCAGCCCCTGGAGCACGCCCTGTCGGGGCGTCGCCGCGAGCGCGTCGAGGAGCGCCGCCTGGTGCGGAGGGCTCAGCAGCTCGGTGGCCAGGTCGAGGGCCTGCGCCACCTCCTCGGCTGCCCCCCCCTCCACCACGCGCCGCAGCGCCGGGAGGCGAACGGCTGAGCCCAGCGAGGCCTCGTCGACGAGGGCCAGCACCGCGTCGTAGTCGTCGACGAACGCGGCAGCCTCCAGCTCCAGCTGGGGCACGCCACATCCGCGCAGGGTCGCCGCCTCCGCCCTCGCGCGCTGCGGATCGACGCTGCACAGCTGCTGGAAGCATCGGACCCGGTAGCGCGGCGCGGTCGCCTCGCGGAGCTCCGAGGCCAGCACCACCTCGAGGGGCCCGGTGCGGATGGCGTGGGCCATGGCCTCCGCGCGCACGACCAGGTCGCGGAGCTGGTCGGCGGAGATGGCCTTCCCGTCACGACGAACGACCACCTGGCCGCTCTCGACCCTCGGCCCCAGTCGGGAGCGCAGCGCGTCGACGAAGAGCGCCTGGAAGCGGTGGCCGAACCGCGGCAGGTGCTCCTCAACGACGTCTACCTGCGCGAGACGGTCGAACACGACCTCGCCGACAGTGCGGTCGACGCCGAGCTGAAACAGCCCCGACCGGCGGATGCGGCCCGGCGGGGCCACCCGGTCCACCACCACCTCGTTCCAGTGCTCGTAGTACCCGCCGCCCTTGCCGTTGCTGTGGTACACGCGCCGGTGCACCACGCTCACCGGGGCCCCGCCCGAGGTCGTGCCCCGCACGTGCATTCGTTCGTCGCGGACCACCGACCAGCCCCTCTCGGCCAGCAGCGTGGACCACGCCTCCCGCGTCATCGCCTCGTCGCGGGCCGCCTGCTCCCGCGCGGCCTTCAGCAGCGGGATCATCGCCAGCATCATCACGACCATCAGCCCCATCATCCCGAACAGCGCCAGCACCGTCACCGCGAGCGCGAACAGCACCATGACCCCGGAGGCCGACAGCAGGGCGAGGGCCTCAGCCACCGGCCGCCCGGCAGAAGGCGACGTGGAAGCGCACGTCCCCGACGGGCTCCACGGCGTGGGTCTGCCCCGGCGCCGCCACCGCGACATCGCCGGCCTTCAGCAGCTGCTCGCCTGCCGCGTCG
This sequence comes from uncultured bacterium, assembly GCA_965367245.1. Taxonomy (GTDB): domain Bacteria; phylum Myxococcota_A; class UBA796; order UBA796; genus CBDUIC01. Next base: position 17,826 of record CBDUIC010000053.1, on the reverse strand, counting down.
GTGTAGCGGAGCTGCCCCTCCTCCACCACGATGCGCCCGTAGACACCTTCCTTGGTGCGGTGGTCGCGGAGCAGGCCCGCGGGCACGGTGGACTCGGTGAACGTCGGGGTGCGGCGGTAGGCGACGAGCTCGGGGTGTGCCATGGCAGGCCTCCTGATCAAGCCTAAGGCCTCATGCCGCCGGAAGCACCAGCTCCAGCGTGCGCTCCTCGATCTGCACCGCGTCGAGACGCTCCTCGGCCTCCTGCTCGGCCTCCCGCCTCAGGTGGTCGGCGAACCATGCCGCCACCGTCGGGTAGCGCTCCGGCGGCACCCGCCAGTAGCCATCGTCGACGTGCACCCAGCCCAGCTGCGGCGCGCGAAAGCGGTCCATCAGCATGCGGGATGCGAGGCGCCAGGTGGGGTCCTCCGCACGCTGCAGGGCGGCGAAGTCGACCGCTCCCGTCTCCGGGTCGATGGCCTGGTACACCGAGCCCAGAAAGGCCGACCCCCGGCCGGCGATGCGCAGCACCACCACCCGCAGTGCATCGTGCAGTGCCCCATCGGCCTCCGCGGTGCGTGGGTCGTGCAGCCAGGCCTGGCGCACCCGCTCCGAGCCCACCCGCGCCGTGCCGATCACCTCCGCGGCCCGCAGGCTCGCCCGCTCCATCAGCGGCCGCCCGCCGGCGTGGATGGCGGTGCCCAGCAGCACCGACAGACCATCGACCAGCAGCGCCATGAGCAGCGCCGCCATGGCAGGCACCTCGCCCCGCTGCACCTTCCAGTACGGCGTGAGCAGCTGCACCTCCTGCTCGAGGTCGAGGTAGACGCCGCGCTCCGGCGACGGCACCGACGCCTTCCAGTCTCCCGGCGCCTGCTGCCAGGCCTCCAGGTCGCGTCGGTAGATGGACTCCGCCTGCAGCCCCTCGATCGACGGCGCAAAGAAGGGCTCCATGCGCTCCAGATCGACGAGGAGCCGCGCCGCCTCCGCCTCGTGGGCCCGCGCTTGCTCCGCGTAGCCCCGCGCCACCGGGCCGAAGCCCACCTGCCCGCTGGTCACGCCCTCGCCGGCCTCCCGCTCTGCCAGCGCCTGCATCGCCTCGGCCTGCTGCGCCTCCCGCGCCTGGCGCGTCGTCGCGGGCTGCCACAGCCCGTCGATGAACCGCGCGTGAGCCTGCTGAGCCCGGTCGAGGTCCCCACGGGTGTTCGCTGCCCCGGCCAGCTGGTCGTAGTAGGCGAAGAAGCTGGTGTAGATGCTCGCCGACGCGAACACGACCACCACCAGCCACCGCCGGATGGGCGCGTGCTTGACCGCCACCCCCGCCAGGGTCAGGAACAGCATGGCCTGCACCGTCACGCCCAGCACGTCGCTCATCGGCCACGGCAGCACCTGGCGCCCGCCGAGCAGTGTGGTGTAGGCCGAACCGAGGTTCAGCAGGGTCAGCAACACCAGCAGCGCGGTGTCTCTGCGCCGCGCCGTGCGCGGCACGGACGTCTCCCTCGACCCCGGCGGGGCCCCGATCGTGGTCATCCATCCTCCTCTCTCGCCGACGTACGACGTGCGGGCGGCGGGATTTCATCAACCGGGGTGCCCGACGATACGTTCCTGCTCTGCTCTGCGAGGTCCCATGCGCATGCCGCCGGCTCAACCGGTGCGCGCCCCCTGGGTCGCCTCGGCCTGACCGAGCCCCTACGGCGGAGCGACGCCCTGCAGCACCCCCGCCGGGCCCCGGCTCACCACCCACAGCTGGTCCGCCGCCCGGGTGATGGCCACGTGCAGCAGGTTGCGGTCGCGCTCCCCGTAGCTGCCCGGCTCGATCAGCACGACCCCGTCGAACTCCAGCCCCTTCACCTGGTGGACGTTGCTCACCACCACGCCGGGCTGAAACACGAAGGCATCCCGATGGCCCCGCCGCACCTTGCCCGGGAGGACCTCGTCGAGGGCCTCGGCCCACTGGTTGGCCTGGGACTTCGTGCGGCACAGCACCGCCACCAGCGCCTGGGGCCGGCGGCTGCGGAAGGCCTGCACCGCTCGCGCGACGGGCTCCGCGCCAGCCTGCTCGCCGCGCAGCCACAGCACCGGCAGGCCCGGGCGGGTGCGCCCCAGCAGGTCGGGGTCGGCATGCCCCGAGGCGGCCAGGGCCAGCTCCATGATCGGTCGCGTGGAGCGATGCCCGACCGGCAGCGTGTCGACCTGCAGCGCGTCGTCGAGCTGGCGCCCCCCGCCGGAGAGCAGCCCGAAGCCGCCGGCGTCGTACAGCGTCTGCGCGGGGTCGCCCGCGAGGGTCAGGCTGCGGTGCTCGTCGGCAGCGTCGAGGAGCACGCGCACGGCCGGGGCCGACAGGTCTTGGGCCTCGTCGACCACGATGTGGGCCAGGGTGCGGTACCAGGGCCGCTGCATCCCGGGCACCCGCGCCGCCACCAGCTGACCGATGCGCAGCAGCAGCGCCGCGTCGGCGAAGTCGAGCACCTCCGCCTGCTGCTGCCGGCGCAGGTGGGCCTCCACCGCAGGCAGTGCCCCATGGAGCTCCACGGGGAGCACCTCCCGCGCGGCATCGGGGTCGGCCAGCAGATCGAACAGGTCGCGGCGATGGTCGGTCAGCCGCGACCACACCCGGCGCCGCAAGCCAGCCAGGCGGGCGCGCTCGTCGGACGACCGCCCCGCGAAGAAGGCCGCCACCCGCGACAGCCCCGATCCGCCGGTGTCGGCCCACGCGGCCCCCAGGTCGTCGGGCACCGGCAGCCAGCTCTCCAGGCGCTGCCCGAGCCGGTCGACCGCAGCCACCAACAGCGCCTCGATGGCCGGGTGTTCCTTGACCATGCTCACCTCGGCGGGGGCCCCCGCGGCGAACCGCGCCCCCTGGCCGCTGGCGCGGAGCATCCGGCTGGCCCAGGCGTGGAAGGTCGACACCGCCACCCCCTCCAGGTCGAGGTCGCCCAGGGCCTTGCGGATGTAGGTCTGCAGGGCCTTGTTGAACATCACCACCAGCACCCGGTCGAGGCGGAAGCGCTCCGGGTCGTGGTAGCGCAGGTAGGCGATGCGATGCAGGGCGACGGTCGTCTTGCCCGATCCGGCCTGCCCCCGCAGCACCACCACCCCGCTCTCGGGCCGGGTGAGCACCCCGAACTGGTCGGGGGTGATCAGCGCCACGATGTCGGGCAGCGCGTGGTCTTCGGGGTCGTCGCGCACGTCGCTGCGCTCGAGCACCTCATCGGCCTTGCGCTTGACCTGCCAGACATTGCCCTCGCGCTTGCGGGCCACCACCGCGCCGTTGTCGGCCCCCTGCAGCACGCCGCCGCGCACGTCGAGGGTGCGCCGCGCGGCCACCACGCCCTCGCGCTCCCGCCCGGCGACCTCGGCGTAGAAGTCGTCGCCCTCCTCGAACTCGTAGTACAGCTGGCTGATGGGGGCGTTGCGCCAGTCGACGATGTTCACCGGCAGGCGCCCGTCGACGGCGGAGCCCTTGGCGATGAGCAGCTCCCGGGTGGTTCCGTCCTCCTCGAGCACCAGGTGCCCGAAGTAGGGGCTGCCCAGGTCGAGGTCGCGCGCACGCTGAGCCCGGTCGTGGCTGGCACGCTGCCGCTCCAGCTCGTCGATGGCCTCGTCGATGGCCGCCTGCTGAGTGGCGTCGTTGCAGGCCTCCGACCGGGCCTCCAGCAGCTCCCGCAGCCGGTCGGAGAAGGCCTTCTTCGCGTCGAGCTCGTCGGCCACCATCGACCGCAAGGTCGCCACGGTGCGCTGGCACAGTTCGTCTTCGATGTGGACCCAGTCGGGTGGCTCGTCAGGCATGGGTGCCCCTAGCCGGGGCTCGGTCAGCGAGCGACGAGGTCGTACAGGTCGGCCATCTCGCACGGTCGGATGTCTTGCTTGCTGGCCGCGGCTCGCAGCACGCCGCCGCGACGCTCCGGCGGGAAGGTGGCCGTCTTGTCGAACACCATGCGCGCCTGGGCGTTGCCGATGGCCGTGCCCGCCCATGCCGTGGCACGCTCGGCTCGCTCGGCGTCGGTCGCCGCCTCAGCGCAGGTGGGGCAGCGCGACGGGGCCTCGCAGAAGGTGCGCAGACCGGTGGCGTAGCCCTCCGTGAGACCACACCCCAGCCACATCATCAGCCACAGCCAACCCATGGCGCGAGTATACGCAGGCACCGCGCCGCGAGCGTTAGGTTCGCCGTGATGTTCCCCCTCCTTCCCATCCCTGGTGGCCATCTCGACCTGGTGCGAGGCCGCGCCACCGTCGACGACGTGGTCGCAGCCCTCACGCCCATCGAGATCGCGGTGCTGAGCGTGCTGGTGGAGGCGAGCCCCGAGGCGGTGTCGGAAGACACGCTGCTCGACCGGGCCTGGGGCTACAAGACGCGCAAGACCCGCACCGTGTCGATGGGCATCTCCCGGCTCCGGGCGAAGATCGAGCGCGACCCCCGAGCCCCCCAGGTGGTGCAGACGGTGCGCGGCATCGGCTACCGGTTCCGGGCCGCGGTCACGCCGGCCCCCACCCCCGCACCCGCTCCTGCGCCCACCCCCGTGCCCACAGGGAGGGCCGACGAAGCCCGCCGCGCGGCCGAGGCGGTGGCTCGCGGCGCCCGGGTCGTCGAGCTCGTCGGCCCCGCGGGCATGGGGGCCTCCACCCTGGCCCGCCACCTCGCCGGCCCCGGAGCACGCTGGGTGACGTGCCGCGATGTGGTGGGGTCCACCCAGCTGCTCCGCAGGCTCTGCGACGCCTTCGAGGTGGAGGGGCCCGACGGCCTCGCCTTGCTGCCCGCCGCCCTGGGCCTCGCCGGAAGCTGGGTGCTCGACGGGGCGGAGTCCCTCGACGACGAGGCGGTGGCCCTGCTGAGGGAGGTCACCCGCGAGGCGACGGGCCCCCTCTACCTGACTACCCGCGCCCCCACCGGCCTGGGCGCCCGTGTGGTGCTGGCCCCGCTGGGCGACGCCGATGCCCTGCAGCTGCTGCAGGAGGCGCGACGCGACATCGGCCTGCCCCCCGTGGAGGCCGAGGTGGCGAGGCCGGTGCTGGAGCAGGTGGGCGGCTTTCCCCTGGCCCTCGTGCTGGTCGCCCCCCTCGTCGAGCTCGCCCCGGGCGACAGCGCTCTGCTCGCCCTGGCCGACGACTCCGACAGCGAGCTGGGTCGCCTCGGCCGCGGCCTGCGTGACACCCTGCGGCTCCTCCCCGACCACGAGCGTGAGCTGCTCGGCCTCGCCTCGGCCTTCGCCGTGCCGCCGCCGCTGCTTCGCCTGGCCGAGGCCACCGAGCTGCCCCAGGCGATGCTGCTTCGCGCACTGCACAGCCTGCGGGAGCGGGGGCTCGTGCGCATGGAGCACGGGGTGGTCGAGGTGCCTTCCCTGGTCTGCATCGTGGCGTCGACGGCGTCGGGTCGGGCTCGGCATGCCGCCTGGGTGGCGCAGCGCCACAGCGACCCCGTCTCCTTGCGCCTGGTTCGCCACGAGCTGGAGGCCGCGCTCCCCCATGCCTCCGCCGACGTGCTCCCCTTCGTGCTGCTCCGGCACCTGATCGTGCTGTACAGCTACGGCCCGGCCGATCGCATCGACGACGATGCCCTCGCCTGGCTTCCCTCCGTGCCCGACCGCGGCCGCCGCGCCGTGCTGCGAGGCGCCACCCTGCAAGCAAGCGGCGAGCGGAGAGCCGCCTTCGAGGCCTATGGCGAGGCCCTCGAGCTCCTGCCTGCGACCGACCCGACGTTCACGGGCTGGGCATGGCTGATGCGCAGCGTCATCGCCACCTGGCTGCGCGACCTCGACGAGGCACACGCCACGATCGAGCCCCTGCTGTCGCTGCGCGAAGGCATCGACGACCTCGCCCTGTGGGCGTCGATGACCACCAACGCCGCGAGTCTGCTCGCCGCCGACGAGCCCGCTCGGGCCGACGCGCTGTGGCGTGAGCTCGACGCGGTGCTGCCCGAGGTGCCGAGCATCGCGCTGGCCGCTGCCTTTCACCAGCTGGGGGGCGCGGCGGCGAGCAGCTCGCGGGTGCGCTGGGTGGAGAAGCAGCTGCAGGGCGTGGGCGAGGCCGTGCTCGGGCGCCGTCGCTGGGTGCTGCACGGCCTGCGCCTCGGCCGAGCCTGGGTGCGGGTCGGCGAGCACGAGCGAGGGCTCGAGCTGCTGCATCGGTTCAGCGCCGAGGCCATCGCCATCCACGCGGTCGAGGCCGACAACATCCTCACCGTGGCCGCGGCGTCGGCACTGCACGCCCCCGAGGTCGCCCGCGCAGCCCTCGCCTTGCTCAGCGACCCCGAGCGCGAGTACGTCGGGCTGCTGCACTGGGTGCTCGACGAGGCCCCGGGGCCCCCGCCCACCGACGATCCGGCCCTCGCCGCGCTGTTCGCCGACGTGCGCGCCCGGCGGCCCGTGGAGGTCGTGCGGGGCGCGCTGGGCCTCAGCCGTGCCCTGGTGGCCATGCAGCGGCTCGCCGGCATCGAGGAGGCGCCATGAGCCTGCAGCCTCAGTCCACCGGCCAAGCCGTCGCCGACGACGGCACGCCCCTGGCATGGCAGTCCTTCGGCGACGGGCCCCCGGTATTGGTGGCCAACGGCATCGGCGTGAGCTGGCGCGGCATGGCCCCCCAGCTCGACGCCCTGGTGCGCTCGGGGCGACGGGCCATCACGTGGGACTACCGCGGCCTGTTCGCGTCGGTGCCCGCCGGGCGCGACGGCCTCGCCGTGCCGGCCCACGCAGCCGACGCCCGGCGGGTCCTCGACGCGCTGCAGGTGCCTTCCGCGCCGGTGGTCGGCTGGTCGATGGGGGTCAACGTGGCCTTCGAGCTCGCGTGGCAAACCCCCGACCGGGTCGACGCGCTGTTCGGCATCGGCGGCGTCCCCTACAGCCCCTTTCGTGCCTGCCTGGGCCCTGGCATCCACCGGGTCGCCCGGCGCGCCACCCTGGGCATGCGCCCCGCCGCCCCCCTCGCGGCCCCCGTCTTGCGCCGCGTGCTGCCCACCGAGGCCTTCTTCGAGGCCTCCCGGGCCATCCGCTACATCCGTGAGACCACCGACCGAGCCGCCTTCCTGGCGATGGCCGGGGATGTCGCCAGCCACGACCTGCGCGTCTACCTGACGACCCTGGCGAGCCTCGGCCAGCACGACCTGCGCGCCATGCTCCCGGCCCTCGACCTGCCCGTGCGCCTGCTGGGCGGCGGGCGCGATGCCCTGGTGCGCCCCTCCGTGATGCGCCGGGTCGCCGCCACCATCCCGGGAGCCGAGGCGCACATCGTCCCCGACACCTCCCACTTCCTACACCTCGAGTCCCCCGAGGCCGTCAACGCGCTCCTCGGCGACTTCCTCGCCCGCGTCGGATCTGGCGATGCTGGGCCGCCGCCATGATCAGGTCGAAGCCGAGCAAGAACAGGCCCTGAGTCGCCACAGCCTGCCCCGCCCCCACCCAGGCGGGGTCGGCCTGCTGCACCCCCGAGGCCCACAGCCCCGCCCCGGCGCCGACATAGGCCACGTCGAGGCCCGCGTTCACCAACAGGGTCGTGCGGAGTCGGCGCTGGCGTGCGGCCAGGCCGCTCCCGTCGAGGCGGTCGAGGCCGCCCACGGTGGCCAGCCCCGCCCCGGCGATGCCCAGGTTGACCACGTTCCAGGCGCCGCTGGTCGCCCAGAACGCCTGCGCCTCGGGGCTGTCGGCCTCCCACGCCCCCGCCGCCCCCGCGCCGAGGTTCGCCACCGACCAGCCCGCCAGCACCCCCATCCCCGACCGCTCCAGCCGCTGCTGAGCCTCCGCCACGTCGGGAGCGGCCATCGCGCACACCATCACCCACCACATCACGCCCTCCCTGAGGCCTACTCGTCGGGGATCACCAGGCTGTCGATCAGCTGCAGCCAGCCCTTCGAGCCGTAGGGCAGCGCATCGAGCATGGCCAGCAGCTGCAGCACGCTCCCCTCGGTGCCCTCCCCCGCCGGAGCCGCCGGGTCGGGGAGGGACAGCCCCAGCGCCGAGAGCACCGCCACCTCCTCCCGGTACGCGAGGTCTTCCATCGCGCACCGAATCCCCACGCCAACGCCCAGCGGCAGCGTGTCGAGGGCCAGCGCAAGGTCGCGCGGAGCCACGCCGAGCACCGCACAGGCCTCGGCCACCTGCCGTACGTGCACCAGCTCATGCAGCAGCAGCGCCGCCGTGAGGGGCTCGGGCAGCTCGCCCACGGCCTCCGCGACGGTGACGCAGTCATGCAGTGTGTCGTAGGACATCACCAGCGCCGGATTCGACGCTTCGACCAGGGGCACGTCGATGGCGTGGTCGACCCCCTCCTTGCGCAGCAACTTCGCCGCTCTCTCCACGTGGCGCCGTAGCGGGTGGCGCGGCGGCAGGACCGGCGGTCGAGGCCCCACCTGGGCCTCGATCCGGGCGGTCACCTCATCGCGACTCGGCCAGGCCTTCAGCGCAGCGACGTAGGGACCCAGCGCCCGCGCCCACGGCACCAGCGAGTCATCCCCCGGCTCCGGGAGCCCCGCGCGGAGCGTGGCCCACCACAAGGGCGCGTCGCCGAGAGCCGCCGCCGCCAGCGGCCCAGCGACGAGGTGGCCCCCACGCCCTGCGGCCTGCAGCGCGTCACACAGCACCGGAGCGCCCAGCGACGAGGCCACCATCACCGCGTCGTCGGGGGCCGACGTGACGCGCGCGGCCATCGCCCGCGACAGCGCCACCTCCCCCGCTTCTACGCGCACCAGACCCGAGCCTCGCACGTCGCTGTAGCCAGCCGCCCGCAGGTCGCCGCGGCTCATCGCGACCCGCCGCCGCCGGAACAGGTCGTCGCGTGGCGAGTGGAGGCGCTGCGCCACGGCCATCGCGTCGGCCAGGGGCGCCGCCTCGTCGTGGCCTCCCTCCACCACCACCACCTCGTCGAGGAAGCTCGTGCCGACCAGCCTCGCCACATCGTCGGACACGCCGTGCACCAGGCCGGCCCTCAGCATGGCGTGCCGCTCCTCCGCCGGACGCTGGGCCACCAGGGCCAGGCCCGGGTCGCCCCGCGTGCCCGTGGCGGCCACGAAGTGCCGACGGCCCTCGGCGTAGGCCGCCAGTGCCAGATCGAAGGCCTCGGTGCCCTCCCGCCCTGCACGCACCCGAGGATCCCCGTGGGTCGTAGCGATCACCACCACGTCGCCCTGCCCCGGCCAGCTGCGGAGCGGACCTGGGGGTCGGGGGACCGAGGTCGCCGCGCTCCAGCGAGGCACGGCCATCGCCATCGCCATCGCGAGCACCCGCCGTCGCGAGATCCGGTCCAGCCTCCCTCCCCACGCCAGTCTACCCCGCCCACGCGAGCTACCTGGCCCCATGCCCACCCTCCACCTCCGCGGCGCCCGCCAGCACCACCTGCACGACCTCGACCTCGACCTCGACCTCGGCACCTGGGCCGCCGTGACTGGCCCCTCCGGCTCCGGAAAGACCACGCTGGTGCACGACACCCTGGTCGCCGAGGGCCAGCAGCGGCTGATGGCCGCCTGGTCGGCGCGGGCACAGCAGGTGCTCGGCAAGGGCGCTCGCCCCGACCTCGACGAGCTCTGCGGCCTGCCCGCGCCGGTGTCCGTCGGCCGACGCAGCGAGGTGGCCCACGTGCGGTCCACCGTCGGCACGCGCTCCGGGTGCCTCGACCTGCTCCGCCTGCTGTACGCCCGCGAAGCAACCGACCCCGGCGGTGAGGCACTGCGCCGCAGCCACTTCAGCTTCAACCATCCGCTGGGGGCCTGCCCGTCGTGCGACGGCCTCGGCGAGCAAGACCACGTCGACCCCGAGCTCCTCGTCGCCGACCCCGACCGCTCCCTGCGGGAGGGGGCCCTCGTGCCCACCCTGCCGAATGGCTACATCGTCTACTCCCAGGTCACCCCCGAGGTGCTCGACGGGCTGTGCCGCGACCACGGCTTCACCCTCGACACGCCGTGGCGAGAGCTGACCGACGCCCAGCGGCGGATGGTCTGGTTCGGCACCAAGGTGCGCAAGGTGCCCTTCGGCAAGCACAGCCTCGAGAGCCGCATGCGGTGGGAGGGCATCACCGCCAAGCCACGGGAGGAGGGCTACTACCGAGGCCTGGTGCCGGTCATCGAGGAGACCCTCGGGCGCAACCGCAACCGCAACATCCTCCGCTTCGTCCGCTCGGTGCCCTGCGCGGCCTGCCAGGGCACCCGCCTCGGGCGCCCCGGGCGGGAGGCGCTGCGGAACGGGCTGAACCTGCCCGACCTCCTCGCCCAGCCCCTCGCCGAGCTCGCGCAGACCCTCGCGCAGCCCGGGTCTCGGGTCGCCGAGGTCGTGATGGGCAGCCTGCAGCCCCGCCTGGCGACGCTGCTCCAGCTCGGGCTGGGCCACCTGGCGCTGCAGCGGCCCATGGCGACGCTGTCGGGGGGCGAGGCCCAGCGCCTGGCCCTGGTGGCCCAGCTGTCGACCGAGCTGTCGGGCCAGCTGGTGGCCTTCGACGAGCCCACCCTCGGCCTGCACCCCAGCCGCCAGCCGGGGCTGCTCGCGGCCCTCGACGCGCTGCGTGGCCGCGGCAACACCGTGCTCACCGTGGAGCACGACCCCGACTTCGTCCGTCACGCCGACAGGGTCATCGGGCTGGGGCCCGGGGGCGGGCAGCAGGGCGGGCGGTTCGTGTCCGACGGGCCTCCCGGCGTCGATCCGCTGGGAGGGCCTCCCGCGCCGCCTCGGCGCCGCCCCGAGCAAGGCACCCTGTGGCTGCGGGGCGCGACCCTGCACGGCCTGCAGCACGTCGATCTGCCCGTGCGGCTGCAGCGCCTCAACGTCGTCCTGGGGCCGTCGGGGGCGGGCAAGTCGTCGCTGGTGATGCACACGCTCCTTCCGGCGCTGCGCGGCGAGGAGGGAGGTCCCCAGGCCCACTGCGACCCGCTCCCCGCCGGGATGGCCGTGCAAGCCGTCGACAGCAGCCCCCTGGGGCGCACCTCCCGCAGCACCCCAGCCACCTGGACCAAGCTGTTCGACGTCGTGCGCCGGCGCTTTGCCGCGACGCCAGAGGCCCGTAGCCGCGGGTGGGGCGCGGGGCACTTCGCGTTCAACCGGCCCAAGGGGCGGTGCCCGACCTGTGAGGGGCTGGGGGTCGAGCGCATCCGCTTGCACCTGCTCGACGACCTGCTGCGCCCCTGCGAGGCCTGCGGGGGCAGCCGCTACACCGAGGCCACGGACCAGGTGACGTGGCGGGGCCTGAGCATCGGCGAAGTGCTGCAGCTCACGGTCGACGAGGCGCTGCAGCAGATGGGGGACGACGCCGATCTCGGCCCCACCCTCACCGCGATGAGCCGGCTGGGGCTCGGCTACCTGTCGCTGGGCCAGTCGTCGGCGTCGCTGTCGCGGGGCGAGGGGCAGCGCATCAAGCTCGCCACCCTGGTCGCGAAGGCCCGCGCCAAGCCCACCCTGCTGGTGATGGACGAGCCCGACCGCGGGCTGCACCCCGACGACCTGGGGCGCTTGATCGAGGTCCTCCACGACCTGACCGAGGCAGGGCACACCGTAGTGGCCATCTCCCACCACCGTCACCTGTGGGCGGCGGCCGATCATCGAGTGGGACTCCGCGAAGGCCACCTCGTCGACGAGCCGGAGCTCCCGACCGGGCGCCTGTCGACGGCCCGACCGCCCCGACCGCCCGCCGCACCGCCAGCCGCACTGACGCTGCGCGGGGTGCGCACCCACCGGCTGAGGGGCTTCGACCTGCAGCTCCCCCACCGCGCGCTGATCGGCATCGTCGGAGTCTCGGGCAGCGGGAAGACCTCGCTGGCCATCGACACGCTGGCCGCCGAGGGACGGCGACGCATGGCCGAGGGGATGCCTTTCGAGGCCCGCCGCTTCCTCCGCCGCCTCCCCGCTCCCCGCCTCGACGGGGCGGAGGGCCTCACGCCGACGCTGCTGCTGCGACAGCAGGCCGGCGCCGCGGGGCCCCGCGCGACCATCGCCACCCACAGCGGGGTGGGGCCGCTGCTGCGCTTGCTGTGGTCGCGGGCTGGCGACAGCGACACCCCGCTGCGTGCCGAGCACTTCTCCCCGGATCGACCCGCGGGTGCCTGCCCCCACTGTGGAGGGCGTGGGCGGGTGCAGCGCTGCGACGAGGCCCTGCTGGTGACCGACCCGGAGCGGAGCCTGCTCGACGGCGCCCTCGACGGCACCAAGGTCGGTCGTCTCCTCGGCGAGCGAGGGGGCCGCTACCTCGCCACCCTCCGCGCGGCGGCCCACTCGGCGGGCCTCGGCGACGCGCTCGCGCAGCCGGTTGCGGCGCTGCCAGAAGCCCTGCGGCAGCTCGCGCTGCACGGCACCGGTGAGGTGCAGCACGAGGTCACCTGGGACTACCAGCGCGGCCAGCGCACCGGCACCCACCGCTTTCGCGAGGCGTGGCCGGGCCTGTGCGCGCTGGCCGAAGAAGAGGCGCTCAAGCGCCGCACCCACAAGCAGGCCGCGGCGTGGGCCGCCCCCCTCGTGTGGGGCCCCTGCCCGCCCTGCGACGGCACCGGGCTGGGGGAGCTGTCCCGCGAGGTGGCGGTCGGCGGCATGACGCTGCCCGCACTCCTCGCGCTGCCGCTCCACGCGGTGGGGGCGGCGCTGGGCGAGGTCGAGGTCCCCCGCCAACGAGCGGTGGTCGACGCGCTGCTCCCCCGCATCAGGCCGCAGCTCGACGATCTGGTCGGGCTGGGGCTCGGCTCCTGGCCCCTGCACACGCTGGTCGACGACCTCCCCGACAGCGCCCACCAGCGTCTCCGCCTCGCCTCGGTGCTGGGGGCACGCCTCACGCAGCTCACGCTGGTGCTCGACGAGCCGGGTGCGGGGCTGCAGGAGGAAGAGCTGCCGGGACTGGTGACGCGGCTGCGGGGGCTGGTGGAGGCGGGCCACACCGTGGTCGTCGTCAGCCACCGGCCCACCGTGGTGCGCGGATGCGACCACCTGGTCGAGCTGGGGCCAGGGGCAGGGCCCGAGGGGGGCGAGGTCGTGGCTCAGGGGCCTGCGGTCGAGGTCCTCGCCGGCGACACCGCCACCGCTCGGGCGCTGCGGCGCGCCGACGTGCGCTTGCCGCCGGTGCAGCGAGGCCCGCTGTGCCTGCACGGCGTGAGCCAGGGGGCGGTGAGCCACGGCGACTGGTCCCTCCCCGCCGAGGGCCTGGTCGCCATCGTGGGGTCGGGGGCTTCCGCCGCCCTGCACGCCCTGGCCGACAGCCTCACCGCCGGGCGGCCGCGAGGCTGCACAGGCATCGACGGCCACGAGGGCTTTCACGAGGTCCACCAGGCTCCCCTCGCCCAGCACGAGACCGTGCTCGACGCCCTGGGGCTGCTCCGGGCCCTGCAGCGCACCTTCGCGGGACTCGGCGATCTACCTGGGCGCGCCTTCAGCTTCCGCTCCCGCGACGGCCGCTGCGAGGCCTGCCGTGGCACCGGGCGCGACACGGTGGCCCTCGACATGCTCGCCGACCTGCACGCCCCCTGCCCCGTGTGCGAGGGGCGTCGCTACCGGCCGGAGGTTCTCGCCGTCCGGTGGGAGGGCCGCTCGGTGGCCGACGTGCTGGAGCAGGCCGTCAGCGTCCTGGAGGCGCCGCTGGGCGCGCTGCAGCCCGGGATCGACGCGCTGTGCCGTCTCGGGCTGGGCTCGCTGCGTCTCGGGCAGCGGGTCCGGGAGCTGTCGGGGGGGGAGCGCCAGCGCCTGGGCCTCGCTCGCCTCGAGGCGGCAGGGGGGCCCAAGGCGGGGGAGCTGGTGGCCCTGCACGAGCCGTCGCGAGGGCTGCACGAGGCCGATCTTCCTGCCCTGGTCGACGCGCTGCGTCACCTGGCGCGTCACGGCGCCCTCGTCGTCGTGCACGACACCCGGCCCCAGGTCCTCGCCGGTGCCGACGCCCTCGCATGGCATCGGCCCACCATGTCGCTACCATGAGGCCATGACACCCTTGACCACCCGCCAGTCCGCCGGCCTCCTCGCCGTGCTCCTGTTCGCCTGCTTCAGCGCCGCCGCCATCGGCGGCCTGAGCACCGCCGAGGCCGTGCGCGCGTGGTACCCCACCCTCGACAAGCCCCCGTGGACGCCCCCCAGCTGGGCTTTCGGCCCCATCTGGACGGTGCTGTACACCGCGATGGCCTTCGCCGCGTGGCAGGTGGTGCGCACGGCCACCGAGCGGGCCCGAGAGCTGCTGACGCTGTTCGGCGTGCAGCTGCTCCTCAACGCTGCCTGGTCGCCGGTGTTCTTCGGGATGAAGCAGCCCGAGCTCGGCCTGCTGGTGATCACCGCGATGTGGGTGGCGATCGTCGCCTGCATCGCTCGCTTCTGGCCCATCAGCCGCGCCGCCGCAGCCGCCATGGGGCTCTACCTGGCCTGGGTGTCGGTGGCCTGGTCGCTCAACGCATGGATCGCTTGGTTCAACCCCTGAGGTCGGCCTCGTCGCTGGTGATCTCCACCGACCACACGGCCACGACCTCCCGCGCCTCTGCCGGCGTGGGGCCGCCGAGCAGGCGCACCAGGCACCGCCGCGCCCGCACCATCGGCACCAGGCTGTCGGCCGTCGGCACGACGACCAGCGTGCCCAGGTAGACCCCCTCGGCGAATCCGTCGACGAACACGCCCTGGCCTGGCTCGGCGAGACACGACAGCGCGATGAGGCCGTCGAGGCGGGCAGCGATGCGCGTCGCGTCGTCGGCTGCCAGCAGCACATCGAGGGTGGGGACCCCACCTTCCACCCCGCCCAGCTGTAGCCGGTGCGGCGCGTCGACCAGAGCAGGTGCATCGACCTCCTCCACCTTCGACTGGTAGCGCTCGGTCGCCACCACGACAGGGCCCACGCTGGTCTGCACCACCGTGCGGGTGGGGCCGTCGAGCACCGCGTCGCCCTGCTTGGCGCAGGCCTCGGCCAGCGCCTCCGCCGCCGCCAGGCACAGCCGCTGGTGCAGCTCGGACAGCGGCTCGAGGCCGCGCCCCAGCGCGAAGGCCATCGCCACGTCGCCGTCGAACACCAGCCCGGCCTCCTGAGCCCAGCGCACGTGGGCCTCCGGGGCCTCCGCCACCGGATCGAAGGTGAGACAGGGCACCAGCAGCTCCCCGGGCAGGGTGCCCCCCGACTGCAGCACCGGGAGCAGCTCGCGATGCCCGGGGTGAGCGAGCAGCAGCATGCCTCGCTGCACGCCCCGCGACCCGGAGACCAGGGCCGTCCACCCATCCAGAGGCTTCGCACCATGGAAGGCAAAGTCGATCCCGTCGTCGATGCGCGACCACGGAGCGAGGCTGTGCAGGCGCTCCAGCGGGGCGCGCCACGCGGCGGGGGTGTCGACCTCGAAGGCAGGCGCCTGCCGAAAGCCGCCCTGGAGCCGCTGTCGCACCGCATCGAGCTCAGGTAGCTCCTGCCTTGCCTTCACCCGCACTCCCAGCTTGCGGGCGGGGGCCTTGAGGCGACGAGCAAAGCTCGATTCGCAGTGCAGCGCCGACGGCAGCCCTGCAGGCCCCTCCCCCATGGGATCGGCTACGGCCTGCTGCAGCAGCTCGGTCAGGGGCTCGCCGGCCGTGATCGGCGCTGCAAGGCGCACGTCGCCCGTGCCCACCTCGACGACCACAAGCATGCCCTGCAGCCCTTCCTCGCGGGGCAGCTCGGCCAGCTCCACGACGCCGACCTCCCACGCCGCCTGCCCGCTCTGCTGCTCCTTGCCCATGCACTCCCCCTTCGATGGGGACCATGTGGCGCGCGGGTCGGTCGCCGGCAAGGGCCGGGGCACCGGAGTAGGAGGGCGCATGGTCCCCCTGTCGATCCTCTGCCAGTCGCCGGTGTCCGAGGGCATGCGCCCCCGCGACGCCGTGCAGCACACCGTCACCCTGGCGCGCGACGCCGACGAGCTCGGCTACCACCGCTTCTGGGTGGCCGAGCACCACGCCGACCAGGCCCTCGCCTCGGCGAGCCCCGAGGTGATGGTCAGCCACCTGGCGAGCATCACGAAGCGCATCCGGGTCGGGTCGGGGGGCGTGCTGCTGCCGTACTACCGGCCGCTGAAGGTCGCCGAGCAGTTCAACCTGCTCGAGGCGCTGTTCCCCGGGCGTATCGATCTCGGCCTGGGCCGCAGCGGGGGCTCGGAGGGGCACGCGCCGCAGGCCCTGGGGCTACGCAAGCCGAGCTTCGACGATGTCGACGAGCTGTTGTCGTGGCTGGGCCCAGGCCGCCACGACCGGCCCTACGCCGACACGTTCGCCTCGCCGCAGGTCGCCTCCAGCGCTCAGCCCTGGGTGCTGGGCACCAGCCCCACCTCCGCCCGCTACGCCGCCCGCCGCGGCCTGCCCTATGCCTTCGGGGGATTCCTCGACCCTCGCGGCATGCTCGAGGCCCTCGCCGCGTACCACCAGCACTTCACGCCCGGCCCCCACGGCGAGCGACCTCGAGTGATCCTGGCCTGGTATGCACAGCCTGCCGACACCCAGGCCGAGGCCGAGGCCCTGGCGCGCACGTCGGAGCACTGGTTCGTCGAGACCTTCCTGCGAGGGGGCAACCCCACCTTCCCCGACCCCGCCCGACTCGGCGCGGCGTCGTACACGCCGATGGAGCAGATGGCGATCGCCATGCGTCGGCAGTTCGCCCTGGTGGGTACGGCCGAGCGGGTTCTGAGCGGCGTGGAGGAGCTGGTGCGGCAGACCGCCGCCGACGAGGTGATGCTGGTCAGCATTCCCTTCGACCCGCAGGCACGGCGGCACGGGTACCGTCTCCTGGCGGAGGCCTGGTAGTTCGTTCGCGGCTTCGACCCGGTGCTACCCTGCGCCGATGACCTGGCTCTCCCTCTCCCTCGCTCTCGCTGCCGACCCCGATCCCCTCACCGCCCTGGCGGTAGGCGCGGCGTCGTACACCACTCTCGCCGTCAGCCACGAGGTGGTGGGCCACGGGATCGGCTGCGCCGCCGCCGGGGGGCGCCCCACCGGCTTCTCCACCACCTTCATGGTCTGCGACACGGCGGGCATGGGGCCCGGCGACATTCGCTTCGGCACCTTCGCCGGCACGGGTGCCAACCTCATCGTGGGGGGTGCCGCCGCCGGCGGCCTGGTGCTGGGGCGCCCCCGTGACGGCTGGACCCAGCACTACCTGTGGACGACCGCGACCACCTCGCTGTTCCTCAGCGGCAGCTACATGGCGACCGGTGCGCTGTTCGATACCGGCGACTTCGGCGAGTACGTCTCGACCGTCGACCCGCAGCGGCAGGGCGGCACCCGGGTGGCCCTGGGCGTCGCGGGGCTGGGCCTGGTGGGCCTGACCTTCCCCGTGTCGATGTGGCTCGCCGACCCCATCCTCGGCACCGAGCCCGACGGCCGCGGCCGCCGGAAGCGGTCGCTGGCATGGATTCCCTACGCCGGGGTGGGCCTCGGCCTGATGACCGCCACCGGAGCGCTCAACAAGGAGCTGGGCCCCGCGGAGGGCAGCGTGGCCTCGTTGGTCGGCTACGGCCTCGGCACGCTCTACCTCGCCTACATGCCCTTGGTGATCAGCAACCAGGCCGGGCCCACGACGACCAGCACCCCCGTCCTGAAGCGCTCGGGCCCGTGGCTCGCCGTCGGCGCCGCGTCGCTAGCGACCCTGGTGGTCCTCGGGCGGGGCGTCGGATCGCTCGATCCAGAGCCTCTCGACGCCTGGCGCGACTCCCCCTGAGCCCTCAAGCCGGCCGCCCCGGAACCGATGGGAGCCCGATGGCAACGACCGCCCCCGACCCCACGTCGCGAATGGTCGCCGAGGCCCTACGCTACGCGGCCGTGGCGATG
The DNA here is from genome assembly GCA_965367245.1 of uncultured bacterium. Taxonomy (GTDB): domain Bacteria; phylum Myxococcota_A; class UBA796; order UBA796; genus CBDUIC01. The sequence goes on along the minus strand of CBDUIC010000053.1, from coordinate 148 downwards.
GCGTTCGCAGCGGTTGGTTGGTCGCTGGGCCCGTTTCGTAGCATTCCCGCTTCGTCCCTTGCCGGGTTTGCGCTGCTGGTGGTGCTGTTCAGCGGTGCCCTCCACAAGCGCGGCTACGTGGCTGCGGCCACCACCCTGGTGTCGGGCG